>DNNO01000027.1:29037-29367 GCA_003497625.1 Flavobacterium sp. | reverse complement strand
TGTTCATCGGATGGAATATCTACCATCACGAATTACAGTGGGGCGTTGACTTATACTTTCACACCAGTTGGTCCAACAGCAGGCGCAGGCGGATTGATAAGTGGAATGGTAGTTGGAACGAGTTATACTGTAATTGCAGATAATGGAAGTTGTTCATCGGTAGCATCGGCATCGTTTAGTAATTTAGCTATGCTAGTTACCCCAGCGGTTCCAACGATTACTACTACAGCTCCAACGTGTGTTGCAGCGGGAACATCAACAATTACAAATTACAACGCAGCTAACACTTATGTTTTCACACCAGCAGGTCCTACAGCAGGAGCAGGTGGA
>DNNO01000027.1:0-29009 GCA_003497625.1 Flavobacterium sp. | reverse complement strand
AATATCTACCATCACGAATTACAACGGAGCATTGACATATACTTTCACACCAGTTGGTCCTACCGCAGGCGCAGGTGGATTGATAAGTGGAATGACGGTTGGAACGAGTTATACGGTAACATCATCAAACGGAAGTTGTTCATCTATAGCATCGGCATCGTTTAGTAATGTAGCTATGCTAGTTACTCCAGCGGTTCCAACGATCACTACTACGGCACCTACGTGTGTTGCAGCGGGAACATCAACAATTACAAATTACAACGCAGCCAATACTTATGTTTTCACCCCAGTAGGTCCTACAGCAGGCGCAGGAGGTGTAATCAGTGGAATGGTAGTTGGAACAAGTTATACGGTTACTTCAGGTAATGGTACTTGTACTTCAGTGGCTTCGGCATCGTTCAGTAATGCAGCGCAATTAACAGTTCCATCACAACCAACGATTTCAACAACGGCACCAACGTGTTCGTCGGATGGAATATCTACCATCACGAATTACAACGGAGCATTGACTTATACTTTCTCGCCAGTTGGTCCAACAGCAGGAGCGGGTGGATTGATAAGTGGAATGACGGTTGGAACGAGTTATACGGTAACTTCATCAAACGGAAGTTGTTCATCTATAGCATCGGCATCGTTTAGTAATGTAGCTATGCTAGTTACTCCGGCGGTTCCAACGATTACTACTACAGCTCCAACGTGTGTTGCAGCGGGAACATCAACAATTACAAATTACAACGCAGCTAATACTTATGTTTTCACACCAGTAGGTCCTACAGCAGGCGCAGGTGGAGTGATTTCAGGAATGGTAGTTGGTGCAAGTTATACGGTTACTTCAGGTAATGGTACTTGTACATCAGTAGCATCAGCATCGTTTACAATTCTTGAACAATTAGCGTCTCCAGTAACTCCATCAGTTACAGTTATAGATAGTGAAATTTGTGTAGGACAAACTGGTGCTTTCCAAATTAATGGATCTCCAAATGATGTTGTAACATATTCTATAAATTCAGGTTCTCAACAAACGGCAACATTAAATGCTCTAGGAGAAGCTTTAATTGAGGTTAATAATTCTACTACCACTATTGTAATTGAGTTATCAGAAATTAACAATGGAACATGTTCAAATTCAATTTCTATAACAGCTACAATTGATGTTATAAATTGTGTCATTCCAAAAGGAGTTTCTCCAAATAATGATGGACTAAATGATACTTGGGATTTATCAGGATTTGATGCAAAACAAGTTCAGATATTCAATCGTTACGGAGTAGAAGTGTATAGTAAATCAAATTACATAAATGAATGGGGTGGAAGAGCTAATAATGGAAATGAATTACCAGACGGCACTTATTATTATGTAGTTTCTTTGCCAAGTGGAGAAGTTAAAACAGGTTGGGTTTATATAAATAAAGAAAATTAAAAGCAAGTAAGATGAAAAATAGAATTATTCAAGTTGTTATTTTATTTATAGGTGTAGTTGCTTTTGCCCAGCAAGATCCTCATTATACACAATATATGTATAATATGAGTGTAATGAATCCTGCTTATGCTGGTAGCAAAGAGAATTTATCATTAGGATTATTATATAGAAAGCAGTGGGTTGAGATAGAAGATGCGCCTACAACGGCTACCTTTTTTGGACATGCTCCTGTTGGTAAGAATGTTGGAATGGGATTATCGGTTATTTCAGATAAAATTGGACCGGTAGAAGAGAATAATGTGTATGCAGATTTCTCTTACACATTAAATTTAGGAGGCGAACACAAATTAGCTTTTGGATTAAAAACCGGATTAACGTTGCACAAAGTAAGTTTGTTTGATGATGTTAATTCAACATTACCAGATGCTAACGATCCTGCTTTTTCAGAGAATACAAGTAATTCGTATTTCAATATTGGATCAGGACTTTTCTACTATACGAATAAGTATTACTTAGGATTTTCGGTTCCTAATATGATAAAATCAAAACATTTAGATTTTAACGGAAGAGAATTTGGTTCAGAAGTGTCGCATTATTTTGTAACAGGAGGATATGTGTTTGATATCAATCAGAATGTGAAATTCAAACCATTTTTCATGATGAAATCGGCCTTTGAAGCGCCAACATCTTGGGATTTATCGGCTAACTTCTTGTTTAATGAAAAATTTGAGATTGGTGGAACCTATCGATTAGAAGACAGTTTTGGAGCCATGGTTAATTATGCCATTACACCAAATATAAAATTAGGTTACGCTTACGATCATATCGTATCGGATTTGAATGTAACAACGCCATCTTCACACGAGATTATATTGTTATTTGATTTGAACTTCCCGAAAAAAGTATCAAGTTCACCAAGATTCTTCTAACCTAAACCGACAAGAGTACAATGAGAAATTTATATGTAACATTAAGTTTTGTGATGGTAAGTGGAATACTTAGTGCACAAAATCAATACACCAAAACAGCTGACAAATTATTCGATAGATACGAATATGTAGATGCAGCGAAAGAATATTTAAAATTAGCCGAAGGCAGTAAAGCAGATAACTACGTTTACAAACAATTAGCAGAGAGCTACTACAATGTTTTCAATACGAAAGAAGCATCAAAATGGTATGCAAAAGTAGTAGAGCAAAAGCAAGATGCCGAAACGTATTACAAATACGCTCAAATGCTAAAAGCAGAAGGTAACTTTAAGGAAGCCGACAAACAAATGCAACAATTTGCGCAATTGGCACCAAACGACCAAAGAGCCAAAACATTTGTAAGTAATCCTAATTACCTTCCAGAATTAAAAGGACAAAGTAAATTATACGACATTGTAAAATCTGATGTAAGTAGCGATAAAACCGATTTTGGTGCCGTACTTACTAATGATAACAATGTATATTTTGCAAGTGCTAGAAACACCTCAAAAAGAAACAGCAACTTCAACGAAGAGCCATATTTAGACATCTACAAAGCCACTTACAACGCAAATGGAACCATTAGTGATGCAGTAGCGGTAGACAACATCAATACCAAATGGCACGATGGACCAGCAAGTATTACAAGCGATGGAAACACAATGTACTACGGTAGCGAGAGTTTCAATGAGAAAGAATACGTAAAAGACAAAGCTAAGAAAGCAAAATTTGGTAAAATTTACCTTTACAAAGCTACCAAAGAAGGCGATAAATGGTCAAACAGCAAACCACTTCCTTTTAACAATAAGGAATACGATGTAAGAAATCCAAGCATAAGTAAAGATGGAAAAACATTATACTTCTCGTCAAACATGCCAGGTGGTTTTGGAGGTGAAGACATTTGGAAAGTAGCAGTAAACGGAGACGAATATGGCACGCCAGAAAACTTAGGAGCTAAAGTAAACACCGAAGCAAACGAGAGTTTTCCATTTATTACAGACGATGATGTATTGTTTTTCTCATCAAACGGGAAACAAGGTTTTGGAGGATATGATATCTTCAAGATGGATGTAAACAAAGGAACAGCAGCGATGAACGTTGGTGAACCAGTAAATACATCAAAAGATGATTTTGCTTTCACTTACAACGCAACCAAGAAGGTTGGATTCTTCTCTAGTAATAGAGACGGTAACGACGATATTTATAAAGCAGATCCGATTTGTAATTTTAGAGCAACAGTTGTTGTAAAAGATGAGATGACAGGAAATGTGATTGAAGGAGCTACAGTTTTTATAACAGATATAAACCAAAAAATCCTAACAAATCAAAATACTGATGTTAATGGTGAATCTGAATCAATGTTAACTTGTTTACCAACCATTGTAAGTTACGCTAGCAAATCAGGTTATGAAAACAGTAATATTAATAAAATTGAATTTGAAGAAAATGAGCTTGCTTTTGATGTCAATTTTGAATTGACTTTAAAACCAATTATGCCAATCATCACAGAGAAAGAGGTGATATTACAACCAATTTACTTTGAGTTCAACAAAAGTAATATTACAGCAGAAGGAGCAGCAGAGTTAGACAAGTTGGTAGCCGTAATGAACGAGCATCCAAGCATGGTCATCTTCGCAAAATCGCATACTGATAGTAGAGGAAGTGATAAGTACAACATGAACTTATCAGACAGAAGAGCAAAATCGACTGTTCAATACTTAATCAGCAAAGGAATAGCAAAAGATAGAATTTCAGGACAAGGATTTGGAGAAAGCGAACCAAAAGTAGCTTGCAAACCATGTAACGAAGAACAACACGCACAAAACAGAAGAAGCGAATTCTTGATTGTGAAGAAGTAATTAGTAACTATACAAATAAAAAAGTCCTCAAATCAATTGAGGACTTTTTGTTTTTAAATATCTTTATGATTCATTGTCAGAAGCAAACCACTCAGCAAAAGAAGTTTCAGTTTCTTGTAATCTGAGAGAATGTAGTTTTATACTATCAGGTAAAAGATTTTTAATTTTATTAGAAAAATCAATTACCATGTTTTCACTTGTTGGTTGATAATCAACTAAAATTACGTCGTGTCCTCTTGATTTTAATTCGTGTGCTAATTCAATATGAGGTGTGTTTTTATTGAAAACAGTTGCATGATCGAATACATCTACAATTTGTTCTTTTACAATTTTTTTTAAATCGCCAAAGTCAATCACCATTCCATATTTTACATTTGAAGTGTCTTTTATGGGTTTTCCAATTACAGTAACGGATAGTTTATAGCTATGTCCGTGAACATTTTTACACTTTCCATCGTAACCATAAAGGGCATGGCCTGTTTCAAAGTTAAACTGTTTGGTAATTCTTATATTTGACATCTTGTATAATTTAAATTTTTTCTTTCTTTTTTGCTCTGTAATAAAGTGCGTAGGCGATTCCGACTAATACGATAAAAGGTACAAATGAACCAATAAGAACTCCAATTTGATATTGACCATCTGGAGCGTCTTTTAATTTTTGTTCAACATTAACTTGTTGAAGAAAAATGATTAAACTTCTCATTTTTTAAATTTTTCTAATGCGTTTTTAGTAAAATCTGATAATACTAGCCTTCCAGAAATTGCTGCTCTTTCATAGAGTAAACTATCCCAATGACTTGTTCCTTCCCAAAGCACTTTCTTCATTTCTAATAAGGCATCGGGATTGTAAGATGAAAGTTCTTTGGTATATTCTTCAAGTCTTATGTCTAAATCTTCAATAGTTTCGAAAACTTCAGAAAATAATCCTTTTTCAAATGCCCATTTTGAAGTTTTCCAAGCGGTTGGGTTAAGAGTCATTTCTGTCATGGCCATTTTTCCAATTTTTCTTGAAACGGCTGGTTCAATAACAAAAGGACCAATGCCAATAGCAATTTCAGAAAGTTTGATTTCACTTTTTGTCGTTGCAAATGAATAATCACAGGAAGAAGCTAATCCAACTCCACCACCAACAGCTTTACCATGAATTCTTCCAATGATTAATTTTGGACATTTTCTCATAGCATTGATTACATTGGCAAACCCTGAAAAAAAACGGCTACCTTCTTCATAATTGCTTACCGAAAGTAATTCGTCAAATGAGGCGCCTGCACAAAAAGCACCTGTTCCAGCACTTTTTAGAATAATTATAGAAACGGAATCTTTTTTGCTTAAAGCATTAATTTCATCGGTTAATTGTTGTAATAATGTACTCGGAAATGAATTGCTCGAGGGATGAAAAAATAGTAAAGTAGCAATGTTTCCATTAATTATGGTTTCTATAGTTCCCATTTGCAATTATCTTTTTAAACTAAAATGCGATTTGAATTCTTTTCTTATGTTGTCTTCGTTATATTCAACTTTAAACCAATAGTCAGTAGAAGGCAATAATTCTCCGTTGAATGTTCCGTCCCAACCTAAACTGTCTGGGCTCATTTGTTTCATCAATTTACCATAACGATCATAAATTGAAATTAAACCTTGATATTCTTCTGGTAAGTTAATATTCCATCTGTCATTATAACCATCTCCGTTTGGAGTAAAATAGTTAGGATAAGTAATGGTTTGAATCGTGTTAGTTAACAATAAGCCACAACCTTGAATATCTCTTACATAAATGGTGTAAGATCCATTTGGTAAATTACTAAAAACAGGGCTTGGTTGCCAATCTATTCCGTTCAAACTATATTCATAAACACCAAATCCTCCAATAGCTAAGGCTTGAATTGTAGCTAAACCGGTAGAAAAAGCTGGCGTTAATAGTTCGGCAGTTACACTTGCTGGTTCAGAAGAAAAAGTAGCCTCAACAGAATCTGTAAAACTACATGATGTGTCTAAATTTGTTACGGTTACTTCGTAAGTTCCAGGTGTAGTAATGTTATAAGTTGGTATGTTTCCACTTGGATTTGCCGGAGTCCAGGCGTAACTATAATTTCCAGGCGTAATTGGCGTAGCATTTATAGTTTGTGAGCCAATTCCTGTTACTGGATCAATACAAATAACAAAATCATCACCTAAATTAGTATCGGGTAATGGATTAACAATTAATTCTAAAAACGGACCTAATCCGGCGCATTCAAATAAATTACTTTCAATTCGAACCCAAATAAGTTGATTGTTAGCAACTGTGTTTCTGAAATTATTGATGTCAGTTATTGCATTTTGCTCCGTTTCGGCATCATTTTGATTTAAATAATAAGTATAAGTATAAGATTGACCTGTAGGAAATTGGTTTGTTAAAGCAGGTTCAATTTCGGTTAAATTAAAATATCCTATTCCATCTCCATTAGGATCTGTAGCATTCAAATAATCATCGCAAACATCATCAATTGTATATCTATATGTTTGAGGAACTGTTGTAGCCGATACAACTAAATTAACTCTTGAGGTTCTAAAACAACCATTAGAATTTGTTATTCTTGCCCAAACCGTACTTCCGTTAGCTGCATTGAACGCAATTTCATTAGTAACTAAGTCGTTGTTATTATTTGCTCCCGCTAAACTATTGTGATATGAAAAGGTTAAATTACTATCTGTAGAAATTAAAACATTAGCTTGAGTTAAATTGAATGTCGTGTTCGCGTCTGTATCAGTATCACATTGTTTTAAGGTAACGATAGCGTTTACAATAGGTTTAGGGTTAACAACTAGATTAAATGTAGCAGTAAAATAACATCCGTTAGTTGTGTTTGTCAATCGTACATAAATAATTCTATTCGTTGCATATATTGAAGTTATGCTGTTGCTTCCGGCTATTGCTTCTGTTAAATCGGTGTGATAAGTAATGTTGTATCCGGGAATAAGAGTTGAAATTTCGTTGCTTTTTTGACTTAAATCAAAAGCGACAAACCCATTTGTATCATCTCCATCAAGGTTATTATCACATAAGCTAAAATCAGAAATCACCGGTGGGGTTGGAATTGGATTGTTTGTTATTGTAACACTTGCAGAAACCTCAGGGCATGCACCATTTTCAGGTATTGTGTAAGTATAAACACCTGACGAATCCAAGGCCGGATTAAAAATACTTGTTCCAGATACAAGTGCAGAAGACCATGTTCCTCCAGTAGTTGTGGTAGTGCCTAATAGCGTAAATAAGTCAAATGAATTAGCGTTTACACATGTTGAATAAGTTAAACTTGTTCCCGCATTTGGCGCTTGTTGAATGGTAACATTAACTTTTACAGGAATTGTTGTAGGTGATGAGTTACAGTCTTTTGTAAATTGGTATATATATTCACCCGGAATATTGATTGTTGGGTCAAAAACATCATTATTTAATGGCGCTCCGCCTGCTGGAACTGTCCAAGTACCGTTTTCACCAGGGTTACCTATTATGGCTTCAAAAAGATTAACAGTTTCATTTGAGCAAACCGCAACATCTGTATCTTCTGGGTTGCTGCCAAAACCTGAATAATATCCTGCAAAACCAGCCACATTGTTGAAATATCCAAAAACACCAACCGCTAAAGGGCCTGTGGATTCAATATTAACATTTCCACTAACTCCAGGTATTCTGTATGTTACCCAATCAGTGTTTCCTTGAACAGCTTGTGCTTCTGTATTTGAAATAGTTGCTCCATTTAGCGTAATTGTTGCCGAAGCGTAAGTTAAGACCATTAAGTCTGCATTGTAAGAAGTTGATCCAATCACATTCACATCAGGAATGTTTACCGAATTTTGAAAGAAACAACTTAAAGGCGGAATGAAATTTAAACCTGCTGTAGCTGTATCATTTCCACCTCCTAATAATTGATAAGCGTATACGTTTTTTGAAGTTCTAACATAAATGTTTCTATTTGTTGTGCCTTGGTAAAACGAATTGTCAACTAAATAATAATCACCAGCATTTATTGTGGCATTTGGAGTTGCAGAACCATTGACAAATATTTCGGTATTATCCTCATTTGCAACAATTAATGGTAATTCCATAGTCGCAAGTCCGTTTCCTTCAATAAATATATACTCATTTCCTATTTGTGAAGCAGAAACAATTTGATCAAGGGCAAAATCGGCTCTACTTTGCTCGATTCCACCTAGGGCATTTCCAGAGTTTACAGCAACAGGCTTGTCCGAAGAAATCAATGCTCCGATTGCACCATCTAAATTTTCAATTGTGTCACTATAACCTGAAAAAATTATACTTTCACCTGCATTTAATAAGAAACTTTGAGAAGCAGCATTTATAAAACCTGTACTTGTTGTAAAAATAACATTTGGATCATAATCAGACAAAGTAATATTGGTATTGTCTTCTGTTGCCATTATACTAGTAACAAATGATTTTCGTGGATCAAAGCTTTCATTTATGATATGCCCTAATCTAAAACTTGTTCCTATTCCTGGTCTTCCTTTAGAAACCAACATTTCTGCGTGGTTTTGCGACCTAACTCTAAAGCTTACATAAAAATCTTTGGGTCCTTCTAATATAATTCCACTATCACTTAAAACAATGTTTACATTTTCTTGTCCAACAAACATTTTTGTATTTTGTCCAAAGCCAATATCTATTGTTAAGGGAGTAGTCGCTGAAATAGTATATGGGCTTGCTCCAAAAGGATTCCCAGCGCCATCCGTAACTGTAACTTGAAAAGGAGTTGTTTCTTGAGTAGATAAGTATAAATAATGATCAGCCACAGAAGAAGCATCTCTACAATGCAAAGGTGGCAACCAGTGTTTGTTACTCAACTGACTAAAACCAAAGTTTATAAATAAAATAAAAAATAATTTTATTAGAAGATTCTTCATTGTAAAAAATTGAAAATAAGCTTGTAAAATTAAGTAGAAATGTAGAATTAATCTAAATATTAACTAAAAAAACGCTCTTAATTGCACGTTTCCTGTGTGAATCGTTTTACTTGTTTCACTATTTCTACCTTGATAATTAATATTAATGTCTAAATATTGCGTCAGGTTTTTCTGTAAAAGTAAGCGCCAGGTTTGATTTTTTCCAGGTTGTAAGCCTTCTAACATTTGAAAACCTACTGCAGATAAGGCATTTCCATCATACGAATTGTTGTACATCGAGAATTCACCATTCATGCTAAATCCTTTTTCGCTATTGAAGGTAAACGATGTTCCCAATCGCGTTTGTTTTAACGTTTCAAATACACCAATTTGGTTTTCTTTTTGTTGGTATTCGTAAAAAATATCCCAACTCGCATTTTTTGAAAATAGATAACCAATTTTTGGTTCAATTTGATAACCTTCAATCTCGAAATTTCTATTTGGATAATTCTCAGAAGTAGATTCGGTTGAAGTGGTGCTTCCCGAAAAATTAAACAACCAACTTTTCTTTACCAAATGCTGATATTGTACTTGATGCGATTGGTTTTTAGCAGCAACACTTCCCACAGAAAGTAAATTCTGACTTTCGTTTAGTAAGAACGAATAAGTGGTTGAATGATGTTGTTTGCCACGATTAAAAAACAAACTATTTCTAAAATTGGTATTCAAACCAATCAATTCTTCTTCCTCTTTTGAAAACGGATTCAAATCGAAATTAGCGCCATTTCTTTTTATTTTTCGATCAATTAAAAACGAAGTTTGATTGTAAAAATGCGATGCGAATTTCTTAAAACCACTTTCATTTTGCCATTGGTTAAAATTGAAATTTAGCGCTTGCGAAAATTTATTTTGGTGGGTTCGCACAAAAACCTGATTTGGTAAAAACACTCGAACATAAATCGCTAAATCAGAATACGGAGCAATTTCAAACTCTTGTAATTCCTGAATTCCATTGCTATTGTAATCGTTCCACATGTAAACGCCTTGTCCGGGTTCTACTTGCAAATAAGTGAATTCTTGCTGGGCAATGGTTCCTGAACTTGTTTCATAAGCCGTTGTTGTCTGAATTAGCTGTCCAAAAAATCTATCCGAATACAAAATTCGTGAATTTAACGAAGGTTCGTCTTTTAAGCTTGAATCTTCATATTTCAAAGTGCGATAATTCAAAAACACACTCAAATTACTTTTTTCGGTTTTAATTAATTGCGATTTTAAGTAGTAGGAATTTGAATGATTTACACGCTCAATTCGGTTGTTTTGCAAACTATCATTCTGACGTTGTAAAAATCCCAATTCCACAAAAACCTTCGTCGAATCGCCTCTTCCCACAAAAGCACCATATTCTAAAAAACGTTGGCTTAAAGCCGAAAATGCATTGGTTGTCTTCAATTTTTCCGAATTGTCTTCTAAATTCACTGTAGCACCAACCCAATTTTTACCTAATTTATACGACGAACGATTTTCGCTTCGAGAAAATGAAGAATTTGAAAGTTCGGAATCGCTTTTCATTATGCTTGAATTACTCCAAATCATCCAATTTTTGGTTGCATATCTTCCTGATAAAGTATGTTTGTTTCCAGAAAAAGCCTCCCCAAAAGTTAAATTTTCAAACTGATAAATCGCTTTTCCTTTGTTGTTGAAATTAAAATCCAATCCCGAAGTCAAAAAACTTTGATTGCCTAATAATATTGAAGTGATGTTCCAATCACGATTAAATTCGATGTTATACAAACGTTCAATTGTTTTGAAGTTTTCTTGCACTAATTGATAATTCGCAAAGGCATCAATCTTAGTTTTTCCATCAAAAAGACGTTGTTTTCCATTGAATTTTCCGGCAAAACCTTTGTTGTTATTGTCATCTAAATTCGAATATAAATTTTGGTCGCTGTTGCTTACTGCTACTTCAAAATCTAAAAGCGTTTTCTCGTTCGGATTGTATTTTCCTAAAATCGTTGCCATTTGAATTTTTGTAGGCGCAATCAAACGAACAATTGGTTCATAATTTCCTTGCGGAATTCCAGCAATTGGCGCTACATATTCATAAATTTTTCCAACGGCTTGATTGTTGACTAAAACATAGTTTCCTTCATTATTTCCAACTAACGAAAATCGCACATTGTACAATTCGTCTGTTGGATTATTCGAATATTCAAAAACTTCAACCGCACCAATCATCACTTTTCTATACAAAATTTTATTTTCAGAATAGGAATCTAAATAAGCTGAAGGTCCGTTCATTTGCGAAATATCATCACCAGCGTTTTGCAAAATATCAATTTGTTCCGAAGATAAATTTTGTTGCAACGGCTGATTTTTTACATCACTTTCCGAATACACATAACCGCCAATTTGCCAATTTTTTCGCTCGTGCGAAATTCCGCCATACGTTATAAATCGAGTAAAATTTCTATCGGTATATTGGTATTCTACGTTGATTCGCATTTCGGAAGTAATTGGAAATAACGAAGTAAAAATGATTTCTCCTGCGTTGTAATCGATGATGTAGTCATTGTTTTCTCCACGCGTTTTTAAAATCCCGTTCACATAAACACGTTCCGAACCTGAAATAACTAAAACATACAATTCATTATTATTTCCACGCAATTTATACGGCCCTTGATTTCCTTCTTGACCTATAAAACTACTTCGTGCATATTGTCCACGCACCAAAGCTCCAGAAGCAATCAGTTCGGTTTTTTTATCTGGTGTTCCAAAGGTAAAACGAGTGGCTAAACCTTGTACTTTTTTGTTGAAATTCAAGAAAGCTGATTTTCTATTTTCCAGAAATAAATCTCCAGCGCGAATGTTCCATTTATCCGAAAATAATTCAATGAAAATCTGGTCAAACTCATCTAATTTTTGCGAATAACCGCCTTCTTGCAACGGAATATTACTGTCTTGAATGGAAGCGCGTAAACTTACTTTGTCCGAAATTTTTCCTGTGATTTGTAAATCTAAATTGGAATTCACCACAGTGTTTTGATTATTTCCAACGGTAACACCACGCGTAATACTTCCCGAAGTATTCAAACCGTCGAAAGGTTTGATTTTGGTGTTTTTGTCTTTTTTGAAAACAACTAATTTTCCTGCTTCGTTCGAAACTACTTTGTCATCATCGTAAATAGAATACGTTTTGGTTAAAAATTCTGGAAATTTAGAATAGCGAACTATTAACGAATCTGAAGTATTGATTTCTTTTGTAAAAACTACCGTTCCTTTTTGGAAATTTACTTTGTAAAAACTGGTATCGATGACGGTTCCATTTTTGTCTTTAATTTCGAAAAAGGAATTGTTTAAACTGAATTTTTCTATCGAAATCGTATCTTTTGAAAACGCAATTTTTTTAGTTGGATAGGATTGTAACGTCTCTTGAGCGAAACCACCCAAAAAACACAACAGAAATCCCGCTAAAAAAACAATTTTTTGCATAAATACTATAACTCCGAATCTTCAAAAGTAGTATTTATTGTTGGAAAGTTTTGAGTTATTTTCCCGAAAAGTAAAAAACACAATATTGTCATGTTGACGTAAGGAAACATCTCATTATAAGATTCCTCATGCTTCGGAATGACAAGATTGTAGTTAAATATTTTAAAATTATTCCTTCGTAATTATTTGCATAGTTTCTCTCGAAATCTGGCGTAACAAAATTGTTTTATTTGTTTCTACCACTTTCGCTGCGTTTTCATCAAAATGTCTGATGGTGTAAAGCGATACATTTTCGTTATAAGAAACTTTGAATTTTTTTGCTAAAACTTTTCGTAACTCTTCAAAGTTGTTGTATTTGTCTTCGATACAAACAGAGAAACTAATTGCCGTGTTTTGAATTAAATTCACTTTTACTTTAAATTTCGCAAACAAAGCAAAGATTTCACTGATGTGATTTTCCATGATGAAATCGAAATCAATTGATGATAACGATAACAACAATTGGTTTTTCTTCACAATAAAACAAGGCGTGTGTGGTTCTAAATCAGCTCCTTTTGAAACGCTGGTTCCTGCTAATGTTGGATTGATAAACGATTTTACATACAACGGAATTTCCTTTTTCTGTAAAGGTTGTAACGTTTTTGGGTGAATTACCGAAGCTCCGTAAAAGGCTAACTCAATAGCTTCTCTGTATGAAATTTGGTTCAACAAAACCGCATTTTCAAAATATCTTGGATCGGCATTTAAAACCCCAGGAACGTCTTTCCAAATGGTAACACTTTCCGCTCCTAAACAATACGCAAAAATCGCAGCCGTATAATCCGAACCTTCACGACCTAAAGTAGTCGTAAAATTATTCTCATCCGAACCTAAAAATCCTTGTGTGATGTTTAACGTTTTTTTCTTAACGCCTTTTGAAATCAACTTTTGAGTGGTTTCCCAATCAACTTGCGCATCACGGTAATTGTTGTCGGTTTTGATTAATGGGCGAACATCAATCCAGTTGTTTTTTAAACCACTGTAATTAAAATAATGACTTACAATTGTCGTAGAAACTAATTCTCCAATGCTCACCACTTGGTCGTAAACAAAACTATAATTTGGCGATTTGTTACTACGAATGAAATATTCTAAATCATCAAAATGAGCATTTACATCAAAAAACACATCATGATCTTCGTCTTCAAATAAGTCTAATAAAATTTGGTTGTGGTATTTTCGAACTTCCTGAAGTGATGCGTGTAATTCCTTCGATTTATCAAAGTAATTTTTGATTACCACTTCTAATGCATTCGTGGTTTTTCCCATTGCAGAAATTACCAATAAAACATCTTCGTGTCCTACTGTGTTTAAAACATGTAATACGTTTTTTACGCCTTCGGCATCTTTAACCGATGCACCTCCAAATTTGAATATTTTCATCTTAAAAATTAGTTGTGTTTATATATAGGAACACAGATTATAGAAATTTCTAAAATTTTTAAAATCAGTGTTCCAAAAATGATTTATTCGTTTAAAAAATTAGTAATTCCGTTTTCGTCCATATGCACCACACGCCAATCGCCTAAAACTTTAGCACCCGATTTTTCATAGAAATCAATAGCTGGTGTGTTCCAATCTAGAACGTTCCATTCGATTCTGCGGACATTTTCGGCTTTTCCTTGTTTGATGATTTCTTTGTAAAGCGCAAAGCCAGCACCTGTTCCACGTTTGCTCTCTTTTACAATTAAATCTTCTAAATGGATGGTTTTTCCTTTCCAAGTCGAATAACGATAATAGTATAAAGCCATTCCGATAATCTCATTTTCCTCTTCGGCAACAAAACATTGAAAAAGCGGATTTTCTGAAAAACCATCGCGAATTAAATCATCAACAGTAACGACAACAGCATCAGGTTCTTTTTCAAAAGTAGCTAATTCCTGAATCAATTCTAAAACAGATGGCATGTCGTTTTTTGTGGCTTTTCGGATAATCATTTTTCGTAATTTTTTACAAAAGTAAAATTAACTTAAACATCTTTTCAAATTAATTCTCTGATTTCACAAATTTACCGATATTTGTGCCTTAAACACAACTACATCGTTTTCGAAATGGAAGAAAGAAATAGAACGTTAGGCGAATTCATTATTGAACATCAAAATTCGTTTCAGTACTCAACAGGAGAATTATCTCGTATTATTAACTCCATTCGTTTGGCAGCCAAAGTAGTGAACTATAAGGTAAACAAAGCCGGATTAGTGGATATTGTTGGTGCAGCTGGAGAACAAAACATTCAAGGAGAAGACCAACAAAAATTAGACGTTTACGCGAATGAAGTTTTTATTCAAACTTTAATTAATCGTGAAATTGTTTGTGGAATTGGTTCGGAAGAAAATGATGATTTCATTACTGTGGCTGGTTCGGATAATTCACACAATAACAAATATGTCGTTTTAATGGATCCGTTAGATGGGTCTTCGAATATTGATGTGAATGTTTCAGTAGGAACGATTTTTTCAGTTTTCAGAAGAATTACTCCAGTTGGAACTCCCGTAACTATTGAAGATTTCTTACAACCAGGAGTAAATCAAGTAGCGGCAGGTTATGTCATTTATGGAACTTCAACTATGTTGGTTTACACAACAGGCGATGGCGTAAACGGATTTACGTTAAACCCAGCAATCGGAACTTTCTATTTGTCGCATCCAAACATGAAATATTCGGAAGACGGAAAAATTTACTCGATTAACGAAGGAAATTATGTTCATTTTCCACAAGGAGTGAAAGATTACATCAAATATTGCCAGTTAGAAGAAGGCGACAGACCTTATACGTCAAGATATATCGGAAGTTTAGTTTCTGATTTTCATAGAAACATGATTAAAGGCGGAATTTACTTATATCCAACCAGTTCAAAAGCACCAAACGGAAAATTACGTTTGTTATACGAATGCAATCCAATGGCATTCATTGCTGAGCAAGCAGGCGGAAAAGCTTCAGACGGTTTCAAAAGAATAATGGAAATTCAACCAACGGAATTACACCAACGCGTTCCGTTCTTCTGCGGAAGCAAAAACATGGTTGAAAAAGCAGAAGAGTTTATGGCGAAAGCGAAGTAAATTTTTTGAATAACAAAATAAAAAAAGCACAAACTCATTTGAATTTGTGCTTTTGTATTTTAAAACAGTTTGAATTATCTGTTCATGTGTTGCATTTCGTAAGTGAAGGTGTCTAAATCCACATTCATATCTACTAATTTTAACGCTTTATCTACGATATAACCTACGTTTCCTGCTGTAAAGCCTAATGCTAAAGCAAAACGAGTTAATAAATCTTGTTGTTTTTCTCCTAGAACATCATCAGCATAAACCATTCTTGCTAAATCGTACAAACGCTCTAAACGGTGTGTGTGCATTAACGGAGGATTAACTGGGTATTTTAAAGGGTTTTCTAAAATTTCTTCATATTCTGCTTGAGAAATTTCTAATTTGATAGCTAATTTATCTAAGAATTTTTTTTCTTCAGGAGTAATAGTTCCATCAGATAACGCCACTCTTACAATTGCTGAAAAATGACCTTTGTTTCTATTTCTAAAACCGCTATCGAATAAATCTGAAATTGACATGTTGTTTGTTTTTTTATTAAAGCAAAATTACACAAAAAATCTATTTTTTTGAAACAATTTCACAAGGTTTTGTGATATAGCGATTACCAACTTAAAAAAATAAATCGTAAGTTTGAAATCCCCCAAATAATTATCATTATGTCAGAATTTTGGATGTATTTTAATATTGGTCTGAAACATGTATTAGATATTAATGCATATGACCACGTTTTATTTTTAATTGCATTAATGGTTCCGTATGCCTTTAAAGATTGGAAAAATGTTTTTGTTTTAGTGTCGCTTTTTACTTTAGGACACACTTTAGCTTTGCTATTATCGGTTTATGGAGTAGTACAAATTAAAGCCAGTTTGGTTGAGTTTTTAATTCCAATAACCATTCTAATAACCGCGGTTTTTCATCTTTTTACCGCTGGAAAATCGTCTAAAAATGAAAGTATCACCTTCGTTGCCATTGTAACGTTGTTCTTCGGGATTATTCACGGACTTGGATTTTCGAATTACTTTAAAACCATTTTACCAGGAAATGCTTCCGATAAATTGTTACCACTTTTAGAATTTGCATTAGGAATTGAAGCCGCACAAATAATAGTAGTGTTGGTAGTATTAATTATTTCGTACGTTGTGCAAACTTTTTTCCGTTTTTCAAAAAGAGATTGGGCTTTAGTTATGTCAGCATTTATAATTGGCGTAGTTTTGCCAATGATTATTGAAAGCGAAATTTGGAACCGATAATGAAGAAAGAAAAAAAGGAAAAATACGATAAAGCTTATTTGCGAATTGCCAAAGAATGGGGTAATTTGTCTTATTGCCAACGAAAAAAAGTAGGAGCAATTATCGTTAAAAATAAAATGATTATTTCAGATGGTTACAACGGAACACCATCGGGATTTGAAAATTGTTGTGAAGACGAAGATAATCTAACCAAATGGTATGTACTTCACGCGGAAGCAAATGCGATTTTAAAGGTAGCGCGTTCAACGCAATCTTGTGAAGATGCAACATTATACATTACACTTTCACCTTGCAAAGATTGTAGTAAATTAATTCATCAATCGGGAATCAAAAGAGTGGTGTATTATCAAGAATATAAAGATACTTCTGGAGTTGATTTCTTAAGAAAAGCAGGTGTTGAGGTTGAATTAATTGAAGATTTGAGTTAAAATGAAAATGAATAAAGTATATTTTCCAATAGTAATCGCAGTAGCAGTTGCGGCGGGTTTGTTATTGGGAAGTAAACTCAATCCTTCTACCGAAAATGCTTTTTTAAGCAAGAATGCCAATAAAAACAAACTCAATAAACTTATCGATTTCATCGAAAAAGAATATGTAGACAGTTTAAATACCGATTCTATTGTCGATTTAACAGTAAATGGCATTTTAGAAAAACTAGATCCACATTCGGTTTACATTCCAAAAAACGAATTGGAAGCTGTAGAACAAAGCATGCGTGGTGATTTCGTCGGAATTGGTGTAAATTTCTACATGTATAACGATTCCGTAGCCATCATAAAACCAATTCCAAATGGTCCGTCTGAAAAAGCAGGATTAAAAGCAGGCGACAGAATTCTTTTCGCGAATAAATTACAGTTGTACAACAAAAAATTAGAAACCGATACATTGTTTTCCATCTTAAAAGGCGAACAAGGTTCTAATGTAAAATTGACGGTTTATCGAAAATCCGAAAAGAAAAAATTTGCGGTTAATGTTACTCGCGACATTATCCCAATTAAAAGTGTTGATGTATCGCAAATGGTAGATAAAACAACCGGTTATATCAAAATTAATCGCTTTGCTGAAAAAACCTACGACGAATTTTTATCGGGTTTAACCCATTTGAAAAAAGAAGGTGCTAATCATATTATTATCGATTTACGAGATAACGGTGGTGGTTATTTGGATTCGGCAGTAAAAATTGCGGATGAATTCTTAAAAAACAAAGAACTTATCGTTAAGACAAAAAATAAAAAAGATAAAATCGAAAGTACTTTAGCTACTGAAAAAGGGATTTTCGAAACCGGAAAAGTCAGTGTTTTAATCAATGAGAACAGTGCTTCGGCCAGTGAAATTTTAGCAGGAGCTATTCAAGATAACGATAGAGGTTTGGTGTACGGAAGGCGTTCTTTCGGAAAAGGATTAGTACAACGCGAAATGCCATTAGGCGATGGTTCGGCTGTGCGATTAACTGTGGCAAGATATTACACGCCATCGGGTCGTTCGATTCAAAAACCGTATGATGACAAAGGCGAAAACTATTTTAACGAGTTTGAAAAACGCTTCGAAAGTGGCGAATTATATGAGAAAGACAAAACTAAAATCGCGGATAGTTTAAAATTCAAAACCAAAAAAGGTCGCTTAGTTTATGGTGGAGGAGGTATTATGCCTGATATTTTTGTGCCGTTAGAAGATTCGCACGGAGCTGAAGGTTTAACGATGTTAATGCAATCGGGATTAGTAAATTATTTTGTCTTTGAACAATTGGATCAAAATAGAAAGAAGTTTGAAAAAATTACCACCGAAGGTTTGGATAAAGAAATCAGAACCGGAAATTACTTCAATAACTTCAAAACATACATGGCAAAAGGCGGCTTGCTTTTTAACTTAGACAATCAAAAAGAGAAAGTACTATTCTATCTTCATGCCGAGTTTGTGCGTCAACTTTTTAATGAAAAAGCGTATTACCAATTGATTTTGAAAAAAGACGATATGGTGAATAAGGTGTTGAGTAAGTAAAAAAATCTATTTTCCTAAAGCATCATGAACCTGCGCCGGATTTCCATTATTCCACAACGTTAAAATATCCGTTGCTACTGAAGCACCACTTCCTGCAGCAATGCTTAATTGACTTCTATGTCCAGCTAAAACACCTGCTGCGTAAATACCTTCAGTAACCAAGTGGTCGGTATTTTTTAACTGAATTCTATTTTTTTCTGGAGCGGCTTTTTGATGTGGCATTACAAAGGATTCCAAACCTTCAATCGTAAAAGGATTTCCAGCGCCAATTGCAATCACTACAATTTTAGCTTGAAGTGAAGATTTGTTGGTAGTAACAGTGAAATTTCCAGCTTCACCTGAAATGGCAAGCACTTTTTCGCCATGAATTTGTTGAACATGTGGATAAGAGTTCGTTAAATGTTCCAAACTTTCTTCCAATAATTCACTTCCTAATTTTCCTGCGGGAATTCCGTAAGCGTTATTAAAAATGGCATTTTGCAACGAAGATGCTTTTTGGTGTGCTACAATCGCAATTTTTTTATCCATTGCAAACGGTTTGTTTTGGGCTGAACCCAAAATCAAAGCACATGAAACGCCTGAAACTCCAGCGCCAATGATTAAAACGTCGACCATTTATTGTTTGGTTTTTTCTTCAATCATTTTTGAAAAACGCAATAATACCAATAATAAGATGGCACAAATTCCAGCAACAACTCCAATAATAGCAATCGTGCTATTTCCTTCAAACGGATTACTGTAATCAATTTGAAAAAGATTAAAAACAATTAAAGCTAAAGCAATGGCAACCGCCACGTAAGTAAATATTTTCATTTCAATAAATTTCTAAATAAACAACCCTTTAACATTTGCGGCGAATAATTTTACAGCAATTGCCAATAAAATAACACCAAATATTTTACGAATAACACCTAATCCGTTAACACCTAATAAACGTTCAATTTTTCCCGATGATTTCAACACGCCATAGACCACAACTACGTTGATAACAATTGCAATAATAATGTTTATTTTGTCATAAGCAGCACGAAGCGACAAAATAGTTGTCATCGTTCCAGCTCCAGCAATTAATGGAAACGCAATGGGAACAATAGAAGCTGTACTCGGATTGTCTTCTTTGTATAATCGAATGCCTAAAATCATTTCTAAGGCAAGGAAAAACAAGACAAACGAACCGGCAACAGCAAATGAATTCGCATCAATACCAATTAATTTCAGAATTTCTTCTCCTACAAATAAAAATGCAATCATAATTACCGCAGCCACAATAGTCGCTTTTTCCGATTGAATATGGCCCATTTTACTACGTAAATCTACAATAATTGGAATACTTCCCACAATATCAATCACAGCAAATAAAATCATGCTGATAGTAAAAATGTCTTTCCAGTTAATAGTTAATTCCATAAAACGCTGAATATTTGTGCAAATATAAGGATATTGAATAAAGAACGTTTCTAATTTAACGATACATTATAATAGTATAAATTCTAAAACCAACTTCTAAATTCTAATTTCCAAATTCTGAATTCAAAATCGTATCTTTGCACTTTAAAATAAACCCAATATGTTTCAGTTAAATAAAACCATCGTTTCCGAAGAAATCTTAGAAAAAGAATTCGTTTGCAATTTGTCAGCTTGTCAAGGTGCTTGTTGTGTGGATGGCGATGCAGGTGCTCCTTTAGATGAGGAAGAAACCAAAATTTTAGCTGAAATTTTTCCAAAAGTAAAACCCTTTCTTCGTCCAGAAGGAATAAAAGCCATTGAAGAACAAGGAACGCACGTAGTTTCCGATTTTGTTGAATTAGAAACACCACTTATCGACGGAAAAGACTGCGCTTACGTAATTTTTGACGGAAAAACGGCACTTTGTGGAATCGAACAAGCCTACAATCAAGGTATTGTAGATTGGAAAAAACCGGTTTCTTGTCATTTATATCCTATTCGAATTAAAGAATATTCGGATTTCGCAGCGGTAAATTACCACAAATGGCATATTTGCGATGACGCGTGTTCGTTAGGACAAGAATTAGGAGTTCCAGTATATCAATTTGTGAAAGAAGCACTAGTTAGAAAATTCGGACAACAATGGTTTGACGAATTAGACAAAGTGGCAAAAGAGTTGAAAAAATAATCTATTTTTTAGAGTTCAAAAATCGTTGTGAGAGGTTGATTTATCAATCGCTTACAAGGTTTTAACAGTTGTTTTATTTGTTTTTAACTTATTGATTTACAGTATTTTAAAAACCTATATTAATTTACTGACAATTTTCAACTTTGTTAAAAACTTACTCCAATTGTGAATAAGTTTGACTTTCATTTCTCGTTTCAAATGACAAACTTTGTAATCCCCAAATAAGTCAATTTAACCAATCATTAACATTTTTAAAATCAAATAGCTATGTCTATAGTGGAACCTATTTTGCAAGAAAATAAAGATCGATTTGTAATCTTTCCTATCAAACATCAAGATATATGGGAATGGTACAAAAAACAAGAAGCCTGTATTTGGACAGCAGAAGAAATAGATTTACATACCGATTTAAATGATTGGAACAATAAATTAAACGATGATGAGAAATATTTCATCAAACATATCTTAGCGTTCTTTGCAGCGTCTGACGGAATTGTAAACGAAAACTTAGCGGAAAACTTTGTTAACGAAGTGCAATATCCAGAAGCAAAATTCTTCTATGGTTTCCAAATTATGATGGAGAACATTCACAGCGAAACCTATTCGTTGTTGATTGATACGTATGTAAAAGACGAAGCGGAAAAAAACCAATTGTTTCATGCCATTGAAGTGTTTCCAGCGATTAAAGAAAAAGCGGAGTGGGCTTTAAAATGGATTGAATCGGATTCATTCGCAGAAAGATTAATTGCCTTCGCAGCGGTTGAAGGAATTTTCTTCTCAGGTTCGTTTTGTTCTATCTATTGGTTAAAAAAACGCGGATTAATGCCAGGATTAACCTTCTCAAACGAATTAATTTCTCGTGACGAAGGAATGCATTGTGATTTTGCGGTTCATTTACATACGAATCACATCGTAAACAAAGTGCCAAAAGCAAGAATCACAGAGATTATCGTAGACGCTTTACGTATTGAAAGAAAATTCATTACCGAGTCGCTTCCAGTTAGTTTGATTGGAATGAACGCTACTTTAATGACACAATATTTAGAATTCGTAACCGATAGATTATTAGTGGAATTAGGATGTGATAGAGTGTATAACTCTTCAAATCCATTTGATTTTATGGACATGATTTCGTTACAAGGAAAAACGAATTTCTTCGAAAAACGTGTGGCTGAATATCAAAAAGCTGGAGTAATGAACTCCGATTCGGAATCAAGTAAAATTAGTTTTGACGCTGATTTTTAATCAGTGTACTAAAAGCAAATATATTTCCGTTAGAATTAGGAAGTAAAACTCAATTCAAAAAAAAGATTACAAATAACCAGAAAGCAGGGAAGGGATTGTCTGATTTCAAAAAACTAAAAAAGTATGTATGTAGTTAAAAGAGATGGCCATAAGGAGCCAGTAATGTTCGACAAAATCACAGATAGAATTAAAAAACTATGTTATGGTTTAAATGACAGAGTAGACGCTGTTAAAGTAGCCATGCGTGTTATTGAAGGATTGTATGACGGAGTAACTACATCAGAATTAGATAATTTAGCAGCTGAAACAGCAGCTTCTATGACAATTGCTCACCCAGATTATGCGCAATTAGCAGCAAGAATCGCTATTTCAAACTTACATAAAAATACCAACAAGTCATTCTCGGAAACGATGAGTGAAATGTATCATTATGTGAATCCAAGAACTAATCAGGAAGCGCCTTTGCTTTCAGATGAGGTGCACGAAGTAATTCAAGCCAATGCAGAATTTTTAGATTCTCATATTATATATACTCGCGATTTTAATTACGATTACTTTGGTTTTAAAACCTTAGAGCGTTCGTATTTATTAAGAATCAACGGGAAAATCGTAGAGCGTCCGCAACACATGTTAATGCGTGTTTCGGTTGGAATCCACTTGAATGATTTAGAAGCAGTAATTGAAACTTACGAATTAATGTCTAAAAAGTTCTTTACACATGCTACACCAACATTATTCAACGCAGGAACTCCAAAACCTCAAATGTCATCTTGTTTCTTATTAACAATGAAAGATGATAGTATTGACGGAATTTACGATACCTTAAAACAAACAGCAAAAATCTCGCAATCAGCGGGAGGAATCGGTTTAGCTATTCACAATGTAAGAGCAACAGGTTCATACATTCGTGGAACTAACGGAACTTCAAACGGAATTGTTCCAATGTTACGTGTTTTCAATGATACCGCTCGTTACGTAGATCAAGGTGGAGGAAAACGTAAAGGAAGTTTCGCTATCTATTTAGAAACTTGGCATGCTGATATTTTCGAATTTTTAGATTTGAAAAAGAATACGGGTAAAGAAGAAATGCGTGCAAGAGATTTATTCTTTGCCATGTGGACTTCCGATTTATTCATGAAACGTGTAGAAGAAGATACGACTTGGACGTTAATGTGTCCAAACGAATGTCCAGGATTAGACAATGTTTATGGAGAAGAGTTTGAAGCTTTATATCTTTCATACGAAGCACAAGGAAAAGGTAGAAAAACCATCAAAGCACGTGAACTTTGGGAAAAAATTCTTGAATCTCAAATTGAAACAGGAACACCATATATGTTGTACAAAGATGCAGCGAACAGAAAATCAAACCAAAAGAATTTGGGAACCATTCGTTCGTCTAATTTATGTACTGAAATCATGGAATACACTTCTGCAGATGAAATTGCAGTTTGTAACTTGGCGTCTATTTCGTTACCAATGTTTGTTGAAAACGGAGCATTCAATCACGAATTGTTATATAACGTAACAAAACGTGTTACTAGAAACTTAAATAAAGTAATTGATAGAAATTATTATCCAGTTTTAGAAGCAGAAAACTCAAACATGCGTCACCGTCCAGTTGGATTGGGAGTACAAGGTTTAGCGGATGCTTTTATAATGTTGAGAATGCCTTTTACAAGTGATGAAGCGAAAAAATTAAATCAAGAAATTTTCGAGACTTTATACTTTGCAGCTGTAACCGCTTCTATGGAAATGGCTAAAGAAGAAGGACCATATTCAACATTTGAAGGATCGCCAATTTCTAAAGGAGAATTCCAACACAACCTTTGGAATATTAAAGACGAAGAACTTTCTGGTCGTTGGGATTGGGCAAGTTTAAGAAAAGAAGTAATGGCAAACGGAGTAAGAAACTCATTGTTAGTAGCACCAATGCCAACTGCTTCAACTTCTCAAATTTTAGGAAACAATGAAGCTTTCGAACCTTATACTTCTAATATTTATACAAGAAGAGTGCTTTCTGGAGAATTCATTGTAGTAAACAAACACTTATTACATGATTTAGTAGAAAGAGGTTTGTGGAACGAAACGTTGAAACAAGAAATCATGCGTCACAATGGTTCTGTGCAAAACATAGCGCAAATTCCGGCTGACTTAAAAGAATTATACAAAACGGTTTGGGAAATGTCGATGAAAGATATTATCGATATGAGCCGTCAAAGAGGTTATTTCATTGACCAATCGCAATCGTTAAACTTGTTCATGCAAGATGCGAATTATGCTAAATTAACTTCGATGCATTTCTACGCTTGGAAATCAGGTTTAAAAACGGGAATGTACTATTTAAGAACAAAAGCAGCGGTAGATGCCATTAAGTTTACTTTGAATAACGATAAAGTAGCTGCGCCTATTGAAGTACAAGAACCAGCTCAAAAAGTAGAAAGCATTGCTGTAGTAAGTGAGCCTGTTGAAATGACAGCAGAAGAATACAGAGCAATGATTGAAATGGCAAAAAATGCCGGACCAGAAGATTGCGAAATGTGTGGTTCTTAATTAGAGAATAAAAATAAAATCAAAAAGGCTTCTTAAATGAAGCCTTTTGTAAGTATATAAATAAAAAAAGACTTCTTAATAAGAAGTCTTTGATTAAAATTTTAATTATTGATAATAGAATTGAAGTTCTAATCAATAGCCTAAAATATTTGTGCTTTAGAAATACAAATGTAAAAAAAAAAGGTAAAAAAAGGACTTCTATATTGTTAAATTTTAAATTTTCAATCATGAAGCCAAATTTGGATAATGATAGCGATTACATTTTTAGAAAATGTATCACTACAAGAGATGGTAGAAGAATTTGTAAAACAGACGGATCTTGTTTTAGAATTCCTATCAAGAAGAATAAATAGTTTCTTCTAAGATTTAAAACAGCCATCACTACGATGGCTGTTTTTCTTTTAAATAATTACAATCCAATTCGTACATTTGAAAAAAATAAACAGATTATGTCAAAAGATAAAAAAGGCGTTTACACCGGAATCATAGAAAAAGACGCAGACGGAAACTATTTCTGTGGCGAATATTTATTGGATTACCAATACACTGAAAAAAGTTTCAAGTTAGGAGACGAGATCAACATCAAATCGGTAATCGTAAATCCGAGTGATAAAAGTTACAATCAGTATCCAAAAAAATCAAGAAATTTCTTTTTGGCTAACGAAAAAGAATAGTTTCTAAAATCTTCAATCTAGAATCACATGATGCAGTGGGAACAATTATTGTCCTTAAAAAGACAAGGCGACACCAGTAAACGTTTACGAAAAGAGCAAGACGACACCCGTTTAGGCTTTGAAGTAGATTATGACCGAATTATTTTTTCTGCCGCTTTTAGAAGTTTGCAAGACAAAACACAAGTCATTCCGCTTTCAAAAACCGATTTCGTACACAACCGACTAACGCATAGTTTGGAAGTTTCGGTGGTTGGTCGTTCTTTGGGGCGTTTAGTTGGAAAGCAAATCATTGCAAAATATCCACATTTACAAGAAGTTCATGGTTATCAACCGAATGATTTTGGTGCGATTGTGGCTGCTGCAGCGTTATCACATGATATTGGAAATCCACCATTCGGACATTCAGGAGAAAAAGCAATTGGCGAATATTTCAAAACCGGAAACGGATTGAAATACAAAGACCAACTGACCGAAAAACAATGGCAAGATTTAATCGATTTTGAAGGGAATGCCAATGGATTTTCAGTTTTAGCGGCATCTCGTGAAGGAATTGAAGGCGGTTTGCGTATTTCGTATGCCACTTTAGGTGCTTTTATGAAGTATCCAAAAGAAAGTTTGCCTAAAAAACCAACACAAAAAATTTGCGATAAAAAATATGGTTTCTTTCAGCAAGACAAAGAATTCTTTGCTGAGGTTGCAAACGATTTAGGTTTGATTTCAAATAAATCAGGAAATGATATTGGTTTTGAACGTCATCCTTTAGCTTATTTAGTGGAAGCAGCTGATGATATTTGTTACACCATCATCGATTTTGAAGACGGAATTAACTTAGGTTGGATTTCGGAAGAATATGCATTAGAATATCTAATCAAATTGGTTAAAAACGGCATAGACACCAAAAAATACAACGAATTACTTACTAAAGAAGACAGAATTAGTTATTTACGAGCTTTAGCTATTGGAAGTTTAATTAATGATGCGGTAGCGGTTTTTATGGAAAATGAAAAAACTATTTTGGCTGGAGATTTCCCATTTGCTTTGATGGATAAAAGCCAATACAAAGCCCAAATGAACGATATCATCCAAATCAGTATAAAAAACGTATATCAAAGTAAGGAAGTAATTCAGAAAGAAGTAATGGGTTATAAAATCATCAATAACTTGTTGGATAGTTTTTGTACCGCTTATAATAAAAAAGAAAACGGAACGGCTTCTAATTATGATGAATTGTTACTAAAATTACTTCCAGAGCGTTTTCAGTTTCAAAAAGAAAATCTGTACGACAGGCTGTTACACATTTGCCACTTTGTTTCACTATTGACAGATGGTAAAGCTTTAGAATTATATAAAACTATTCAGGCAAATAAATGAATTTGAAAAAATAATTCGTAAAAAATTTTTGAATTTCGCGTAAAATGCTAATTTTGTTGCAATTATAATAAAATTAACCCCAATAAAACCATGAAAAAACAATTACTATTTTTACTTAGTATTTTATTCATTTTTTCTTTTAGTTTTGGACAGTCAAATCTTGACAAGGATAAAGAAAAAGCGAATAAGTCTACAAATGTTGTAGCTGTCAATAAACCATTGACAAAAAAGCAAGCTAAATCAATTCGAAAAAAACATGCTAAAAATTTAGCTAATTCTCCTTTTAAAAACACACTTCAACTTTCAAAAAAAGAGAGAAAAGCAATGGGGATTCCTCCTAAGAAGTACTACGAAATGGAGTGGGAATTAACAATGGACCCGGTAACTGGTAAGCCAACGCCACAGAAATTAATTCAAGTAAGAGAACAATTACAGAGAGAAAGACAAGAAGCTCTTGCTAATGGAAGAACTCCAGGAGATGCTTCTGATAATAATTGGGTTGAAAGAGGACCTAATAATGTTGGAGGAAGAGTCAGAGCAATTATGTTTGACCCCAATGATGCTACTTTCAAGAGAGTTTTTGCTGGTGGGGTAAGTGGTGGTTTATGGGTAAATAATGACATTACAACAAACACTGCTTGGACAAGAGTAAATGTTCCAGAAAATTTATCAGTTTCAGCTATTACTTACGATCCAAATAACACTAACGTTTTTTATTTAGGGACTGGTGAGTCATATGTTGGTGGTGATGTCAATGGGGATGGGGTTTGGAAATCCACTAATGGAGGAACAACTTGGACAAAAGTTTTTGGAGGGATTTCGGGTTCAACAACTTTTCAATCTGCTGCTGATTTGACTATAAATAGTCCTGCGGGTATTGCTGGAAATTATGCTTGTTATCCTACTACTGCTTTTGGTATAACTCCAGTTGCAGCTATAACTGCAAATGTGGTTTTGGTTAGCGATAATTTAGCTCCAACTTCTGATGGATGTCAAACAATTACAAATGCAGCAGCTTTGAATGGTAAGATTGCATTAATAAGAAGAGGGGACTGTGCTTTTGTTATAAAAGTAAAAGCGGCTCAAAATGCAGGAGCAGTAGGCGTGATTATGATGAATAATGTTGCAGGAACACCTGTGGCTATGGGGGGTGACGATCCAACAATTACCATACCTTCAATTATGATTTCTCAAGAGGATGGAAATTTATTAGAAGCTGCGGTTTTAGCAGGAACAGTTTCTGGAACTTTAAATCCAGTTGTAGCGGGAGCTTTTACTGGTAATTTGGTTCCAGGACAGCAACATATTAATGATATTAAAGTTAGAAATAATGGTGGTGTTTCAGAAATTTATGTTGCAGTAGGAGATACTTTCTACAGCTCTGCTAATCAAGCAACATATTTGGGAGGTCCAGCTTTTGGATTGTATAAATCTGTAGATGGTGGTGCTAATTGGAATTTGTTGACATTACCACTAACGGTTGATAGAAATAAAACCTGCCCAAATGACATCGAAATCGGTCCAGATAATACAATTTGGTTGGCAACAACCAATAGTTTGGTTTATGGTGATGGTGGTGGAAGAATACTTTCATCAACAAATGGAACAACTTTTACAGCAAGACATACTGTGCCTAATGGTAAAAGAACTCAAATAGCAGTTTCTTCAACTAATGCAAATAAAATATATGTTTTATCGGAAGATTCTACAAATGGCGAGGCTAACATTTATTTAACAACAAATGCTTTTTCGAATGTAACTACATTGTCGGAGCCTGCAGCAATACATGGAACATCTTCAACGGATTTTTGTAGAGGACAAGCTTTTTATGATTTGACTATTAGTGTAGATCCAACAAATGATGCAATAGTTTATATTGGAGGAATTGATATTCATCGCTCAGCAAACAGTGGTACTTCTTGGCAGACTATTTCAAAGTGGAGTTCAGGATACGGAACTGGTGTTTCTGTTGTTCATGCTGATCAGCATGCTATGGTTTTTAGACCAGGAAATGCTAATCAGGCTATCTTTGGACATGATGGTGGTGTAAGTTATGCGTCAAGTTTGTCAGCAGCTCCAAG
>DNNO01000025.1 GCA_003497625.1 Flavobacterium sp. | reverse complement strand
CACTACTAGAATTATGAAAAAATATACCAACACAGGCAGTAAAGATACCCGTTCGGGATTTGGAGCTGGAATGACTGAATTAGGTCAAAAAAACGAAAACGTAGTGGCACTTTGTGCGGATTTAATTGGATCATTAAAATTTGATGATTTCAAGAAAAACCACCCAGAGCGTTTCTTCCAAATTGGAATTGCTGAAGCAAATATGATTGGAATTGCAGCTGGATTAACGATTGGTGGGAAAATTCCTTTCACGGGAACTTTCGCTAACTTTTCTACAGGAAGAGTGTATGACCAAATTCGTCAATCAGTAGCTTATTCAGATAAGAATGTAAAGATTTGTGCTTCTCACGCGGGATTAACTCTTGGAGAAGATGGAGCAACACACCAAATCTTAGAAGACATCGGTTTGATGAAAATGCTACCTGGAATGACTGTAATCAACACTTGCGATTACAACCAAACCAAAGCAGCAACTTTAGCTTTAGCTGATCATCATGGTCCTGCTTATTTACGTTTTGGTCGTCCTGTTGTGCCTAACTTTATGCCAGCTGACGAACCTTTCGTAATTGGAAAAGCTATAATGCTAAATGAAGGAACTGATGTTACGATAATTGCAACCGGACATTTAGTTTGGGAAGCTTTAATTGCAGCAGAAGCTTTAGAAGCAAAAGGAATTTCTGCTGAAGTAATTAACATTCACACGATAAAACCGTTAGACGAAGAAGCGATTTTAAAATCGGTGAAGAAAACAGGTTGTGTAGTTACAGCTGAAGAGCATAACATCATTGGTGGTTTAGGAGAAAGTGTCTCAAGAACGTTAGTACAAAACCATTTGGTACCACAAGAATTTGTTGCAGTAAACGACAGCTTTGGAGAAAGTGGAACACCAGACCAATTAATGGAAAAATACAAATTAAACAATCAAGCGATTGTTGAAGCGGTAGAAAGAGTTATCAAAAGAAAGTAATCTTCTTTTAATCATATAGAAATCCTCAAGTAATTGGGGATTTTTTTGTTTATAGAATTTGTAAATAATTTTTTATATTTGAGAAACGTAACGTTCTAGCATCTATAAACAAGTTGGCATAAATTTTAGAAAAAATCGGTAAAAATGAAACAAGCGGAACATTCGAAAATTATTAACAGAATTGCAAAAGAAAAATTTAAACCTTTTGGAATAACTCAAAAAGGACAATCTAGAATTTGGCTTGATGATAGAGGCTGGTATACAACAATAATAGAATTTCAGCCATATAAAGGTGAGAAAGGAACAACATTAAATGTAGGAGTAAATTTTCATTGGTATGAGCACGATTATTTTTCATTTGACATTGGGAGCCGACAAGACGTAGACTTTGTAAATTTTGACGAAGATAACATTGAAAGTTTTAAAAAAAATATTGAAGAATTTTGCGATTTATGCTTAAAAATAGTAATAGAGAATAGAACAAAATTTAAATCTATTTATTCAGCTAAAGAACATATTCTTAATCATAAGTTTACGAGTGAGGAATTTTGGGGTAATTATAGCAAAGGCATAATTTGTGGATTAACTGGCAATCTATATGAAATGAATAAATATTTCGACAAATTATTAAATGGAAATCATCCAGTTAAATGGGTTGAGGAATTGAAATTGTTTACTAATTATTTGAAATCAAAAAGTGTAACTCAAGAAGCATTTATGAATGAAATCGTGAAAGTTATAATTATAACAAGAAAGAGTAAAAAACTTTCTGAAATTGAAATTTCACTAAATGAATAAAAGGTCTTATGCTAATATGCGTTTGGCAAGATTGCGAATTTTGTAGTAAATCCACGTCTATTTTACGCAAGAAATTTTATCTTTAATAGAAAAAAAATGGTTACAAAGTCTACCACATTGTAACAATTCAAAATTACTCGCATTAATTAACAATCAGCTAAATTGAAAAGCATATTTTATTTCAAAGGTTTTTTTATTTTAAAAAAAATATATTATCATTGTATACAACTTAACCATTTTAAACCAAGCTCCATAAACATGAAAAAAATCCTTTTATTATTAGCATTGACTACGTTTACCATGAATGCCCAAGAAAAATTCGATTTCCCATTGAATGAAAACGGGCAGATTATCTTCTCGGAAGTTGTATCTGCAGAAGGAAAAACCAAAGATGACTTGTTTAACAACTCCAAAATGTTCTTTGTAAACATCTATAAAGAAACACAAGATAAGATTAAGCAGGATAAGGAAGCCTTGTCGGTTACTGACACCCAGTATTCTTTCATGACGATTAAGGCAAACGGAAGCGAGACAAAAGTAAAATTATTTTATACTATTTCTATTATGTCAAAAGATGGCAAATACAAATACGAAATAAAAAATATCTTTATCAAGTCGAGTGCTGAAACAACTGTAGAGAAAATGTTTGATAAATTGGCTTCCGAAAAAGCGGTGGAAAATCCAAAATTAATGGAAACTCTAAAAGCCTATTATGCCGGAATTAATTCTACAATTGAAACCATCAAAAGCGACATTAAAAAGGAAATGGCTAAATCTAGCGCAGCAAAAAGCGACTGGTAGTTTAATTACAAGATACACTGAAAAAAGTTTAATTCTTTGAAAGTTGTCTTCAAAAACACAAACATCTGAGATTAAAGCTATAAATTATGAAACATTTTAAATTTTAAATGTAACGATAAAGGGTAAAGGCATTAATAAATTTGCTAGTTAAAATAGATTTTTATTAAAAATTCTAGAGCTAGCAAATAAAATCTAAAAATGTCATGCCACAATTGTTCACATTACCGTTTACTGTAAAATTAAGTTTTAGTTTATTAGCTTTAATTGCTTCGGCATTTATATTTCATATAGGACAGGATATTATTATTCCGTTACTGTTATCAATACTTTTTGCCATACTCTTACAACCTGTTGTTTATTTCTTAAAAGACAAAATTAGAATTCCAGTAGTTATTGGAGCTGCAGTAACAGTTGCGTTTTTTGTAGCCGTTTTTATTGGAGTTTTTATTTTTATATCACTTCAAGTTGGTGATATTGTTAATGATATTGATAAAATTCAAAACAATTTGAATATTCATTTCGCTAATATTCAACAATTTATTAGAGTGAATTTCAATATTAGTTCTAGAGAACAAAAAGTTTTCATAAATGAAGCTACGAATGATTCCATTGAAAACGGAAAAGAGATGATTGGCGTTACTATAACGTCGTTTTCAAATACCATTTTAAATACAATACTGGTTCCCATTTATACTTTCCTTATCCTAATTTATGGCAATCACTTTAAATTATTTTTAAAGAAATTAGTCTTAAGAAAACATCATACGATATTAAACGATGTTATAATTCAAGTAAAATCAACTGTTAAAAGTTATATTATCGGATTGATTTTAGAATTACTATTTGTTTCCGCTTTAACTACGTTAGGTTTGTATATTATTGGCGTTGAATACGCAATTGTTCTGGGATTAATAACCGGAATTTTAAATCTTATCCCTTATATCGGAATCTTATTTGCGGGATTTTTAGCCATAATCGCTTCACTAACTGGTTCGGCGGATTTGTCAATTGTTGTTGGAATTATTGTGGTGAATGTAATTGTTCAATTTATCGACAATAATCTTCTGGTGCCTTTAGTTGTAAGTTCGAAAGTTAAAATTAATGCCATTTCAACAATTGTAGGGATTTTAATTGGTGGTGCATTAGCTGGAATTTCAGGGATGTTTTTAGCCATACCCATAATTGCCATACTTAAAGTTATTTTTGACAGAATCGATTACCTAGAACCTTGGGGTTATTTACTAGGTGATGATTTACCAAAAACACACCAATGGAAAAAATTAAATCTCCCAAAATATGATTTTGATAATTTAAAGAATGATTCAACTGCTAAAAATGAATTGAATATTGAAATCAAAAAATCACCTTTAGATAATCCCTAAATTATATAAGAAAACAACGAAATTGTGTAACGCAAAAAGAGTTATTTCAACGTAAATTTAACAAAATTAAAATCATACATTATGAAAAAATTACTACTAATATTAATTAGTGTAGCCTTCTTTTCAACTACTACTACAAATGCGCAAGTATCTGTAAATGTAAACCTTGGAACACCACCCGTTTGGGCTCCTGCAGATAGAGTTGAAACCCAATATTACTATTTACCCGAAATTGATACCTACTATGATGTTCCTCAAAGAAAATATATTTATAGATCAAATAATGGTTGGATTCGCTCAAATTCATTACCATCACGCTATAGAAATTACAATTTAAAACGAGGAAAAGTTGTTTATATAACTGATTATCGCGGAAACGCTCCATATGTACATCATACAAAACACAAAACAAAATATTACCATCCAGGAAACAATGGTAACCATAACAAAAAACATAAAAGCAAAGCAAAAGGTCATGGTAATGGTAAAAAAAATCATAATAAAAAATAGCGTCCTTTAAGCCTTTAATATAAAAGCCGTTCAAATATTTAAATTTGAACGGCTTTTATATTGAGTATACTCCTACTAATAAGCTTCCTGTTTCTATTTTAAACTATTTCAACCTTCTAAAAAAATCTAGCAAAATCCCATTATTTTCTTTTTCGGGTGTAAAGATTTCTAGAATACTTGGTTTTTCGTTTTGGTTTAGGAATGCAGCATATTGTTGATTTAATGAAACTTCATCATTTGCTTCAAAATAATCAAAATTGTACATTTTGGCTAAATGAGAAGCGTTTAATTGGTGCGAAGTTTCAAAATACGTGTTAAACGTTTCGGTTTCTTGATGACCTGGTAGAATTCTAAAAATCCCTCCACCGCTGTTATTCAACAAAATGATTTTGAAGTTTTTTGGAATGTAATTGTTCCACAAAGCGTTACTATCGTATAAAAAACTAATATCGCCCGTAATCAAAATCGTTGGTAAATTAGATGCTAAAGCTGCTCCAATTGCCGTAGAAGTACTTCCATCAATTCCACTTGTTCCTCTATTACAAAAAACTTGAATGCTTTTATCTAAATCAAACAACTGCAAATAACGTATCGCCGAACTATTGCTTACTTGCAACTGACTATCTTTTTGGACGTTCTGGCAAATAAAATCAAACACTTTAAAGTCTGAAAATGGTATTCTTGCAGTGTATTCTTGGTGTTTCGCTACTCTATCTTTCCAAATAGTTGCAATACTTGATTTATAGGAACTTTCAATCGTTTTTTTTGTCAATAACTGACTCAAAAACGTATTGATTTTTGTTTCAAAATGATTAGTAAGCGCTCCAAAAGTATCATACGCACGTAAATCGTCTACATGCCAATGATGTTTTGGTTTGTATTTTCGCAAAAACGCTTTGATACGTTTAGAAACCACCATTCCACCTAAAGTCAATAAAATTTCAGGTTGAAACGCTTTGAAATCTTCATCCGTAAAAGGCGTAATCAAAGTATCAATTTGGTCGATGAAGGTTTGATGATGTAAATTGGAAGTTTTTTCGGTTAAAACCACAACACTTGGGTCATTCGCTAAAACATCCAAATATCTTTGTTCTACCGAATTTGGGAACAACTCTCCTACTAAAATCAATTTCTTAGTCGCTTTGTTCCAAGTTTCAACAGTTGAATTCCCTAATGAAAAATGCTTTTCTTCTGTAGTAAAATCAACAATTTCAGGTTGTACTTGCAATTCGGAAACCGTTTCATACAAAGGTTCTTCAAAAGGCGCATTAATGTGAATTGGCCCTTTTTGGGTAACCGCAACATGCAACGCCATTTGAATGTTATTATCGTTTTCAGTCGATACATTTTCTTTCAAATTAGCATTGTACAAACTGTGATTCGCAAATACATTTTCCTGACGAATGGTTTGTCCGTCGCCAATATCAATCTTACTTTGTGGTCTATCCGCTGAAATAACAACCAATGGAATTTGGCTATAAAAAGCCTCCGCAATCGCAGGGTAATAATTCAGTAAAGCAGAACCCGAAGTACAAACTACAATAACTGGTTCTTGCAATTGTTGGGCAATTCCTAAAGCAAAAAATGCAGCACAACGTTCGTCGGCAATACTGTAACATTTGAAAAACGGATTATTAGTAAATCCAATAGTCAAAGGAGCATTGCGCGAACCTGGTGAAATTACGATATGTTGGACTCCTTTTTGTTGGCAAATTTCGATAATGCTTTGCGCTAAAGGAATTTTTGGATACATCATTTTAAAAAAATAACTGAACTACAAAGTTACGAAGTTGAAAAGGTTTTTAGTACTTTTACTACATAATTTCTTTACGAAATGGAGATAAAAATTAGAGACTACCAAACAGCAGATTGTCCTGCAATTTTAGACATCATCAACGATGCAATTTTGCATTCGACCGCTTTATACGATTACAATGTGCGAACATTAGCCACTCAAGAAGCTATTTTTGAAGAAAAACTTCAGAAAGGGTTTCCTGTTATCGTTGCCGAAATGAATAATGAAGTTGTAGGCTTCGGCTATTACAGCGAATTTCGTTTCCGAGAAGCGTATAAATTCACGGTAGAACATTCGGTTTATGCGAACAAGAATTCCATTGGAAAAGGCATCGGGAAATTATTATTGACCGAATTAATCGAAAGAGCAAAAAAACAAAATCTCCACACCATGATTGGCGTTATTGATTCAGAAAACAACAACAGCATCGATTTTCACAAGAAATTTGGTTTCGAAGAAGTTGGGTTTATAAAAGAATCAGGTTTTAAATTTAACCGATGGTTACATTCGGTTTTTGTTCAGAAAATTCTATAAAAAAGTGTTCAGTGTTCCATAAACAGAACAAACTGAACACTATATACTGAACACTGATTACTAACTATTTCCCTTCAATCCAATTGGTTATTTCTGCATCAGTAGGAAGTACTCTTGGAGAAACTACTTTTGCTAATTCACCATTTTCATTAATTAAGTATTTTTGGAAATTCCATTGAACTTCGCTGTCTTCTAATCCGTTTTTGGCTTTTTGCGTTAAAAATTGATACACTGAATGCATATCGCCACCTTTAACCGAAATTTTAGCCATCATTGGAAACGAAACGCCATAATTTTGTTGGCAGAAAGTTGCAATTTCCGAATTACTTCCTGGTTCTTGAGCACCAAAATTATTCGCTGGAAAACCTACAATTACGAAGTTTTTGTCTTTATACTTTTCGTAAATCGCTTGTAATTGTTCGTATTGCGGTGTTAAACCACATTCCGAAGCGGTGTTAACTACTAAGATTTTCTTCCCTTTTAAGGTTGAAAAATCAAAAGTATCGCCACTCAAATCTTCTACTTTAAACTGATAAATCGTTTCTTTTGCCATAGGTGTTGTAGTTGCTGTTGCCGTAGATGTTTGCCTTTTTTGTGCCTGATTTTGACAACTATAAAACAAAGCCACTACTGAAAACAAGGTTACTAATTTCTTCATCTCTTTTTTTATTTCAAATTTAGGATTTTAAAACGCATTTTTTGATAAACATTTCTTAAAAAAAATGGCCGCTAATTAGCGACCAAATTCTTATTTTTTATAATATTTCTTATACGGAAAGTAAGCTATTGCGGCTATTACTAAAACAATTGCTAAAATAATGAAGTAATAGGTTACGTTTTGTTTTTCTCCAGAAGCGTAACTGTGTAAACCGCTCAAGTGGAAATTTACTCCAAAATATGTCATTAAAATCGAAGCAAAAGCTAAAACACTCATTACGTTATAAATCCATCTTCCTCTTAAAGCAGGAACAAAACGCGCGTGAATTACAAAAGCATACACCATGATACTAATTAACGCCCAAGTTTCTTTTGGATCCCAACCCCAATAACGTCCCCAACTTTCATTTGCCCATTGTCCACCAAGGAAGTTTCCTATGGTTAACATGACCAAACCTACGGTTAACGCCATTTCGTTGATGTATGTGATTTCGTCTATGCTTAATTTCATTCTTTCTTTGTTCTTTTCGTTAGTGAAAATCATTAAGAATAATGAAACTAAACCTAAAACCATAGCTAAAGTAAATGGTCCGTAACTAGCTACGATTACTGCAACGTGAATCATTAACCAATACGAATTTAAAACGGGTTGTAAGTTTCCGATAGACGGATCCATCCAATTCCAATGCGCAATCATCAAAATCATTGCAGTTACAAATGCTGTAGATGCAACCGTAAGTTTTGAATCTTTTCCGAAAGCTAATCCAAAGAACATCGTTGCCCAAGCTACATAAATCATACTTTCATAGGCGTCACTCCAAGGTGCGTGACCTGAAATATACCATCTAACAATCAATCCTGCTAAATGCAATATGAAAAACAAACCGATTAATCCATGAAAAACATTGATAATCGTTCGGATTACTTTTGAATCTTTGAAAATTTGAACAATACAGAAAGCTAACATTAAAACCCCAGCCAACATATACATATAGTACAATCTCTTGAAAATATCATATTTGTTGTATGTAATTTCAGAACTGATTTTGCTTTCAGAAAGCATAACGGCAGAACCGTATTTCTTTTGGTATTCGTTTAATCCTTTTAAAAGGCTATTTGGTAATTCGTAATTATTACTTTTCGAAGCTTTTTCTAAAGCATTTAAGTAAAATGGCATTACGTTTTTGATGGAATCTAAAGCCGTTCCTGTTGGTTGGTTGACTTCTAAAAACGAAACCCATTTATTCGATTTATCACCTGGAACTGGGAACACTTTTAAAATTTGTCCACTTAAAGCCGAATATAAAAGATTTACTTTCTTATCTGCTTCAATAAAATCTTTTTGAAATTGATTTGGAACTGGTTCTTTATAAGCGGTTTCTAAAAACTTAGCTAATTTATAATTTCCAGTTTCATCAAAAAATGAAATAAGTGGTGCATATTTAGCTTCTTTTTCAACTCCAATTAATTTACGAATACTATCGTTTCCTCTTTTTAAATAGATGATTGGCAAACCATACCAATATTGAGGAAATTGTGTCATCGATAAAAACGCTTGATCCGAATTCATCCCTTCATACGTATCGCTTTTTGATACTTTACGAAGTAATTCTGATGAAAACGTATTGATAGGCTTCATTCGCCCGTTATCTTGAATTACTACTTTTCCAAATTCGCTCGCGTGCTCTTTCGAAATTTCGTGCTCCTTTAATAATTTTAGAATTTCTTCTTTACTTGGTTGGTGATTGTGCTCTTGAGCAAATGTCAACGTAGAGAATAAAATCAAAAACACGCTTAATAAACCTGCTTTCTTTGTCTTTACTTTTTCTAATTTTTCTTTCAAACTAGCAAAACGAGTATTTTTATTGAATAAGATAGCCATCATTCCGAAGTATAATAAGAAATAACCAATATACGTTATCCAAGTTCCCCAGAAATCGTGACTTACCGATAAATTTGTTCCTTTTTCATCTGGATCAAATCCGGCTTGGAAAAATCTAAATCCTCTGTAATCTAAGATATTATTCATAAAAACACTGTCTTTAAATGTTTTCTTTTGTTCGGTATCAATAACTTCAATCTTACTTTTGAATGCCGAATAACTATTTTCAGTTCCTGGATATTTATCAGCGATGAAATCGTCTAATTTGATTGTAAATGGAGTGTTATAAACTTTACTTCCGAAAAATAAAGTGAATTCTAAATCACCAATTTTTACGCTTTGTGGCACTCCTTGTTTTCCTCTTGCTCCTACTAAAGTTAAAACTTCTTCTTTTCCTTGTGTTTTGATTTTAACTTTAAGCGCATCATCGGTTTGTTTGTCTTTGAAATCATTATTCGATTTAAAAATCAATTCTCCTTTAATTGCTGGCTCTGGAAATACAAATTGAGCTCCACCAATATTATACAACGAACGTAACATTAAAGGTTGTACTGAATCTTTAACCACTTTACCTTGTAATTTATCAGCCATTCGCATAAAATCTCCTTCAAAAGGAGTTTGAATGGTATAAGCTTCCGCAATTTTAGTAATATTGATTGCGCCTTCTGTATATTTATTAAAAGCAAAAAGTACGTTGTGTAAGTTTTGAACTTCGCCTTCTTTTAAATAGTGTTCGTGACGTGTTCCTCCACTCGACTCTACCATTTTAATCATCAACTGTCCGCTTTCTGAAGCTACAACAGTTTCCGTTGCGTTCATAACAAACTCTTGGTGTTCTACTTCGAATGGAATACCACTGAATTCGCCACCCATTGAAAAATCGTTGCTTGCAAATGTGTTCAAAAAAGCATCATCTTTAATTTCTGGAGCTAAAATCAAATCTTTTTCAAAAGTCTTACGACGCATTTGACCTTCATGATTTCCATCTACTAGAACAGTTAAATACGGTTTATCAGAATAAATAATATTTGCAGATTCTCCTTCTCTAATTGGCATCATTCCTTCGTAACTAATGTAACGCGTAACAAAAGCACCTACAATAATTAGAATAAAAGAAAGGTGTAATAATAAGGTAGCCCAATTTTCTTTTTTATGTAACTGATAACGTTTGATGTTTCCAATAAAATTAATAACAAAAAACACCATAATTACTTCAAACCAAACGGCATTGTAAACAATAACTCTAGCAGTATCAGTATTATAAGCATCTTCAATAAAAGTTCCGGCTGCCATGGCTACAGCAAAAGCAATGAATAAAAAAGCCATTAAGCGTGTGGAAGATAACAGGGATAGTATTTTTTTCTCCATGAGTTGGGAATACGTTTTTTATAAATTGGCACAAATGTACTCAAAAACAAAAACTTTTCCGCGAAGTTTAACAAAGGTTTGAGTAATTTATATTCGAATGATTTTAATACAACATTTTTACTTCTTTGACATCGAAAAAGGTTACCGAATCGTCTTCCAATAAAACTTCTAATTTGCCGTCATTTGTTACCCTTTGAATTTTTCCAACAAATCGATTTCCTGATACTGATTCGAAAGCTGAAACTACATCTTTCTTAAACAAAATAGCATGATAAGCGTTCCAAAAATAATCTTCGTTAAGGTTTTCAAGTTGATTTAAATTGAATTCTAATCGGTTTACGATGGAAATTAAAAGTGTTTCTCTATCAAATAATTGGTTTTCCAATAAAAATAAAGACGATGCTTGTGGCAAATTTTCAAACTGAGATTGGTTCACATTCAAACCGATTCCTATTATAGATTGCACTTCATTCTGATTTTTGAATGTATTTTCAATCAAAATGCCAGCTATTTTCTTATTCTCTGCCAAGATGTCATTAGGCCATTTAATAGAGAAATTTAAATTACTAAAGGTTTTCAGTGCTTCAACCACACTTAAAGCCACAACAATATTCAAGGTAAATAAACTTGTAATCTCCTCTATTTTTTGGCTATATAAAACACTAAAAGCTAGATTCTTACCCGCTTCAGAAGACCAATCCGAACCCCTTTGTCCTTTCCCTTGTGTTTGCGATTCGGTACTTACAACTGTGAAATTTTCGCAACTTTCTTGAGCCGAAAGTGCTTTCAAAAAACTATTGGTAGAATCTATGGCATCGAGTTTGATTAACTTCATAATACAATAACAAAATTTAATCTTATGTTAAGGTTCAAAAATAATCACAAAAAATGATACCTTTGCATAAATACAAAAATAATAAATGGCGAAGAAGCAGATTAATAATGATGATTTATTAGCAAACATCATCAAAGGGATTGAAGAAGTAAAAGGCGAAAATATTGATATTCTTGATTTAAGAGAAATTGACAACACCGTTTGTGATTACTTTATTATTTGTAATGGAAATTCAAATACACAAGTAAATGCAATTGTAGGTTCAGTACAAAAAATCGTTTCTAAAGAATTAAAAGATAAACCATGGCACGTTGAAGGTGCAGAAAATGGAGAATGGGTTTTAATGGACTACGTTAATATTGTAGTACATGTTTTCCAAAAACACATTCGCGAATACTACCGAATTGAGAGTTTATGGGGTGATGCAAAAATCACTACCATTGAAACTAAATACTAAAATTTCTTATGGCACAAAATAGTAATTCTAACTTTAAGTTTAGTCCATGGATGAGTATTGGACTGGTTATTGTCATTTTCTTAACCATTAATTTATTTTCTACTGGTTTTGATTTAAGCAATCCTGCGCCAACCACATTATCAAAATTTTATCAATATTTAGATAAAAATCAGGTAGAAAAAGTAGTATTTACCAATACAAAAGCAACAGTTTACTTAAAGAAAGCGGCTTTAACAGATAAAGCTCACGACAAAGTAAAAAATGATGTTTTAGGAAAACTAAATACGAAAGGACCTCACTATTTCACAGAAATTGGTGATTTAAAAACTTTTCAAGAAAACTTACAAAAAGCGTCAAACGAAGGCAAACTTTCAGATTATGAAAAAGAGCCTGAAAGTATGTGGGGTGAAATCATCTCAATGCTTTTACCTATCTTACTTTTAGTTGGACTTTGGGTCTTTATGATGCGAAGAATGTCAGGTGGTTCTGGTGGTGGAGGTGGACAAATCTTCAGCATTGGAAAATCGAAAGCTAAACTATTTGATGAAAAGAACGATACTCGTGTAACTTTTGAAAACGTTGCGGGATTAGAAGGTGCAAAAGAAGAAATTCAAGAAATTGTAGAGTTCTTAAAAACTCCTGAAAAATACACTTCAATTGGTGGTAAAATCCCAAAAGGAGCTTTATTAGTTGGGCCTCCTGGAACTGGAAAAACATTATTAGCTAAAGCCGTTGCTGGTGAAGCTAAAGTTCCTTTCTTCTCTTTATCAGGTTCTGATTTTGTGGAAATGTTTGTAGGTGTTGGAGCTTCTCGTGTTAGAGATTTATTCAAACAAGCCAAAGAGAAATCACCATCAATCATTTTTATTGACGAAATTGACGCTGTGGGTAGAGCTCGTGGAAAAAACAACATGACAGGTGCTAACGACGAAAGAGAAAATACATTAAACCAGTTATTAACTGAAATGGATGGTTTTGGAACCAATTCAAATGTAATTGTTTTAGCGGCTACTAACCGTGCTGATGTTTTAGACAAGGCTTTATTACGTGCCGGTCGTTTTGACAGACAAATTTATGTAGACTTACCAGACATTAGAGAACGTAAAGAAATTTTTGAAGTACATTTGAAACCTTTGAAAAAATCAGAGGAATTAGATACTGAATTTTTAGCCAAACAAACACCAGGATTCTCTGGAGCTGATATTGCTAATGTTTGTAACGAAGCGGCTTTAATTGCAGCACGTAAAGACAAAAAAGCAGTTGACAAACAAGATTTCTTAGACGCTGTTGATAGAATTATTGGTGGTTTAGAAAAGAAAAATAAAATTGTTACACCAGCTGAAAAACGTGCAATTGCCATTCACGAAGCAGGACACGCGACTGTTAGTTGGATGTTAGAACATGCTGCACCACTTGTAAAAGTTACGATTGTTCCTCGTGGACAAAGTTTAGGTGCTGCTTGGTATTTACCAGAAGAAAGACTGATTGTAAGACCAGACCAAATGTTAGACGAAATGTGTGCTACTATGGGCGGAAGAGCTGCTGAGAAAGTAATTTTCAATGAAATTTCAACAGGTGCCTTGAGCGATTTAGAGAAAGTAACACGTCAGGCAAGAGCTATGGTTACCATTTATGGATTGAATGATAAGCTAGGAAACATAACCTATTACGACTCAACTGGGCAATCAGATTACAATTTTTCTAAACCGTATTCTGAAGAAACTGCAAAAGTTATCGATACTGAAATTTCTAAATTAATTGAAGAGCAATATCAAAGAGCAATTCACATTTTAGAAACAAATAAAGAAAAGCTAACTCAATTAGCTGATATTCTGATAGAAAAAGAAGTAATTTTCAAAGATGATTTGGAAACTATTTTCGGAAAAAGACCTTTTGACAAAGAAGAAGAAATTCCAGCAGCAGAATAACGACTTATCAACAAAATTATATTAATAAAAAACTTAGTTCCTTACAAAAAGAACTAAGTTTTTTTTTATCTTTGATTTTCACACTATATAAAGCGACGAAAGATACATGAGTCTTTTTAGAAAATTTTTTGGCACTTCAGGAGACGAAGACGATAGCGACAAGAAACAAGACGTTAAAAGTCCGTATTTGCCTGACACTACTTTGCCTATAGACGAACAATTTACTTTCAATTTCAAAGAGAATGGAGGTAAATTTATTTATTGTGAAAATTTAGATGAAATTGCCGAGAATTTTGAAAATATTTTAGCAGAAAACGATTGGTTCGAAAGTAACGCACAATGTTATGACAACCGATTACTATATCTTCTTGACGACAATAAATTAACATATAACAACACTACACCTCCTGTGTTTTTTCTTTCTTCTTGCGAAAATTTAATTGCAGATGAAGGTTCTATATTATTCTCATCCAATCAGTTTAAGCACTTCAAACCAAATGAATTGCCTACAAACATGATTATTTTCGCTACCACAAGCCAAATTGTAAATAGCAAAAGCGATGGCTTAAGGCGAATTAAAAATACACACGAAAAAAACTACCCTTCTAATATTACCACCATAAAATATTTTGAAGAAGTTAAAGAACAAGATTTTCTTCACTATGGAAGTTGCCATAAAAATCTTTACCTACTTCTTTTAGAGGATTTATAATGAATGAAACGCTAAAAAGAGCATTATCTGGAGCCGTTTATGTTGTATTACTATTAGGCTGTATTTCTTATTCTAGAGAGGGTTTAGCAATTCTTTTTGGTGCTTTTTTGATTATTGGAGTGTACGAATTCTGCAAAATGTGCGGATTGAACTTCTATGTTAGCATTCCTGTTGCCGCTGCTTGCTATTATTTCCTATGGAATAAAAACTCCGATTTAAATTTAAATACAGTATTAACTGCTATAGCCGTTATAATTTCGGTTAAATTATTACTGTATCTTTTCAATACCAAAAAAACCAATTTTCAACTTTACACGCGCTACTTTTTACTCTTTGGATACGTAATTCTTCCTTTTATCTTGGCGAATTATATTGCAATGGGCGTGAAAGGATACAATCCAAAAATTTTAATTTCAATTATTGTTTTAATTTGGACCAACGATACTTTTGCGTATTTAGTTGGAAAAAACATCGGGAAAAACAAGCTTTTTCCAAGTGTTTCTCCTAAAAAAACGATTGAAGGTTTTGCTGGCGGGTTAGTATTTACCATTATTGGCGGTGCTTTATTGGCTAATTATTACATTATGGCTTCTACACTTTACATCTGGATTGTAATTGCAGCTATTGTGAGTGTTTTCAGTACGTTAGGCGATTTAATCGAGTCAAAATTAAAACGTGTTGCTGGCATAAAAGATACCGGAAATATAATGCCTGGTCACGGAGGTATTCTAGATCGACTAGATAGTATTATATTTGTAATTCCATTTATTAATTTATTTTATTTAATTTTATACTATGTTTCATAAAGAAGGTTCAAAAATCATTTTAATTACCCTGCTTTTAGTTGTGGGTATTATTTTCTTAACCGATGAATTTGTTGCTATAAATTGGTTACGAACTATTTTATACTTATTCGCATTAGTAATTTTAGTTTTGGTTTTACAATTCTTTAGAAACCCAACACGAGTTGCCGATAATAGCGACAATCACATTCTTGCTCCAGTAGACGGAAAAGTAGTAGTTATTGAAGAAGTTTACGAACCTGAATATTTCAAAGACAAACGTTTGATGGTTTCAATCTTCATGTCGCCAATAAATGTGCACGTTACACGTTATTGTGTAAACGGAATCGTAAAATACAGCAAATATCACCCAGGTAAATACTTAGTAGCTTGGCATCCAAAAGCAAGTGAAGAAAATGAAAGAACCACTGTTGTTATCAACAATAGAGTGTATGGCGAAATCTTATACCGTCAAATTGCAGGTGCTTTAGCAAGACGTATTGTAAATTACGCTCAAGAAGGCATGCGTGTGGTTCAAGGTAAAGATGCAGGTTTTATTAAATTTGGTTCAAGAGTAGATATATATTTACCATTAGGAACTGAAGTTAATGTAAAATTAGGTGATAAGGCTATCGGAAACAAAACCGTTATTAGTAAAAAAGCATAAAGAATGAGCGAAAAGGATATCAATACTTTATTTGACGAAGCATTTGCTAATGCACAATTGATTCCGCAAGAATCGGTGCCACAGGATATGCAATTAATATTGTATGGTTTGTACAAACAAGCTACATCCGAAACCACAAACCCTTTATTATTTCAAAATCCTCAGGATATTAGAAATGCTTTCAAATTAAATGCTTGGATGCAAGTAAAACATCTGAAACCAGATGATGCCAAAGCAGAATACATCAATATCATCAATAAATTACTGAAAGAACGTAACTTATAATCTGCATTACAAATGAAAAAGTCATTATTGATTTTGGCTTGTATATCATTTATGATGACGAGCTGTAAAAAGGAAAACGAATTAGAAGAAGTTAAAATTCCAGATCCAGAAGTAGAAACTAAAATTTCAGCCTTAGGAAATCCAGCCGATGTTAAAGTTACTGAAGGCGGAATTTTTCAAATGCGCGGACTTAAATACGCTTACGACGACTTACAACCTCATATTGATGGTCGTACGATGGAAATTCATTATTCGAAACATCATTTAGGTTACGCTAACAAACTAAACAAAGCCGTAATTGGTACCGATTTAGAATTAAAAACCGTAGAAGACATCTTAAAAAACTTAGACGTTAACAATAAAGAAATCCGAAATAACGCTGGTGGTTATTACAACCACAATTTATTTTTCGAGATTTTAAATCCTAAAGGTGGTGGCACTCCTACTGGTGCTCTTGCCGAAGCCATTACCGCAGAATTAGGTTCATTTGACAACTTACAAAAACAACTTACAGAAGCCGCAGCAGGACAATTTGGAAGCGGTTGGGCATGGTTAGTAGTTACTCGTGAAGGAAAATTAGCCGTTACCAGTACCGCCAACCAAGACAACCCATTAATGCCAAACGCCGAAGTTAGAGGAACTCCTATTTTAGCTATTGACATTTGGGAACACGCCTACTATTTAAACTACCAAAACAAACGCAACGAATATTTAACCGCAATTTTCAACGTAATCGATTGGAATATCGTGAATGCTAAATATGAAACGGCTGTGAGTAAGATATAGTTGGTTGGTTTTTTAATTATTTTTTGAAGAAATAAAACTGATACTTGTCAGACATATAAACGAGTTGTAACTAATATTAAAACAAATGAAAAAAATCTTACTTGTTGCTTACATTTTTTTAAGCATTAATTGTTTCTCTCAAAATAACATTTCTAATATTATTGATAATTTTAAATTGGGACAAAACTTTGAATTGAAAACTGACTTCGAAAAACAAAATGAAAGAAATGGTTTAACAACTTATTCTTACATTGGGAATGTTGTTTATAAAATCGGTGAAATTGAAATAAACAATATCAATCTAGTTGTCTATAATAATAAACTAATGGCTATTGAAATTAACTTTGGTAATCCATACACAAATGATAATTTTGACCAAAATGAATTTTTGAATGTTAAAAATTCACTTCTTAATGAGCTTGGAAAAGTTAACTTCGAAAAAAACAACCCAAATCCTCAAATTATTGTTGAGTTAGATTGGAAAAAAGAATTAAATAATATTAATCTAAAAAGGGTAAATTTTGAAAACAACACACTTGGACTAATATTATTACGTGATATTAAACTTAGCGAAAACTTCATGGCGAACTTGAAACAATAAAATGCTAGTTACAACAGCGGTTTACTTCAATAGTTACACCCGCTAGCGCAGGCATCATGCTCATGAACACAAACTAAATTTATAAAATCTATAATGGTCAAGTGCAAGATGCTCGCCCAGCCAATAAAAAAATCCCAATCTATCGATTGGGATTTTCTGTATTACTTCGTTAAGTACATTTTTCTTCTGGCATACAAATCGTAGAATTGATCATCTTTTAAATCATCTATGAATAAGATGCTTTCTCCTGTTGATTTCATTTCTGGTCCTAATGCTTTGTTTACATTTGGAAACTTACTGAATGAGAAAACTGGTTGCTTAATAGCATATCCTTTTAATTGCGGATTGAAAGTAAAATCAGTTACTTTATTGTGACCTAACATTACTTTTGTTGCATAATTTACATACGGTTCGCCATATGCTTTTGCAATAAACGGCACCGTACGAGAAGCTCTTGGATTCGCTTCAATAATATAAACCGTATCATCTTTTATCGCAAACTGAATATTGATTAAACCAACAGTTTGTAAAGCTCTAGCGATTTTTTCGGTGTGGTCTTTGATTTGTTGCATTACAAATTCGCCCAAGTTAAACGGAGGCAAAGTCGCGTTACTATCTCCCGAGTGAACTCCACAAGGTTCGATGTGCTCCATAATTCCTATGATGTACACATTTCCATCAGCATCGCAAATGGCATCTGCTTCTGCTTCGATAGCGCCATCTAAATAATGGTCTAATAATAATTTATTTCCTGGAATCGATTTTAATAAATCAATTACGTGTTCTTCTAATTCTTGTTTGTTGATAACAATTTTCATTCCTTGTCCACCCAATACATACGAAGGACGCACTAGTAATGGGAAGTCTAACGTATCTGCTAATACCGAAGCTTCTTCCGCACTTTCTGCAATTCCAAACTTAGGGAATGGAATGTTTAATTTGGTTAATAAATCTGAGAAACGTCCTCTATCTTCCGCTAAATCCAAAGCATCGAATGAAGTTCCTAAAATTTTGATTCCGTATTTGGCTAATTTTTCAGCTAATTTCAAAGCCGTTTGTCCGCCTAACTGAACGATTACGCCTTCTGGTTTTTCGTGTTGGATGATATCGTAAATATGTTCCCAAAAAACAGGCTCGAAATACAATTTATCGGCTGTATCAAAATCGGTAGAAACCGTTTCTGGATTACAGTTAATCATGATAGTTTCATAACCACATTCTTTCGCAGCTAAAACTCCGTGAACACAAGAATAATCGAACTCAATTCCTTGTCCAATTCTATTTGGTCCAGAGCCTAAAACGACAACTTTTTTCTTATCAGTAACAATACTTTCGTTGTGAACGTATTTGGTTCCGTCTGCTTTTTCAATTTCAGCTTCAAAAGTCGAGTAGAAATAAGGCGTTACCGCTTTAAATTCTGCCGCACACGTATCTACTAATTTGTAAACACGCTTGATATTTTGCTCATCTCGTAATTTGTGTACCTGACTTTCCAAACAACCCATCATGTGAGCAATTTGACGGTCTCCATACCCTTTTTGTTTTGCTTCTAACAGCAATTCTCTTGGTAACGTATCTACTTTATAATTCGAAATTTCTCTTTCTAAATGGAATAATTCTTCATATTGNNGCATCATAGATTACAAAAACTCTATCCCAACTTGCGAAAGTTAATTTTTCGATGATTTGTTCGTAGTTTTTATAACCTTTTCCGTCTGCTCCTAACCCATTACGCTTAATTTCCAATGACTGAGTAGCTTTGTGAAGCGCTTCTTGGAACGAACGTCCAATTCCCATCACTTCTCCTACCGATTTCATTTGAAGTCCTAACGTACGGTCTGAACCTTCAAATTTATCGAAGTTCCATCTTGGTATTTTTACGATTACATAATCTAACGTTGGTTCAAATAAAGCCGAAGTAGATTTTGTAATTTGATTTTGTAATTCATCTAAGTTGTATCCTAAAGCTAATTTCGATGCGATTTTAGCAATTGGATAACCAGTCGCCTTTGATGCTAATGCAGAAGAACGCGATACACGAGGATTGATTTCAATCGCTACGATATCTTCTTTATCATCTGGTGAAACTGCGAATTGTACGTTACAACCTCCAGCAAAATTTCCGATAGAGCGCATCATTAAAATCGCCATATCACGCATTTTTTGGAATGTTGTATCCGATAAAGTCATTGCTGGCGCTACTGTAATCGAATCTCCAGTATGGATTCCCATTGGGTCCATATTTTCAATCGTACAGATGATAACTACGTTGTCATTACTATCGCGTAATAATTCCAATTCGTATTCTTTCCAACCCATTAAAGCCTTGTCAATCAAGACTTCGTGAATTGGTGATGCTTCTAAACCGTATGTTAAAGCACCATCAAAATCTTCTTTTTTGTACACAATTGCTGCTCCAGTTCCTCCTAGAGTAAACGAAGGACGGATTACCAATGGAAAACCAAATTCCTGAGCAATTTCTTTTCCTTGTAAGAAAGAGTTAGCCGTTTTAGCCGGTGCTTGCGGAATTCCGATTTTGTTTAATAAGTTTTTGAATTGCTCTCTATCTTCGGTAATGTTGATGGCATTGATATCTACACCAATTAATCTTACGTTGAAATCTTTCCAAATTCCTTTTTCATCTGCTTCAATACACAAATTTAGAGCAGTTTGTCCTCCCATGGTTGGTAAAACAGCATCAATTTGTGGATGCGCTTTTAGGATTTCGATGATTGATTTAGTGGTAAGTGGTTTTAAGTAAACATGATCGGCCATTGATGGGTCGGTCATGATGGTTGCAGGATTTGAGTTAATTAAGATAACTTCAATTCCTTCCTCACGAAGTGAACGAGCCGATTGAGAACCTGCGTAGTCAAATTCGCAAGCTTGACCAATTACGATAGGTCCAGATCCAATAATTAATACCGATTTGATTGTTGTGTCTTTTGGCATTGTGTTGTTGTTGTTTTGTTGTGGGTTGTAGTTATATTGCGATTATAAAATTACTAATTTTCAAAGGTTTACATCAGAATGAGCTTCAAAACTTATTAAATTTTATAAACAAGTTTAAAAAAAAGCCGCTACTAAAAAAGTAACGGCTGATATATTGTTTTAAGCTAAAACATTATTTTTTGTGTCTTGGTTCGCAAGAAACAGTTAACTTATGTCTTCCTTTAGCTCTTCTACGAGCAAGCACTTTTCTTCCATTAGCAGAAGCCATTCTATCCATGAAACCGTGCTTATTTCTTCTTTTTCTTTTTGATGGTTGAAACGTTCTCTTACTCATTGTAGTATCTTTTAAAATCTATAAATAAAAATCTTTTTTAAAACTCATAGGTTTCCTATCCTGAAAACCGAGTGCAAATATACAAAGACTTTTTTCATTCGCAAGTACTTTTTTAAAAATATTTTTAATTCATTTTATTATCTTTGCACTCAACAAATATACACTATAATGTTTCATAAAAATATCAAATTAGTTCTTGCCGCTTTAATTATAGCATTTGGAATTTATCAATTTACAGAAAGTAATATCGGAAATGGTATCTTTTTGTTATTATTCTCTACTATTTTTATTTTCTTATACTTTAAAAATGAGTTTATTTTATTGGCTTTTTTAAAGTTACGAAAACAAGATTTTCCAGGAGCACAAAAATGGTTATCTTATATTAAAAACCCTGAAGCTGCTTTAGTACAAAAACAACAAGGCTATTTCAATTACTTACACGGTTTAATGGTTTCGCAAACTAATTTAATTGAAGCTGAAAAATATTTCAAAAAAGCAATTGCTCTTGGTTTATCTATGGATCAAGATTTAGCTTTAGCCAAATTACAATTAGCTGGGATTGCAATGACAAGAAGAAGAAAAATGGAAGCTACCGCTTTATTAAACGAAGCAAAGAAGCTTGACAAACAAAACATGTTGAAAGATCAGATTAAAATGATGAAAGATCAAATGAAAAAAATGTAACTATTTCATTTTCAATATAAAAAAGCACCTTTCGAGGTGCTTTTTTTGTTAGTTTAACGAGTTATCTTTTCTTTTAACGAGTTTTTTAGTTTTGAGTATTTCATTTTCATAGCTTCGCTGAGTAAAAAAATAAAAATTCCCCTAAAATTGATTACCCACTATAATTTTTATAGGAAGATTTATTAAAAAAAGATGGAAAAGGGGAAATTCCAACTTTAAAAAAAATCGACTAAATAAACATGAAAAGATTAAAAATTATAGTGGTTCTTCAAAAGAAAAAAAACACTTGCAAATTAAACTTTGCTGGAGTATTTAATTCATTAAGCACTAATTCAACCATACAGAAAAACACCGTTTTGAGTCTCTCATAATTCTACTCTACCACTAACTCAAAATTTATTTTCTGTGTGGTTTTTATTTACCAAGTAGCATTTTTCCAGCAATTAATAAAAGAATAAATCCAAATACTTTCTTCAACATTTTTTGGTCTAAATTAACCGCCATTTTACTTCCAAAATACCCTCCAATAACAAAAAATACTGCAATTATCCCCACATAACGCCAATCGATATAACCTTCTTTGTGATAGGTATAAACCGCAATCGCCGTTACCGGAACAACTAAAACCGCTAAACTAGTTCCTTGAGCTTGATGTTGGTTAAATCCTAAAAGCAACACCAACAAAGGCACCATAATTACACCGCCTCCTACTCCAACCAATCCACTTAAGATTCCTGCTAAAACACCAATTAATACTAAAGATAGAGCTACTTGAATATCCATTGGGCGCTTATTGTTTGTTATATCCTGAAGTTGGGATTTCGATTTCATATTTTTTACCTGTTGTAACCGTTAATTTTTTATCTCGTAACCAAGGATTGTGGATTTTTAAAATCTTATAATTCACACCTTGTGTTTTAGCAAACTTTGCTAAATCGGTAATGGAAGAATCAACCACAATTTTTTTTGTTGGAATAGCATAATACAAGGCTTCATTTGGAATTCTAAATCCGTATTTATCTGAATTTTTCATGATTTCTTTCAAAGCTAAAATTCGGAAAACATAACGTGAAGTTTCTTCTGTAAGCAATAAATCATAGTAATTATCTACTTGTTGCTCTTCCATTTTTTTACTGATTCCGTTCATTCCTCCATTATATGAAGCCGCAGCTAACGTCCATGAACCGAATTTTTCTTTCGCTACTAATAAATATTTACAAGCTGCTTCTGTAGATTTTTCTAAATGATAACGTTCGTCTACCTCATCACTCACTTCCATTCCTTTTTCTTTTGCCGTTGCTGGCATAAATTGCCAAACACCTCTTGCTCCAGCGGGTGAAACAGCGTTTACCAAGCTACTTTCAATTACTGCCAAGTATTTAAAATCATCAGGAACTCCATATTTTGCTAAAATGGGTTCGATAATAGGAAAAACTTTATTCGCACGTTTGATAACCAAAGTGGTATTCGTGTGATAATTCATATTGGTAATCATTTCTTTATCTAAACGCTCCTGAACATCCGCCATAAATGTTGGCACTTCTTCCCCAGAAAAATCCATTTTCAAATTATATCCAATTGGAGAAAATTTTGCTTTATCTGAAACTACTCCATAAATAAGGAAACTTGCCAATACAGCAACCATTCCAATAATTACTACATTCTTCGTCATATACTTTTTCATTCTTTTTCGTTTAGAATTAATTTAGGCAAATTTTCATTCAACCACTTAAATTTATTAATTATCATAATGTGTGTTCCGCCTTTAATCACAATACAATTTTGAATGTGTTTTATTGGAAAAACTTCATCGGCATCACCATGAATATGAATTACATTTTCATCTGCTTTTTTTTGCGACCAAATCAGCGTATTTTCGATAGCCCAATCTAAATATTTTTTATCTCTTACCGACAAATATTTTTCATAAAGTTTTAATCTTTTTGCTACAATATTGTTTCCGAAGGCATATTTTACTAACAATTCTACATTCGACAACAATTGTGTTGGCAATAATTTGTAGGCTTTTGTTGCTCTTGCCATTTTTAATCTTGACGGAAATTCGGTATTTGATTTTACGCTCGAAATGATAATTACTTTCTGTGCTTTAATATGCTTTGCCATTTCTTGCACCAAAATCCCTCCAAAAGAAACGCCCACTAAAACCGGATTTTCATGTGTGATTTTCTCAGTCATTCGAAGCGCGTAACTTTCGATACTTTCCTTATCATTGGGCAAAAACCATTCCAAAAAATGCATTTCAAATTGATCTTCTGGTAATTTTATATTTTCGAAAATTGTAGGACTTGCCGCCAAACCTGGCATGAAATAAACTGGAATCTTACTCATTACCATTATATTAAAAAAGTTTCGTAAATTTGCACTCTAATTGAAGTTATCATGGAAATCAAAGATAATGAACTTTTAAGACAATTTGAAATTATTACGGAAACTGGTTTGGTTGCAATTGAGTACTCTGTACAAGAACGCAAACTGTTTTTAACCAAATTTTGCAATAACAATAATGAAGATGAAGAGTTGCATCATGAATTTATTAAAACCGTACTAGAACTTGCTGAAGAACGAAAACTAAAAGTGGTGCCAACGCACGCAAAGTTCATAAGTTTCTTTAGAAAAAACAGAAAATATCGAGAGCTTTTGCCTCCAGGGCTAATGATTTAATCCAAAAAAAATCCCAAGTTTATTAGACTTGGGATTTTTTTATGCTTCAACGTTTATGAATTCCATTCTTACGCTTCCATCTTCATCTATCTTAGTTAGATTAATTTCGTGCAACGTATTGACTAATTCTGGATTCCAAGGTGTTTTTACTTTTACGTAATTTTCGGTAAATCCGTGGATATAGCCTTCTTTATTTTCGCTTTCGAATAAAACCGTTCTGTTACTTCCAATTTGACTTTCGTAAAACGCTCTTCTTTTCTTAACCGAAAGTCCACGTAGCATTTTACTTCTTTTGGAACGTACATTCGCTGGCACTACTCCATCCATTTCAACAGCCTCAGTATTATCTCTTTCTGAATACGTGAAAACGTGTAAATACGAAATATCTAAATCATTCAAGAAATGATAGGTTTCTAAGAAATGGTCATCAGTTTCACCTGGAAATCCGACAATAACATCTACTCCAATACAAGCATGAGGCATTACTTCACGAATTTTAGCAACACGCTCTGTATACAATTCACGCATATAACGACGCTTCATTTTCTTCAAAATATCGTTAGAACCCGATTGCAATGGAATATGAAAATGAGGAACGAATGTTCGGCTTTGTGATACGAATTCAATCGTTTCGTTTTTCAACAAGTTTGGTTCGATGGAAGAAATTCGTAAACGCTCGATACCTTCTACTTCGTCAAGTGCTTTAACTAAATCTAAGAAAGTGTGTTCGTGTTTTTTATTTCCGAATTCGCCTTTTCCGTAATCACCAATATTAACACCGGTTAACACAATCTCTTTTATTCCTTGTTGTGAAATTTCAGAAGCATTTTTTAATACATTTTCTAATGCATCACTTCTAGAAATTCCTCTTGCTAACGGAATCGTACAATACGTACATTTATAATCGCAACCATCTTGTACTTTTAAGAAAGCACGTGTTCTGTCGCCAATCGAATAACTTCCTACATAAAAATCAGCTTCTTCGATTTCACATGAATGCACTTCGCCCATGTCATTTTTCGACAAATCGTTGATATAATCAGTGATTTTGAATTTTTCTGTTGCTCCTAAAACCAAATCCACGCCATCAACTGCAGCTAGTTCTTCTGGTTTTAATTGGGCATAACAACCCACAGCAGCTACGAAAGCTTTATCATTCAACTTCATTGCTTTTTTGACAATCTGCTTGAATTGTTTATCCGCATTATCAGTAACCGAACAGGTATTGATTACATAAATATCTGCAATTTCTTCGAAATCAACACGTTCAAAACCTTCATTTTGAAAATCACGTGCAATAGTAGACGTTTCTGAGAAGTTTAATTTGCATCCTAAAGTGTAGAATGCGACTTTTTTCTTGTTTTCCATAAATAAAACTCAATTAATGAAATCGTTGTCAAAAAATTGAGAGTGCAAAGATAGTTAAATTTGAAAATTATTTCATTTGAAAATTTGAAAATGTAATTAGAGTCAAAGTAATATTCAAATCAATACATCTTCAAATTTTCAAATTATATTACTCTTTTCTATATTTCTTTGTTTCTTCAAAAACGTGTTCTAAAATTTTAGCGTCTTCTTCTGTGAATTCTACATGACGGCGACTCATTACAATTTTAGCGGTTTCGAAAGCTTTTTTAGTGATGTAAGTTGTAAATCCAGAAGCACCACCCCATGAAAAACTTGGTACAAAATTTCTTGGAAATCCTGAACCAAAAATATTCGTTGAAACTCCAACAACTGTTCCTGTATTAAACATCGTATTGTTACCACATTTACTGTGATCGCCCATCATTAATCCGCAGAATTGCAAACCTGTTCGAGCAAAACCTTCGGTTTCATAACTCCACAAACGCACTTCTTCGTAGTTGTTTTTTAAGTTAGAATTATTCGAATCGGCACCAATATTACACCATTCTCCTAAAACGGAATTTCCTAAAAATCCATCATGTCCTTTATTAGAATATCCGAATAAAACTGAGTTATTTACTTCGCCACCAATACGGCAATGAGGCCCAACAGTTGTTGCGCCATATACTTTCGTAGCTAATTTTACTTGTGCTTCTTCACACAAAGCAAAGGGTCCGCGAATAACCGAACCTTCCATTATTTCCGCATTTTTTCCGATGTAAATTGGACCGGTTGAAGCGTTTAATGTTACGAATTCTAACTTAGCTCCTTCTTCAATGAAAATGTTTTCAGGTGCAATTACGTTGACACTTTTTGGAATGGGTTGAGAAAATCTGTCCTCAGTTAACAATTCAAAATCTTCACGAATAGCTGCATCGTTCTTTGCAAAAATATCCCAAGTATTTTCGATTCTTAAAACCTCACCTTCGTATTCAATTAGTTCATATTCATCAAAATCGATATCTTCTTGTGTATCATTTGTATGAAAAGCGATGATTTCTTCTCCAAAAAGAATCGCTTCTTTAGGATTTAAATTCTGAACCATATCAATTAAAATCGGATTGGGTAAAAACGAAGCGTTAATCATGATGTTTTCTTCCATTTCCACCATTGGATATTTCTCCATCAAGTATTCTTCGGTAAGCGTTGTGGTGGTATATCCTAAATATTTTTCCCACTTTTCTCGAATTGTTAAAATCCCGATACGAATATCAGCCACTGGACGAGTAAAAGTAAAAGGAAGTAACGCATTGCGAACGGTTCCGTCAAAAAGTATGTAGTTCATATTTATTATTTTGTTGAGACAAGTCAATGACTTGTCTGTACGATGAATTTTATTAAATTATAAAATCAAAAATACAATTTATTCCATAAAAAAAGCTCCACAAAATGTGAAGCTTTCTTATTATTTTGAAAAAGCAAAAAATTATTTAGCTTTTTTAGCGTATTTGCTGTTGAATTTATCGATACGACCTGCAGTATCAATAAGTTTAGATTTACCTGTGTAAAAAGGGTGAGATGTTCTAGAAATCTCCATTTTGAAAACTGGATACTCAACACCTTCGTGAGTAATAGTTTCTTTAGTTTCTACTGTAGATTTAGTGATAAAAACATCCTCATTTGACATGTCTTTAAATGCAACTAATCTGTAATTTTCTGGGTGAATACCTTTTTTCATTTTGTAAATCTTTTTATTAAGCGATTATAACTTGTTTCGCGGCTCTACATTAAAAGAGGTGTAAACATTTTATAACCTTTTGGTTTATAAACTTTTTATTTCAGAGTGCAAAATTACATTTATTTTTTAATCTAACAATCTTTATGTAACTTTTTTTTATTTTTTATCACTCATATAGAACGATTAGAATTCTTATATTTGTAAATTAATTAAACCAAAACAAACTATGAACGAAATTATTAAAAAGAACGGAATTAACTTTGGAATTATTACCGGAGTATTAAGTGTATTGATTACTACATCAATTTACATTGTTGATTTAGCTTTAATGACTAAATGGTGGTTAGGCATTTCTATTTTGGTTGTCTATATTATTATTGGTTGTGTTTTATTAGTTAAAACTAAAAAAGATTTAGGCGGTTATATGAGCTTTAAAGAAGGTTTTACTGTCTATTTTATTTCAGCTCTTATCGGTATTGTAATTTCTGTTATTTATAATATTTTATTGTTCAATGTTATCGACCCTGAAGCAGCTATCCGATTAAAAGAACTTACACTTGAATCAACTGTTCAAATGTTAGAAAAATTTGGAACTCCAACATCTGCTATCAAAGAAACTGTTGACAAAATGAAAGACTTTAATCAATTTTCTCCGATGGAACAATTAAAAGGAAGCATCTGGAGCATTGTTGGTTCAGCTATTTTTGGAGCTATTTTAGCTGCAATCTTCAAAAAAGACAAACCTGTATTCTAAATAAATGAATTTATCTATAGTTATTCCATTATTAAACGAACAAGAATCGTTACCCGAGTTACACAATTGGATTGTGAAAGTGATGCAAGCGCATAACTATTCATACGAAATCCTATTTATAGATGATGGTAGCACTGACGCTTCTTGGAATGTTATTTCACAACTTTCAAATGAAAATCCGAATGTAAAAGGAATCCGTTTTCTTAGAAATTACGGAAAATCGCAAGCATTACACGCAGGTTTTGCTAAAGCGCAAGGCGATGTCATAATTACCATGGATGCCGATTTACAAGATAGTCCAGATGAAATTCCAGAATTATTCCGTTTAATAACTGAAGATAATTATGATTTGATTTCAGGATGGAAGAAAAAACGCTACGATTCGGTTGTAGCGAAAAATATTCCATCTAAATTATTCAATTGGGCAGCTCGAAAAACATCAGGGGTTCATTTGAACGATTTCAATTGCGGATTGAAAGCTTACAAAAATATTGTCATCAAAAACATAGAAGTTTCGGGTGAAATGCACCGTTATATTCCCGTTTTAGCTAAAAATGCTGGATTTGGAAAAATTGGTGAAAAAGTCGTAATTCATCAAGCTAGAAAATACGGAAATTCTAAATTTGGAATGAGCCGTTTTATCAATGGTTTCTTGGATTTAATTACGATTTGGTTTTTATCTACTTTCGGGAAACGACCAATGCACCTTTTTGGATTATTGGGTTCTATCATGTTTATAATTGGATTTTTATTCGCTTTCTATTTAGGAATCGACAAATTATTCATCAACACTTCAGGAAGATTAATCACCGAAAGACCGCAATTTTATTTGTCGTTAACCGCAATGTTAATTGGAACCCAATTATTCCTAGCCGGATTTTTAGGTGAAATTATCCTAAGAACCAAAAACAACGAAGAACGTTATAAGATTAGTGAGGAGTTAGGAGTTCAGAGTTGAGAGTAAAACAAAATTATTAACTATTTATTATAAACGCCATGCAAAAATTAGAGATTATCAACAACAAAATTCATGTGATTAGAAACCAAAAAGTAATGTTAGATTTTGATTTAGCATTTCTTTATCAAATTGAAACAAAAGTTCTAAAACAAGCAGTCAGAAGAAATATTGAAAGATTCCCTGTAGATTTTATGTTTGAACTTACAATAGAAGAATTTGACAACTTGAGGTCACAAATTGTGACCTCAAGTTACGGAGGAACAAGATATATGCCTTTTGCTTTTACAGAACAAGGTGTTGCAATGTTGTCTTCTGTATTAAATTCAAAGAAAGCAATTGAAGTAAATATTGCAATTATGAGAACTTTTGTAGTGCTGAGAAATTCCATTTTATCATTGGAAGAAATCACAAATAGAGTTTCAGAAATTGAACAACAATTTCCAGAAATCTACAAAGCATTAAATTATCTGATGGATACCAATCAGAAAAATATAGAACAAAAAGAAAGAAGCAAAATTGGCTTCAAAAAGAAATAAGAATATGCATATCGAACAAAGTATTTTAAACAAAGTAAACGAGTGGTTAACCCCAACATTTGACGAAGCAACTCAAGACGCAATAAAAGAAATGATGACTTCGGCTCCAAAAGAGTTAGAAGAAAGTTTCTATAAAAACTTAGAGTTTGGAACGGGTGGAATGCGCGGTGTTATGGGGGTTGGAACCAATCGTATCAACAAATATACATTAGGTAAAAACACACAAGGTTTATCTGATTATTTACACAAATCGTTTCCAAACGAGCAATTAAAAGTAGCCATTGCTTACGATTGCCGTCATAACAGTAATACATTGGCTAAAGTAGTAGCTGATGTTTTTTCTGCAAACGGAATTAAAGTGTATTTGTTTTCGGATATGCGCCCAACACCTGAATTATCATTTGCTGTTCGTTATTTGAATTGTCATGCAGGAATTGTTTTAACAGCTTCTCATAATCCACCAGAATACAACGGATACAAAGTATATTGGCAAGATGGCGGACAATTGGTTCCACCTCAAGATGTTGAAATTATCAAAGTAATTGAAGATTTAAAATACAGCGATATTAAATTCGAAGCGAACAACAATTTGATTGAATATATAGATACTGAAGTAGACGAAGCTTTCGCAAAATCAACTGTTGAAAATGCAAGTTTTAACACACCAACAGAAGCTAAAGCGAATTTAAAAATCGTTTATACTTCGTTACACGGAACTTCAATTAAAGCTATTCCAAACGTGTTGGCAAAAGCAGGTTATACCGATGTAAATATTGTTCCAGAACAAGCGGAACCAAATGGTGATTTCCCAACCGTAGTTTCTCCAAATCCAGAAGAACCAGAAGCATTGTCGATGGCAATTGCTTTGGCTGAGAAAATTGGCGCGGACATGGTTGTAGGAACTGATCCAGATTCTGACCGTTTAGGTGTTGCTGTTCGTGATTTAGATGGAAAAATCAAATTATTGAATGGAAACCAAACCATGGTTATCATGACGGCTTTCTTATTAGAACAATGGAAACGCGCTGATAAATTTAAAGGAAATGAATTCATTGGTTCAACTATTGTTTCTACTCCAATGATGTTGGAATTAGCAGCAGCTTATGATGTAGAATGCAAAGTGGGATTAACAGGTTTCAAATGGATTGCAAAATTCATTAAAGATTTCCCAAATCAAAAGTTTGTAGGTGGCGGTGAAGAAAGTTTTGGATTTATGGTGGGCGATGCCGTTCGTGATAAAGATGCGGTTGCGGCTATCTTATTGGTAAGTGAAATTGCAGCTCAAGCAAAAGCTTCAGGAAGCTCATTGTATCAAGAATTATTGAATTTATATATTGATTTCGGATTTTACAAAGAATCTTTAATTTCTATAACCAAAAAAGGAATTGAAGGCGCTAACGAAATCAAACAAATGATGATTGATTTACGCGAAAACCCGCTGAAAGAAATCAACGGCCAACGAGTTATTTGCATCGAAGATTATCAAGCTTCAAAAGGAAAAGATTTTATGAATAACGAAGAATTTGAAATCAATATTCCTAAATCAAACGTATTAATTTACTATTTGGAAGACGGAAGTAAAATCTGTGCAAGACCAAGCGGAACCGAACCTAAAATTAAATTCTATTTCAGCGTAAATGGAGTTTTAGATACGATTGAAAACGCTGAATCAGTAGAAAAAGAATTAGATAACAAAATTGCTGCAATCATTTCGGCAATGAAACTAAACTAAATGGACGAAAATTTTAAAAAGATAATCCCATATTTAAAACCGTATAAAAGTAATGTTATACTCAACATTATTTTTAACATTTTGTATGCTCTTTTCAGTACTTTATCTTTCATTTCATTAATTCCAATGTTGGATGTATTGTTTAAAGATGCTGAAAAAATCGTTGAAGAACCAGTTTATACAGATATTTGGGATATCACTTCATATGGTAAAGATTATCTTTATTATTACATTACCAAGTTGACGGAAGAAAACGGAGCTCAATACGCACTATTATTAGTAGTTTGTATAGTAATTTCAACATTTTTATTAAAAAATATTTTTAATTATCTTGGACTAAACTATTTAACGATAGTAAAAAATGGTGTCTTAAAAGATTTGAGAAAAAACATGTTTGATAAAATCATCCAACTTCCTATTTCGTATTATTCCGAAAAGAGAAAAGGTGATGTTATGGCAAGAATGTTAGGCGATATAAATGAGGTTAAAAATTCTTTCTTCTCTATTTTAGAATTAGTAGTAAAAGAACCAATGACCATTATTTTTACCATTGGAGCTATGATCTCAATTAGCTTTAAACTTACTCTTTTTGTCTTTATTTTTATTCCAATTTCAGGATTTGTAATTTCAAAAATCGGAAAAAGTTTAAAATCTAAATCAGGTAGAGCGCAACAAGAAAATGGCTTTTTAATTTCGGTTGTAGAAGAAAGTTTAGGCGGATTAAAAGTGGTGAAAAGTTATAATGCTGAAAAAAATATTATTTCAAAATTTAATGATTCAATCAATAGATTATTAAAACTTTCCATTAGTATTGAACGTAAAAATAATTTAGCTTCTCCAATGAGTGAATTCATGGGAATTGTCGTAATTGCAATTTTACTTTGGTACGGAGGAAACATGGTGTTAGTAGATAAATTAGCCAATGGCGAACCTATTCTTGAAGGTTCAAAATTCTTAGCCTACATGGGATTAGCTTATAATATCCTAACTCCAGCTAAAGCAATTTCAAAAGCTTCATATCAAGTAAAAAGTGGTTTAGCGGCAGCCGAACGCGTATTCGAAATTTTAGAAGTTGAAAATACAATTACCAACAAACCAAATGCAATTATAAAAGAATCTTTCAACGAAAAAATTAGTATTGAAAACATCAATTTTAGATATGCTGATGAAAATGTGTTGAAAAACTTCACTTTGGAAATTCCGAAAGGAAAAACAGTAGCTTTAGTTGGGCAATCAGGTTCTGGAAAAAGTACGATTGCGAATTTGTTGACACGTTTTTATGATGTGCAAGAAGGAACCGTAAAAATCGATGGAATCGACATCAAGGATATGACGTTAGAATCGCTTCGTGATTTGATGGGATTAGTTACTCAGGATTCGATTTTATTTAATGACACTATTAAAAACAATATTCGTTTAGGAAAAGAAGACGCAACTGATGAAGAAATCATTGCGGCTTTAAAAGTAGCTAATGCTTACGAATTCGTTTCAGATTTACCTAAAGGAATAGAAACCAATATTGGTGATGCTGGTGGAAAACTCTCTGGCGGACAAAAACAACGTTTATCGATTGCGAGAGCTGTTTTGAAAAATCCACCGATTATGATTTTAGATGAAGCGACTTCAGCTTTAGATACCGAAAGTGAAAAGTTCGTTCAAGTGGCGTTAGAAAACATGATGCAAAACCGAACTTCAATTGTGATTGCACACCGACTTTCAACTATTCAAAAAGCGGATAAAATTGTGGTGATGCACAAAGGTGAAATCGTTGAACAAGGAACTCACGATGAATTATTAGCTTTAAACGGAACGTATTCGAAGTTAGTGATGATGCAGAGTTTCGAGTAAATTAGCACACGGATGACACTGATTCGCTAAAGCGAAACGCTGATTCTTAAAGATTTTTCACTTTGTGTGACTTTGTGCTTATCTTAGTGTAACTTTGTGTAACAATTTTGACTTTAAATTTGTAACTGAATCTGAAAAATGTACATAAACAGCTCAAATATCACGTTACCCGATGACAATGACACCATTGTTTGGAAATATTTGGACTTGTCTAAATTTTTAGACATGTTGTTGTCGCGTCAGTTATTTATGTCGCGTTCTGATAAGTTTGAAGACCAATATGAAGGCACATTTTCGGAACCTACTTTTGAAGAAATCAAGAAAATTGCTGCTAATAATCCAAAATTTTTAGACAATTATAAATCACATCGTGAAAAAGTTGTGATTAGTAGTTGGCACATTAACGAATACGAATCGTTTGCTATGTGGCAGATTTTCACTCAAAATACAGAAGGTTTAGCTATTCAAACTACTATTGGCAGACTAAAAGAAGCCTTACTTCCTGAGAAAAAAACGGAGCAATACATTGGAGCCGTAAATTATATCGATTACAAAAAAGAGTTTATTCCGTTTGATGATACGTTTTTCCCATTCTTGTTTAAACGTAAAAGTTTTCAATACGAAAGAGAAATTCGCATTATTTCTGACGTTACCAACAGCGGAATGAAAATCGACAACGGATTAAAAGTCGATGTTAATTTAAATCAGTTAATCGAAAAAATCTACATTCACCCAAAAAGTGAAAACTGGTATAAAAATTTGGTAATTGAATTGGTTTCTAAACTAGGATTTGATTTCGAAATTGAAAAATCGGATTTAGAAAGTGATATTTTGATTTAGATTTTTATAAACGTAAAGAAGCAAAGATTATCGCAAAGTTCGCAATATTAACCAGAAAAATATTTGTTCTATATTCCTTCCACTTTAAATAATTCAGAATTCACATTTAGTTGCTGTTTAATTTTGGATGTGATTATTAATTTGCCAGAATAAATTGACTCTATTTCCATTGTAATATTTTCATTTTCTACTACACAAATCACGTCACCTACTTTAACAATTTCACCATCTTTTTTTCTCCATTCTGACAAGGAGAATCCTTTAAAATTTCCAAAATCAGGTAAATTAACTGGTTTTAATTCACCTTTTTCAATGCTAAATACCTTCATAAAATCTTTCTGATTGCTTTCAATTTCATTTTTGGTTTTAAAAGATGAATTTTTTTTCAATTCTTTTACTATGATTTCATTTTTAGTTTTAAAATTAAAAATACGATCTATTAGTGATTTTATCATTTTTAAAGAATTAACAACATTGTGTAGCTATATGAAACAATCTACTTAATTCGGATTATAAACTTCCACTTTCCACTCGTTTGCTAACAAGTTTACATAGTGATAATGTACTTTATCATTTTTATCAAAAGCACCGTTTTTGTTGATGTCTTCGATACATCTAAAGTATAAACGATTTTGAGCTTCGATGATATTCCAATCGATTAATTCTTGAAATTCTTCTGAAAGTTTTGTGAAATTTTCACCACTTGCCGTACTCAAATACAATGATTTAATGTCGTTTTGATTGATTTTTCCGTCTTTATTAGTATCAGCATCAACTAATGTATAAGCAATAATCTGCTTCTTGGTTTTTGAAGCAATTCCGTCTAAAAAAGTAGCGGTTTGAATTTGGATTTTTTTATCGGTTAAAGGTTTTACATTCGTAGAATCAATGTGTTGAAAATTCAAATTATCAAAATATCCTGTAATTTCAAATCGATTATAATTTGAAATCGCATAACTCACTTGGTTTGTTTTACTACTTCCGTAAGCTTTACTATCGGTATCATACACACGAATATCTCCCACTGGATGAATCAAATATTGCGTTCCTTCCATCAAAATAGGCAAATCGGCAACTTTAAAAGACGCGGTATCTTTAGCAGTAGTTCCCACTTTAGATTTACCATCTTCGTAAATTACTTTTGGTGTTTCCTTCTCTTGCTTGCAACTGATAAGTGCGGTTAGCAAAACTATTGATGTGATAATGCGTTTCATGGAAAAGTATTTATAGTCAAATATACTAAAAAACATTGATTACAGCCTTGCAACCAATTTAATATTAAAAACTCGAGTAGTCATGTAATTTGGAATTCCGTATTGCGATTTCGTATACACATCGCGCACCCAAGTATTCGTAATGGCATTTTGATTGTTGAATAAATTGAAAATTTCTAATCCCAATGAAAATTCATTAAACGGTTTTAACCAAACTTTACTTGATTTGATTTTTTCATCTTTAAACACAAAAGAGAATCCAACATCGGCTCTGCGGTAATCATTCAAACGTAATTGATAAGCGTATGGGTCAGCATAAGCAGGTGAACCACCAGGCAATCCTGTGTTGTAAACTAAATTCAGATACAATCTCAAGTTTGGAATATTTGGCATATAATCTTGAAACAAAACGCCAAATTTTAATCGTTGGTCTGTTGGACGAGCAATAAAACCTTTTCCATCTTGATTTTCTTCGGTTTTTAAATAGCCAAAAGTAAACCACGATTCTGTTCCTGGTACAAATTCTCCGTTTAAACGAGCATCAAATCCATAAGCATAAGCTTCGGCATCGTTGTTGGCTCTGTATCGAATACGAACGTTATCAATTGTATAGGTATTAACATCTTTAATATTTTTATAATACGCTTCGGAAACTAATTTAAAAGGTCGCTTCCACATTTTGAAACTATAATCATTGCTCAACACAATATGAAGCGATTGCTGTGCTTTTACATTGGTTTGCACTACACCATCATAATCACGCAATTCTCTGTAAAATGGCGGTTGATGATATAATCCACCAGACAATCGGAACAACATATCTTTATCCCAATTGGGTTTAAATGCAAACTGAGCTCTTGGTGAAAACGTAATTTGACTATCGCCTTTTGGTCTTCCATCGGCATCTACTTGCCATTGATGTGCACGAACTCCAGCATTTACCCAATAGTCGTGTTCGCCAATATTTCCTCTGTAATTCCACTGTGCATAACCTGACAATCTATTGATTCTAGTGAAATTTGTAGCTCTTACATTTTGATAAGGCGCTAATGGTCCAACATACGGATTGTAAGGTTGGTCGTTTTGATAATCTAAAATTGGGTTAGGTAATGAAAACCCCGCAGAATCTACAACTTCCCATTCTACAATTCTATCGCGAATATCTTCAAGCGTAAATTTTGCGCCCCATTCAAATTGTGATTTTTCGTTTAATTCGTGAAACCCTTTTACCTCGGCATTTACAATTAAAGCATCTAAATCGTTACGAGCGTGATTTAATTGTGATCCAATTCCACGCGTAAAAACCACATCACCAAACGTTTCTGAACCAATATTAGCATCAACTTCACCCAAACGATATTGTGCTAAAATATCATAATACTCTTGCTCTTGCGTGTGATATCCTGAAAGGATAAACTTCAATTTATTTTTTTCGTTGTATTGATAAACGGCTTTTCCGGCACCAAAAAACGTTAGGTATTTATCTTTTTCTTGTCCTTCATAAAACACCAAAAGTGCAATTGGTTCATCGATAGTTCCAAAATTGGTTTGACGCGTTAAAGGTTCGTAATTGTATCTATTTTGGGAAATGTTTCCTAAAAAACTAAAATTCCATTTGGTTGAAGCATTGAAATTCAACAAAGTTTGAACATCAAAAAATGTGGGTCTGAAATTAGTTTCTGTTTCCTGACTGTTTACTAAAAGACTGTTATCTCTGTATCTAACACCGGTGATATTAGTCCATTTTTGATTTTTAGAAATCCCTTCTGCCGTTAAGCTTCCGCCCAATAAACTCGCTTCTAAACTTGCTGCAAATTGTTTTGGATTTCGGTATGTAATATCTAAAACTGAAGACAATTTATCGCCATATTTCGACTGAAATCCACCAGCGGAGAAATCCACATTTTGAACCATATCAGTATTCGTAAAACTCAAACCTTCTTGTTGTCCTGAACGAATTAAAAACGGACGATAAACTTCAATTTCGTTTACATATACTAAGTTTTCATCGTAATTTCCCCCACGAACTGCATACGAAGTACTCAATTCATTATTAGAATAAACACCCGGAAGCGTTTTGATAATATTTTCGATTCCGGCATTAGCACCCGGAATTTTTCTAATGATTACAGGGTCAATTGTGGTGACACCTTCGATACGTTTTTTACTATTTCCTGTTACAAAAACTTCTCCAAACTCCTCTACTTTTGAATTCATAACTGGATTTAACTCAAAATCTTCATTTGGCTTCAGATTCAATTCTAAAGTGATTTTTTTCAATGAAACGTGAGAAAAAGTTATGGTTACTTTTGTGTTGGCTTCCAATTCTAAAAGGTAAAAACCATTTTCATTAGAAACAGTTCCCTTGTCTCCTACTTTTATCGTTACATTTTCAACAGGATTATTAAATTCGTCTAAAATAACACCTTTAACTCTGGCTTTTTGAGCCGAAACAGTCAAAGAAAACAAACCAATAATGAATACTAAAATTATATTTTTCAAAAGAATGGATTTTAATTATCTAAAAAAATAAGATTCAAAGGTAGTAGAATTTTGTAAATTATCGGTAACAACAATCTTTAAATCGTTTCTTCCTTCAACGCAAATTTTATCATCTAAATTGTGTACCAACTTTTTTGTTTTATAATCGTATTCTAATAAAATCCATTTTCCGTTCAAATAACCATTGTAAGTATTAATGTCAGATTGTAAATCGGTAACCGAAACACTTATTGTTTTTTGTGTTGACAAAGTTTTACCTTCTACAAAATTTACGTTGTAAATTCTTGGCGGTGTTACATCTTGAGCCAGTTTATATTTTCCTAATGTTTTGGTTTTTATTGAAAATGTATTCCCTTTTCGATACGTTTTATTGAAATCTAACTTATAACCATCTAATGTTGCGATATAGGTTTTTGCCAATTGCTCTTCCGACAAACCTTGTACATCATTAAAAGTAATGGTGATGTTTTTGTGAACCGGAACACTATCATCATGCAACGTTAGAATATCGTTACTAACATCAAAATTCAGATAGAAATTAGAATAAAATGCGTTTTCTGGAATTTGAACTGAAACATTATTTTTCTCAAAAATAGCTTCATTTTTAGCTTTTACAAAGTAAGGTGTTTTATGAATCGTATTCTTAATTGTGGGTTGTGAATTAGCAAACTCTATTGGAATTACCAATTCTACTTTATTGCCATGAAAGTCGAACAACTCCACTCGATACGTATAATTTACACCAGGTTGTACTTTAATAATACCATCCTTTTTATTACCCGCTACGATAGAAAGTGGATAATCCGATATTTGAAATAATTTTTGAACGCGTTGTCCCATCAAATGAAAACGTTCGTAATCGATAAAATTATTAATGTATCGTGATTCATCAAACGCAAAACCATCAAAACCATATTGGTACTGCAACACTCCGTTTAAATACGCTTTTACTTTGTATAATCCGTTTTTGTTGTAAGCATTGGTACAAAAATCGAAGGCATTAATTCCAAAAGCAACTTTTCCGTTAGCCTTAACTTTCACTCCTAAATAACTCCCATCAGTCTGTTTAGAAAATGAAATATTAATGGGTTTTTGAGAATTATTAACCGTGGTTGAATCTAAAGGATAAGCTACAAGTCCTTGAATAACAGGCTTTCTTTCATCCTTAATGATTTTCTTAAAACCAAAATGCATCGGATTTAAAATTTCTTCCGATTTGGTGTTTCTAAATTCAAAATGCAAATGAGGACCGCCACTACCTCCAGTATTTCCAGAAAAAGCTATTACATCTCCTTTTTTTACGGGTAATTCTGTTGGGTACAAATACATTTCTACTTCATAAGATTGTTCTTTGTACTGTCTTGCTTTAATAAAAGATTCGATTGCTCCATTCGCTTTTTGCAAATGTCCGTAAACCGATGTATAGCCATTAGGATGCGTAACATAAATAGCTTTTCCGTAACCAAATGTTGAGATTTTAATTCTTGAAATATAACCATCACCTGCGGCATAAACTGGTAAACCTTCAACACTTTTTGTTTTAAAATCTAAACCGGAATGAAAATGATTACTACGCAATTCACCAAAAGAACCCGACAAATCGAGCGAAATATCTAATGGTGATTGAAAATAATCTTGAGGATAATCTTGACTAAAAATAAAAAAAGGGGCAAATAAAATGGCTAATACAAATCTCATAGTGCTTGTGTTTAGTGCTAAAATACTAAAATAATTTCATATAAAGTAAACAAAAACCATACCTATAATAATTATTTAATAATCAAATAGTTACAAATAATAAAAATTAATTCACAAAATTTAGTAAAAAGTATTGCTATTTTTGAATACTAATGCTAACTTTGTGAAATATTGAAATGAATTCTATCATTAATGAATGGATTATCTGAATTAATTGATTCTCTCGAAGTTAAATTTTTTAAGCTTAACCAGAAAGTGGCGCAGCTTGAAATGAAAAACCAAGAGTTGCAAGACGAATTGTTGCTTTCTAAAAAAAATCAACAAAAGCAATCAGGTGAAATTGAAACCCTGAAGAACCAATTAGATACTCTAAAAATGGTAAACTCATTACTAGGCAGTGAAGAAAATAAACGAGAAACGAAACTCAAAATAAATTCATTAATCAGAGAAATCGATTATTGTATAGCCCAACTTTCAGATTAGAAAGCTCATGAGTGAAAAACTGAAAATTAAAATATCAATAGCAGATCGTGTGTATCCCTTAACTGTGGAACCATCACAAGAAGAAGGACTAAGAAGTGCTTCAAAAAAAATAGATGCTATGATTAAACAGTTTGAACAAAGCTATGCCGTAAGAGACAAACAAGATGTTTTAGCCATGTGTGCTTTGCAATTTGCAGCACAAGTAGAGCAAAAACAAATTAGTAAATCTCAAGATAATGAAACCAACATAACCAGATTGCAAAATTTGGAAAAAAAATTGAGCGAGTTACTCTCAAAATAAATACGTTCTTACATCATAAATACGATACTGCCTACATTAGTATATATTTGATAAACTCAACACTAACAAATTAAACGAGTGAATCTTTGCAACTATAACAGGCCCTTAAGTGGGAAGTTTGAACTGCAGGTTAGCTCAAATCTTGTATAACAGAGTTTATACAAACACCTAATGTAGGCTTTTTTTTATATAATTTTTTAACACACATATGGACATACTAAGTATAATAATTGGAATTGTTGTTGGTCTTGCAGGAGGTTTTGGAATCGCTAAATTTTTAGAGAAAAGCAATGTTTCAAACCTTATTAAAAACGCAAAAAAAGAAGCAGGTTCCATTTTAAAAGATGCTAAAGCTGAAGCTGAAGCAACCAAAAAAGAGAAAATCCTACAAGCTAAAGAGAAGTTTTTAGAACTAAAAGCTGAACACGAACAAGTAATTTTAGCTAGAGATAAAAAAACAGCAGAAGCTGAAAAAAGAACAAGAGACAAAGAATCTCAAATTTCTAATGAATTAGCTAAAGCGAAAAAAGTAAATGACGAAGCCGAAGCTAAAATTACTGAATATTCTAGTAAAATTGAGCTTTTAGACAAAAAACAACAAGAAATAGACAAACTTCACAAAAGTCAGGTAGAACAATTAGAAGTAATTTCTGGTTTATCGGCTGAAGAAGCTAAAGAACAATTGGTAGAAAGCTTAAAAGCTGAAGCCAAAACAAATGCTATGTCATTCATCCAAGATACAGTTGAAGAAGCAAAAATGACAGCACACCAAGAAGCTAAGAAAATAATCATTAGCACTATTCAACGTGTAGGTACTGAAGAAGCAGTAGAAAACTGTGTATCGGTATTTAACATTGAATCTGATGATGTAAAAGGTAGAATCATTGGTCGTGAAGGTCGTAACATTAGAGCTTTAGAAGCAGCAACTGGAGTTGAAATCATTGTTGATGACACACCAGAAGCTATCATCTTATCTTGTTTTGATCCGGTAAGAAGAGAAATCGCTCGTTTAGCATTACACAAATTAGTAACTGACGGACGTATTCACCCAGCTCGTATTGAAGAGGTTGTTGCAAAAACGGCGAAACAAATCGACGAAGAAATTATCGAAACTGGAAAGCGTACGGTAATTGATTTAGGAATCCACGGATTACACCCTGAATTAATTAAAGTAGTGGGTAGAATGAAATACCGTTCATCTTACGGACAAAACTTATTACAACACTCAAGAGAAGTTGCTAAGTTATGTGGTATCATGGCGGCTGAATTAGGTTTAAACGTTAAATTAGCTAAAAGAGCTGGTTTATTACACGATATTGGAAAAGTACCAGATACAGAAAGTGAATTACCTCACGCTATCTTAGGCATGCAATGGGCTGAGAAATATGGTGAAAAAGAAGAAGTTTGTAATGCAATTGGAGCTCACCACGACGAAATTGAAATGAAATCATTGATTTCTCCAATTATCCAAGTTTGTGATGCTATTTCTGGAGCACGCCCAGGAGCAAGAAGACAAGTATTAGATTCTTACATCCAACGTTTGAAAGACTTAGAAGATATCGCTTTCGGATTCAACGGAGTGAAAAACGCTTATGCAATTCAAGCAGGTAGAGAATTACGTGTAATTGTAGAAAGTGAAAAAGTATCTGACGATGCAGCGGTAAACTTATCTTTTGATATTTCTCAAAAAATTCAAACTGAAATGACATATCCTGGTCAAGTGAAAATCACGGTTATTCGTGAAACTAGAGCTGTGAATATTGCAAAATAATATTTTAGTCGCAGTTGACAAATAAAAAAAAGATGTTTCAAAATTGAAACATCTTTTTTTTGCACGTTATAGTACTGTGACTGAAAACTGAGACTGTTAACTATTTACGTGGATGATAATTATTCAAAACTTCCGACAAAAATTTTCTATCCAGATGCATGTACACTTCGGTAGTAGTAATTGATTCATGTCCGAGCATTAATTGTATGGAACGTAAATCGGCACCATTCTCTAATAAATGTGTTGCAAAAGAATGCCTGAATGTATGCGGACTGATGGTTTTATTCAAATTGATTTTTACCGCTAAATCTTTAATTATTGTAAAAACCATAGCGCGAGTTAATTGTTTTCCTCTCCTATTTAAAAAAAGCGTATCCTCATGCCCTTTTTGAACCGGATAATGCACTCGTATCAGATTTACATAAGAAGTTATATATTTAATTGTAGAGCCTCCTACAGGCACAAAACGCTGCTTATTTCCTTTTCCTGTGATTTTGATAAAACTTTCTTCAAAAAATAAATCAGAAATCTTTAAACCCACCAATTCCGAAACACGCAAACCACAACTGTATAACGTTTCTAACATAGCTCTGTTGCGTTCGCCTTCTGGTGTAGATAAATCTATTGCCGAGATTAACGCATCAATTTCTTCAGTAGCTAAAGTATCGGGTAATTTTCTACCTGTTTTGGGAACTTCTATTAATTCTAAAGGAGTGTCTTTCCGATAATCTTCGAAAACTAAGTAATTAAAAAAGCTCTTTAATCCAGAAATGACGCGTGATTGACTACGAGCATTTACTTTTGATGAAATTTCGTAAATGAATTGCTGAATAGTTTCTTCAGAAATTTGAATTGGAGAAACGGTAATCTCGTGCTGATGTAAGAACAACACTAATTTTTCGATATCAAACGTATAATTTTCAATGGTATTCTTAGAAAGACCACGTTCTAAACGAAGATAATTTTGATATTCTTTAATATACGATTGCCAAGTACTCATATTTCAAATGTAATCAATTTGACACAATAAAAAAATCCCGCAAAAGCGGGATTTAATTGTTTATTTTTAAAATTAGAATCTAAATCCTAAACCAATTTGAAAAACAGAATTTTTAACACTATTTCCACCTGCTTCAGAATCACCAATTTCTGTTAAACCAGCTTGATATCTTGCATTAGCAAAAATAACATCTGAAAATTCATAATTCATTCCCAAACCTAAACCAAAATCAGTTGATTTAAACAAATCTTTAGCGTCTTCAGTAGCCGAACCAAAACCAGAAACTTCTGCTTTGACTTTAGCTCTTACTAAAAAACCAACATAAGGCCCTGCTTCTAATGAAAATTTATCGGTAACTTGATATTTAAACATAACTGGAACATTAATATAATTCATTTTTAATGTTGCTTTAACATCATAAATATCACCTTCAATATTAAGTGGACCTTCTGATTTTGAACCTTGAGCTGAGTATAAAATCTCTGGCTGAATTGTTAATTTATCCGTAACTGGAATTTCAACAAAAAAACCTGCATTAAAACCTACGAACATGTTAGCATCACCCGCATCATCGCCAACAATATTTGCTAAATTAATTCCTCCTTTTGCACCAAATTTTACTTCTGAAGTTGCTTTAACCTCATCTTGTGCATTTGTAAACCCGAAAACCAATACTGCTAATGCAGCAAATACCATTTTTTTCATTATACTATTTTTAATGTTTTTGCAAATGTAAGAAAATAAAACAATATTTTAATTTTAAAGCAAAAAAAATCCCGCCGAAGCGGGATTTTTGACTTATTTGTTTTACAAATTAGAATTTGTAGATAACACCAAATCCGAATGATCTTAAGTCAGCACCTAAACCAAAAGTATTAGTTTTTTCAGCACCGTCTCCACCATTGTCATTAGTTGTGTAACCTAAACCAGCCCAAGTAGCCTCAATAGCCCAGTTGTTGTTTAAGAAATAACTTAAACCTAATCCTAAGTTAACACCAATTTCGTTAGATTTAGCATCAGCTAATTTGTCTTCAACTGAACTGTAATCAATACCAAATTCTCCGAATAAAGAAAATTGAGAAGCTGGAGTCATGTAGTAACGTCCAAAAGCACCTACAGTTAATGCAGCGTCATCTTGAGTATCACCAAATCCGTTTTCAGCTTTCATAGAAGCATAACCTAATTTACCTCCAATTGCAATGTTCTCAGTTACAAAGTAACCAAATTTAGGAGCGATTTCAAAATCTGAAGATTTAACATCATCAGTCTTTTCAGAACCAATTGAGAAAGCACCAGAAACAAACATAGATCCTTTAGAAAATCCACCGTTTCCTTTTTCTTCTTCTTGTGCGTTAGCAAAACCGAAAGCCAATAATGCTACAGCAGATAATAAAACTTTTTTCATGTTTAGTTTAAATTTAAAGTTAATAGGGCAAATTTATAGCATTTTTCTATACGAAATAACAAATTTTGTTATGTTATTAACAATTTTATTAACAAGTAAAATCGATGATGTTCATAATCAGACAGTTGAGAATTGTAAAAAATAAAAAATTAAAGTTTTTTTAATAAAAATAACATCTGAAAAAAAAATCAAAAAAAGCACAAATAACTGATAATTAACCCATTCCGAAAAACGTTAAAATATGCATTTTGTCGGTAATTATACTAAAAAGCGCTAGCAAACGTTACTAAGAGAAAGAAAATAATATGAAAAGAACAATTGTAACATTGATTTTACTGGTTCTAGGAACTGGTTTTTCACAGGCTCAAATGCTGAAATTTGGAGTAAAAGGAGGATTAAATTTTGCTAACTATACTGGTGGCGATATTTCGGGTGTAGATTTTAAAACCATAACAAGTTATCATGTTGGTGCCGTTATGGAATTAAAAGTATTTGAAAACTTTGCCATACAACCTGAACTTCTTTATTCTACTCAAGGTTCCGAATTAGAAGGTTTTGGCGAACAAGTAAAAAATGAGTTGGGCTACTTATCATTACCCGTTCTTGCCAAATTTTATTTAACTCCTAATAAACTAAGCTTAGAATTAGGTCCGCAAGCTTCTGTATTAGTAAGTGAGCGAAATGAAGTGGATGCAAACGACACCAATTCATTTGATTTTGGATTAGCTGGTGGATTAAGTTATAAAATAACTGACGGTTTGTTTGTATCGGGCCGTTATGTAGCAGGATTAACAGAAGCCAAACAAGATGCTGATGTGAAAAACTCGGTAATACAATTTTCAGTGGGTTATATGTTTTAATACTAAAATTCACAATATTTTACTAAAACCATTCTCAAAAGGAATGGTTTTTTTATTTTTACAAAAACAATCCACATGAAAATTATAATCATAAACGGTCCAAATCTCAATCTATTAGGAAAAAGAGAACCCGAAGTATATGGAAATGAAACTTTTGAATCGTATTTCGAAAAATTACAAATTAAGTTTCCAACGCTAACATTAGACTATTTTCAGAGTAATATTGAAGGAGAGATTATTTCTAAATTACAAGAAGTTGGTTTTACCTATGATGGTATTGTTTTAAATGCTGGTGCTTACACACATACTTCTATAGGAATTGGCGATGCTGTTAAAGCCATTACTACTCCAGTTATAGAAGTTCATATTTCCAATACGTTCTCAAGAGAATCTTTTCGTCATCAATCGTATATTTCACCAAATGCTAAAGGTGTTATCATTGGTTTTGGATTGCAGAGTTATGAGTTGGCAATTAAATCATTTATGTAATGCAACCTTTTGAAAGAAAAATCCGTCTATAAAAATAAACTCTCATGAATAAAATTTTACTTGCACTATTTTTTGTAAGCTCATTTACGTTCTCACAAATAAAAGGAACTATAAAAGACAAAGATGGAAATCCGCTTCCATTTGTAAACATATATATAGAGAACACTTATATAGGCACCACTTCAAACGAATTAGGAAAATACGAATTGAATACCACTGAGAAAGGTAATGTTCATTTAATTTTTCAATATTTGGGATTCAAAACTCAGAAGCATATTCTTGCTATTTCTCAATTTCCTTATGAATTTGATGTAGTATTAATGGAGGAAGATTTTCAGTTGAAAGAAGTTGTTGTTACAAATGGTGAAAATCCTGCTAATGAAATTATAAGAAACGCTATTAAAAGTAAAAAGAAGAATGCTGCTAAAACCGATAAGTTTGAAGCTGATTTTTATTCAAGAGGAATTTTTAAAGCCAAAGACATTCCAAAAAAATTTATGGGTGTTGAAATTGGTGATTTAGAAGGCAACTTAGATTCTACACGAAGTGGTATTATTTACCAATCGGAAACGGTTTCAAAAATTAAATTTCAAAAACCCGATGATTTAAAAGAAGAAATCATAGCTTCTAAAATTGCTGGTGACGATAACGGATTTAGCTACAATACCGCACTAAATACCAATTACGATTTCTACGAAAATTATGTAGACTTTGGCATCAATATGGTTTCTCCAATTGCGGATAATGCTTTCAACTATTATAAATACAAATTGGAAAGTACGTTTTACGATGACAAGAACCAATTAATCAATAAAATACAAGTAACACCAAAACGTGATAAAGAACCTGTTTTTGAAGGTTACATTTATATTGTAGAGGATTCTTGGGCTATTTACGGAATTGATTTAGATATCAAAGGATATCGAATGCAACAACCTATTTTAGAAACTATGAAACTGACACAAAATTTCAGTTATAATAGTGAAAATAAAATTTGGGCAAAAAACATTCAAACTTTAGATTTTAATGCTGGGATATTCGGAATGAAATTCGCTGGAAAGTTCACCCATGTTTTTACCAATTATGTTTTTAAAGATGCTTTTGAAAAGAAAACCTTTGGAAAAGAAGTGGTAACGTTTGCAGAAAATGCTAATAAAAAAGAAGAAACGTATTGGAATGAATACAGACCTGTGCCGTTAACAGATGAAGAAACTACCAATTACGTTAAAAAAGATAGTATTCAAACTATAAGAAAATCGCAAGTGTATTTGGACTCTATTGATGCCAAAGGAAACAAATTTAAATTGCATAAAATTATTACGGGTTATAGTTATAAAAACACCTATAAAAATTGGAACTTCAATTATCAAGGACTTACCAATATAAGTTCGATGAGTTTTAATACGGTACAAGGTTATAATTTGAATAGCGGATTTTCTTTTAGAAAGTGGAATGAAGAAACCGGAAAATTCACTTCTATTTCTTCCACATTTAATTATGGATTTTCAGAAGATAGATTGCGTGTTAATGGAAGATATTATCACCGATTTAACAACCGCAATAACGCTTACATCAGTTTAAGTGGCGGAAGTGCAATTAGTCAGTTTAATCCAAATGAACCGATTAGTAATTTGGTAAATTCGGTAGCAACTTTATTCTTTAAAAACAATTATATGAAATTGTACAATAAAGAATTTGCTGAAATTAACTACGGAAGAGAAGTTACTAATGGCATTTTTGCATCTGGAAAATTATTGTACGAAAACCGAAGAGCGTTATTCAACAACACCGATTATACTATTATTAAAAATGATGATTTATATTTTTCGAATGATCCGTTGCAACCTGATAATTATACTTCGGTTCCGTTTGAAAAGCATCATATTATGAAAGCGAGTTTGGGAACACGTATTCGTTTTGGTCAAAAATACATTTCGCGCCCTGACGGAAAGATTAATATCCAAAACGATGATTATCCGATTTTGAGTTTTTACTATGAGAAAGCATTTGGTGCTTCAAATAGTAATTATCATTATGATTTAATCAGCGGAACAGTGGATTACAACAAAACCACAGGAAATAAAGGCGATTTTGGTTTACGTTTTAAAGCAGGGAAATTCTTTAATGCTGATAATATCTCATTCGTAGATTACAAACACTTCAATGGAAATCAAACGCATATAAACTTGTTGAACAATTCATTGAACTCATTTAATTTGCTTCCTTACTACACTCATTCTACGAATGATGCGTATTTGGAAACGCATATTGAGCACAATTTTAAAGGCTACATTATGAATAAGATTCCTTTACTAAACAAACTACAATGGAATTTAATAGGTGGTTTTCATCAGTTAAACATTCCTAATATGAAACCGTATCAAGAATTTACTGTTGGATTTGATAATATTGGTTGGGGTAAATTTAGATTCTTACGAGTTGATTATGTAAGAAGTTACCAAAACGGTTTTCAAGGTGATGGCGTGATGTTTGGCGTTAAATTCTAAAATAATAAGAAGCACTTCAATAAAAGGAGTGCTTTTTTATTTAAAAAACACATCATATCCAAAACGAAGTAATGCTAATCCTACCACAATTAAGAAGAAAATTCGAATAAATCCGTTGCCTTTTGAAATGGCTAACCTTGCGCCTAACCACGAACCGGTAACATTACAAATTGCCATAGGAATGGCAATTGTCCAAATGATTTTTCCTTTTAAAACAAACAGCGTTATAGAACCAATGTTCGTAGCCAAGTTGACTAATTTAGCATAGATATTCGCCTTTAAAAAATCGAAACCTAATATTGCTATAAACGCCATAATTAATAAACTTCCCGTTCCAGGTCCGATGAATCCATCGTAAAAACCTAAAAAAACAGCAATTATAATTCCGTAAAGGTAAGTTTGCTTTTGAGTAAGTTTATCGATTTGAAATTGTCCGAAATCTTTCTTGAAATAAGTATAAAGCAAGAGTAAAATTAAAACCACAAAAAGTAAGGGTTTCATGAAATCGTTTTGCATCACGTTTAACAAACTCGAACCTAAATAAGCAAATGTAAAAGAAACAATTGCTAATACTAAAAACAACTTCCAATTCACTTTTGCTGATTTCAAATAGTGATAGGTTGCCATACTCGTTCCGCTGAAGCCTGGAATTTTTAACGTTCCTATAATAGACGCAACCGGTACATTAGGTAATAAAATTAAAGCTGCAGGTGTTTGAATCAATCCACCACCACCTACAATAGCATCGATAAAACCCGCTACGAAGGAAGCAATACAAAGAAAAATAATGATGTAGGTTTCCATTTTTTAGTTTCAGTCACAGTTTTCAGTCACAGTAAAACCGCTTACTGCGACTAAAAACTGAGAACTGAATTTATACTCTTACGATATTAGCTCCGATAGCTCTTAATCTTTCATCGATGCGCTCGTAACCTCTATCAATTTGTTCGATATTTTGAATAGTTGAAGTTCCTTTTGCTGTTAAAGCTGCAATTAATAAGGAGATTCCGGCTCTAATATCTGGCGAACTCATGGTTGTTGCTTTTAATTGCGATTGGAAATTATGTCCCATAACCACCGCTCTGTGCGGATCACATAACATAATTTTAGCTCCCATATCAATTAATTTATCTACGAAGAACAAACGGCTTTCAAACATTTTTTGGTGAATTAAAACATCACCTTTTGCTTGTGTACAAACAACCAGAACGATACTTAACAAGTCAGGCGTAAATCCTGGCCATGGCGCATCAGAAACGGTTAAGATAGAACCGTCGATATCTGTTTTAATTTCATATCCGTCTTTATGAGCTGGAATGTAAATATCTTCTCCTCTTCTTTCTAAAGTAATTCCTAATTTTCTAAACACGTTTGGGATTTGTCCTAAGTTATCCCAACTTACATTTTTAATCGTGATTTCACTTCTTGTCATAGCCGCAAGACCAATCCAAGAACCAATTTCTACCATGTCAGGTAAAATTCTGTGCTCGCAACCGCCTAACGTTTCCACTCCTTCAATCGTTAATAAGTTAGACCCAACACCAGTGATTTTCGCACCCATTGAGTTTAACATTTTACACAATTGTTGTAAGTAAGGCTCACAAGCTGCGTTATAAATCGTAGTTGTTCCTTCAGCTAAAACCGCTGCCATTACAATATTGGCTGTTCCTGTTACCGAAGCTTCGTCTAACAACATATAAGAACCTTGTAATCTTCCGTCGATTTCCACTCCGTAGAAATGGTCTTCTCTTTCGTATCTGAATTTTGCACCAAGGTTAATAAAACCTTCAAAGTGTGTATCTAAACGACGACGACCAATTTTGTCACCTCCTGGCTTAGGAATGTATCCACAACCAAAACGCGCTAATAAAGGTCCAACAATCATAATTGAACCTCTTAAACTTCCACCTTCTTTTTTGAAAGCTTCCGTTTTTAAGTAGTTTACATTTACCTCATCGGCTTGAAACGTGTAATCACCAGGTCCATTTTTTTGAATTTTAACGCCTAAATTACCTAAAAGTGTAATCAATTTGTTAACATCAATGATATCTGGAATATTCGTTACTCTTACTTTTTCAGAAGTTAGTAAAACAGGACATAAAACTTGTAACGCTTCATTTTTTGCACCTTGAGGTGTAATTTCTCCTTTTAACGCTTTTCCTCCTTCGATTTTAAATGTTCCCATGCAACTGCCTATTTTTTAAATGTATTTTTATTTTGATTGTTCTTGTTCAAATGTCCTTTTGGATTGTTATTTTTCTTAATAATCCCCACTTTACTCGGACCAAATTGTGTTTTATTCGAAACTTTCTTATTCACTTTCATTAAATCGTGTGTATTCGAAAGTTCTTCGTTGGATTTAGAAAGATTTAATTTTCCTCCAGAAAGTTCTAATAAGTGTTCGAAAATTACCTCATCGGTTACCGTGTCTTTGTTCCAACTCAAGTAACATTTTTTCATATGATTGGCAATTACTAAAACTAAAGCATTTTTTAAATCACTTTCTTCCCAGCTGTTTGCTACATCAATCATGTATTTGATGTTGTTCCCGTAGAAACGGTACTTTGGATAATTTTGAGGATATTTTAATCGCTCTGGTTTCTGAGTCAAAATATCTTTTGATGGAATTGGATAAGGCGAATCTACATCCAATTTAAAATCGGACATAATAAACAACTGATCCCAAAGTTTATGTTGAAAATCCAATACGTCTCTTAAATGCGGATTCAAAGATCCCATTACCGAAATGATATATTTTGCCGCTTTGTTTCGTTCTTCACGATCTTCGATTTCAGTAGCTTGATCAATCAATTTCTGCAAATGTCTCCCGTATTCTGGAATAATCAAATGCGGACGTTCTGAATTATATTCTAAATAACTTACTTCTTCTTGCATGTTTTTTTTATAATGAAATGATGCCTTCGATATCCGAGACTTCAATGTATTTATCTATCACATTTTGAGGACTTGCCATAGTTACACTAATAGAAACACTGGTAAATTTCCCTGTTTTAGATTGTTGTGTAGTAATAACCGCGCCCATATCATTAAATGCCGCTTCTACCTTAGCAATACTATGCACATCTGAAGGCATAATAAACTTATACAAATACTCTGAAGGCCAAAGTGTTGAATTGCTTAACTCTTCTTTTAATCTTGCGTAAAAATCTTCTGTTTTCTTATCCATCATCATTTCGTATTGGAAAAGCAAATATACTTTTTTATGTTCAGAATTATATTGTAGTAACTTATAAATTTTTAAGTTGATTAGATTTTTAAAAAAACTTACTTTTGCGCCTTAGTATTTCCAATATGAATAAAGAAATTGTGGTTTTAATTGGTGGTCCAAGCTCTGGGAAAACCACCTTAATAGAGGCTTTAAAAGAAAAAGGACACACTTGTTATCCTGAGGTTTCGCGTGAAGTAATTCGTGAAGCGCAAGAACAAGGAATTGAACAATTGTTCTTAGAAAAACCACTTTTATTCAGTGAATTGCTGTTAGAAGGCCGAAAAAGACAATTCAAAGAAGCTTTAAATGAAGAAGCGAACATCGTTTTTTTAGACCGTGGTATTCCAGATGTTTTAGCGTACATGCATTACATTGGGGATTCATATCCTGCGTTTTTTGATAAAGCATGTCAAGACCACAAATATTCAGCAATTTTTGTTTTACCACCTTGGAAAGAAATTTAT
>DNNO01000033.1 GCA_003497625.1 Flavobacterium sp. | reverse complement strand
AGTTTCGTTTTTCATGGGTTCTCGTTTAACGATTAAAGGACCAGCGGCTGGTTTAATTGTTATTGTTGCTGGTGCTGTTGCCGAGTTTGGGCAAGGAAATAACGATTTAGGTTGGAAATTAGCGCTTGGAGCAATGGTTGTTGCCGGAATTATCCAAATTCTTTTCGGAGTTTTGAAATTAGGAAAATTAGCCGATTTTTTCCCACTTTCTACTATTCACGGAATGTTGGCGGCTATTGGAATTATCATTATTGCGAAACAAATTCCAGTTTTATTGAATGATAATCCAGCCTTAGCTAAAGGAATGGGACCAATTGAATTACTAGTAAACATCCCAAAATTTATCATCAATTTAGATACAAAAGCTTCGATTATTGGAGTAGTGAGTTTGGCAATTATGTTGGGCTGGCCGTATATCAAAAATAAATCCATTAAGATGATTCCAGCGCCTTTGGTTGTGTTGTTATTTGCTATTCCGTGTGAATTATTTATGGATTTTGCGCATACCGAACCACCTTATGCTTTGGTAAAAATCGGAAATTTAGTAGATAATATCAACTGGAATGTCGATTTTTCAGGAATTAATCAAACCGGATTATTCATTAAATATGTCATTATGTTTGCTTTGGTTGGTACTTTAGAATCGTTGTTAACCGTAAAAGCTATTGATTTGTTAGATCCATTCAAAGGAAAATCCAACACAAATAAAGATTTAATCGCAGTTGGAATTGGTAATACATTAGCTGCTGTTTTGGGTGGTTTACCCATGATTTCAGAAGTTGCTCGTAGTTCTTCGAATGTTAGTAATGGCGCAAAAACGCGTTGGGCAAATTTCTTTCACGGATTTTTCATTTTGCTTTTTGTTTTATTAGCTGCTCCATTATTAGAAATGATTCCTAACGCAGCTTTAGCCGCCATGTTAATTAGTGTGGGAATAAAATTAGCGCATCCAAAAGAATTCATTCACATGTTGCACATCGGAAAAGAACAATTATTTATTTTCACGGTGACAGTTTTGGTAACTTTATTTGAAGATTTATTACTTGGAATTGCTGCAGGAATGTTGGTTAAAATGATTATTCACGTTGTAAATGGTACACCAATTTCTTCGTTTTTTAAAGCGCCAACAGTAGTTTCCTTTGTAAATAATGAATACAAAGTTGAAATTAGTAAAGCCGCTATTTTCTCTAATTATTTGGGAATCAAAAGAAAATTAGAGGAAATTCCGCCAGGCTATCAAGTAAGTATTTGCTTAAAAAATACCAAGTTGGTTGACCATTCTGTAATGGAAAATTTAGAGCATTTCAAACACGATTATGAAGCTATTGAAAACGGTGGAACAGTCACGATTATTGGTTTAGAAAATCATAAAGCCTTATCTTCGCACCCGAAAGCTTCAAGGAAAAATCTAATCGTTCAATAAGTAATGAAACATATAAAAATAAGCTTGCTTTTCTGTATTGGAATAGCAAGTTTTCTTAATTTGAATACTACTTTTGCACAAGTAAAAGGAAGTAATAACAATATTTGGTTGCACTATTTTGGAAAAAATATGATTACGGAAAATTTTTCATTTTCGTTTGAGGTAACGATGCGATATGCTAACGGATTCTCAGAAAAACAACAGTATTTTATTCGCCCTTCGGTAGATTATCAGTTTACTAAAAAGTTTATGGGAAGCGTTGGGTTTAGTCATTACAATACGTATTCCTACGGAAATCCTGCGATGAATAAAATTAGCATTCCCGAAAATCATTTTTGGATTCAAGGAACGTTTGTTCATAATAGGGGACAATTAAAAATTACACACCGATTACGTGATGAATTTCGATATGTTGGAGTTCCAGCAATGCAATCGAATGGTGATTTAGAAATAGATCATTACGATTATAGAAACCGAATGCGATATATGCTTTTATTCAATTATCCTTTGATAAAAAAGGAAGATGCAACTAAATTATTTGCGTTGTTTGGCGATGAGGTTTTTGTGAATATTGGTTCGAATGCAGGAAAAACGTTTTTAAATCAAAATCGATTGATAGGTGGAGTTGGTTATAATTTTGATAAAAACCATCAAATTCAATTGAGTTACATTCATCAAAATATTTGGAATTATACCAATACATTCCAAGAAAGTAATCCGACAGTAAGACTAAGTTATGTAACTAATTTCGATTGGAGAAAATAAAAATAAACCCCGATTTGAAATTTCAAATCGGGGTTTTTATATTTCGTACTTTTTACTTCGTACTTTTTACTTCGAATTACATCATTCCAGGCATTCCTCCGCCCATTGGCATGCTTGATGATTCTTCTTTGATATCGATTAAAGCACATTCGGTAGTTAAAATCATTCCAGCTACAGAAGCAGCGTTTTCTAAAGCTACACGAGTTACTTTTTTAGGATCGATAATTCCAGCTACTAACATTTGAACATATTCTCCTGTTTTTGCATTGAATCCGAAATCGGCTGTTCCTTCGGTAACTTTTGCAATTACTACAGAACCTTCACCACCAGCATTTTCAACAATAGTTCTCAAAGGAGCTTCAACTGCTTTATTGATGATTTGAATTCCTGTTGCTTCGTCTGCATTTTCTGCTTTGATATTTGCTAAAGCTGCTTTTGCTCTTACTAATGCAACACCACCACCAGCAACAATTCCTTCTTCAACAGCTGCACGAGTTGCGTGTAAAGCATCGTCAACACGGTCTTTTTTCTCTTTCATTTCTACTTCAGAAGCAGCTCCAACATATAAAACTGCAACACCACCAGCTAATTTAGCTAAACGCTCTTGTAGTTTTTCTCTATCGTAATCAGAAGTGGTTGTTTCAATTTGCGATTTGATTTGGTTGACTCTTGCTTTGATGTTTTCTGCATCTCCAGCACCATTTACAATTGTTGTATTATCCTTGTCAATTGTAATGTTTTCTGCTGTTCCAAGCATGTCTAAAGTAGTATTTTCTAATGAATAACCACTTTCTTCAGCAATTACTGTTCCTCCAGTTAAGATAGCGATGTCTTCTAACATAGCTTTTCTTCTGTCTCCAAAACCTGGAGCTTTCACAGCAGCAATTTTTAATCCACCACGTAATTTATTAACTACTAAAGTTGCTAATGCTTGACCATCAACATCTTCTGCAATAATTAATAATGGTCTTCCAGATTGTGCCACCGGTTCTAAAACTGGTAATAATTCTTGTAAGTTTGATATCTTTTTATCGTATAATAAAACGTATGGATTGCTTAATTCAGCAACCATTTTATCAGCATCAGTTACAAAATATGGTGATAAATACCCTCTGTCGAATTGCATTCCTTCTACCACATCAACGTAAGTATCCATACCTTTTGCTTCTTCTACCGTGATGACACCTTCTTTTCCAACTTTTGAAAATGCTACAGCGATTAAATCACCAATTGTATCATCATTATTAGCAGAAATAGAAGCCACTTGTTTGATTTTTTCTGAAGAATCACCCACAGCTACTGATTGTTTTCCTAATTCGGCAACAATAGTTTCCACAGCTTTGTCAATTCCTCTTTTTAAATCCATTGGATTAGCACCAGCAGCAACGTTTTTCAAACCTTCTTTAACGATAGCTTGTGCTAAAACCGTTGCAGTTGTTGTTCCGTCACCAGCCAAATCATTGGTTTTAGAAGCTACTTCTTTCACCATTTGAGCACCCATGTTTTCTAATGGATCTTGTAATTCGATTTCTTTTGCAACAGAAACACCGTCTTTAGTTACTGTTGGTCCACCAAATGATTTTGAAATAATTACATTTCTTCCTTTTGGTCCTAAAGTTACTTTTACTGCATTTGCTAATGCGTCAACGCCACGCTTTAAACCATCGCGAGCTTCAATGTCGAATTTTATATCTTTTGCCATTTTAATTTTTTGTTTAAATGTTATTGATTAATCTGTGATTAAAGAATTGCGTAAATCTCGTCTTCTCTCATAATCAGGTAATCTTTACCTTCATATTTGAATTCTGTTCCCGAATATTTACCATATAAAACTGTATCTCCAACTTTTACAGTCATGGTGTAGTCTTTTTTGCCATTTCCCACGGCTACTACAGTACCTTTTTGTGGTTTTTCTTTTGCAGTGTCTGGAATTATAATTCCTGAAGCTGTTGTAGTTTCTGCTGCTAAAGGAGCAATTACTACACGATCTGAAATAGGTTTAATGTTTAATGACATGATTATATGTTTTGTTTATTAAAATTAATTTGTTGTTTGTTGTTTTTCAGAAATTGTGCCAAAGCTATTTTCTGACAATTTTTCGGTAAAAAAAATGCCAGCACTGACATGCTGGCATTTTGTATATTTTGTCAATTCTTATTTTGCAGAATCTGTAGCTGTTGGTGCTGGTGTAGCAGCAGGAGCAGCTTGAGGAGTTGTAGGAACTGTTGTAGTAGGAACAGCTGTTTCGTCTTCACCTAATACTTTAGAACCCGATGCAGCTCCATTAAAACTTAAACTTGAAAGTAAAATTAATGCAATTAAAATTCCTCCTAACGTCCAAGTACTTTTATCTAAAAAGTCTGTTGTTTTTTGAACTCCACCTAATTGTTGAGAACCACCAAATGAAGAAGATAAACCTCCACCTTTAGGGTTTTGAACCATAATAGCTAAGATTAATAAAAAACAAACAATTGTTATCGCAATTAAAAAACCTGTGAATCCCATAATTAATTATTATTTTGTTGTAAATTTTTGATTTCGTTTATTCGGTCTGCAAAGAAACTACTTTTTTCTGGATATTTCAAAATTAATATTTCATAAGCTTGTATCGCTTTTGTATATTTTTTTTGTTCCAAATACACTTTAGCTAATGTTTCTGTCATTAAGTGTGTAGGCTCTTCAGTACTTTTGCTAATATTTGCAGGTGGTTTGGTTGTTTCTTTCACTGGAGCAATTTTTGGATTGGCTTCAATAAATTTATCGATTATATCTAATTTTTTTTGCTTTTCAGGATTGTTTGCAGTGCTTTTTTCTTCAATTTCACGCTCAATTAGGTTAAATTTTGTCAATTGTAACCATTCTTGAAACGAATGTCTTTCAGTTGGAGTAAAAGGTAAAGGTTTACCAATTTCTAATTTTTCTTCTGAAGTTGGTTCAATTATTTTAAGCTCAACTTTTTCTTCTTCAGTTGCAATAGTTTCTATTTGAGGTAAAACAATTACTTCTTCTATATGATGCACTTCAATATCTAACAATGATCTTTGAATTTCATCAATTTTCTCTTGTTGGATTGCAGTAAAATTATCTGAAGTTATAAACTCAAATAATATAGTCCTATCAGTAGTGTAAGCAGCTGTTTTTTTTAATTCGTAATTGTATCTAAAACTTTCCTGATTGAACAATCCTTTTAAATGTAAAGCTCGTGCCGCCTGAAAATACGGGAACTGTAAAACTACATTCTCTAAAGCAATGGTTTGCTTTTCGTTTATAGTTTCGGGCTTATTTAAAAGATATGTTAAATCGGATATGTTCAAAATTTACAAATTAATTACCATTTAGCTAATGATTCATTGAAAACATCTTGTGTTATTCGTTCAAAAATAACATCTAATGCCGTTGTTAATTGCGACCCGACTAATTGTTGATTAGCATCGAAATCATAAAAGAATGAAAAACGTTTTTCAAAATTATCGTCTTCTTTATTTCTATTAGTAAAACGAACCATTACAGTTACTGTTAATCTATTTTGTGCCGCTCTTTGATCTGCAGTTGCAGTCATAGGCGTGATTCGATAATCTACGATTTCTCCTTCGTAAAGTAATTCGCCACCTTGAGAGACTAAATTTAGATTCGTTTGACTTTGAATAATATCTTGTAATTCCAATGTGAAAGTTCTTTCGATTCCAGGCTCAATTAATGGCGCGTTGTTTTGAAAGTAATTCACTTGAAATGTTTTAGCATCTACAGGTTTTGCTCCTGTAAAATTATAAACACCACAACTGTTTACCAGTAGTGAAATAGCGATGCTAAAAACAATTATTAAATATCTCATTATAAATCGTATTGTTTGATTTTTCTGTAAAGTGTTCGCTCCGAAATCCCTAATTCATCAGCCGCCGCTTTTCGTTTTCCTTTATTTCGGTCTAAAGATTTTTTGATTAACTCAATTTCTTTTGCTTCTAAACTCAAAGTTTCTTCTTCGTCAACGGTTTCAGCAAATAAATAATTCTCATCGTCATCATCTTCAAACTCTTCTTGCATCAGATTATTTTGATTCGGAAGCATTTCCACTCTCGGTTCTTCTTCAAAAATAGCATTTTCTTCGGGTTTACCGTAAATTTTCTGAATTAATCCTTTATTAGCTTCTTGAACTTTTGAACTTCCGTTTTGCATTAATTCCATCGTAAGCTTTTTCAAATCGTTCAAATCGCTTTTCATGTCAAAAAGAACTTTGTACAAAATCTCTCTTTCGTTACTGAAATCACTTTCCGATTTTTTAGTTCCAATTACCGAAGGTAAATTTGCATTTTCCTGAGGTAAATAGGAGTGAAGCGTTTGCAAAGAAATCTCACGTTTGGTTTCTAAAACTGATATCTGCTCAGCAACATTTCGTAACTGACGAATATTTCCGCTCCATCGGTATTTTATCAACAACTGAATGGCGTCGTCATCTAATTTAATAGGTGGCATTTTGTATTTATGCGCAAAATCGGCTGCAAATTTTCTAAACAACAAATGAATGTCTTCTTTGCGTTCGCGAAGTGGTGGCAACATAATGTCAACCGTGCTCAATCTATAAAATAAATCTTCACGAAATTTGCCTTTTTCAATCGCATCAAACATGTTTACGTTGGTAGCCGCTACAATTCTTACATTTGTTTTTTGCACTTGCGATGAACCTACTTTAATGAATTCACCATTTTCTAAAACACGTAACAAACGCACTTGAGTGGTTAAAGGTAATTCACCAACTTCATCTAAAAATATAGTTCCTCCATCAGCTACTTCAAAATAACCTTCACGTGTATTGGTTGCTCCTGTAAACGAACCTTTTTCGTGACCAAAAAGCTCACTATCAATCGTTCCTTCAGGAATAGCACCACAGTTTACTGCAATGTATTTTCCATGTTTTCTGTGTGAAAGCGAGTGAATAATTTTTGGAATACTTTCTTTTCCAACACCACTTTCACCTGTTACCAATACAGAAATATCCGTTGGAGCTACCTGAATGGCTTTCTCCACGGCACGATTGAGTTTTGGGTCGTTCCCAATAATTTCAAATCGTTGTTTTATAGCTTGTACTGATTCCATTTTATAATTTATAATTGACAATTGATAATTTAGAATTTTCCAATTGTTCATTATCCATTGTTAATTTTTAATTGTTTTAGTTCATTATTTCAGAATATCCAACCGCTTCTCCTATTAAAGTTGCAGCAGTACAATCTGTGATTTTTACCATTACGAATTCGCCTACTTTGTAATTTTCTTTTGGGAAAACTACAACTGTATTTTGAGAATTTCTTCCACTCCAATGTGCATCAGAACGTTTAGATTCTTTTTCAATCAATACTTCTACTTCTTGTCCAATAAAACGTTGCGTTCTTTCTAATCCGTGTTTTTGTTGTAAATCTACAATTTCGGTTAACCTACGTTTTTTGACTTCTTCTGGAACGTCGTCTTCCATTTTTCTGGCAGCTAATGTTCCAGGACGTTCTGAATACGCAAACATAAATCCGAAATCATATTTCACATATTCCATCAAACTCAAAGTATCTTGATGGTCTTCTTCTGTTTCTGTTGGGAAACCAGCAATCATATCTTGCGACAATGAAATATCTGGAATAATTGCATATATTTTATCAATCAACGCCATGTATTCTTCACGCGTGTGTTGACGATTCATTTCTTTTAGAATTCTAGTGCTTCCACTTTGAACCGGTAAGTGAATATAATTACAAATATTATGGTGTTTAGCAATAACATGCAATACCTCTTCATGCATATCTTGTGGATTCGAAGTAGAAAATCTAAAACGCATTTTCGGAAACAACGTTGCACATTTGTCTAACAATTGCGTAAAATCCATCGCTGTAGCTTTTTGCATTTCAGTGGCTTTGTCGTAGTCTTTTTTCAAACCACCACCATACCAAAGGTAACTGTCTACATTTTGTCCTAACAAGGTTACTTCTTTAAATCCTCTATCGTATAAATCTTGAATTTCGTCAATAATACTTTGTGGTTCACGACTACGCTCACGACCACGTGTAAAAGGAACAACGCAAAACGTACACATATTATCGCAACCTCTTGTAATGGATACGAAGGCATTTACTCCATTACTATTCAAACGAACAGGAGAAATATCGCCATACGTTTCTTCTTTCGAAAGAATTACGTTAATGGCATCTCTTCCTTCTTCTACTTCAGCTAATAAATTAGGTAAATCTTTGTATGCATCTGGTCCAACCACCATGTCTACAATTTTTTCTTCCTCTAAAAACTGACTTTTCAAACGTTCCGCCATACAACCTAAAACCCCAACTTTCATTGTAGGATTGATTTTCTTTACAGCGTTGTATTTTTCTAAACGTTTACGAATCGTTTGTTCCGCTTTATCGCGAATAGAACAAGTGTTAACCAAAACTAAATCGGCATCTTCTAAGTTTTGAGTTGTATTATATCCGTTCTCATAAAGAATAGATGCCACAATTTCGCTGTCCGAAAAATTCATTTGGCAACCATAACTCTCTATAAAAAGCTTTTTTGTATTTCCTTCTTTTTGGTCAAGCACTAAACTCTGACCTTGTTTTTTCTCGTCAATTTCCTTTTCCATATAAAGATTTCCTTTAAATCATTCCGAAGTTTCGGATTGCAAAGATAATACTAAATTATAAAATCTGACAAGATGGCAGAAAAGGTTTAACATGAAATTTTTAAATTATTTTTTGTTCTAATTCTAAGTAGCCGTTTTTCGTGGTTTTTACACCTATATATATAGGTGTAATTTGACTGATATTTTGGTTAATTGTAGGTAAAAAAATACTCAGGATGTTAAAATTTAAAAAAAACCTATACTTTTGCCGAACAAACAAAAAGTGAAATGGCAAAGAATTTAGTAATCGTTGAGTCACCAGCTAAGGCAAAAACCATCGAGAAATTTCTGGGAAGTGAGTATCAAGTAGAGTCAAGTTATGGACATATTGCGGACTTGCCTTCAAGAGAAATAGGAGTAGATGTAGAAAATGGTTTTAAACCTAAATATGAAGTTTCGGCGGATAAAAAAGCATTAGTGACCAAATTAAAAGGATTAGCTAAAAATGCCGAAATGGTTTGGTTGGCTTCCGATGAGGATCGCGAGGGAGAAGCAATTTCTTGGCACTTATCTGAAGAGTTAAATTTAAAACCAGAAAAAACAAAACGTATCGTTTTTCACGAAATTACGAAAACAGCGATTCAAAAAGCAATTGAAAATCCAAGAGGAATTGATTATAATTTAGTAAACGCACAACAAGCGCGTAGAGTTTTAGATAGATTAGTAGGTTACGAATTATCGCCAGTACTTTGGAAAAAAGTAAAAGGCGGATTATCTGCTGGTCGTGTACAATCAGTATCCGTTCGTTTGATTGTGGAACGTGAAAGAGAAATTCAAGATTTCAATCCAGAAGCTTCTTACAGCATCACAGCAGAATTCACAAACGAAGCTGGAAAAACATTCAAAGCAAAATTACCTAAGAACTTCGCTACTAAAAAAGAAGCAGAAGATTTCTTAAATAAAAATATTGGTTCCTCTTATAAAGTAGGAGATTTAGAAACCAAACCAACAAAAAAATCGCCAGCAGCACCTTTTACAACTTCAACGTTGCAACAAGAAGCAGCCAGAAAATTGTATTTACCTGTTGGAATTACTATGCAAATTGCTCAACGTTTGTACGAAGCCGGACTTATAACGTATATGAGAACGGATAGTGTAAACTTATCGCAAGAAGCAATGGCAGCAGCTCAAGCCGAAATCACAAGTTACTACGGAAAGGAATTTTCGAAACCAAGAAATTTCAATACCAAATCAAAAGGAGCACAAGAAGCACACGAGGCAATTCGTCCAACCGATATGTCACGTCACACTGTAGATATTGATAGAGATCAAGCGCGTTTGTATGATTTAATTTGGAAAAGAACATTAGCATCTCAAATGAGCGATGCCGAATTAGAAAGAACCAACGTAAAAATCGAAGCAAGCAATCATTCGGAAACCTTTACAGCAACTGGAGAAGTAATCAAATTTGAAGGTTTCTTAAAAGTATATTTAGAAGGAAACGATGACGATGATGAAGAACAAGAAGGAATGTTGCCTGCTTTAAAAGTTAATGAAAAACTTACTAATAATTATATTACGGCTACGGAACGTTTCTCTCGTCCGCCAAGTCGTTACACCGAAGCTTCTTTGGTTAAGAAATTAGAAGAATTAGGAATTGGTCGTCCATCAACGTATGCACCAACTATTTCTACGATTATTGCTAGAACGTATGTGGAAAAAGGAAGTTTTGAAGGGCAAGAAAGAAAATACAATCAGATAGTTTTAAAAAATAGCGAAGTTAAAGCGCAAGTTCTAACTGAAAATGTAGGTTCGGATAAAGGGAAACTAGTTCCAACTGATATTGGAATTATTGTAAATGACTTCTTAGTGAAAAACTTCGGAACTATTTTAGATTATAATTTCACAGCAAAAGTGGAGCAAGATTTTGACGAAATCGCAGAAGGAAAAGTGGATTGGGCTAAAATGATGAACGATTTTTACAAACACTTCCATCCAAATGTAGTTGATGTTGAAAAAAATGCAGATAGAGAAAGCGGTGAACGTATTTTAGGAGTGCATCCAGTTTCTGGAAAACAAGTTTCGGTTCGTTTAGGGAAGTATGGAGCAATGGCTCAGATTGGAGATATTGACGAGGAAAATAAACAATTTGCAAGTTTACGTCAAGACCAAAATATTGGAAATATCACGTTAGAAGAAGTATTGAATTTATTCTTACTTCCAAAACAATTAGGCACCTACAAAGGAGAAGAAATTGAAGTAAATAATGGTCGTTTTGGACCTTATGTGAAATTTGGAACTCAATTTATTTCGTTGCCAAAAGGAGTAGATCCAATGGATGTAACCATGGAAACCGCTCAAAGTTTAATTGATGAGAAAGTTCAAGCTGATGCGCCGATTGGAACTTATGATAATTTACCAATTCAAAAAGGTGTTGGGCGTTTTGGTCCTTTCATCAAATGGAACGGAATGTTTATCAATGTAAATAAAAAATACAATTTCGATAATTTATCTCAGTCTGATTTAAACGAGTTAATCGAAGAGAAACAACAAAAAGACATTGATAAAGTACTTCACGATTGGAAAGAAGAAGGAATCAAAGTGGAAAAAGCACGTTGGGGTCGTTCGGTAATTACAAAAGGAAAAATCAAAATTGAATTAAGTAAAGATGTTGATGCTTCAAAATTAACCTTGGCGCAAGTTCAGGAAATGATTGAGAAGAAAGCTCCAGCTAAAAAAACGGCAGCTAAAAAAGCACCTGCAAAAAAAACAACAGCAAAAAAGAAATAGTAAATGGTATTCGATTTTCTACAACCAGTAAGCGAATCTTTTGAAAGCTATCTTCAAACTTTATCCAATCAATCATTGGGTAAAAAAGTAGTATTTCATACACAAACCGATTTTCCTGTTTTAGAAGGTGTTTCTGTTGCTATTTTTGCGGTTAATGAACATAGAGGTAATAATAAAGATAATGAGGATTATTCTTTTGAAGCCTTCAGAAAGAAATTCTATGGAATGTTTCCAGGCAATTGGAATACTTCCATTGTAGATTTAGGAACTATCGAAGCAGGAGCCAGTATTGAAGATACTTATTTTGTGGTGAAAAGTTTGATGGCAGAGTTAATCAAGAAACAAATTATTCCAGTTGTCATTGGAGGAACTCAAGATTTGACTTATCCGATGTATCGAGCTTATGATAATTTAGATCAGATGGTGAATTTGGTTTCCGTAGATAACCAATTTGACTTTTCAAAAGAAAATAAATTTGATAAGGATGCTTATTTGTCAAAAATAATTGTTGAAGAACCAAATAATCTATTTAATTTCAGTAACTTAGGCTTTCAAACGTATTTTAATTCGCAGGAAGAAATAGATTTAATTGAGAAATTATACTTTGAAGCTTATCGATTAGGAGAGGTTTCAAATAATATAGCGGTTGCAGAGCCGGTTTTTAGAGATGCTGATTTAGTGAGTATCGATATGAATTCAGTGCAATCTTCTTATTCTGGTAATTTTGAAGAGTTTAATCCGAATGGATTTACAGGAAAAGAAATATGTGCTTTGGCACGATATGCTGGAATTAGTGATAAAGTGACTTCGTTTGGAATATTTAATTTTAATCCAAATAGTCACGAAGTTGTTTTGACAGCTCAGATGTTATGGTATTTTATTGAAGGTTTTTGTTTTCGCTCAAATGAGTATCCATTTGGAACAAAAGAAAACTATATTAAATACATTGTTCCGATAGAAGATGAAGAATTAATCTTTTATAAGAGCAATAAAACCGCAAGATGGTGGATAGAAATACCGTTTTTAACAAATGTTAATAATAAATTAAAAAGAAATACGTTATTACCTTGCACACATGAAGATTATTTAGCAGCTTGCGAGCAGGAAATTCCAGAAAGATGGTGGAAAGCCCAAAGAAGGAATATTTTGTAAAAGTCGTTATTTTTCAAAGTGTTAAAGCAATGTTAACGCAGGTGTAATGCCAAAATTCAATATTTTTTGCACGTTTTTTAAAAAAATGTTGTTTTTTTCAAAATTATTGAATAGGTTTACGCCCTTAAATAGAAATTACATTTAACCCAAGTTTATATGAAGAAGTTTGTTGCATTTTCAGCAATTTTGTCATTATTTATCAGTTGTGGTAAAGGCGATAAAGGAGAATTAGTAGGAGTTAAAGGGAGAAAATGGCATCCCGAGAAACCTTACGGAATGACGTTAATCCCTGGAGGAGCTTTTATTATGGGTAAAGCCGATGATGATTTAGCTAACATTCAAGACGCGCCTACTAAGACAGTTACGGTTCGTTCATTCTATATGGATGAAACGGAAATTACTAACAGCGAGTACCGTCAGTTTGTTGAATGGGTAAAAGATTCAACTATCAGAACACGCCTAGCTATTCTTGCTGATGAACAAGGTCAAAAGCCTGGTTCTGGTGGAGGAAAAGGTGGAAGTATTGGTGATTTTGCCTTTGCTGACGTTGATCCTGAGAAAATGACTCCATACGACAAGTATATGTATGAAAATTATTACAGTGTAGGAACTGATGATGATATTTATGCTGGAAGAAAGTTAAATAAAAAAATCAAGGTTATTAAAGAACCTAGTAAATATCCAGATGAATTTTATGTAGAAGTTATGGACTCAATGTACCTACCTGAGTCTGAATCATACAATGGTTTAAAAACTATTGATGCTTCTAAGTTAAAATTCAAATACAATCAAGTAGACTTAAACAAAGCTGTTAAGAAAAAAGGTCGTAAAAACTTCTATGAAGATGCACCACCAATTGAAATCTACCCAGATACAACAGCTTGGATAAAAGATTTTGCTTATTCTTATAATGAGCCAATGCATAATGATTATTTCTGGCATCAAGCTTATGGAGAATATCCTGTAGTAGGTGTTTCTTGGAATCAAGCAAAAGCATTTTGTGCTTGGAGAACAATGTATAAAAATGCATTTATCAAAAAGAAAAAAGGAAGAGATCAAGTAAATTCATTCCGTTTACCAACAGAAGCAGAATGGGAATATGCTGCAAGAGGTGGAATTGAAGGTGGAACTTATCCTTGGGGAGGTCCTTATGCTAAAAATGACAGAGGTTGTTTTATGGCAAACTTCAAACCAAACCGTGGAGATTATGCTGCTGATGGTGCTTTATACACTGTTGAAGCTAAATCATACGAACCAAATGATTATAACTTATATAACATGGCGGGTAACGTTTCAGAGTGGACAGAATCTTCTTACTATGCTGAAGCTTATGAATTCGTTTCTACAATGAATCCACATGTTGCTGATAAGAAAAACCAAAGAAAAGTAGTTCGTGGTGGTTCATGGAAAGATGTTGCTTACTTCTTACAAGTTTCAACTCGTGATTATGAATATGCTGACTCTGCAAGAAGTTACATCGGATTCAGAACTGTACAAGATTACATGGGTACAGCAGCAACAGGAACTAGTCCTAAATAGTATTTAACCAATTTTATTATATAATTAACTTAACTAACTAAAAATTTATTTATTATGGCATTATTAAGCAAAAAAATGATGGGATTCCTTTACGGAATGGGAGCGGCAGTAGTAATCGTTGGAGCATTATTCAAATTAATGCACTGGCCAGGTGCAGGACCAATGCTTGTAATCGGTTTATTAACTGAAGCATTAATTTTCGCATTATCAGCATTTGAACCAGTAGAACATGAATTAGATTGGTCTTTAGTATACCCTGAATTAGCAGGTGGAGAAGCTAAAGCAAAAGATAAAAAAGAAAATCCAGCTGACGCTCAAGGTTTATTGTCTCAAAAATTAGATAATATGTTGAAAGAAGCTAAAATTGATGGTGAATTAATGGCAAGCTTAGGAAACAGTATCAAAAACTTCGAAGGTGCTGCTAAATCAATTTCTCCAACTGTAGATGCTATGGCTGGTCAAAAGAAATATGCTGAAGAAATGTCTACAGCTGCAGCTCAAATGGAAGCTTTAAATAACTTATACAAATTACAATTAGACAGCGCTTCTAGAAATGCTACTGCAAATCAAGAAATTGCTGACAATGCAGCTAAATTAAAAGAGCAAATGCAGTCAATGACTTCAAACATTGCATCTTTAAATGCTGTTTACGGAGGTATGCTTACTGCTATGAGTAACAGATAATTAGTTTTATCAAATTAAAGAATTATTAATTAAAACTAATTTAAAGAAAAAATGGCAGGAGGAAAATTAACCCCTAGACAGAAGATGATTAACCTAATGTACTTGGTTTTCATCGCAATGTTGGCATTAAATATGTCAAAAGAAGTATTAACAGCTTTTGGTAATTTTAATGACAAGTTCTCAGAATCTAATAAATTAACAGAGCAATCTAACGCAACTTTATTATCTGCATTAGATACTAAAGCAACTGATGAGCCAGCAAAGTATGCTGAGCCTGCAAGAAAAGCTAAAGATGTTGCTAAAATCTCTAAAGATTTTGTTGCTTTCTTAGAAACTGTTAAAGCTGAAGTTACAGAAGGAATTGAGCCAGATGAAACTGGTAAATTACCTTTCGAATCTATGGATAAATCTACTATCGACGAAAAATGGTTTGCTGGTGATGGATATAGCCCAAGAGGAACAGAAATTGTTTCTAAAATTGACAAGTATGTTGCTGATGTTAAAAAAGTATTAGGTAATGACGTAAAGTACATTCCTTTTATCAAAGAAATTGAGAAAAAATTCTCAACCGCTGATATCACAAACAGAGAAGGTGTAAAACAAAAGTTTTTAGATTATAAAACTAAAGGTTTCCCTGCAGTATCTACATTAACATTCATTACTGCTATGCAAAATGACGTTAAAAATACTGAAGCAGGAGCTTACAACTTATTCTTAGGTAATGCATTACAATCTGCTGCATCTATGAAAAACTTCCAAGCAATTGTTGTGTTAGATAAAAATGCATATTTCGCTGGAGAGCAAGTTACAGGTAAAGTAGTTTTAGGTCGTTATGATGCTAACACTGTACCAACATCTTTCAAAGGTCCTGGAAAAATTGAAAACGGTCAAGCAGTTATCTCTATGACAGCAGGTGGTATCGGTGAACAAAATATCTCTGGAGAATTTGGTTTCTTAGAAGATGGAAAAGAAATTCCATTAAAATTCGAAGGGAAATACGTTGTAGTTCCTCGTCCTAACCAAGCTATTATTTCAGCTGACAAAATGAATGTTGTTTACCGTGGAGTTCCTAACCCTATTTCTATCTCAGTTCCTGGTATTGCTTCTAACAAAGTAAATGCTAGTGCTCCTGGAATGTCTAAAGTAGGTGATGGTAAATTCATGTTAAAACCAGGTTCAGGTAGTGAAGTTAAAATTAGCGTAAACGCTACAATGCCTGATGGTAAATCTATGTCTAGTGCACAAGTATTTAGAATTAAAGGTTTACCTGCTCCAACTGGAAAAGTTGGTGGTTCTGAGAAGAACAAAGGACCAAAATCTAACTTAGAAGTTTGTTCTGTTACTGCTGTTATGGAAGATTTCGATTTCCCTGTAACAGTAAACGTTACTCAGTTTAACGTTAAAGTTCCTGGACAACCTACAATTGTAGTTTCTGGTAATAGAATGGATACTAGAGCTAGATCTGCAATTGCAAAAGCACAAAAAGGTGATGTTGTAGTTATTTCTGAAATCAAAGCTAGTTTCACTGGTATTGATCAAATGGCTAAGAAAGTATCAATTTGTACTTACGAAATACAATAATTTAAATTAATTTGAGTTTATCTTTTTAAACCAAATAAAAAATGAATAAAATGAATTGGAGAAATAGTATTGCGATTTTAGTATTAGGTTTAAGTGCTACTACTTTTGCTCAGTCAAACTTATTAAATGCTAAGACACCTGATCAAATCGGGAAAAAAACTGAAGCTGAATTAAGTGCTGACAATGATAAACCGTTGCCTTACGGCTATGTTCATGATAGAGATATCTTAATGGGAAAACGTATTTGGGAATTTGTTGATCTTGATGAGAGAGTAAACTTTCCTCTTTATTTCCCAGTTGAAGGTGATGTTATGTCTTCACCTGATAGAAGACCTCTTTATAATGTACTAATTAGTGGAATTAAAGAAGGTAAAATAACTGAAGTTTATGACTCAAGTTATTTTACAACTAAGAAAACTTTAAAAGATATTGAGTCTTCATTATATACTGTTGATACTACTGATGTAGGTCGTGAACAAATGAATGAGGATATGGAAGCTTACCGTAAAGGTACCAAGAAAATCGATGAGGAGTTTATTAGAAAAACTGAGATTGAAGCTTATGATGTAAGTGCTTATCGTATTGTTGGTTATTGGTATTTCGATAAAAGACAAGGTGAGTTAAAATACAGATTATTAGGTATTTGTCCAGTTGTTCCTGATGTTTTCTCTAAGAAAAATAATGATGCTGAATTGGAATATATTGATTTGTTTTGGGTTTATTTCCCATCAACAAGAGATATCTTACATGAAGCAAAAGCTTTCAATAATAGAAACTCTGCAATGCCGTTTTCTTTTGATCATTTGTTAAACGCTCGTCGTTTTAATGGTATGATTTATTTAGAAGAGAATGTTTATGGTGATCGTAAGATTGCTGATTACATGAAAGAAAACTCTCAAATGCAATTGTTAGAATCGGATCGTGTAAAAGAAAAGATTCGTGACTTCGAACAAGATATGTGGAATTATTAATAATATTTCTCCAATTTCATTTAAAAAAAACTCTTACCATTGGTAAGAGTTTTTTAATTTTACACCATGATAGATTTTATAATCGTAGGAAATGGTTTAGCCGGAATTTCATTTTCGGAAATTGCTTTGCAAAACAATAAATCAATTTTTGTTTTTGATAACAATTCGCAACCTTCATCACGAGTCGCTGGAGGATTGTATAATCCTGTTGTGTTAAAGCGTTTCAGTGAAGTTTGGAAAGCAAAGGAGCAAATTGATTTTGCTTTTCCTTTGTATCATAAAATTCAATCCAAGTTGAATGTGGTTTTCGATTTTGAATTGCCCATACTTCGTAAATTATATTCTGTTGAAGAACAAAATAATTGGTTTCAAGCAGCAGACAAACCCAATTTAGCTCCTTTTTTAGATGCTAAATTAGTTACAAGTTCTTATAAGAATATTGCTTCTCCATTTCACTACGGAAAAGTAAATCATACTGGTTATTTAGAAATTTCAACTTTGATTGAAGCCTATTGTAATTATCTGAAATCACTAAATAGTTTTTCAAATGAAGGTTTCCATTATAATGAAATTGAATTTTTAGATAATGGTATCCAATATAAAAACATTAAAGCTAAGCACATCATTTTTGCTGAAGGTTTTGGTTTGCATGCTAATCCATATTTTAATGATTTGCCATTAGATGGTACAAAAGGGGAATTATTAATCATTAAAGCTCCAAATTTAGATTTGGATGTCGTAATAAAGTCAAGTGTATTTATACTTCCAATTGGTAATGATTTGTATAAAGTAGGAGCTACTTACGATTGGAAAGACAAAACAAATACCCCAACTGAGGAAGGAAAACAAGAATTGGTTGACAAGTTAAAAGAAATTATTTCTTGTGATTTTGAAATTGTAGAGCACTTTGGTGGCGTGAGACCTACAGTTAAAGACAGAAGACCATTAGTTGGAACGCATCCTGAGTTTAAACAACTGCATGTTTTAAATGGTTTAGGAACTCGTGGTGTAATGCTTGGTCCATATTTAGCCAATCAATTATTTCAACATATTGAAAACAATATACCTTTGGAAAAAGAAATAGATATAATAAGATGTTATAAAAAAAACCGAAACTAATTTGTTTCGGTTTTTTCTTTATCTAAGTGTGGCTTTCTTTTCGCCTTTGTGTTGTTTCCAATCCTTGTCGTAACTCATAAACATATTTATCCATATGTTTCGAGATAATCGCATAATTACGGGCATAAAAACAATTAGAGTAATGATTATAGCAATAAAATTGTTTACCAAATTCTTTTCTCCAACAAAGAAATAGGTGATGATAAAAGCAGCTACACCAAATGCAATTCCTAAGGCATAACTCACATACATAGCGCCATAAAAAAACGAAGGTTCAATTTTATATTTGGTTCCACAATGACTACAATTTTCGTGCATTTTGTACACATTTAGAACATTATACGGATTTTTGTCTAAATACATGCTTTCTTCATTGCAAGTTGGACAACTTCCTGTTAAAATACTATTTAATTTGGATCCTTTTTTTAACATTTGCAAAATATTTTACACAAAGGTACAATAACTAACTATTCCTAGTGTAACAATTGTAACATTCAATATGCTAAACATACATAATTTATCGGTTTCATTTGGTGGAACGTATCTTTTTGAAGAAGTAACTTTTAGATTGGGTTCTGGAGATAGAGTTGGACTTGTCGGAAAAAATGGTGCTGGAAAATCAACCATGTTGAAAATTTTAGCCAAAGATTTTGCGCCGGATTCTGGTCAAATTGCGACAGAGAAAGAAGTTAAAATGGGATTTCTTCGTCAAGATATCGATTTTGTAAAAGGAAGAACCGTTTTGGAAGAAGCCTATCAAGCTTTTGAAGAAATCAAACGAGCTGAATTTCGAATCGATGAAATCAATCATCAATTAGTAACCAGAACTGATTATGAAAGTCAAGAATATTCTGATTTGATTGAAGAATTGAGTGATGTTACGCATCATTATGAAGTTCTTGGAGGATATAACTATGTTGGAGATACTGAGAAAATCCTTTTAGGTCTAGGATTTAAAAGAGAAGATTTTGACAATCAAACTGATACTTTTTCGGGTGGTTGGAGAATGCGTATTGAATTAGCAAAATTATTATTGCAATCAAACGATATTTTACTTTTGGATGAGCCAACGAATCACTTAGATATCGAAAGTATCATTTGGTTAGAAGGTTTTTTACGAAATTTCCCAGGTGTAGTCGTAATTGTTTCACACGATAAAATGTTTTTGGATAATGTTACGAATCGTACCATTGAAATTTCTTTAGGAAAAGCCTACGATTTTAATAAACCGTATTCTGAATATTTGGTATTGCGTCAGGAAATTCGCGAAAAGCAATTGGCTACTCAGAAAAATCAAGCTAAGAAAATTGAGGAAACCGAAAAGTTAATCGAGAAATTTCGTGCCAAAGCATCAAAAGCTTCGATGGCGCAATCATTGATTAAAAAATTAGATAAAGTAGAACGAATTGAAGTTGATGAAGATGACAATTCGGTAATGAATATTTCGTTTCCTGTTTCGCAAACGCCAGGAAGAGTTGTTGTTGAAGCGGAACATGTTACGAAAGCCTATGGTGATAAAACCATATTAAAAGACATTTCGCTTTTAGTAGAACGTGGAAGTAAAGTAGCCTTCGTTGGTCAAAATGGTCAAGGAAAATCAACGTTTATGAAAGCAATCGTAAACGAATTTGAATACGAAGGTTCTATTAAATTAGGACATAATGTGCAATTGGGATATTTCGCTCAGAATCAAGCGGAATATTTAGATGGCGAAATCACGCTGCTACAAACTATGGAAGAAGCTGCAACAGATACGAACCGTTCAAAAGTTCGAGATATGTTGGGTTCGTTTTTATTCCGTGGCGACGATGTAGAGAAAAAAGTAAAAGTACTTTCAGGTGGTGAGCGAAATCGTTTGGCACTTTGTAAATTGCTTTTGCAACCGATAAATGTTTTGGTAATGGACGAACCAACCAATCACTTGGATATTAAGTCTAAAAACGTTTTAAAAGCCGCTTTAAAGCAGTTTGAAGGAACTTTGTTGTTGGTGTCTCACGACCGTGATTTCTTGCAAGGGATGTCAAATATTGTGTACGAATTCAAAGATCAGAAAATCAGAGAATATTTAGGAGACATCAATTTCTTCTTAGAGCAGAAAAACGCCATGAATATGCGCGAAATTGAAAAGAAAGAAGTGGTTTCGAATGCAAACACAAACAAAGCAGTCAAAAATATTTCGTACGAAGACCAAAAGAAAGCCAAATCATTACAAAATAGATTAAGCAAAATTGAAAGTCAAATTCAGCAATTAGAAAAAGATATTCAATTAGACGATAAAGCATTAGCTTCTAATTATGACAAACACATTGAAGATGCTACGTTTTTTGCGGCTTACGAAAAAAAGAAAAAAGAGTTGGAACAATTATTAGAAGATTGGGAAAACGTGCAATTAGAAATTGAAATGGTAAATAGTTAACTGCAATACAAAATATTATAGCAATTAAGCAACAAGAATAAGATGACTATGATTATTACAATCATGGTCATTTTGTTTTTTCTTATAAATGCACCAACATTCCGCTTCATTTTGTCAAATTTATAATGTGGTAAAATTGTAATAATTAAAATCAAGAACCAATACGTCAAATAACGTATTTTTTTAAATAAGATTGTTCTTCTTGGCTTTTTGAACGGCTTCTAATTTGTTGTGAACTTGAAGTTTTGTGTAAATATTTTCAATGTGTTTTCTTACCGTTGCCGGAGATAAAAATAAATTCTCAGCAATATTGATGTAGTTTAATCCTTTGCTAAGTTGCTCTAAAACATCGATTTCTCTTGCCGATAATTTAATGATTTCTTCTTCTTTTTTATTATCTAAATCAATTGGATTACGAAGTAATTTTAAAGTTTTCAATGCAATTGAAGGATTCATGGCAGCACCTCCGTTTAAAGTATCGATAATGCCTTCATAAAGCGTTTTTGGTTCTACTTCTTTCAGTAAATATCCATCGGCTCCAGCTTTGATTGCATTAAAAATGTTTTCATCATTATCAAAAACAGTTAACATGATGACTTTGATATGCGGATATTTGTTTTTTATGATTTCTGTAGCTTCGATTCCGTTTAAAATAGGCATATCGATATCCATTAAAATGACATCGATATTATGATTATTACTTATCTTGGTCAGTAAATCTGAACCATCTAAAGCAGTAAATTTTATCTGAATCTCATCAAAAAAAGAAAGCTTTTCCTGAATAGCTTTGATTAGGAAAGTATTGTCGTCTACGATAACCGTTTTGATATTTTTTTGCATTTTTTGATGATGATTAGTCGGATTAAACTTCGTTTTGATTAGGTAAGCTTAGATAAATTTTAGTTCCTTTTTCGGTGGCTTCAATATTGAAATCGCCTTTTAATTCGGAAGCTCTTTTTTTCATTGTATTCAATCCATTGCCAATTTCGGCTGTAGCCAAATCAAATCCTTTTCCGTTGTCAGAAACCACAATAGTTATTTTGTTATCAGATTCGATAAATGAAACATCAATTTGTGAAGCATTCGCATGTTTAATGGCATTATTGACCGCTTCTTGTATCAAACGATAAATATTCATTCCGTCTCTGGAAGTGAAAGATTGAAACGATTTTGTCTCAAAGTTAAAATTAAATCGAATACCATTTAATGAAAGTTGGGCATTATCAATAAAATTTGAAATTCTTGTTTTCAAATCTTCAATCGTAATTTCTTCTTTGTTCATGGCCCAAATCGTATCTCGCAATTCGTAGATAGTTTCCTTAGTAAAAGAACTAATATTATTTAATTTATCCTCTAATTTTGGATTACCATCCGCAAATGCATATTTTAAAGAATCTACAGACGAAATAATAAAGGTAAGTTGCGCACCAATGTTATCATGCAAATCTCTCGAAATTTGAAGTCTTTGTTCCTGAAGACGATTTTGAGTTTCGATTTTCAGTAACGCATCTTTTAATTCGTTTTCTTTTTGCAATTGAAGGGTTTTCATTTTTTGATTTTTTAGCATAAAATAGCCAACGATTATGGATAAAATTAATAGTGAAATAATGATTACGATGTAAGTGTTTTTTACAGCTAAATTGGCTTTTTGTTCTAAAATTTCTTTCTCTTTTCTTTCGGTATCAAACTCTGTGTCGAGTTCAGCTTGTTTAATTCTAAGATTGATATTGGAAATACTATCTTTATAAGTGGTGTAGTTTTTAAAATTATCTAAAGCGGTTTTATAATCTGAATTTAATTCATATAATTCGGAAAGTTTTTGATAATTGTCTTGAGTTAAATAATTGTAATTGTAAGCTTTACTTTCATTTAATGCTTTGCTGAAATATTCAATTGATTTTTGATTGTCTTTAATTTCAAAATAGTAATAACCATAAAAATTTAAATTTTCTGCAATTCCTATTTTATCGTCAATTTCTAAACGAATTTGATACGCTTTGTCTAAGTTTTGTTTTGCTTTAGCAAAGTCTTTTAACGTTAATTGAAGCATCCCAATTTTATTCAAACTATAAGGAATCCCTATTTTATCATTCGCTTTTTCTTTTAAAGTCAAAGATTTGTTATAGAATAAAAAAGCACTGTCGTACTCTTTTTTCATCTCTTTTAAAACACCATAATTGTCATAAATGCCTCTAAGTTCGTACTCAGCATTGTGTTTTTCGCCAATTTTTAATCCTTTTTGCATATACATGATGCCAGAATCCAAATTACGTTTTCTTAAATGATAGCCGTAACTAGCATAAAGAGAGGCTACTTTGCCATTTTGTTTTAATTGTTTAAAGTTTTCAATGGCAATGAAAGTATATTTTGAGTGAAAATCATATTTACTTTGGTAAAAATAACAAAGTGCCATTTTTTCATAACTGGTAGCAATTCCTAATTTATAATTTTGTTTTTTTGAATCGGTTAAAACTTTATTAAACAATTCTAACGATTTAGAACTATTTGCAATAATATCATCAAAAGGCATGTTATTGATGGAGTCGATTTGCTTTTTAGAATAGGTTTGACTCCAACTAAAAGTAAATAGCTGAGAAAGAAGTATGGCAATTATGTATAGTATGTTATTCTTCATTTTGAAAGTTGAATCATTGTTACTATAAAAGTATGAAAATCAAATTTAAAACTGGATTTAAATCAGCGTAATACGTAAATAAGATTATAAATATTTAATAGTAAGCAAAGTAAAATTACTAGTCTAAATAAAATAACTAAAGACTCTTTCTTTTTACTTAATGTTTCGATGGAAAGAAATAATTTAGACATAATTCAGGTTTTATTTGTAGTGTAAAATTCGATTAAAACCAGACTATTTCCTATACGACATTTGACGTATTTAAAAAAAGCGGATGATCAAATGACAATCCACTTTTCGTAATCAAACTATATAAAACAAACTATTTAATAAGTTTACCAGTATCTTTTTCTAATGTTAAATCTAAAGCAGTTTTGTAAAGGCGCATTGAATTGATTAATGATTTTTGTGTAAATCCACCATCAGTCCAAAAATAATAATAGTACGTTATTGTATTCGTGCTTTCAGAATAGTACGTTTTAATTAATGCAACTTCAGCATTTAATTTGTTTATTAATTCTAAAACATCTCTTTTAGGAGCGCCGTCAACAAGATTGTAAACGCTACTTAATGTAACATATCTTTTATTTGAATCAATGTCCAAATAAATATTATACGTGTTTTTAATTTTAATGTACGTGTCTTTAACTTCTAAGACTTCAATGTAAGCATTTTCAAAAGTTTCTTTTAAAAAAGCTGGAGTTACTTCCGTTGCAGTAACTAATTTTTGAGCTGTAGCAAATTGAACAGAAATTAATAAAACAAATAAATAAAAGAATGAGGATAATTTTAAAGTTTTCATAAGAGTGAATTTTTATTATTATTGATAAGTCAAAATTCACAAAAAAAGGAAATATAGGAAATACGGCAATTGTCGTATTTTAACAAAATTTTATAAAAGGGTGCTGATTTTGAATGGTTTTAATTTTTAAATCGAGTTGATTTAAGAATTTTTGATGACTTTCTGTATTTGGATTAAACGGACGATGTTGTAATCCTTTTTGTATGGAACAAATCTCATTCATCAATCCAAATTCAGATTCTGAAATATAATTTTCAAAGAATTGAATCCAAATATAATCGATAGCTGTTTGATTAGGATGTAACATATCTTCGGCATAAAAACGATAGTCGCGCAATTCATCCATCATGATTTCATAAGAAGGGAAATAGGTGATGGGTGATGGGTGATGGGTGATTGTTTGGTGAATTGCTGCAATCAAATGGGCTTTACTCAAGTTGTTTTCGACAAAACCATCTTTTATGTGTCGAACTGGCGAAACCGTAAAAATGAATTTGCAATTTGGGTTAACCGAATGTACTAAAGAAATAATGTTTTCTAAACTTTCTTTAATCTCTTTAATCGTTTGTAATTCTTTTGTAAACTTTTTTTGTGGCACTTTGTGGCAATTAGCAACAATTTCGTTTGATTCTATATTTCGATACACCCACGAAGTTCCTAATGTGATGATGATGTGTGTTGAATCGTTTAATTGTTGATGTGTTGAGTTGATTAATTCGTTTAAAGAATTCAGAAAGGTGTCTTTATCCGCATTTGATAGTTCTGAATGTACTTCATAGCAATGCCACAATTCATTATGAAAGAAAATATCGTTTTCTGTAAACTTTCTTTTTTCAACACTACGACGAATTAGCTTTTCTAACGAAACCGGATTAAAAATAATCCCAAACGGATTTGTTTTTGCTTGAAATTTGAAATAATCGAACTTTTCAGCCATGTTTTCGGCAAAACAAGAACCCAATAACATGATTTTCGAATCGTAATCAATTGGAAAGCTGCTTTTTTGAATCGGAATTTTTGTTGTGAATTGCATTGCTAAATCTTAAATGTAATAAAAAAAGCTAATCAAAATTAGCAATATAAAGCATCAATAATCTGTACATTTCATCTGTTGACGAAAAGAACTTTTTAATTTTGGCGCGTCCTTCATCCGTAGTGTTAATATATTCTGGTTTTACGGATGCATTTTTAATGTTTTGTTGAAGGAATTCAGCATCATCTAGATGATAAGCATTTAAAATGCGAGGGGTGTTTTTAGTAACAATACCAGAAACAACAAAATTATCAGGATTATAACTTCCATTACCTTTAATTAACTTTGCTGGAGCATAACCGTCAATAATCATAGTGTAAAAAGCACCATTTTTATTTTGTATTTCAGTTTGATTGTCAAGATATAATATGTTTACATATGCATTGTAATCAAATATTTTTTCTACTCCTTTTTCAGAATATTTCACTCTTATTAAAGCATTGTATTCTTTGTTATTGCAATAATAATCATTAGAATCTAGATTTGAATCAAAAATAATTGAAGCCATTTCATATGAAATATTGTCATTAGCTCCAACCCAAGAATAAAACTCCAATGCGTATATTTTTTTATCTTGAGCATTTGTGTAAGACAAAAAGAAAAAGGCTATAGCTATTATAATATTTTTCATAAAAATAGAATTTTAGTTTCTCAAAGATAAACATTTTTTAAGTTTTTGATTTATTAAAACCAATTTCAATTTGGATTTAAGTGTACGTTTAAAATTAGAATTTATAAATAAACGATTAATTTTACTGAGGATTTAATTCGCTATAAAATGATTGAAAAAGAATATATCGAACCAAATGAAGGTTTCTCTCAAACGGTTGTAGTAAAAACAGGAAATTTTAAAACACTTTACATTTCTGGACAAATAGGTGATGGTGCAAATTTAGAAGTGCAAACCATTGCTACATTTCAAAATTTAGAAAAGCAACTTCAAAATTGCAATGCTACTTTTAAAGATGTAGTAAAAATGAATACGTACATTGTAAATTTCAATCCAGAAGTAGATTTACCTATTTTTAGAAAAATCAGAAAAGAATTTCTAGGAAATGAAAATTATCCCGCAAGTACTTTAGTTGGAATTGAAAGCTTAGGAAGAAAAGAATGGTTGATTGAAATTGAAGCGATTGCGGTAGTGGAATAAAAAACAAAACCCAAGATTTTTTCTTGGGTTTTGTTTTAGTTGTTATAAAAATATTGAGTTGTGGTTATTTCCTCACCATCATCTTCAATTTCCGAGATTAAGTAATTACTTGAATTGTAAGTTAAAGTAAAATCAGTTCCAGAATAAGTATCATTTCTGCCTGTGAAATTATTGACAAAATTATTTGCGTAATCTATTTCAAAAGGTAATTTATCCATTCCTAAAATATTCTTGTATGGAGAGTTTTTAACATCATAAGTGTATGTTTCCTCGTATCCATTATCATGAATTGCAGAAGTAACTCTTCCTTGGGAATCAAAAGTAAAATATCCTTCAGATGATAACGTAAGAGGAAAGTCTAAATCTCCACTATATTTAGAAAAACTTACGGTTCCATCTGAATTATAAGTGTAGTTAACACTTGTTCCGTAGTTACCGCTAGGTGAATATTCATTTCTTTTAGAATTTATTAATTTATCATTTGAATTATATTCATAGATGTTTTCTTGTGTTAGTGTTCCTGCTCTGAAATATTCAATTTTTGTAATTAAATTTCCTGAGTAAGTTATAGTTGAAGATGAGTTGAAATCACCAGTCGAACCTAAAAGTTTATTGCCATTATAATTAAAATTCATTGTAAAAGTTGAACCATCTTCGAGAGTTTCGATATAGCTCGTTGGTAAAATAAGTGATGAAGAATCATCATTGTCACTTGAACATGAGTTTAGGATAATTGAAAAAAAAAGAAAAAGGTAAAGTAGTTTTTTCATTTTTTGTTTTGTTTAATTTGTTGCTAATATAGAAAAAAACCTACAAAGATTTTGTCTCTAAATAGGTTTTTAAATAATTTAGAATCTTTCTATTTTTTAATTTAGAAACTCAACAGCTTTCTCCAACGCTTCTTTAATTCCACCTACATTTTTCCCTTTTCCTGAAGCGAAGAAAGGTTGTCCACCACCATTTCCGTCGATTAGTTTTCCTAATTCTCTGATTACGTTTCCAGCATTTAATCCTTTTTCAGCAACTAATTCTTTTGAAATGTAGCAGTGAATATTTGGTGCATTATCTTCAATTGATGCTAAGAATACAAAGGCATTTGGTTTTGAAGTTCCAATAGCTTGTGCTAAATCTTTAGTCGAACTCATAGATAAATCTACTTGTTTTGCTAAAAATTGGATTCCGTTTACTTCTTGAAAATCTGCAACTAATGTGTTTTTTAATCCTTCGATTTTTTCTTTTACTAATTGCTCTAATTGTTTTTTCAACTTAGCGTTATCATCTTGCAATGAAGCCACTGATTTTAAAACATCTTGTGGGTTTTTCAATACTTCTTTGATTTCTGCCAATGTATTTTCTTGCGAAGTGTAAAAATCTTTCACAGCATCACCAGTAATTGCTTCAATACGACGAATTCCAGCTGCAACAGCACCTTCTGAAATAATTTTGAAATGCCAAATTTCAGCGGTGTTTTTCACGTGAATTCCACCACATAACTCTTTACTGTCACCAAATTCAATCATACGAACATTATCACCATATTTTTCTCCAAACAAAGCCATTGCGCCTTTGTCTAACGCTTCTTTGATTGGAATGTTTCGGTGTTCTACTAATTTTAATTGTGCTTCAATTTGTGCATTTACACTTGCTTCAACCTGACGTAATTCTTCATCTGAAACTTTAGAAAAATGCGAAAAGTCAAAACGTAAATAATTTGGGTTAACCAACGAACCTTTTTGTTCCACATGCGTTCCTAAAATGTTTCTCAAAGCCAAATGCATCAAATGCGTAGCCGAGTGATTTTTAGAAGTCGAAGTTCTTAAATCGGTATTTACTTTTGCTACAAATCCGGCTTCAATATTTTCTGGAAGTTGTTTTGCGAAATGTAATATTAAGTTGTTCTCTTTTTTAGTATCAATAATTTCAATCGTTTCGTTTGCCGAAACTAACGTTCCTTTATCCCCAACTTGTCCACCACCTTCAGGGTAAAAAGGTGTGTTATCTAAAACAATTTGATATAAAACCCCATCTTTTTTAGAATCTACTTTACGAATACGAGTGATTTTTACCTCATTCTCTGTTTTGTCATATCCCACAAATGTTTCAACGTTTCCTGAAATCAAAACGTTCCAATCTTCAGTAGAAACTTCTGAAGCTGCACGTGAACGTGCTTTTTGTTCTTGCATCGCCACATTGAAACCAGCTTCGTCTAAATCGTATCCTTTTTCACGAAGAATTAAAGCCGTTAAGTCAATTGGAAAACCAAAAGTATCATATAGTTCAAATGCTTTTGCACCCGAAACTTCTTTTCCAGTGGTTTCAGCCATAACGTTTTCTAACAATTGTAATCCTTGTTCTAAAGTTCTTAAGAAAGACGCTTCTTCTTCACGAATTACATTGGTAACCAATTGTTGTTGCGATTTAATTTCTGGGAAAAATTCGCCCATTTGATTCGCTAACACTTCTACTAATTTATTAATGAAAGGTTCTTTTGTTCCTAAAAACGTAAATCCGTAACGAATCGCACGACGTAAAATTCTACGAATTACATAACCAGCACCAGTATTTGAAGGTAATTGTCCGTCAGCAATTGCAAACGCTACCGCACGAACGTGGTCAACTATTACACGAATCGCAATGTTGGTTTTGTTTTGTTCTTCTGATATATTTTTAACTTCGTTTGAAGTGTATTTTAAACCTGTAATTTGTTCTACTTTTTCAATAAGTGGTGTGAAAACATCAGTGTCATAGTTAGATGTTTTTCCTTGTAATGCCATACACAAACGTTCAAATCCCATTCCGGTATCTACGTGTTGTGCTGGTAATTTTTCTAACGAACCATCAGCTTTACGGTTGAATTCCATGAATACGTTGTTCCAAATTTCCACTACTTGTGGATGGTCGTTATTCACTAAACTTTTTCCAGAAACTAAAGCTTTTTCTTCCTCCGTACGTAAATCAACGTGAATTTCAGAACAAGGGCCACATGGTCCTTGGTCACCCATTTCCCAGAAATTATCTTTTTTATTTCCTAAAATAATTCGGTCTTCGCTAATTAATTCTTTCCAAATATCCCATGCTTCTTGATCAAACGGCACATTCTCATCAGGATTTCCTTCAAAAACAGAAACGTATAAATTTTCTTTCGGAATTTTATAAACTTCCGTTAATAATTGCCAAGCCCAATTGATAGCTTCTCTTTTGAAATAATCGCCAAAAGACCAGTTACCCAACATTTCGAACATGGTGTGATGATAAGTATCAAAACCTACATCTTCTAAATCATTATGCTTTCCTGAAACACGAAGACATTTTTGCGTATCGGCTATTCTTGGGCTTTTTGGAGTTCCATTGCCTAAGAAATATTCTTTGAATTGGGCCATCCCCGAGTTGTTAAACATCAAAGTTGGGTCGTCTTTTAAAACGATTGGCGCAGAAGGAACAATTAAGTGTCCGTTAGATTCGAAGAATTGTAAAAACTGTTTACGAATGTCTTGTGATTTCATTATCAATTATTTAGTTCTGATTTTAATTATTGATTTTGATAGGAATTTAGGATTAGATTTTCGAAAAATATCCCAACTAAAAAATAAAATAGCTTTAGAATGAAACATTTCTTAAATTTGTTCGTATAACCTATGTCAATCAATAAATTTGGCACAAAAATAGTATATTTTCATTTATGTCGAAGGTAAAATATTATTACGATTCAGAAAATTTAGCCTACAAGCGTATTCAGACAAAAAAAAGGAAGAAGTTTGGCTATATTGTGTTGTTTTTGGTGTCTTCGGCTTTGTTTGGATTCTTGATTTTTTTGCTATTGATTAACACTAGTTATTTCGAAACACCAAAAGATAAAATTCAAGCGAGAGAAATTGAAGCTTTAGCTTTAAATTATAAGGTTTTGAATAAGAAGCTGGATTTGATGAATGAGGTTTTAGAAGCGATTGAAAATAGAGATAATAATATTTACAGAATATATTTTAATACAACTCCAATTTCAGAAGAAGAACGAAAAGCAGGTTTTGGAGGTGTAAACAGATACAAAGATTTGCAAGGATTTAATAATTCGGAGTTAATGGAAAACACAACAAAACGTGTGGATGTTTTAACGAAAGAATTGGTAATTCAATCCAAATCGTTGGATGAAATTGTGGCTTTGGCGAAACAGAAAGAAAAGTTGTTAGCGGCAATTCCGGCTATTCAACCAGTTAAAAATGAAGATTTAAAACAAATGGCTTCGGGTTATGGTTATCGAAGTGATCCATTTACGAAAATTAGAAAGTTTCATTACGGAATGGATTTTACTGCTCGAACAGGAACGCCAATTTACGCTACCGGAGATGGAGTTGTTTACAAAGCAGATGCTTCGTTATCAGGATACGGAAATCATATAGAAGTGAATCATGGTTATGGTTATAAAACGTTGTATGCGCATTTAAGTAAATACAATTGTCGTCCAGGACAGCGCGTGAAACGTGGGGATATTATTGGATATGTGGGAAGCACAGGAAGAAGTCAGGCACCACATTTACATTACGAAGTATTTAAAAATGGAGAGCGTGTAAATCCGCTGAATTTCTATTACGGAAGTATTTCGGCAAAAGAATATATAGAGATTTCAAAATTAGCGAATCAAGAAAATCAATCATTAGACTAATGCATTTAGAATTAGCACCAGACAAAAGATATTACAGCATTGGCGAAATAGCCAAAGCTTTTAACGTAAATGCTTCCTTAATTCGTTTTTGGGATAAAGAATTCGATATTCTAAAACCAAAGAAAAATGCCAAAGGGAATCGCATGTTTACACCCGAAGATGTGAAGAATTTGCAATTGATTTATCATTTGGTAAAAGAGCGCGGATTCACATTAGAAGGTGCCAAAACACATTTGAAAGAAGGTCAGAAAAAAACCTTAGATAAATTTGAAATTATCAGCAAATTAGAAACGATTAAAGCACAATTGAACACAATTAAAAATCAACTATAAACAAATTAATAAACTTTAAACTTAAAAAAATGATGAGAAAATTTTTGCCTTTTATTATCGGTGGTGGATTAGTATTAATCCTAATATTTTGGTTCTTTAGTATCAAAAACGGAGCAGTTCGTGTAAATCAAGAAGTAAATAAAGAATGGGGAAATGTAGAAACGTCTTACCAAAGAAGAAATGACCTTATTGGAAATTTAGTTAAAACGGTTCAAGGTTCTGCTGATTTTGAAAAATCAACTTTAGAAGCAGTGATCAAAGCACGTTCGGAAGCGACTTCTGTAAAAATTGACCCTACGAATATGACGCCAGAACAATTAACACAATTCAATCAAGCGCAAGGAAATTTAAATAGTTCTTTGTCAAGATTATTGGTAACTGTTGAGCAATATCCAGATTTAAAAGCAAATCAAAACTTCTTGAAATTACAAGATGAGTTAGCTAGTACAGAAAATCAAATCTTAACAGCAAGAACACGTTTCAACGAATCGGTTCAAAAATACAACAACTACATTTTGGTTTTTCCTAATTCTATTTTCTTAGGAAACTACAAAGAAAAACCATATTTCGATGCAGTTGCAGGTGCTGAAAAACCAGTGGATGTAGAATTTGATTTCAATAAAGAGAAAAAATAATGTCAAAAACCGAAGATTTCTTATCAAAAGCAGAAGAGCAAGAAATTGTTCATGCTATTGTTGAAGCCGAAAAAAACACTTCGGGAGAAATTCGTGTGCACATTGAAGAACATACAGAAAAATCACCTCTTGACAGAGCTCAGGAGGTTTTTTTTGAATTGAAAATGGACGAAACGCAAGACCGAAATGGCGTTTTGTTTTATGTGTGTGTTTCAGATAAAAAGTTTGCTATAATTGGCGATAAAGGAATCAACGAAGCAGTAGAATCTGATTTTTGGGATTGTACAAAAGATACAGTAATTGCTAACTTTAAAGAAGGCAACTTCAAGAAAGGCTTGGTCGAAGGAATTCTTAGAGCAGGCGAAAGATTGAAAAAATATTTCCCATATCAATCAGATGATACTAACGAATTGTCTAACGAAATCTCAAGAAGTTAATATGAAAAAGTTATTTTTATTTGTATTAGCTTTAAGCGGAATGATTGCTCATGCGCAGTTTGATATTCCAAAAAAACCTAGTTTTCAAACGAGTGTTTACGATTATGCCGATGTTTTAAATCCACAAGAAGAAAAAGAGTTAGAGAATAAATTGGTTCGCTATTCTGATTCTACTTCTACTCAAATTGTAGTAATTTCAGTTGAAGATTTAAAAGGAGAAGATATCGGGATTTTAACTCCAAAATGGGGACATGAGTGGGGAATAGGTCAAGAAAAAGAAGACAACGGAATTCTAATTTTATTATCCAAAAACGATAGAAAAATTTGGATTGCGCCAGGTTATGGAGTAGAAGATAGGTTAACCGCTGGAATCAACGGAGAACTTATCCGAAACATTATTATTCCAGAATTCAAAGCCGGAAGTTATTACACCGGTTTAGATAAAGGCGCTGATGCTATTTTTGAAGTTTTAAAAGGAAAATACAAAGGTTCTAGAAAAGAATCTAGTAATCCTTTACCATTCATCTTGATTGTTATTTTTATTATTATTCTGTTAGTTTTAGCTTCCAGAGGAAATAAAGGTGGTGGAAATTTTAGAGGTGGCGGTGGCTTAGATTTAGGCGACATTATTATTTTAAGCAGCCTAGGTAGAAGCGGCGGCGGTTTTGGTGGTGGCGGAAGCTTTGGCGGTGGTTCAGGAGGATTTGGCGGCGGCTTCGGCGGCGGTGGTTTCTCAGGTGGTGGCGCTGGCGGAAGTTGGTAAATTAAATCACGAAGTAATCATAAAAAAACTCGTTAGTGTTTGCTAACGAGTTTTTTGTTTTCTATTTCTGTCTGAAATAAATATCAATTGGAACGCCACTAAAATTGTATTGTTCTCTTAATTTATTTTCAATAAAACGTTTGTATGGGTCTTTTACATATTGTGGTAAGTTGGCAAAAAACACAAACTGAGGAGTTGGTGTTGGCAACTGCATGCAATATTTAATTTTTACATATTTTCCTTTCAAGGCTGGTGGTGGTGTTGCTTCAATAATTGGCAACATCAACTCATTGAATTTTGAAGTCGAAATACGTTGTTTTCTGTTTTCAAACACTTCAACTGCTGTTTCTAATGCTTTTAATAAACGTTGTTTCGTTAAAGCTGAGATAAAAAGAATAGGCACATCAGTAAATGGTTGTAATTCTTCTCTAATTTTTCTTTCGTAATCACGAGTAGTCATGGTGTCTTTTTCTACCAAATCCCATTTGTTTACTAAGATAACAACTCCTTTACGGTTTTTTTCGGCCAACCAAAAAATACTTTGATCTTGCCCTTCAAATCCACGAGTAGCATCAATAACTAATAAACAAACATCACTGTGTTCAATTGCTCTCACCGAACGCATTACCGAGTAAAATTCTAAATCTTCTTTTACTTTTGCTTTACGTCTAATTCCGGCAGTATCTACTAAGTTGAACTCGAATCCAAAACGGTTGTATTTCGTATCAATTGCATCACGAGTAGTTCCAGCAATGTCGGTTACCACAAATCTATCTTCGCCGATTAAAGCGTTTATGAAGGAAGATTTTCCTGCATTTGGTCTTCCTACAACACAAAAACGTGGTAATGGTTCTACTTCTTCGGTAACTTCTGGCATTTCAGGTAACACTTCGACTAATTTGTCTAAAAGTTCACCCGTTCCGCTTCCGCTCATTCCCGAAATCGTGTAATATTCTCCTAATCCTAAGTTGTAAAATTCAACAGCGTCTTTTTCACGCATCGCATTATCTACTTTGTTAATCACTAACAAAACAGGCTTTTTAACCTTACGAAGTAATTTAGCCACTTCGTCATCCATAGGTGTAATACCTTCTTCTATATCCACAATAAAGATAATAGCATCTGCTTCATCAATAGCTAATTCTACTTGACGACGAATTTCAGCTTCAAAAATATCATCCGATCCTTTGATATAACCTCCAGTATCAATTACAGAAAACTCCTTTCCGTTCCACTCACTTTTTCCATAATTTCTATCACGTGTAACACCGCTTACCGAGTCAACAATAGCTTCTCTTCGCTGAATTAAACGGTTAAAAAATGTGGATTTTCCAACATTTGGTCTTCCTACAATGGCAACAATATTATTCATAATCTTATTTTGAATCGGCAAAAGTACGATTTTTTTTGGAGCTTTTTCCAGCTATCCACTACAACTCCACAATTTTAGCTCTTTTTTTCTAATTTTATTCGGTCAGCTTCTAAGGTCGCTGCCCAAATAAAAAGAAAAAATAGATCAAAAATTTGCGGGGTTTCCGTTTTTATCTGGGCTAGGGTGTGAAATTTGTTCAACATTTGTTAAAAATGTATATATTAGCTTTAAAATCAGAACAAATGGAACCTGAAAAAAGTATTGCACTACGACCTAAATTCGAAGTGGAATCAAATAATAGTGTCGATAAAATTTTAGAAAAAGCAAAACAGCTAAAAACTGAACTCAAAGCCGATTACCAAATTAAAATAATCGATGACCATTTGTATTTCTATTTCAGTAAAGAAAAACGAAAATACTATTCCCCGTTTTTACATTTGGAATTAGAAGCCAATGAAGATAAGACAACAGTAAAAGGGTTATTTGGTCCTGAGCAATTGTTGTGGACGCTTTTTATGTTTTTACACTTTATCATCGCAGGATTGTTTTTAGTTTTCGCTATGATGGCTTACACACATTGGTCACTAAAACAATCCACGGTTTTAGATTTCAGCATCATGGGAATTATGGTAGTTTTTTGGTTTTCGCTCTATTTTATGGCGCGATTAAACCGAGAACGCGGTGTGCCACAAATGCACGAATTAGAAGATTTGATGTATAAGGTTTTGGAATAAAAAAACCTGATGAATATTCACCAGGCATCTTTTATCTTTTTTCTTTGCTCTTTCTTCTTACTTTTGGTTATACCCAAAACGTTTTAATTGGTAAGCACTACTTCTCCAATCTTTATTTACTTTAACGTAAGTAGCTAAGTGAATTTGTTTACCAAAGAATTTTTCTAAATCTTCTCTTGCTTGAATTCCAACACGTTTTAAAGCAGTGCCTTTGTGGCCAATGATGATTCCTTTTTGCGTATCCCGTTCCACCATAATTACGGCACGAATTCTAATAATGTTATCGTCTTCGATAAATTCTTCCGTTTCAATTTCTACGGCATACGGAATTTCTTTATCGTAATTCAATAAGATTTTTTCACGAATGGTTTCGTTTACAAAGAAACGTTCTGGTTTATCGGTCAAAGCATCTTTTGGATAAAATGCTGGAGAAACAGGAAGTAATTCGATAATTCTATCAAAAACGGTTTGTACGTTAAAATTCTCTAAAGCCGAAATAGGGAAAAGTTCAGCATTAGGCACTTTTTCTTTCCAAGCTTGTACTTGTTCTTCTAGTTGTTCTTGGTTCGATTTGTCAATTTTGTTCAATAATAACAAAACTGGGATTTTTGAATGGATAATTTTATTAAAAAACGCTTCGTCTTTTAACTCTTTTTCGCCAATCTCAACCATATACACTAAAATGTCAGCATCTTCAAAAGCCGATTTCACAAAATCCATCATCGAATTTTGTAATTCATACGCCGGTTTAATAATTCCTGGCGTATCTGAAAATAAAACTTGAAAATCATCTCCATTTACAATTCCCAAAATACGGTGTCTTGTAGTTTGTGCTTTCGATGTGATAATAGAAAGACGCTCGCCTACAAACGCATTCATAAGAGTTGATTTTCCTACATTCGGATTTCCAATAATATTTACATAACCTGCTCTGTGCTCCATTTCAATATATTTATGGGTACAAAGGTAGTGATAACGCCTGAAATAGCAGAAAGAAAACATTATTTTTAAAAAAGTCTTGTAATTTTAAATAAAGATTGTACCTTTGCACTCACAAATCGCGGGATAGAGCAGTAGGCAGCTCGTCGGGCTCATAACCCGAAGGTCACAGGTTCGAGTCCTGTTCCCGCTACTAAGAAAGACCCATCAGAATTTTGATGGGTTTTTTCGTTTTCGACACCTTCTGAATCCATTGTTATTGTTGAGGTTAACGTAAATACTTGATTCACTTTTTTGGTTAGATATTCCCTGTTTTTTAGCCTAATGGACACCCCTTCAGGAAAAACTAAATTTTGAATCCTGATTTTACTTTCAATATCGCCATCTCGCCATATTTTACTAGTGTTTTGAAGAATCTCAATTGATTTATCAATAAACATTTTGTGGTTAGATACTTTTTGAGAGCAATCTCTCATTTGTTCATCAATCAACTCCAAATCATTCTTAAATTTGGTTTTGAAAGTTCTGTAAGTCTCAGGTGAAAAATCTAAATCTTGAATATTTCTCATTTCTAAATTTTCTAAATTTTTTTCAACCTCAACTTTTTTTAATTCCAAAGACCTCATCTCTTGGATTCCTTCAGAATTCATGGTATCAAACAGCTTTTTTAGTTGCAATTTGAATGGTTCGATAAATTGATGGTTCAGTGTGTAATTACTCAGTAAGCCCTCAAATAAATCATTCAATCCTTTAGATTTGGATTTAATAGTTGTTATAGCATTAAAGCTTGCATCTTTACATTTTTGACATTTATAATAATGCAATTTCTTTTTATTCACCTCATAAGAAGTCAACAAATCTCCGCATTCACATCTTAAAAACCCTGTCAAAGGTCTTTTCTCATGTACCTTCGATTTGATAAACTCTTTTTTTGAATTTGTTTTATTTTTCTCAAACGATTCTTGAATCTTCCAAAAATCCGATTCACTTACAATTGGTTTCCAATTTCCTTTTTTTGGCTCATCTAATAGAGCATTTACGATTACACCACAATAAAAAGGATTTCTCCAAATACTACTTATTGATTGTTTAGGTATTTTTAAGCCCAAATTTTCCAATTTCTGCTTAATTACATAATCTCTTTCGCCCATTAATTTCCATTGCCATGCTTGTTTTAATAGCTCACCTTCCTTATTTATCGTTATTTCTTGATATTCTTGCATCTTAGAATAATCATTCACTTTCTTACCTCTTAAGGTATAACCCCTAGGAGCTTTACCTAACCAATTGCCCGCTTCTAATAATAATTTCATACCAGGTAAAGTTTTTTCTAACCTATCAAGATTTTCTTTTTTAGCCTCTAACAACTTTCTATAAACTTCTAACCTGTCAAATTCGTTTTCTGTGGTTAAACCAGTTGAGGTTTCTACAATATGAACACCCATTTTGTCAACAAGTTCCTGTACAATCCCAATAGCATTATCTCCAGTTCGTGAAAATCGACTTATAAACTTAATTGCTATTGCAAAAGGTCTTCGTTTTGATTTTCTGACTTCATCAATCAATCGCTTAAACTCTTTTCTTGAAAAATCACCACTGGCACTTTCATAAGTACCACCTACAATTTGCTCAAGTTCATAATTATTTTTTTTTGCAAATAGTTTTAAATCCTGTTCTTGTTCATTTAAGCTATAATTATTGTACTGCTCTTTACTACTTACCCTTGTGTAGCCCCAAATTCTTTTAACGGTTACAACTATATCTTCTTTTTCTTTTTGAAATTTTTTAAATTTATCTAAACTCATTTTTTTTATTTTAAATTATACACTATTACTGCAAGCTTTAATAAGCTGTCAATTATTTCTTCACATTCTGAATCTGAAATATTTTCAAATCCATTAAATTTTCGCAATTCTTTAATTGTTATTTTTATCTTTTCATTATCTGATAACATTGTTTTACTCAGTCGCCATATCTCATGTTTTTTAGCGGGAGATTATTTTTTTGACGCAAAGCGTCCCCACACCAACTATAAAATCAATTATAATTAGTTTTTAAATTTTTCGAACTGTGAGGGTTCTTTATGAGTTTATGCTGAACCCACTTTTTAAGAACAAAGTGGAAATGTTATACGTTTAAACAGCTTAGCTGTCCTTATCGAGTTTTAAGTAAATCAGAAAAAAGAGCTGACTAATCAATCAGTTTTTGCCTTTTTATCTAACTATTTACAATCTTACTACTAATTTGGATTGGTTGCAACTTATTTTTTTATTTTTTTTTCTATTATGCTGATTTTAAATATGTTCTCCTGTATAGTTGATGAACTGTTGAAGATAAAAATTCATTTCCATATCGAGTTTTAAAGTTCAATCCGTTTAGATAATCTGCTATTTGACGGTAAGTCATGCCTTTTTCTTTGCAGTTGCCTATTATAGATTGCGCTTGGCGATTGCGGTCGTTGTTCTGCGCATTTTTTTTTATCGTTTGCACTCCTTTATTACGTGCGTCACTAGTTAGGTTCTTCGGATTACCAAGTTTAACCCCTTTTTTCTTTAGTTCCGCTAAAGCTTGTTTGGTTCTTGTGCTGATAAGTTTTGCTTCCTGTTCTGCAAGTGCACTATATATATGTATAGTAAAATGGTTAGCTGTTGGCATATCAACCGCCACAAATTCAATACCTGCATCCATAAGTGAAGTTATAAAACCCACATTACGAGCCAAACGGTCTAATTTGGCAATTACCAGTATTGCATCTTCGTTTTTTGCTTCTTGAATTGCTTTGTGGATTTCGATACGTTCTTTTTTATTAGTTCCAGTTTCAACTTCTGTAAATTCTTTTAGAATTATTCCATCTTGACCAGCAACATATTTTTCAACGGATGATTTTTGAGCTGACAATCCCAATCCTGAAATTCCTTGAACTTTTCGACTCACTCTATAATATGCAATATACTTTTTCATAGCTTAAATTTTAAGGTGTAATAAATCTTAGATGACCGTTTATGATTTATTACATTGCAATATTCCAGGTATTTTTTGAATAAAAAAAGGAAATTCCCAGGAATCCTGGATTTCAATATTTTAGTATGTATTTTAGTTATTTCTCGGCATAAAAAAAACGAAGCGTTAACTTCGTTCTTTTTTTGGTTGAAACAATTGTGAAAACTCTTCGAGTTCTTTGGTTGTGAAATTCGATACCTCAAATGTGATTGGAAACTTTGGATTTTCAGTTTCTAAAATTTTTCGAAATTGCTCGAGCGTGATAATTATTTTCATTTTTTCCTTTACATATAAATATCTTCAAATTTTGATTTTTAAAAATTTTACTCAGAATTTTTGAACGCATTTATTCGCCTATTAATATATAAGTAAAAACTTCTAATATGAGGTGGGTAAAATGTTAAAACGCATTTCCTAATTTTTGGTACAAATCACAGGAGGGAAGGGTTGTTTTTAACCACGGGGGGCGAATAATTAATATTTATAGCATTAGCGCTTTGCGTGCTAATAACTGCGCTATAGGAACCAATAAATATTGAAAAAAAGAGCCTTATTGAATATTTTGGTGCGATATGCTTCTTTTATATGTTATTTGAAATTTTATAATTCAATTTAGTGTCTAATTACTATTAATTTATTCTTATAATTTCAATATTTCTACTCATATATGTTACTTAAATATATGGTATAATAATCTTATATAATACCAGTAAAATAAGGTAATACAGAATAATTGTATTAATATATTTGTGCATTGTTTGCGCTATTACAAAACCAGCGGATAAAAGTTTTCAAAAAATAGTTATCCAAAGTACTTGACTGTTTTCTGATTTGTTAGTATAATTGAAAATATGAGAGAAAACTCATTAAAAAATCCTTGGTTGCTGGGGAGTAATTAACCCAGCTTCTCTTACCAAGCCGTAAGAGAGCCGAGACAATAATCACCCACATGCTGGGTGAAGCGAATAAGAGAATATACAATGAATCTTAAAAAAGAGTACCTATCGTTCACAGGTGATACAGAGGATTTACAAATCCTGCACCATGATGAAAAATTTGCCGAATTAGCCCTAATCTTCCCAAATGTTAATTCGATACTGATTCCAAAGAAATTGGAAACCAACCTAAGAAAATACGTTTCGAAAGAACTTTTAAAAGCAATCGACCCCGATATAAATGTAGCAGTTGAAAAATGTCTTGTCTTGGTTTCTAACCTAGCTAGCACATACTATACTGACGACCGCTGGAAGCGATTGAACTCTAAAATATTGCACGAACAAACCAAAAACAAAGACAATACTTTCATTTATTCGAAAATTATTGAAGTGTTGAAAGAAGGTACTTCAACTGGGACAATGCTTGAAGTTGACGAGCGTTATGCAAAAGGTAAAGATTCAAGAAAATACAGAATACCTGACAGCTATTTTAAGCCAGGTTTAAACGAGTATTTCATCAAAAACAGCGGCATTATTCAAACAAGAAACAGAATCTATTACAGGCTAATAAATGAAGCTCAAGATAATCCAATTTGTAATAACCTGTTGAAGATGTACCAGAGAATTGAATTACCTGCATCTAAAGAATTACTAGCAGTTGGGAAAAAATTGATAAAAGAAAACTACACCACTAAAAAAGGTAAAATTCTAACAATGCGAAACAAACATACTGATAACTATTGGAAAGATGTTGACAATAGAAGTTTTGTTGAAAATAACATTGAAATTTTTGAATATTTAACCAATCGGGGCTTTATGATTCCTAGTGCTGGAGATGAACGAAGCGGTGGTCGTGTGGTTGATAGCTTTACATTGATGCCGAGTTGGATTCGTAATGAAATTTCAATTGACAGCAAAAAGCTCGTAGAATGTGATTTTAGGGCTTTACACCCAAATATAGCAATGCACTTGTATAATGGCAAACACGAATTTTTAACGCATGAAAAAATTGCGAAAACAACTGGTATTGACCTAAAAGAGGTTAAAATCGAGCATTTGAGTTTCTTTAATAAAAATTGGTATAGCATGATGGAATCCCCACTTTTCGGTTACTATTCCAAACACGAACCCGACATGCTTCAGCAGATTTACAACGATAAAAAGGAGCATGGTTACAAAATCACTTCAAAGAAAATGTTTAAGCTCGAAGTAGAAATAATGACAGAGGTAATAAAATATCTCAACTCGGTTGGGGTTTATGTTCTGTATGTTTATGATGCGTTATTATGCGAGGAAAAAGACAAAACTTTGGTAATTGAAACCATGAACCGAATTATTTTGGAGCATGGTGTTAAAACAAATGTAAAAATGGAAACGAGCGCAGAATTTGAAGTTGAATGCGCTATTGAAAATCACGATAATGGTGTGGAAACGATTGCCGATGACAACGATACCAAACGAATGACAATTAAAGAATATTTCAAACGATTTGAAATTAAATTCGGTAGCTACATAACGGAATCCAGTTTAGATTTGCATAAAAGCGTGTTATCCGAATTCTACACTTATATCGATGAAATTCCCGAAGAGCATAAAAATAATTGTTTTGTTGAGACTTGTATCGATGGGGTTTTTGGAAAACAAAAACTTTTCAAATAATAAAAAATCCTAACCGTTCAAAGTTAGGATTTTTTGTTTTGTTTATCGAGATAATTTTAAAATTCTAAATGCTCCTTTTCCAACTATTGCAAATACAAAAACTCCAATAACCAAATCAGGTATTTTTGAATTGGTGAAATATACCAAAATCCCCGCTACGATAACTCCAATGTTTACAATCACATCATTTGAAGTAAAAATCATACTAGCTTGCATGTGAGCTTCTTTACTTTTAGATTTTTGCAACAAATACAAACTTATAGCATTACCAATAAGCGCAAGCAAAGAAATTAGTATCATGGTTTGGAATGCTGGCACTTCGGTAAACCCTAAAAATCTTCGTATTACTTCCACAAAACCTAAAACAGCAAGTGTCAATTGAAAATACCCACTCATTTTTGCAATACCATTTTTGCGGGCAACTGCACCACCAACAGCAAATAAAGCAAGCGAATAAACAACACTATCCGCCAACATGTCTAAACTATCAGCAACTAATCCCATCGAGTTGGAAACAAAGCCAGTAATCATTTCTAATACGAAGAAAAAAGCATTGATTGTTAGTACTTGCCAAAGAAGTTTCCTTTGTTCTGAATCATCTGATTGGCTTATATGTTCAGAAGTTGTTTTTGTTTCCAATAATGAACTATCAAAGTTTAAGCTATTGATTTTTTCCGTTATAGGTTCTACATCACTCAAATGAAAAACCTCCAATTTCCTGTTTGGAATATCAAAATTAAGATGTTGAATTTGCTTAATATCATTCAAAGTCATCCGTATCAATTGTTCCTCACTTGGACAATCCATTTTGACTATTTTATAAATGCTCTTTTTCATAAGCTATAATTTTATTTTTACTCCAGCATTAATAACAAAGCCATCTAATGGAGCGTAAATATCCTTGAATGTTGGATTGGAAATAGACCCTGTGTAGATGCTTCCAAATTTTGTTTGTCTTGTATCTGTGAAATTTTCAAAGTTAGCATATATGGAAAAATGTTCCCACAATTTTTCAATCATTGCCCCGAAAACCCAATAATTCTTACCTGTTGAACCATCATTTAGCTTTTGTGGACTATAATAGTAAGCTTCCAAACCAATTTTCCATTTTTCCTCAATTTCATACATCAGAACATTATTAAGACGGTGTTTTGACGTAAGCGGATTTTGTGATTTAATGCCATTATCATTAACCATTGCATCCGTAAAAGTATAGCCTATGAATAATTTAAAATCCTCGTATCCCAACTTAATATTAGTTTCTGTTCCTTTGGTATCAATATACCCGTCAATATTGACGAACTGAAATGTATTGTTTGGTAGTGGTGTTAATATTAGCGGATTATTGATGTAGGTATAAAAGAATAATTGATTGATGCTAAACGAAACTTCATCAGTGATATTGGTTTTGTAATTAACGTCAAAATTCACTCCGTAGCTTTTCTCCAAACTATTAAAATTACTATCAATCGGCAATACATTTTTGTATTGAATCTTCTCGCTTTCTTCTGTAAATATAGTTGGGGTTTTATAGCCTAAGCCACCACCAATACGGGAAGATAATTTATCCGATATTTTAAAAAGTGCTGATACTTTGGGTAAGAAAGCAAATCCATAATCAACAACACAATCACCTCTCAAACCAGTTTCGATATGTAACCACTCTTTCGCTTTTATGGTGTTTTGAACAAATGCACCAAAAGTTACTTGCTTGTAATCCCGCAGAGGAAATGAAGTAGTTGCTTTTTCGGAAAAGTTATCCGTGTAAAGATTTGCACCTGTTACCCAATCCGATATTTTTCCATTGTGGGAATATGTAACCTCTGAGAAAGTACTGTTCTGCAAGCCATCAAAAGTATAGTTTGGAATCGATATAATACGATTAAAATTGTTAAAGCTGTTGCGGAAAACTAATTGTTGATTTTCTTTTAGCTGATGTGTTAATGTAAGTTGTGTACTAATCCTCTTCGTATCATTTTTTTCAAAATACCCGTTTGTATTTCCGTTATTTTTGATATAATCAATGTCACCACCTATACGGTTTTCAAAAGCAGTATTTATCCCAAAATCCAGTTTTGTTTTATCGCTAAAAAACACAAACAACTTAGGATTTATATTAAACCTTTCAAATTTTGGTATGGCTGTCAAATGAATGTCAGCGGGGTCATAAGGAGCATTTCTGTTATGTGAAGCAAATAGTGTCAATCCAATTTTGTTAAAGCTTTGCGAATAGAAACCGTTAATATCAAGTCCTAATGCAGAAGTTCCGTTAATATGAAACCGTAATTCTTTTTCGGCAGTTGGTGTTTTTGAAATGAGGTTGACTAATCCCGCAATTGCGCCACCACCATATAAGGTAGAAGCCGAACCTTTAATGATTTCAACTTGTTTCAAATCCAATGGTGGTGTTTGTAAAAGTCCTAAACCACTTGACGCTCCTGAATATAGAGGAAAGCCATCTTTCAGTATTTGGGTATATCTTCCGTCTAAACCTTGTATGCGAATTGAAGAATTCGCAGAGGTTGCAGATGTTTGTTGTGTTTGAATACCAGTACTTTCATTTAATAGCATTCTAATATCACCAGGCTTCATGTTGCCTTTTTCCTCTAACTCTTCACCTGCTATAAATTCAACCCTTGTGGGAATATTTCGGATGGTTCTACTACTTCTTGTGGAAGTAATCATAATTTCTTTTAGTTCTTCCGATTCAGATTCTAAAAATAACTCTAAAGTATCATTCGTAGATAAAGGGAATACAAATGTTTCCGTTTTACTTTTATAACCTTCAGAAGAAAATGTTATAGTGTACTCCCCGTTTGGAATATCGCTAATAAATAATATTCCCTCATCATTTGATACTGAGTTTATACTTGTATTATTAACCACTGCTGTTACTCCCAAGATTGGCTCTTTTGTTTGTTCGTCTTTAACAACAGCCTTAAAATTATTCTGTGCTTGCGCCATCCCAACAATGAATATTGCCGAGATTATGAAAAAATATTTTTGCATTATTTAATTGCTAAATGTTTATAATCTATTTTATGCAAATAGTTTTACCATTTGCTTCAATGAAAAAGCATTAAGCTATTTTGGTGGTTGCCAGATTTTGCAAAAAAATGCAGAATAAAAAGGATTTTCGTAAGTGTATGGTTGCATTGAAGTATCGTCATTCATGAAAATTTTATGTATTCTAAATGATATTATCAATTCAGAAATAAAACCCATACATGTCCCACAGGAATAAAATGGAGAACAATTGCCATCACATTTATCATCACACTTACCAGAATGTTCCTCATGCTGAGTTTCAATTTGAAACCTAGTGTCTCCATGATAAGCATAGCATGGCACTATAGAAAGTACCACAACAATAAATGATAATACGCTAACCATTATTTTCATGTCACAAATTTACGGTTTTTTGAATAAACACAAATTTTTTAAATCTCACATATTTCATATAAGTTGTAAAGTCGCTCTAAATCACGTTTAAATAGGTTCGAAAATTCGATACTTTCGGGAGCAAAAAACATAATCTAATCGTTTACTTGATATTAAATGTAAATCATTACCTTTGCACCGAGTTTGAGCTTATTGTATACTCTGATGAGTTTTATACATTTAGTAATGTGTTATTTTGAGTTATAAAATAATTGGTTGCGAATCTGCAAAATCAACTATTTTATAATAATCTTCCAAAAATTGGTTAGATTTTTCAAGATTTCCCGCTACTAAGAAGCTTCACAGAAATGTGGAGCTTTTTTTATGTAATTAATTCATTAATAAATGGTTATGTTTTATTTATTGTTTTAGTTTTTTGGCTTGATTCAATAATAAAACACTACTTTTGCACCTTTATTTTAAAATAACTATGAATCCAAAGAAAATTGCCGAGTACAGAAAGTTACTTGATGTTACCAAAACAGCTACGCTGAAAGAATTGAAAACCATTTACAGAAACAGTATGAAGGAAGATCATCCTGATACTATTGCTGATCCAGTGGAGCGTTTAGCTGCTGAGGAAAGAAGTAAAAATATTATTGAAGCATACCATTTTTTGGTTAGTATTGCTCCTGAAACACAAGAAAAAAACAAAGAAGTATATCAAAAAATAACTTCAACTGTAAATATCCAAGATTTTTATATGGATAATGGTGTGTTGTATATTTCGTTTTTAGATGGAAGTAACTACGAATATTTTAGTGTGCCAAAAGTAACGTACATTAAAATGGTAAATGCAGAATCACCAAGTCGTTTTGCAAGAAGACACATTTATAATGAGTTTTTATACCGCAGTGCAAGTAAAATTGTAGCCGAATAAACAAATGTTAAATTTTTTCTTATATTTGATATACTAACCAAAAAACTATATCAATTATGGAAATTAATTTTTTAGCTGTTTTAGTGGCAGCGCTCTCAAGTTTTGTTGTTGGATTTGTTTGGTATAATCCTAAAGTTTTTGGAACGATTTGGATGAACGAAATCGGGATGACCGAGGAAAAAGCCAAACAAGGAAATATGGCAAAAATCTTCGGATTAACTTTTGTTTTTGCTTTTATGTTGGCCTTTTTTATGCAACCCCTAACGATTCATCAATTTTCTGTTATGGGATTAGTTGGAGGAGATGTTGCTCATGCTGAGCCTTCTTATGCTGCTTTTATGGCAGATTATGGAGATGCTTTTAGATCTTTTAAACATGGAGCATTACACGGATTAATGGCAGGATTATTTATTGCTTTACCAGTTGTTGCAACCAATTGTTTATTTGAGCAAAAATCTTTCAGATACGCAGCAATAACTTCGGGTTATTGGATTGTTGTAATGACAATAATGGGAGCTATTATTTGTGGCTGGAAATAAAATAAATTTTAACATTTAATTATATAGGAATCGCTCTACTTTTGTGGAGCGATTTTATTTTTACATTGGACCAAATTTCATTTAAAATATACAATTCGGTTGCTGCATTACCTGCACTTTGGGACACTGTGGCTCAGAGCAATGTTTTTCTGCAAACATCTTATCTATCTGTACTTGAGCGTTCGGCTCCTGTAAATATGGAGTGTTTTTACATTGGTATTTTTGAAAAATCGGAATTAATAGGTGTTTCTTTGGCACAATATTTAGATTTGAATAAATTGGAATCCTTTGGAGAAAGAGACAAATCGTTTAAAATTGCTATCCGTAATTTTATTTTCAAAAATTTTGCTTCTCACACGCTTTTCCTTGGAAATAATATGATAACAGGTCAAAACGGATATGTTTTTACAAAAGAAATCGATTTTGAATGCATCAGTGATATTCTAATTCAAAGCGCAGAGGAAATAACCTTGTATTTCAAGAAAAAAGGGATAAATATTCACTTAGTTTCCTTTAAAGATTTTTACGAACATTGTTCGGTGGAATTGAAGAAGTTTCGTTTTTCTAATATATACGAATTCAATACGCAACCCAATATGATTTTCTATTTAGATGAAAAATGGAAATCAGAAGAAGATTATATAGGAGCGCTTTCAAAGAAATATCGTGACCAATTTAAAAGAGCGCGAAAAAAAAATGATGGTATAGTTGTTAAAAATCTTTCTTTCGAAGAAGTAATTCAGCATGAAACTACCATTTATGACTTGTATCATTATGTAGCAAAAAACGCCCCTTTTAATACCTTTTTCCTAGCAAAAAATCATTTTTCGACTTTGAAAGGACAATGTGGTAATCGTTTTCAGATTTTTGGTTATTTTTTGAATAATAAATTAGTTGGTTTTCATACGCTTTTATTAAATGATGAAACCTTAGAAACCTATTTCCTAGGATACGACGAAACCATTCAAAAAGAAAATATGTTGTATTTAAATATGTTGTACAACATGACGAAATACGGAATTGAAAATGGGTTTAAAAAGATTATTTTCGGAAGAACTGCTTTAGAAATTAAGAGTTCAGTAGGTGCGTCACCGGTTCAAATGTCGGGATTCATTTATCATAATAATAAATTAGTGAATAAATTTATTGGTAAAATCTTTAAACAATTAGAGCCAGAACTTCATTGGCAACAACGTCATCCTTTTAAATAAAATACGGCATATTACGTATGTAATCTAAAAAGGATTAAATTATATTTGTAAAGTTAATACAATCAAATCTTTACAATTATGCGATCTACTTTTACTCTTATTACATTTTTATTAGTTACATCATTGGGATGGACTCAAACAATACTTTTTCAAGACACATTTGAAGACGACAAAAACAAATGGACTTTCAACGGAGATGGTTTTGATTCAAAGATTGATGATGGTAAATTGATTTTAGAAAATAAACATGCCACTAATTCTAAATGGCGCTACATTTCAATAACTCAAAATACCGAAGCGATAGATTTTGATATTGAAGCTACAATAACTCTTGATAAAACACCAAATGATTATGCTACTTATGGTTTGGTTTGGGGAATGTATAGTGACAATTCCGATTACAGAGTTGTACAATTATCGGCTAACAAGCAAATACAAATTTACCATTATTACAGCAAAGAATTTCATTATGGTAAGAAATGGACTGCCTCTAAAAATGTGGAAGGTAAAGGGAGAAAGAACAAGATAAAAGTTGAAAAAAGAGCCAATACTTTTAAGGTATATGTTAATGGTGTTTTAGAGCATCAAACGGGTGATAATTCATATTATGGTACTTTGTTTGGATTTATTGTAGATGCTGGTGTTACAGTTGAAGTAGAAGATTTAAAAATAACAGAGAAGCCTTTTTCAATCAAAGTAGTTGAAGAATTCAATCCAAATTTGAAAATGGTAAAATTGCCAGAGACAGTATCTAGCCCAACTATAGAAGAAGCAAATCCTGTAATTTCAGCAGATGGAACTATCTTATATTTTGATAGAAAAGAAAATCCATTAAACGTAGAAAGCCCAAAAGATGATATTTGGTATTCGGTAAAAGATAAAAACGGGAAGTGGTCAGAAGCTAAAAATATTGGTCGACCGTTAAATAATCGCGACAATAATTTTGTAATTTCATCTTCACCAGATAATAATACATTATTGTTGGGAAATAAATATGCATCAGATGGTGTTTCACCAAATGGAGGAGGAGTATCAATTGCTAAAAAGGGGCAATCGGGATGGGAAATTCCAAAAGATGTTGTTATTGATGATTTTATAAATACTAATGGATATGTTGGATATTTTCTTTCTAACGATAATAAGAATTTATTAATGACGGTAGAACGACCAGAAGGGCTTGGATTAAAAGATATTTATGTTAGTTTCGTTAAAGAGGATGGCACATTTTCTAAACCTAAAAGTTTGGGTAATGTTGTTAATACTTTTGAAGATGAGGCAAATCCTTACTTAGCATCAGATGGTAAAACATTGTATTTTGCAAGTAAAGGGCATCCAGGATATGGTCAATTTGATTTATTCGTCACCAAACGATTAGATGATTCTTGGACAAATTGGACAATACCAGAAAATTTAGGTAATGTTATCAATTCACCACTATATGAATTAAGTATTTTTCTTTCAGCTAAAGGAGATAAGGCCTACATTGGAAAACAAAGAGATATCTGGGAAGTTGATAACACTGTAAAGCAAGATCCGGTTGTATTAGTAAAAGGAAAAGTTTACGATGCTAAAACTAAAGAAATTTTAAGTGCAAAAATTGAATACAATAACTTAAAAACTAATAAAATGATTGGAACCGCTATTTCTGATCCAAAAACAGGAAGTTACTCAATTGTATTGCCTTACGGATTTAATTATAGTTTCATGGCCGATAAAGAAAACTACTACGCCATCACTCAAAACGTTGATTTATCTAATTTAAAAGAATACAAAGAAATGGAAGTGGATTTGTATTTAACACCAATTGAAAAAGGTGCAATTATTCGTTTAAATAATATATTCTTCGATTCTGGAAAATACGATTTATTATCAGAATCATTTGCTGAGTTAGATATTTTATTCGGATTGTTAAAAGATAATAAAAATATCAAAATTGAAATTGCTGGACATACAGATGCAGTTGGATCTGATGATGCTAATATGGAATTATCAAAAAACAGAGCAAATTCTGTGCAGAAATACTTGGTGGGAAAAGGTATTTCTTCAGATAGAATTGTAGCAAAAGGATATGGCGAAACCAAGTTTATTGCACCAAATACAACTGAAGATGGAAAACAATTAAACAGAAGAGTTGAGTTTGTAATTCTTGAAAAATAATTGGTATATCTTTCTTATCTTCGTGTAAAATTTTAATCATGGCACGAACGAGTTCAACGGAAACCCAAATTAAAAACATGCTCATTCCAGTAGTACAAGCTATTGGTCGTTCAGGAAAATTGATTTATTTGTTGATTTTGTTGATTGTTGGGTTTTTGGTGTATCAGTTTTTTACTAAAAGTAGCGAATCTTCAACAGTGGAGTATAATTCGGCACTAATAGAAAAACAAATTAAAAATGTTGGAAAATTAGTCGTTACTGAAGGTCATTATGCAGAAGTAATTACGTATAAAGACCAACAAAAGTATTTTATGGATTTCCTAACTTTCGAGAAAAAAGCTTTAATTGTAGCTAATGCCGATGTTTTAGTGATGTATGATTTACGTCAGTTGCAATATGATATTGATGAAAAGAATAAAATAGTTACATTAAAGAATATTCCAGAACCCGAATTAAAAATCAATCAAGATTTGCATTTTTATGATGTTAATCAAAGTAGATTTAATCCGTTTAATGCGCAAGATTACAACAAAATAAACAAAAAGGTTAAGGCAGAACTGACCAAGAAAATTGAAAAATCATCGCTAAAGTCAAACGCTAAGAATCGTTTATTGAGTGAGTTGTCAAAAATATTAATTTTAACCAACACCATGGGTTGGACATTAAAATATGATGGCAGCGAAGTGAAAACTGACAAAGACATAGAATTAAAAATAATTAATTAAAAAGAAAGTCCCGATTTACTCGGGACTTTTTTATAATTTACTCTCTAAACTTTGCCAACCACCACCATTAATACAATCAATTCCGTGTTGTTTTAAAATGGAAGTCGCTTGACCGCTTCGCATTCCTGAACGACAACAAGCGATAATCGGTTTGTTCCATTTTTTGATGGTTTCGATGTTTCCATTTAAAACTTGTAAGGCAATATTTTTTGAACCTTTGATGTGTCCGTCTCTAAATTCTTCTGGCGTTCTTACATCCAAAATAATAGCTCCTTTTTGAACATATTCTTGCACATCATTTGTTTTGCTTCCTAATCCTAAAAAATCTAATATTCCCATAATTGTTTCTTTTTTTTGACAAAGGTAAAGGCGATTGTAAAGCTTTTCAGTAACAAAAGTTACTTTAGTTAAACGTTTGCTTTCTCAAAAATCAATTCTAATCCACCGTCAATTAAGTGAGCAACTTCTGGGCGATTACTTTTTACTTTTTCCAAATGATTTAAAACTTTATCTACTAAATCTGAATTTCCTTCTTTTTTTGCTAATTCAGCAATCTCAACCGATAATAACCAATCGTTTGGATGATTTGCTGTAACCGAAGCAAATGCTTCTTTTAAAGTTGTACTTGCGGTTTTTCCTTCTCTTATGTTACGAACACTTAAGTAAAGTTTTTCTAATTCTTCTCTTTCAACAGATTTTTTCTGTTTGATGGTTTGCGATGATGGAACGTGATTAATCATGTCAAAACTATTCACATCTGCAGGTCCTGAAAAAGCAGAAATTACTTTTTTACCAACAGCCATATCATAAATGCCCCATTCTGGTTGGAAAAGAACAGTATCGTTATGGGTAACAGTACAATTTTTGAATTTAATCAATAAAATTTCTCCTTGTAAATTACGAGAACCTGTGATGATTTCTCCTTTAACCGTGATGTTTCCTTCAAATTCTAAAGTAACTTGTTCGCCTTCGTAAATATCATACGCACGTAAATCTCTCGGACTCATTTCTTCAATCGCCAAGTTGATGCCTTTTAGTTTTCCAATCGGTGAACCAAAACCTTCTGCATGATATTCTGTTCCATGACCTACTAATTCTTTTTCTCGGTACGAAAGCGCAGTTTTTCCAGTTGTTTGAACATAAACCGGTTTTCCTTCATTTTCAATTACATTGGTAAAAACTCCTGAAATTTGAATTCCCGTACTCAATTCAATTGTTCCTAACGATTTTGAACTGATTAATTTTTGAACTCCTGACAATCCTCCTGTTCTCAGAGCCATTTTGTTTGCAAACTCTTCTAAAACTAGATTTAGTTGTGCAAAATCGGGTGTGACATAAAGTTGAGGTTGTGGCTTTGTGATATCAAAACTTTGGTCTGCTGCCGAAATATCATACGGAATTTTCTTCACGTTATCGGTCATGCACCAAGCACTTTCTCCAATTGAAGAAAGTAATCCTGCACCATAAATTTTTGGGTTTTCCACCGTTCCAATTAAGCCATATTCCACTGTCCACCAATGCAGGTTTCTAATTTTAGACATTTCAGATAATTCGCCCATATTATTCTGTAAGAAATCAACTTGCTCTTCCGCTTTTTTGATTTCTGATTCAGGCGTATCTTCTGCTTCTTTTAAAATCGAAAGCAAACGAATGGCTTCGTACAATTCATAATCGCGAGAAGATGAAATGGCTTTACAACCAATTTCACCAAAACGTCTTAAATATTCTGCATATTCCGGATTGGCAATAATAGGAGCATGGCCAGCGCCTTCGTGAATAATATCGGGAGCCGGAGTATATTCAATGTGTTCTAATTGGCGAATATCGCAAGCAATAACCAACACATTATAGGCTTGAAATTCCATAAAAGCATTAGGTGGAATAAATCCGTCAACGGCAACTGCAGCCCAACCAATTTCTTTTAAAATACGATTCATTCCATACATATTTGGAATGTTATCAATTTCTAAACCTGTTTTTTCTAAACCTTCTAAATAAGAATTATGCGCTACTTTTGAAAGATAAGACACATTTTTACGCATTACATAACGCCAAACTGCTTGGTTTATTGGTGTGTAATCATCATAAACTTGAGGTTTAATGAATTGTTTTAAATGCTTTGGTAATCTGTCAATCAGCGGATTGCTTTCAAAATGCGTTTCCATAATTTTACTTGTGATGTTTGAGGTAAAATTACGAATTTTTCAGAAAGCAGGAAAGCTTTTTAAGAATTTGATAGCTTGTTTTTTATTTAAGCTATACTAATTTGTTTCTCTGATTAGTTGTTCGTTTTTTGCTTTTCTATTTTTTAGTATATTGATGTAGCGTAATGCAATTTTATCACCATAATCAGTGTAGGATTTAGTTGTCCATTCTATTGCAGCATCAAGATTTCCATTAATTTCATTAATGATTCCCATGTTATAGCAAGCTCTACCAGCAATTTTTGGGTCGCGATTTTTTGTTTCTAAAAGCCATAATTCAGCCGCGCTATCCCATTGACCTGCTTGTGCTCTACGTTTTGCAATTTCAAAATTTGGAGTTCCTTTTACGTAGTAATCTCTATTAACTCTTATGCGATAAGGCATAATTTGAGAAGCATAATTGGCGCCAATATCTTTTGCAACCGAAAGCACAGCGTCTTTTCTTGACTTTACAGTTTCAAAGGCTTTAAGAGGATTAATTCCTCTTCCGTTTAATTGAATGGTGTTGTTAGAATAATACACATCAACAATTGCTTTGTCATTATTGTCATATATTCTCCAACCCGATTTAATTAAAGTTGTAACAGTAGCCTCGTGTTCAATAACTGGGATTGTTAGTCCAAATGCGTTTTTAGCTTCGCTTTTAATGGTTCTGTAGCTTATTTTAGAATCGGTATCAAAATAGGAAAGTTCGTAAATAGCATCTAAGTTATTGGCTTTGCAAATTTCGTTCACTTTTTCCCAAGACAATTCACTAGTGAACTGGTCTATTCCATATTTTTTTGATTCCAAAGTATCAATCAGAGTAACACTTTGAATTTTGTTGTTTTTAAGAAGTTCGCTTTTTAAATTTTCAATAGCAGTATAACTTCCTAGTTTATCTAAATTTTTCCCTTCGGCAGACAAAATTTTATCAACCGCATCAAAAACTTCGTATTTTTTATCAGGTAAACTTCTGTTTACGATTCCAATTTTAGAAGTCTGTTTGTTTAATAAAACAGGTGCTGGTTCTGTAACAGGAAGGGTTAATCCGTTAGTAGGACTGCACGAAATAAATAGTGTTAATAGAATTGAAACAACTAGTATTTGGAGGTAATTTTTATTCATAATTTCAATTTTGGTTAAAAATAGAAATAAAAACGACACTTCAATATTTTTACTCCACTTTTTCTACGGGAACTGCTGGTTCAATTTTTGGGACACTATCATTCTGAATCGTTGAAGTAGGAGTTGTAGTATCAGGAACCGATGTATTAATAGGAGTTACACCATCAACATATTCTGTTTCTTCTAAATCTTCTGATTTTCTACCTAATTTGATATCCGGATTTTCTTGTGTTCCCAAAACTTTAATTGGAATTCCTAAAATTCCTAAAGGCGGTAATCCAATTCGCATTTTTAAATTTAATTTTCCGTCTAAACTGGTTTCTCCTTCAAATCGTAATCTAAAGCCAGCTACTTTAAATTTGAAACGTTCAATAGTTACGATATTGTTCTTAATGGTAGTTTTGATGTTTACAGCTGAAATGTCAGGATCTTTAATATCTGGATTTTCAGTTTTAGCCGAAACTACATTCAATAATTTAAAACCTTTCATTTTAACTTTCTTCACCGAAAGCGTTCCGTTTCCTTCTAAAGACGGCATAATGGGCTCCATTTGATTATTTAAAACACCTTTTATCGAATAATTTAAACCCACAATTCCTTCGGCACTTTCAGCAGCTGTTACGATTTCTCGGAACATTTTAATTTCGTTGTAAGCGCGTTTAATATCAAATTCTGAAGCATTAATTTTATAATCAAAATAAGCTTTTTGCGTGCCTTCGTTTTTATACATCGCTTCCATTTTTGCAGTGGCTCCAATTATACCAAGCGTTCCGTTTGAAAGTTTTAAGGTTCCGTTTTGAATAAGTACATTTCCTCTTAAATTTTCAATCGTAACGTCGTCGTATTGTGTTTTTGTAGCATTGGTTTGAATAGCAATATTCAAATTGGTTGGAATTTCAACAACACCTGAAACTTCTGTTTTCACTTCATTTTCGTTTTCGTAAGTTGACGTTGGAATAAATTCGTTTATGTTTAATAAATTCGAAGTCAGATTGAAGTTTCCTTTTAAAATTTGATTTTCAGAAAGTACAAAATTGATTACGTTTTCTAAATTTCCACTCATAGCAATATCAGACGTTCCGTACTTTCCATTGAAATTAGAAAAATTCATTTTGTCTTGATTAAAAGTGAATAATCCGTTTTCGATTAAGAATGGTTTTGCTAAATAATCACTTGTGGTTTTGATATTTTTTACTTCAAAAGTTCCGTTATTTTTTAAGTTGCCAATTCTTCCATTGGAAGCGTCGCTTTGTTTTCCAGCCAAACTCAAATCAGCTTTGATGAAACCATCAACATCTAATCCTTTTTGAGAGAAAACTTTGTAAATTCGAGCAACGTTTAAAGTTCCTTTTGCTTTAACATTGTAATTAATATCGTCGAAATTTTTAAACGAAGCATTTAAATTAAAAGGTTCGCCTTCAAATGTAAAATTCGCTGGAGAAAGCACAAAAGAAGCATCTTTGAAATCACCAGTTGTGCTATTTAAGTTTGCTTTTAAGTTGATGTTTTGAATTGGTTTCGGATAATAAGCTGTTTGGATTAATCCGTTTTTGATTTCGAAATTTCCTTTAGTAATAGGGAATTTTTTATCTTCTTTGCTGTAATTTCCTTTAGAAACAATATCAGCATCTAAATTTCCGGCCAATTTGAAATTCGGAATTTGAAGCGCATTGCTCAAAAAAGCCAAATCTAATTTCGATTTTACTTTGGAGTCGATGGTTGTCTTTTTTCCAAAACCATCCGAAATTAAAATCGCACTCAAATTGTTTTTATTGACATCAAAGTACAACGAATCTAATCTCACTTTAAGTTGGTTGATGTCTAAATTTGGTAATTTTGTATCGAAATTCAAGAAAATATTCTCAACCGGATAAGGCGCTTTTGTATGTTTTACATAGCCATCTCGTACTTTAATGTTGAAATTTAATTCGGGACTTAAATTCTCTGAAGCAATATATTTTCCTTTTAAAGTTAAGAAAGCAGAAGTTTTTCCTTTCATTTTGGTTTCGGTCATCCAAGAAACATATTCGGCTGGTAAAGCCGTGAATAAATCGTCAAGATTACTGTCTTCTGTTTTTAATTTGAAATCCATTTGATAGCCGTTTTTCAAGAAATCAAATAAACCAGTAAATTCAACAGGTAATTTGTTGATCACTAAATCATTCTTTTCAAAAACAAACGAAAGCGAGTTGGTATTAATTTTTGTAATTAAATCGGCTTTTACTTTTTTGCTTTTTAAGTATTCTTTTTTGTCATAAGTAAAGCTTAAACTATCAATTTTTGCCGAAGTTTTTAATTTGAAATTCGATGCTTGTAAATCGCCTTTTCCTTTATAATTGAAACCTTTTGCCTCGATTAAAATCTTTGTAGATTTATCATTATAGACTAACTGACTATTGCTGATTTGAATGTTTTCTAGCTTTAAAGAAGCACTTTCAGAAGAAGTTGTAGTGTCTTTTGAATCTGATTTGTAAATGTTGTAATTGGCTTCTCCTTTTTGATTAACCAAAATATTGATTTTAGCATTATCAATATAAATTTCTTCGATTTGAGTTTGGTTTCCAAAAACAACACTCCAAACGTCAATTCCAAAACCAATTTCTTTAGCTGAAACCAAAGATTTATTTTGATATGGTTTTGATCCGTTAAGATTTAACTCATGTAAGGTTAGAGTTAAGGAAGGAAAGTGTTTAAAAAATGATAATTCGGAGTCATTAAAGTTTAGTTCTCCTTCTAAATTTTTATTGGCTAAAACTTTTACTTTTTCAGTAATTGTATCGGCAAAAATTATGGGTAACAATACAAATGCGAGTAAAGAGATTGCAAAAGTTATTCCTGTTATTTTTAAAATTTTAGAGAGAATTGTTTTTTTTGATTTTTCCATTTTTTATAGCAGTATCAAGATATGGCAAAATTACTACAAATATTAATTGTAAGATTTAAAAAGAGTAAAAAAAAGAGCTAGTATTAAACTAACTCTTTTTTTTATTAACGTTTCATCGTAAAGTGCGCTTTAAACTGTTTAGCGACTCCATTTTCTGTGTAATCTAATGAGAACCAATAATCTGTTGATGGAAGTAGTTCTTGATTGTACGTTCCGTCCCAACCCTCGCTATCGTCTGTAGCGCTTAGTTGTTTTACTAATTTACCATAGCGGTCAAAAATGTACAACTTAGCATCTGCTTGATTCAAGCCACTGATATTCCAAGTATCATGTATCCCATCGCCGTTTGGTGTGAAATAATTTGGATAATCGATTATGGTTACTATTTGTGTCATAAATGTACA
>DNNO01000014.1 GCA_003497625.1 Flavobacterium sp. | reverse complement strand
CAAACAGTTGCCAATCAAGAAGAAGTTGTTGTTTCTAAAATAGTGAAATCAAATCAAGCGTTGTTAGTTAAAACAACATTGTCAAACGGTCAAGTAATTACGAAGAAAGTAATTTATTAATAAAAAGTATTATTTTTTAAAAAGCCCAATCGTTAAAGATTGGGCTTTTTTTATTTCATTTGAAATCAATTTTGTATTTTTGAACTTTATCAAACAATCACAATGGACAATATAAAACAATACGTTCAAGAAAATAAAGAACGTTTTTTAAACGAATTAATCGAACTTTTAAAAATACCATCAGTAAGTGCTGATAGCGCTTATGCTCATGATGTTGTATTAACAGCCGAAGCAGTTAAAGCAAGTTTAGAAAAAGCAGGTTGCGATTTTGTAGAACTTTGTGAAACGCCAGGTTACCCAATCGTTTACGGAGAAAAAATCATCGATAAAAATCTACCAACGGTTTTGGTTTACGGACATTACGATGTGCAACCACCAGATCCAATGGAATTATGGACTTCGCCACCTTTCGAGCCAGTAATCAAAACTACAGAAATTCATCCAGAAGGAGCAATTTTTGCGCGTGGTGCTTGTGATGACAAGGGACAAATGTACATGCACGTGAAAGCTTTTGAATACATGATTCAAAACAATTGCTTGCCATGTAACGTAAAATTCATGATTGAAGGTGAAGAAGAAGTGGGTTCTAAAAGTTTGGGTTGGTTCGTAGAAAGAAATCAAGAGAAATTAGCTAATGATGTGATTTTAATCTCCGATACGGGAATGATTTCTAATCAACAACCATCAATCACAACAGGTTTAAGAGGCTTGAGTTATGTTGAAGTTGAAGTTACAGGACCAAACAGAGATTTACACTCAGGATTATATGGTGGAGCGGTTGCAAATCCAATTAATGTATTAACTAAAATGATTGCTTCGTTACATGATGAAAACAATCATATTACCATTCCTGGATTTTACGATAAAGTAGAAGAATTATCTGCTGATGAAAGAGCCGAAATGGCAAAAGCACCTTTCTCATTAGAAAAATATAAAAAAGCTTTAGATATCGAAGAAGTTCATGGTGAAGCTGGTTATGTTACCAACGAAAGAAATTCGATTCGTCCTACATTAGACGTAAACGGAATTTGGGGTGGTTACACAGGTGAAGGAGCTAAAACGGTTATTGCAAGTAAAGCGTATGCAAAAATTTCGATGCGTTTAGTACCAAACCAAGATTGGGAAGAAATAACCGAATTATTCAAAAAACATTTCGAAAGTATCGCGCCTAAATCAGTGAAAGTAGTAGTAAAACCACATCACGGAGGTCAAGGTTATGTAACGCCAATTGATAGTGTTGGATACAGAGCGGCTAATAAAGCGTATACAGAGACTTTTGGAGTTCCTGCAATCCCTGTTCGTTCAGGAGGAAGTATTCCTATTGTGGCGTTATTTGAGAAGGAATTAAAGAGCAAAACTATTTTAATGGGATTTGGTTTAGATAGTGATGCGATTCACTCACCAAACGAGCATTTTGGAGTTTTCAATTATTTAAAAGGAATTGAAACCATTCCATTATTCTACAAGTATTTCACAGAAATGAATAAATAAAATGAATCCCGATGAAAATCGGGATTTTTGTTTTTAATCAATCAAAACCCACTCATTATGTCCAAAATAATCCCATTCGGCTTTGGCCATATCAAATTTTGGGTCAATTAGAGTTTTTAGTTCTTTTCTGTTGATGCTGTTTTTACAATCGATGTAAATAGCTGTGGATTTTTCTTGGTATTCTTTTTTAATTCGTTGGCAGTATTGCCAAATGAAATCGGGTTTTGTGGCTAAGTTTTGTACTTGTTTATCGGTTATGTTTTTACTGTAATCATAAAAGGATTCTTCACCAGTTTTTAAATCTTTAATGCGAATAACAATGTAACCACTACGTTCTCTTAACATCATCCGCCAGCTTAATCGATGACCTTCTTCTGTCCAAAGTACATCGCCTTCAATAAAATGATGACGTAACGGAAGTAAAAGCTGAATCACTAAATATGGAATCATCAAAAAATAAGCGATTCTTTTTCCGTAGAAATTTTGGTTTACATTTTCATCTTCAAGTTTTGGCTTTTTTCTAAGAAATAGTCTTCTGATAGTTTCGGGTTCATAAAAGAACAAAGCAAAAGTCAGCGCAAAAAACGGAAAAACCCCAATTTCTAAAAATACGGCATTAAAAATATGAAAAGTTAATGACGCAATTAAAGCTATTATTCGGGTTCTTTTAAATAGCAATAGCGGTACAATTAACAAATCAAAGAGAATCCCCATATAAGCAATGAACAGATAAAACCATTTTTGAAGAAACAGTTTTTTCAAGGCAATTATTTCAGTAGAACTAACCAATAAGTTACGTGTAAAAGTGCCATCTAGCCAGTCTGGATAAAATTTAGCAACAGCAGCATAAACATATACAATTCCAATTTGAATAATAAATAAAAGACTTATCCAATAAGGCATTGTTTTTTCTTCTGAAACTCGATTTTGTTTTACATCTAAAGAAGCATATCGATTTGCAGGAAGGAAAATCAGTAAAAAGCTTATGAGAAGTAATAAATAGTAATGATTGTTGTAAGATGATTTCTGCATGAAATAAACACCCGCCCACAAAATCGTATAGGAAATAATCGCTATTCGATAACGATATCCCAGCATAATGGCTAGTCCGAAAAAGCCCATTAAAGAAAAGTAGTAATACATTCCAAAACCAGGCAAAGGTTGAAGCCATTCTAAACCGATAAATGAAAATGTAAATTCAGGATCAATTAAAACACGTTTTACCCAACCTGTAAGTATGGCGCCAAAACTTTCACAAGCAACTAAAAATCCAAAAAAAATTCGGAAAACAATTAACGGACTGTTGTCTATTGCTTGGAATATCGATTTCATTTCAAGTTTTTAATAAAGTCAAGTGAGAATGCTTTGTCTTTTTCTAGTTGTGCTTGTAATGCTGTGAGCGAATTGAATTTGTGTTCCTCTCGAATGTTTTCTAAAAAAGCTATTTGTAAATTTTCGTTGTAAATATCTTCTTTTAAATCAAAAAAATGAACTTCAATCGATTGTTCGTTATCACCTAAAGTTGGATTGTTTCCAATATTCATCATGCCAAAATGCAACACATTTTTTATTTCGCTGGACACAATGTAAACTCCATTTTTAGGAAGTAGTTTATAACTTTCGTTTATTTGAATATTAGCCGTAGGAAAGCCAATGGTTCTTCCGATTTTTTTACCGCTGACAACTTTACCTGAAATAAAATAAGGACATCCTAAATATTCATTAGCTAATTTAATGTTGCCATCTAATAAAGCTTTTCTTATTTTGGTGGAACTGATTGCTATTTCGTCAATTTCTTTAGCACTAATTTGTTCTACTTCAAAACCATATTTTTTTCCAAAAGAAATCAAATCATTTATATTGGCGCTTCTGTTTTTTCCAAAACGATGGTCGTGTCCAATAATTATTTTGTGAATATTCAATTTATCAACCAAAATATCTTTTACAAATTCTTCCGCAGATAAATTAGAAAAAGCTTCGTCAAAGGGATGAATTATTAAATTATCGATTCCGAATTTTTCTAACAAAGTAGCTTTTTCATCAATCGTATTTAATAATTTAATTGATGAATCTTGTTGTAAAACCATTCTTGGATGTGGAAAAAAAGTTAAAACAACACTTTCGTAAATATTTTCAAGAGTTGCGTTTTTTATTTTTTCCAAAATAGATTTATGGCCTAAATGTACACCATCAAAAGTACCAATAGTAATTGTGGTTTTTTTTGAGCATTCAAAAGAGTTGATGGAATTGTATACTTTCAAAATTAAATTTTTACAAAAATAAAAAAGGATTGAACTAGTTCAATCCTTTTTAAGTGATAAAATTTAAAAAAATTAATTTTTGATAAATTTTAATGTTTTTGTGGCGTCTCCAATGTTAAGGTTTAAGAAATAAACTCCATTTGAGTAGCTAGATACATTGATGTTTAAATCAGCATCAGTTTGAATTGGTTTTACTGCAATTCTTTGTCCAATACTGTTGTAGATTTCAATTTTTCCGTTTCTTTCAATTCCAGCTGGTAAATTAATTGTGAAATAATCTCTTGATGGATTTGGGTATAAACTAACATCTTCTAATAAGTTGAAATCGTCTGAAGAAAGAGTTGAGTTATTCGTAAAATAACTTGATCTTGAAACTACTGTAAATTCAGGATTTCCAGATTCAACAAAATCAGTAATGTTTACTAATGTTGTAGCGCCAGCAGTAACAGTGTAATAGCCTTGACCAACGCCATCAAATAAACCATCGCCATAAGAGTCGCTCACGGTTAAATAATAACAACCATTTGCTGGTAAATTCCATACTTGATTTGTAACATGTTGATATGTTCCTCCTGTAGCTTGGTCTGGATAAGGACCTCCGCTATACAATGTAGTGCCAGCTTGATTTTTTAAAGTCCAAGTAGTTTCACTACCAAATGAATCTCCAAATAAATTAAATGTAAATGACGTTGCGTTAGCATATGCTATAGTAATATTTGTTCCAAAAGTTTTTGAAACAGAATTATTTGAAGCTCTTTGATCTGCCCCTCCATTTGCTGTTGCAACAGAAACGTTTAATGTTCCATTACCAGTTGAATTGGTTAATGTAACTAAAGCATATTTATTTGGAGCTAAATTACCTGTCCAGTTTTGATTGTAATTAGTTCCACCATTCATGTTGTAGCTTAAAGTAGCAGAAGTTAAATTTGAAGTACCTCTATTATATAATAATACTTTTTTTGCTACTGTTGCAGAAATTGGTGAAGCACATGTTGGTTCTACTGTAGTGCATAAGTTTTCAATTTTTACTTCAGCATCATTAGCAAATAATGCTATAGGTTGGTCTTTTAAAGATGTTTTTAAGTCTAATCTTCTAGGGAACGTATTCATTACAGAAACCACTATTGCTTTTTGGTTTGCTGTAAAAATATTCATACAAGTATCATCAGTATAATCCATGTAGTTTGCAATCATATCACTTGCTCCAGTAGTACAAGAATTTCTTGGGGTACAACCATAATTAGGGGTAGATACTGCTGGAGTATCAGCGCAAAAATCCCCTGCTGTATTATTTTCTCCAGCACATCCTCCTTGGAAAGTATGATAAAGTCCTAAGAAGTGACCTACTTCATGCGTCATAGTACGTCCTCGATCATATGGAGCTGAAAAACTTCCTGCAGGATATAAAGCTGAACTTCCAAAATAACTATAACCTGCTACTACACCGTCTGTGTTAGCTGTTGCAGTACCATTACTTGGGAATTGTGCATATCCTAAAATATCCGCATCAGCACCACCAAAATTAACTGACCACATGTTCATATATTGAGTTGGATCCCAAATTGTAGCAGGTTTTACTGTTGAGTCAATAGCGTCAATTTCCCAATATACTTCACACATATTAGTTCTAGTAATACCATTTGTTGGATTTCCATTTGGGTCTACCTTTGCTAAAACAAATTCAATTTGAATATCTGCTCCAATAGGGTTGCTGTTGAATCCCGGTGTTCCAGCCATTCTTCTAAAATCTTGTGTCATTACTGTAATTTGTGAAGCAACTTGCTCATCAGTAATGTTTTCATTAACACCATATGCATCACCATTGTGTATAATGTGCACCACAACAGGAATGTATATTATTCCGCCAGATTGAGAATAGGTTTCGTTTAAGTCTCTATTGTTATAAGCTTTAATATGAGGGGCAAGAAATGAGTTAAATTGATCTCTACTCATTCTATTTGGATTTTTTGCTTGCAAAAATGCTTCATATTCATCTGTTGCACATCGGATGTGTCCTTCGGGACTTATTTTTTCGGAAGACATTTCCTTTCCGAAATGAATAACTTTCTTTTTTACTTGAGCCGTTAAATTAGCAGACAATAAAAAAGAACAAGAAAATAATAAAAAAGTAATTTTTTTCATTTTTTTAAAGTTAATTTAGGTTAATTTGTCAAATATATTATAAAAAAATAAAAATGGTTAAAATATTTTCTTTTTTTATAAAAATCTATAATTAAATAAAGTATTTTATGTAATTATTCTGAATGAAAATTATTTTGTTTTGCGAATAATTTTATTATTTATAATTTTTTAAAATGGTATTTGTGAAATTTTTTTAATGTATGTAAAAAACATATGTTTTCTCTCTTTTTTTTGAGATTTAACAAAAAATCAATACATTTGTTTGCTAACCAAATAATTAACTATAAAATGAGAAAAAATTTACAATTTTTTTTATCGATTATCCTGTTTTCAAATTTAAGTTTTGGGCAAGGTAATTTTTGGACTAAAACTTCTGAAGAGAAGTTGAAAACTTCTGAAAAAATGGACAGAGATGTACAGCCGTCAAAGTCTAAGTTATTTCATTTAGATTTTAATGCATTTAAACAGCTATTGTTAAGTGCTCCAATGGAAAACACAACTTTATCATCTAATTTGATTGTTCAATTTCCAGATTTTGAAGGAAATTTAAAGAATTATAAAGTTTTTGAAGCTCCAGTTATGGAAAAAGGATTGTCAGATAAATTTCCAGCGATTCGTTCTTATTCTGCTCAAGGAATTGATGATCCTACATCAACGTTAAGATTTAGTGTGACTGATTTTGGTCTACACGTAATGTCTCTGTCTGGAGAAAAAGGGACTTATTACATTGATACTTTTACAAAAGATTTAAACAATTATATCGTTTACAGTAGAAAAGATATCCAAAAAGCAAGATCTTTTGGTTGTTTTGTTCAAGATAATGACCCTGCTTTTGAATCAAGTAGAGGATATGAAAATCAAGTTTTAGTAAATGATGGAAATTTACGTCAATATAGATTAGCAATTTCAAACACAATAGAATATGCTGCATATCATTTAACCGCAGCAGGAACTCCTGTAGGTGCGTCATTAGCTGTGAAAAAGGGTGTTGTTTTATCTGCAATGGTAGTAAGTTTAACAAGGTTAAATGGTATCTACGAAAGAGATATGGCTGTAAGAATGAATTTAGTAGCAAACAATGATCTTGTAATATTTATTGATTCTGACAACTATACAAACTCACCAACAATGATTGATGAAATCCAGCCAATTGTTGATGGATTAATAGGTTTTGGTAATTATGATATGGGTCATGGATATTGTACCACAGATTCTGGAATTGCGCAAGTTTCTTCAGTATGTGGTTCTGGAAAAGCAAGAGGAATCACTGGAAATCCTGCTCCAGTAGGAGATCCATTTGATGTAGATTATGTAGCACACGAAATGGGGCATCAGTTTGGTGCTAGTCATACTCAAAACAACGATTGTAACAGGTCGGCCGCTTCTGCTTATGAGCCAGGAAGTGCAAGCACAATATTAGGTTACGCAGGTATTTGTGCGCCTAATGTACAATCAAATTCAGATGCACATTTTCATGCAAGAAGTATTTTACAAATGACATCTTTTGTTACTAGTGGTTCTGCATCTTGTAGAGCTATTAGTGCTACTGGAAATACAGCGCCAGTTGTTAATGCAGGAGTAAACTATACAATTCCTTATGGTACAGCTTTTATTTTAAAAGGTTCTGCAACAGATGCTAATGGCGATGCCTTAACTTATTGTTGGGAGCAATATAATAATGAAGTAACTACGCAACCACCATTACAAACTGCGACTACGGGACCAAATTTCAGATCATTACCGCCAAGTGCTTCTCCTAATAGATACATGCCAAGATTCTTAGATGTATTAAATGGAAACTTAGCTCCTACTTGGGAAGTTGTTCCCAATGTAGCAAGAACTATGGATTTTGCCTTAACTGTTAGAGATAACAGAGCAGGAGGAGGAATGACAAATCGTGATGATATGGTTGTTACAACTGCAGGTGTAGGTCCTTTTAGAGTGACTAGTCCCGCAGCATCAGCTTCTTGGAATACAAATAGCTCTCAAACAATTACTTGGGACGTAGCAGGTACAACTGCTAATGGAATTAATACTGCCAATGTAAATATTTTAATTTCTACAGATGGTGGGGCTACGTTTTCTACTTTAGTTGCAAATACGCCTAATGATGGAACTCAACCAGTAACAATGCCTTCAACAGCAGCTGTAAATTGTAGAATTCTTATCGAAGCTGTAGGAAATATTTTTTATGCGGTTTCGCCTAATTTTTCAATCGGATATACAATAGTAACAACTTGTAATGATTATGTAATGAATACTGGTTTTGCAATTCCTGACAATAATACAGCGTATACTGTGAGAGCAATCAACGTTCCTACAACTAGTAATATTTCTGATGTAAATGTGGCGGTTAATTTAACACATACTTATATTCAAGATTTACAAATTATTTTGCAAGGCCCTATGGTTACAACAACTCAATCTATTTTATTCAATAATCAATGTACAAACCAAGATAATATAAATGCAGTTTTTAATGATCAAGGTTCTGCGCTTGTTTGTGCTTCGCCAGTTACAGGAAATGCAATCCCTAATACACCATTGACTGTTTTTAATGGTTTAAATCCTAATGGAGACTGGTTGGTAGGTATTAGAGATTTGGCGGCTGTAGATACAGGAAGTGTGGTTTCTTATACTTTGACAGTTTGTTCTCAGCAAGCTACATTATCATCTGAATCTTTCGGACTAGAAAACTTTACTTTGTATCCAAATCCTAATAATGGTAATTTTAATATTCAATTTACTTCAACTTCAGGAAATGAGATTAAAGTAAACGTTCATGATATTAGAGGAAGAGAAATTTATTCGAAAGCTTATACAAATAATGGGTTGTTCAATGAAAATTTACAATTGAGCAATGTTCAATCTGGAGTTTATTTAGTAACGGTAGAAGATGGTTCAATTAAAGAAACCAAGAAGATTGTAGTTCAGTAATCATAAAATGTTATAGATTTAATTAAAGAGAAGATGAGAATCTTCTCTTTTTTTTATCAAAGTGTTAAAATATTGCCAAAAAAAATTATATTTGTTTATTAATCATAAACTTAACCCAATGAAAAAACTACTACTAATTGTTGTTGTGGTCTTTTCTTCCTTTGTTTTAAATGCTCAAAACAAATTTTTGTGGCAACAAATAGAAGAAAATTCTATCAAGAATCAACCAAAAGTTAAGAGAGCTTCTTTTCCACAAGAGTACAAATTATGGAAATTAGATCTTCAAAATTTGAAAAATCAATTGAGAAATGCTCCAATTAGAGGAGAATTCCAAGGTGCTTCAAACGTTATTATTCAGTTGCCAAATGCAGATGGTCAACTAGAAAGTTTCCGAGTATTAGAAACACCTATTATGGAGCCTGGTTTAGCAGTGAAATTTCCAACTATAAAATCATATGTTGGAAAAGGTATTGATGATGTTACAGCTACTGCAAGATTTTCTGTCACAGAATTTGGTTTACATAGTATGACTTTGTCAGCAGGAAAAAGTACTGCGTTTATTGATCCTTATACAGAGGATACTCAAAATTATATAATCTATAACAGAGCAAGTCTTATAGGTGATGGACAATCGTTTGAGTGTTTAACTTCAGAAGGAGCTCATTTGCCGTCATTAGAGAGTGACAGAAGAGCAAATGCTATGTTTAGAGCAGATACAGATGATAGGGTTTTAAGAACTTATAGATTAGCCCAATCATGTACTGCGGAATATGGTAATCTATTTAGAGGAAATACTGGAGACCCTGTTGCTACTCAAAAAGGTAGGGTTCAAGCCCAAATGGCAATCACTATGACTCGTGTAAATGGTGTTTATGAAAATGATTTAGCTATTACTATGATTTTTGTGGCTAATAATGATGCTGTAATCTACATTGGAGCTACAAATTCTGATCCTTGGAATGGAGAGTTTAACGATCAAACAGGTGTTACTATTGATGCTAATATTGGATTTGATAATTATGACATTGGACACAATTTTAACACATCAGGCGGAGGTAATGCTGGGTGTATAGGTTGTGTTTGTAGTACAAGTAATGATCCTTTTGGAGGGTTTCATAAAGGCACGGGTATGACAGGTCGTGCAAATCCTACTGGAGATCCTTTTGATATTGATTATGTAGCGCATGAAATGGGTCATCAATTTGGAGGATATCATACTCAAAGTAGTTCTGGATGTCGTTCAGGTAGTGGTTTGACAGAAGTTGAACCAGGTTCTGGATCAACAATTATGGCATATGCTGGAATTTGTAATACGAATGTTCAAGGAGCTAGTGATGCTTATTTTGCGTATGTAAATATAAGAGATATTATGGAGAATGTAAAGTTTGGAGTAAGTCAACCAACTTTGCCAATGACTAATTTAACTAATAATCCTCCAACAGCTAATGCTGGTAGAGATTATGTAATTCCAAGATCAACAGCGTTTATGCTAGTCGGACAAGGTACAGACCCTGAAAGCGACCCTGTAACTTATACTTGGGAGCAAAATGACCCACAAAATCCTAATACTACAGCAGCGCCAGTAGCAACAAGAGCGGCTGGTCCTATGTTTAGATCTATTTGGGGCACTTCTTCACCGATAAGATATATGCCAAGTATGGCTACGGTATTAACGGGAGCTACATCTAATACTTGGGAGGTTTGTCCATCGGTAGCTAGAGATTTAAACTTTTCATTGACTGTTAGAGATAATAATTCTGGTATTGGACAAACTGCAACTGATTTGATGAAAGTAACAGTAAATGGAGTTGCTGGCCCTTTTGTTGTAAATGTCCCAAATACAGTGGTGTCATGGCAAGCAGGTACAAATCAAAATGTTACTTGGAATGTTGCTGGAACAGATGTAAATGGTGTAAATGCAAAATTTGTTGATATTTATTTATCTACTAACGGAGGAACAAGTTTCCCAGTTTTATTAGCAAGTAAGGTTCCTAACGATGGTTCTGAAACAATTACAGTTCCTAATAATGTCGGAACAACTAATAGAATTATGGTAAAAGGATGGGATAACATATTTTTTGATGTTTCTAATACTAATTTTACAATTACTGCTCCTGCAAATACAATGGCAATTTCATTTAATGGTATTGAGGGAGAACAAAATAAGGCTATTTGTCAAGGATCTTTGGTTTCATATACTATTAAATATGATGCTTTAGCAGGATTTAGTGGGTTAACCACATTTAGTGCTACAGGAAATCCACCAGGAACATCAGTTGTATTTTCACCTACATCTATATCTGCTTCAGGAACTGTTACAATGACTGTGTCAAATACAACGGGAGTAACACCGGGTTTTTATAGTCTTAATGTGACTGCTACCTCTGGAGCTGTCACAAAAACAGCACCATTTTATCTTGATTTATTAAATTCTAACTTTGCTGCAACAACTTTGAGTTCTCCAGCGAATAACTCTATAGGTCAGGGGGTAAGTTTAAATTTAACTTGGGTAGCTGATAGTAATGCTACATCTTATGATGTGCAAGTTGCTACAGATTTGGCTTTTACTAATATTATTTCAAGTGGTAATTCAACAACAACTAGTTATGCTGTTTCAGGGCTTTTAGAAGGAACAACATATTATTGGAGAGTTCTGCCTAAGAATTCTGCTTGTAGTGGAACTTTTAGTCCTGAATATAGATTTACAACAGGAGTTGTTAGTTGCCCAGGTACGGTAGCTTCAACAAATGTTCCATTAACAATTCCTACAACTGCTAATGTAACAATTAACTCAACTTTAAATATACCATCAGGTGGCGTAATAAGTGATGTTAATATAACTATGAATGTTTCTCATACATGGATTAACGATATGACGGCAACTTTAATTTCGCCTTCAGGAACTCAAGTTCAATTGTTTGCTCAGCCTTGTACAAGTGCTAGTATTCTAAACATTAATGCTACTTTTGATGATTCAGGTTCAAATGTGGTTTGTGGAACTAATCCAGGTATTTCAGGAACGGTTAGGTCATCTCAACTATTGTCTGCGTTTAATGGGCAAAATTCAACAGGAACTTGGACTTTAAGAATCTTAGATAGTTTTAACCAAGATGGAGGGTCATTAAATAGTTGGAGTTTGAATATCTGTACAATTCAGCCGTTAAGTATTGATGATAATGAAATTAAAATTTCAGATTTGATTATTTATCCAAATCCAAATAATGGTAACTTTAATATTCAATTTACTTCAACTTCTGGAAATGAAATTAAAGTTAATGTTCATGATATGAGAGGAAGAGAAATCTTTAATAAAACATATTCAAATACTGGATTCTTTAACGAAGATTTACAATTAAACAACGTTCAATCTGGGGTTTATTTAGTTAACGTTCAAGACGGAAATAGAAAAGAAGTTAAAAAGATTGTTGTCAAATAATCAGTTACATTTTAAATTATACAAAAAGCGCCAATTATAAATTGGCGCTTTTTTATTTTATAGATTCCGAAATAATTTTAATCTTATGATCAATATCCGGAATTTCAAATTCTAAGTTAAAGGAAGTGGTGTTGTTTTCTTTTAAGATGTTTAATTTTCCTTTTTTAATAGTATAAATCCCAGCTTGACCACGACAGAAACAATGTTTTCCAAAAATCATTTTAACTGATTCAAGTTCGCTATTTTCTTTAATAATTTCATTGAATTGATTTGGAATTTCAAACAAAACTTCTTCCCTATAACTATTGTCTTGTAATGTAGTGTCTACCGTTTTGTTGTATTCAAATTTAATAACTGAAGTTTTCGAATTATCAGTTAACTCATAATATAAAGCACCAGTTCCATCGGTTTTAGTGTTTATACTTTTGTTTTCAATTAAAATAGTTGTGCATTTTCCGTCAGAAGGACAATAAGTGCTGTTTTTTTTTTCAACAACTACATCATTAACTTGATTTTTTGTACAATTACAGCTTATGCTTAAAAAGCTCAGTAATAAAACGGTTTGCTTCATCATGTTTTTAAAATTTAAAAGGTTTATTTTCCATTATAAGTATTCATTGTAGTATTTAAACCAGCTAGTGCAAACGATTTTACTATTTCTGAGCTTATTTCAAGGCGCTCTTTTAGTTTTTCTTTTTCTTCTGCATCCCATTCTCCTAAAACATAGTTGACTTGTTGCCCTTTTTTAAAGGCGTCACTGATGCCAAATCTAAAGCGTGGGTATTCTGTTGAATTTAATAATAATTGAATGTTCTTAAGTCCATTATGACCGCCATCGCTCCCTTTTGTTTTAATTCGGATGGTTCCAAAAGCTAAATTCAAATCATCAGTAATAACCAACATGTTTTCTTTTTCGATGTTTTCTTTTTCTAACCAATATTTTACCGCTTTCCCACTTAAATTCATGTAAGTATTAGGTTTTAATAATAGTAAGGTTCTTCCTTTTATTTTTAGCTCGGCAACTTCACCCAATTTTACTGTTTGAAATGAAATTCCCTCTTGATTAGCAATATAATCTAAAACTTTAAAACCGATATTGTGTCGCGTATTTGCGTATTCTGAGCCAATGTTTCCAAGCCCAACAATTAAGAATTTCTTCATTGGAATGTTTTCTTCAGGTGTGTTTTTCTTAAAAATGTTTAATAACCAATTCATGCTGTAAAAGTAGTGTAAAGTTTAGAAAGTATAAAGCATAAAAAAAGCACCAGTAAAAACTGATGCTTCTTTTTTATAGTTTGTAAAGAAATTATTTTTTCTTTTTTCCACCTTTTTCTGCTTTTGCAGCTTCTTGAGCAGCTTTCATTGCAGCACGAGAAATTCTTACTTGACAAACAACAGTGTTGTCTGGGTGCATTAATTTGAAATTGTTTGTTTCTAATTTAGTTACATACAATTTATTACCCATTTGTAATTCAGAAATACTTGCTTCAACAAAGTCAGGTAAGTTTTTAGGTAAAGCTTTAACTTTTAAACGACGTTGGTTTAAACGTAAAACACCTCCTAATAATACCCCTGGAGAAGTTCCTGTAATTTTAACTGGTACTTCCATAACGATTTCTTTGTCGTCACTTAATTGGAAGAAGTCAATGTGTAAAATTTTGTCAGAAACTGGGTGAAACTGAATGTCTTGCATAATTACATTGTAAGACGTTCCGTTTAACTCAACTACAACTGTGTGTGCGTTTGGAGTGTAAACCAAATCTTTAAATGCTCTTTCGTCTGCAACAAAATGAACTGGCTGATTTCCTCCGTAGATAACGCAAGGAACCATTCCAGCATCACGTACGGCTTTAGTTGCCTTTTTACCTACGTTTTCTCTTTCTGATCCTTTAATCGTAATTGATTTCATTGTAAAATATATATAATTAATAAATACTAATTAAGGTGGTTGTTCTTGATTACATCAAAAATTTACCACTAATAGAGTTGTTGTTTTGTACCATGTGCATTACTTCTGCAAATAATGGAGCACAACTTACGACTCTTATTTTCTTTGATTCTTTTCGTAACGGAATTGAATCGGTAACAATTAACTCTAATAATTGAGAGTTTTCTATTTTTTCGTATGCTTCACCTGATAAAATAGGATGCGTACATATTGCTCTTACGCTCAAAGCGCCTTTTTCCATCATAACATCGGCAGCTTTTGCTAATGTTCCTCCGGTGTCAATCATATCGTCAACTAAAATAACATTTCTGCCTTTTACATCTCCAATTAACTCCATAGTGTCAATTACATTCGCTTTTTTTCTTTGCTTGTAACAAACCACAACATCAGATTCTAAAAATTTAGAATACGCATATGCTCTTTTTGAACCTCCCATGTCTGGAGATGCGATAGTTAAATTTTCTAAATTTAAACTTCTCACATAAGGCAAAAAGATAGTTGAAGCAAACAAATGATCTACTGGTTTTTCAAAGAACCCTTGAATTTGATCGGCATGTAAATCCATGGTCATAATTCGGGTTGCTCCAGCAGTTTCTAATAGTTTCGCAACTAATTTTGCTCCAATTGGCACTCTTGGCTTATCTTTTCTGTCTTGTCTTGCCCAACCAAAGTAAGGAATAACAGCGGTAATATGTCTGGCAGATGCTCTTTTTGCTGCATCTATCATCAATAATAATTCCATTAAATTGTCTGCACTTGGAAATGTAGAACAAACTAGGAAAACGCGCAATCCTCTTATTGACTCTTCAAAAGAAGGCTGAAATTCGCCATCACTATATTTAGAGAACGTAATCTTACCTAGCGGAACGCCATACTTTTCAGCAATTTGTTCGGCTAAATACACACTCTGAGAACATGCAAAAATTTTTGCTTCTGGTTCTTGATACAGCATGTTAATTTATTGTTTAGTAGTTAGTTAGTGTTGTGTCGTGTTAACGAGGTGCAAATTTAGAAATAAAATCGAACTCTGAAAGGATATTTTTAACTATTTTTTTATGAATTGCAGAAATATTTTTTACATTTGCACCCACTTAATGATTTAACCATCATTTCCCATTGCCCGGATGGCGGAATTGGTAGACGCGCACGACTCAAACTCGTGTACTTAGGTGTGTGGGTTCGATTCCCACTCCGGGTACTAAATGAGACTTATCAGGATTTTCTTGATGAGTCTTTTTTATTTTATCATCATAAGTGATTGAAAAACAATCGGTTAATTCAAATAAGGCGCCCGCTTTTGAGGTTAGATATTCTTTGTTTTTAAGTGAATATTGTAAACCTTCTGGAAATAGTAATTTTTGTAATACTCTCTTTTGGTTGTATTCTAGGTTTTCATAGAATTGAGAAGGGTTCACAGCGATTTTTGTAAAATACTTTATTGCCTTTTCTTGGTTAGATTTTTTTCTTGGTAAATTTTCAATTTCAATCATTTTTTGATTCATGGACTCTTTTAATTTTTGATTTTGTCTCTCAAAAATATCTCTAGAAATTTCGTTTACAGCAAATCTATACTCCATTAAATCCATTTTTTCTTTCAAGTCATTAATCTCTGATGTCAATATTCTTTTCTTGTCTTTTGAATTATCTTTTTCATCTTCTAGAATTACTTTAACTTGTTCAATAAATAATTCTTTAAGATTATCATTAAGTTTAAAATTATCAACTAGATTTAAGAAAGCAGTATTTACACCTTCGCTGTTTGAACTTGGTTTGGTTTCTGCATTAGCAGTTTTATTACAAGAATTACATTTATAGTAGAATAAATTTTTCTTCTTGTTTTTATAGGATGTCATTGTAATATTACAATCGCCACAAATTAAATATTTTGGAACTAATGGTGTTTCTGTTTTACCATTTAATTTTTCAATTCCAATTTTAGTTGTACCATTAATAATCTTTTGGAGCTTATTAAATTCAGTTTTTGAAATTAATTGTTCCCAATTTCCTTTAACATAAGTATCGTCTAATAAGGAGTTACAGACTCTACCTGCATAAAATTCATTTCGCCACATATTTGACAATGATTGATATGCCATTCTAATACCTTTGGAAGCTAACCATACAATAATTTGTTTGTCTGTGTAAGATTCGTAAATTTTCTTTTTAAATGCCTCTCTAAAGATTAAGCCTTCATTATTGATTTTGATTTCTTGTTTCGCTTGAACTTTATCTGGATTCGTTACTCTGGGACCATAATGATCATAACCTTTTGGAGTTCTTCCAAACAATTTCCCATTGTTTAGAGCGTTAATTAATCCTGGAATAATTGTGTCTTGTCTGTTGAAGTTTTCTTTCTGAGCATAAAGTAGCTGAGTAGAAAATTCGTTTTCTGCCCTTTCGTTAAAGGTGTTATGGCCCGTACTTACAGAATACAAATACACATTAAACTCCTTTCTAAGACTAACAAAAAGTTGAATATGCTCAGCACCAGCCCTACCAAATCTACTAGGAGACCAGATTAAGATTATTTTTGGTCGTTTTGAGTAATGCGTTTTTTTAAGCTTATTTATAAGCTCTTTTAAAGTACTTTGTGTATTAATTTTTTTTGAGCTTTCATATTCTGCATCAAATTCGTCAGTTATGTTAAGTCCATTTTCTTTTGCAAAGTTTTTTATTCTTTTTACTTGAGTTTCTATACTTCCATTATTCATGAATTGTTCTTTTGTAGAAACTCTAGTATACGACCAAACCGATGTTCCAAAAAAGTCTTTAAGTTGAAGGTTTTTAGTTTTCATCTTTTATTTGTTCTAAAATTAATTTTGTGAATTCATAAAGTTGCAATGAAAGTTCATATAGATTTTCCTCGTCAACGTTTGTTATGTGTTTTTTTATTATTTCTGGGTTAAGTAAATGTTTATTGCAACCACTTTGATTTTCTTCCTGGCCCATATCTTGATAAAGATAAAACGGGCTGATTCATCAGGAACCGAATAAGTTCTACAATTCTCATAAATTATGATTTTACAGTTACTTTATAATTTCCTTGGCTTCTAGTTTCAATAGTTACTTTTGAACCATTTGGAAGTTTTGTGTTCAAGAAAAAATTTGCTAATTCTTCGGATTTTTTATGACTCTCAGTAATTTTACAAATCTTCTTATTGCCATCTTCAAATACTTCAATTTCCATTAGTTTTGGGTTGTCATAAACAAGTGTTCTTCGTATGATGTTTTCTACATTGGTTAAATATTCAATGTCATTTTTTTGTCTTTCAATATCTAAACCTACCAATTTTGATAAGTGGGGTAGGAAAGGTATTGAAATTATGGTTTCTCCATAAAAGATATTGTTAAGGTCTGAATTCAATTGCAATCCTGATTTAGAAAATATGAATTCCTCTTTACTTGGACAGTAAATAAATGAATATAATGTTCTGTTAGAAATTAATGAATCTTTGATGCAATCTGTAAATGGATTTATTACTTTTCTGAAAACATCAACCATGATTTGTTCGTTTTCTAAGAAGTGCTTTAGCCAACCTTTGTCTTCGTCATTTAATGAATTCCCTTTTTTATTTAAATGGTATTCAAATGTTTTATCGGCATATTTTTCATAAAACGGTTTTAACCATATGTTATATGATAGTGTTTCTAATTTCTTAGAATCGATTCCAATATTTGAAAGCTCATTTATAATCATTAGCCATAATGCTTCAGGCATATTCATAGTTCCTCTTTTTTCTTTCTCTAAAAAAGGAATAATATTTCTTTCTTTCCAATAATTTATTTGTCTTGAAGTAATTTCTATATCTTTGGTTAAAAACTTTTTATCATTGATAGTTTCACCTATTTCTTTATAAATTATATTATTCATTTTATTGTAAATTTTAAATAAAAAATATTTACCACTTGGTAAATATATAAATTATTTTTAATTTAGCAAAAAATATAAATGATTAATTATGAAAAAGATAGATCCTTATACAAAAGAAGAGTTTATACCCAAACGAAGAAATCAGATTTTTGCTAACTCAAAAAACAAAACTGATTACCACAATGCACAAGCAAATGAATTGAGAGAGAGAAGAGCAGTTATAGATAAAAAAATTCATAGCAATCATAAACTTTTGCAAGAACTTTTAAAGATTAAAGATAGAATAGAAATAGATGAGAAAATTCTTGAAGGCAAAGGTTTTTTCTTTAATGTTTTTAATCATACAGCAAAGTATGATAATAGGTTGGCAAGTGCAATTTATGAATTTCTATATTTCAAAGAAAAGGATAGTAACAAAATAATAATAATTAGAGATGATAGATTTTAGAGATTTTATAATTATTGACAATAGTCAAGATTATGAAAATTTAGTTGAGAAAAATAATGTTCTAGAGAAGAAGAATTATTTTTTAGGTATAATAGTAACTACCTTAATAATTACTGCTATACTAGCTTATAATGAAGCTAAACAAAGTAAAAAAAGATGTGTTTTTTATAAAAATTAATCAATATGAAATTAAATGCTTCAAAAAAATTCTTCAGCGAAGTGTTTTTTTTGATAGATACCTAGTTAGTTTTTATGTTTTAAAACGTATTAATACGTTTTAAAATGTTTAGATATGTATTAATACAACTGCATTTTTCAAAATAAAATTGCTAATCCTCCCAGCCACAAAGTGTCAATCCAAAACCTTCAGCTTCTTTTAGGGTGACTTTTTTTATTTCATGTTTACAACTACTAAAACCTCTACATGTTTTAGAAAAATGATATTTTTTTGCACCTTTTTCACCACAGATGTAAACATCGCTTTCTACTGAATTAAAAGAAGTAAGTAGCAAAATAGAAGAAAGTAAAATTAGCTTTTTCATAGTGAAATTTTGATTTTTAAATATACGAATTAATCTTCATCAACATATAATTCATATTCGTTTCCTTCTTCATCAGTTGCAATTAATTTTCCTTTACTAATCCATTCAACGCTTATATCTATTTCATCTCCATTAGCTTTGGTGAGAATTCCATTACCATACTTCCCATCTACTGCTATATTACCAGTAACTTCATTTCCGTCGTCATCAAAGCCATAAGCGTTGTAGTTATAAGTATAATCACCCGAAGTTCCTGTTCGGTATTCATATTCTTTTGTTGTATCTTCATGATACGTGACATCATTTATTGGTGGTGTTTTTAAAAAAGGCTTGATTTGCTCTTTTTCAATGGTTTCTTTTCTTGCATTGTTTTCTTTGCAATTGAAGAAAACAACAAATGATAGCAAGAATAAAATTCTGCTTAAAGGGGATAGTTTTTTCATCACATAAGGTTTACTTCAAAAGTAACTTAGATAATAAATTATATTTTACGGATTTCCGTAAAGAACGGTAAATTATTTAATGGTAATTTCTGTAGTAATTGGAATATGATCGGAGATTGTCCTTGCTTCTTTTAATGTTTCAAAAGATTCATAAAAGTGAATTACTTTAGAGTTACTAATGCTGATTTTTGAAGAATTATACCAAATATTATCAAATTCAGAAGCCAAACACTCGTCATCAACACACTCCTTTTTTAATGATGTTTTTTGCTTGGTAAACACGCAAGTATAGCCCATTTTTTTCAACGGATTAAAAACGGTATGCGATTGCGGACAATTAAAATCGCCTACAAAAAGCAAATTCAATGTTGGATATTGTGCTGGTAAAAATTTAAAGTACTTTATTTCGGTTTCGGGTTGTTTGCTTTTAGTTATGGCGTGAAAATTAGCGATTGTAAATTGTTTTCCATTATAATCAAATGTACAATAGTAGGGTTCTCTATCGATTTCTAAATGGTATTTTTTCTCTAACCAAGCATCACCAATCTTTTTAATTTTACTTGATTTCCATAAAAAAGCATAGCGTTCGGTTTTGTAGGCACTACTACTCGTTGGGTCACTTATGGTATAACCCCATTTTGAACCTTTTCTGTTGAGTTCTTCAGCTAATTTAGCTACAGCTTGTGCACCACCATCTCCAGCAACAATTTCTTGCAAAGCCACCACATCATAATCTTTAATTGTTTTTATTATAAAAACAATGTCCTCCTTAGATTTTGAACTCCCTAAATTTTCTACATTCCAAGAAAGTAGTTTGACTTGGGAGAATAAAATATGGCATGATAAAAATAGTAATAAATAAAATATCTTTTTCATAAAACTAAACTATCATAAATTTTCTTAACATAAAAGTTATAAGTTTAAATTTTATATTGAATCCCAAATAATACCAAGTTCATCACAGGCAAATTCTATTTGTTTTCTTCTCATTTTATATGATTTAGGAGCGTTATCAAAGGTCATGTTAAACACATCAATAGAAATACAAAAATTCAAATTTGGAGTATCCTTTGATTGTTCTTCTAGCACTTGATGAATTAATGTAGCTACATTTTTCCTGTCATCATCATTCAATTTATGCCCTTTAACGATATTAAATTTAATTCCTCCAATGAAAGGTTTATTTTTTATTGTGCCCTTTATTAATATATCTGGATTAATATTAATATTTAAGTCCTTTACTTTTAAAATATATTTTTTATTCGATTTTACTCTTCTAAATTTTAGTAATTCTTCTGGTAATTCAATATTTAAAAAACAATTTAAGGCTTCAATTGATGTTTTTACATCATTCTCTTGAAAATCATTTTCATTAATTTTACTTGATAATTGTTCAATTTCATTTTCTATGATAGATTTGTTAAAATCTTTTATTATGTAGTTTATCATTGCTTTTCTTGCGTCTGCATATCTAATTGCAATGAAATCCATAGGTTCTTTTTGGTCTTCTATAATTCTTCTTCTTCTAACAGAATCTGCCTTTAGGTATTCTGCTAATTTGTTTACTGATATTTTTTTCATGATTTATAAAATTTTTGAAATTATTATTAGTATTGGTATTAAAAGAAACACAGCACACCCACTATTTTTTGAATTTGAAAAGTTTTTTCTGTAACTAATGCCAGAAATTCCAGTTTTTACTGAATATCCTTTTGTACTTAAACTTCCAGATTTTGTTCTAATACTAGGAGTTATGCCAGACTTACTTACATTTAACCCAATCCCTTTTCCTAAGTTTATTCTTTTTTGAATTCTGAAGCTCATGATGAATTTAAATTTGTTAATGTTGGATAGTTTAATTTTCAGTTTATTATTTTACTTTTAATTTATCAATTTTATTTTTAGCCTCCTCAAAAGCTTTCTCAACCATTTCAAGATTTTCTATGAATATGGTATTATCTGAGCCATATTTTTCAAGTTGTAAAAACCATGTGGTTTTTCCTTTATTTATCATATACCCAATCTTAAAGCCATCTACAGTTGTAAATTTATTTTCCAGATACTCTGGGTTAGTTGCAAGATCTTTTTCTACTTCAGTTTTCAAGGAATTAATTGCTTTCATTACCTCTAATAAATCAGAATATTCTATTGAAGCAGTTGAGGTATTATATTTTCCTTGTTTTTCAATCTGGAAAAAATAGCTAATCAACGAACCTGAATTTATTTTTCGGATTCTTGCTTCGGATAATCCTCCATAAAGAGTTTTAATTCCAGAAAGCTTATAGTCGGTTAACTTGATTATACTTCCTGTTTTGGATGCAAATGCATCAATTTTTGTTTTTTCTTTTTCAAGCTCTTTTTTTGTTTCTTGTGCGAAAATGGTTGTTGTTGCTAGCAACAACATAATTGTGATGTAATTTTTCATTTTAAATTTGTTTAGTTAATTTTTCCTCCAAAAGCAATTATTGCAATACAAATAGCCATTGCAACAATAAATAATACTACTCTACCCCAAAAAATCATTTCATCCAATTCATCTTTTTCGTTTGGGCTTTTGTTATTGTAGTCATTCTGATATTTATTTCTAATATTTCTCCTGCCAGATTTTGTGTTAACATTATATGATTTCTATCCATATATCTTTTTTGTTTAAAACGTAATTGAATTAGTTCAATTCAACTATTTCATTGTCATTTTTTGAGTCTAAATCATAATAAGTATATTCATCATCATATTCGTACCATTTATAATTCGCTTTTTTAAAACGAAGAAAGTTTAGCATCTCGGAAAGTGTTTCTTGGGTTTCTTGTTTATTTTTATTGTTGGCAAAAATCCCACCTGTGAATTGTATAGTTTTTGAATTATTTCCAAATACTTCTACTTCAATATTTTCAACCCATAATTTTTTTGCTACGATTTTTCCGTACGCTTTTCTTAGTTTTGGAAATTCTGAAACCTGTATCTTTTTAACTTTAGTTTCAAGTTTTTCACCAAGTTCTTTTATATCATTATTATTTGAACTTTTAGCTTCATTGATTTTCTTTGCCCAGACCTGAAATAAAACAAGTTCCAATTGAATTGACTCAATTGATTCTTTATAAGATGTGAAATCTATACCTTTATCTATCGAACTTATTTCTCTTCCTAGTTGTTCTTTTATTTCAACATCAGTTTGTTTTTTTTCGGTTGTGCTTATTATTTTATCTGTAGACTCAACACCTGTTTCTTCTTCTTTTTTATCATCATCACTTCCGAATGCCATAAATAGAAATCCTGCTAAAACAAATCCAGATATTAAATGTTGTACTCTTTTTTTCATAATTGTTATAGTTTAATTATTAATGATTTTTTGTTGATTATAAATGGTAGCATAAATCCAATTAAGTACATAGCTATATCAATCCAGTCAAAAGTTCCTGGTACAATTGAAATACTTTGCCCTATTTCTGATAATAAAGCAATTATGGGTAAGCCAATTAACCAAAATAGGTTGCTTGAATTGATTTCATTTTTCCATGTAATAAGTATTAAGCTTATAAATGAAAACAGCCATAGACCGTCTGGTAATGAAAATTTAACCCAGTCAGGAATTAAAAAATCATAATTCAAGGTGTAATTTCTTGTTGCTATAATTACTTTATACAGGCTAATTGAATTGAACCATGAAAACATTCTTAATGATTCTACTCTAAAGGAGACATATATAAAACCACCCAATAAGATTGTTAAAAATGGAAATAATAATGTTTTAACTTTTTTCATAATTTAAATTAAAGAATCATGAGTTGTCTAAATGAATAAACAACTCATGATTTTAATTAAGCATATTGAATAAGTTTCCATGTTACTGCACTTCCAGAATATGGAGGCATCTTATTTCCTTTTGCTATTGGTGCTGTTGTTGATGGTGTACTAACAACTTTCCAAATTCCTGATTCTGGACAAATTTCACCTGTTCTAGCGGTTGTCCCAATTGGTAATTTTGACATAATTAATTTTTTATAGTTAATAATGTCCAAACTTAAAACCAATAAAAAAGTTTTCCTTACGGGAATCCGTAAAGTGATTATTTTTTTAATTTGATAGTTAATAAATTAGATGATGCCTAAATCTTTGGCAATAGCAATTAAGTGAATGTTGTTGCTCGCTTTGAAGTAATCTTTGAGTTTAGCCACTCGTTTTTCAATTGTGCTTTTACTATTAGGGGTAATATTTAATTTTTTGAATAACGCTTCCATGTCTTCAATTGCAACACCATTGGCAAGATGAGTTAGTAAAGTAATGTCGTAGTTGTCAATTTCTTTGCCTGATTTATCTTGTAAAGTATGTGCTAATTCGGGAGAAATAAATGTTTTACCATAAAGTAAGGTTTCAATAGCTGTTTTGAGTTGGCTAATGCTATTTCTTCCTTTGTGTACAAATGCGTTTATCTTTTGCTTCTCAAAAAGTGTTTTTATTGTGTAAGCTTTATCTTCAACCGAGTAAACAATTACATTGAGTTCAGGTTGTAAATTTCTAATAGTTTCAATGAGTTTTTCTCCGGAAGGTATTTCCACTTTTCTATAATCGGCAACAAAAGATAAATCGCTAATTAGCAAATCGAAGGGTTCGTTGTCTTGTTTGGCTTTTTTAAATTTTAATAACGCATCATCACAATATTTAGCGTATTGAATTTCTTCAACTCCAAGTGATTCAAGGGTTTGCTTTACAGCTATATTAATGCTGTCGAAATCTTCTGCTATTAAAACTTTTTTAAACATATGCTATTATTTTGGAATCTCAATTTTTACTTTAAATCCTTTTTCAGGTGCAGTGTCAAAATTAATAGTTCCATTTATAGAAAGAATGCGGTTTTCCGCATTTTGAAGTCCGTTTTTTAAATTTAATAAGTTATCTGTTCCAATCCCGTTGTCAGAATAGTTGATTTGCAAAGATTTCTTATTGGATTTAATAGAAATACTAGCTAACGAACATTGGCTGTGTTTTTTCATGTTGACCATTAATTCTTGCAGTACTCGATGAACAACTACCTTTACTTCTTCTGATGTTTTTAAATGATTAAATGCATCCACATTTACAATTACATTTCGATCTGAAGAATTATAAGTGGCAAGCATAGCTTTTAATTTTTCAAGATATAATTCACCAGTATCAATGTCTTTGTTTTCGTTTGAAATATTTCTGGTTCGGTTGTAAATAGTTTCTAAATTTTCTAATAAAGTATCTTTATTTTTTTGATTCACTAAATCTTGTGTTTCGGCAAAAGCTATAGTATTATGAACATCGTTTGCTAATTCGTCATGTAATTTTTTAGCAATTCGAGTTTCTGTTTGATAAGCAGTTTCTTTGATTTTTTTGCGGTTTCTTTTTTTGATTCTATAATAAGCAAATGTTCCAATTCCAAAAAGTAAAATAATTCCAATAACTGAAAATTCTTTTAATTGTTTTTGTTTTTCAAGTTCTTCAAGAGCTTGTTTTGAATCGTATTTTATTTTTGCAAATTGATTTTTAGCTTGTTGTCTTGCTGTTTGTATGCTATCATTTAATTTAAAGGTTTCAATAGCATACTCTTTAGCTTCAATGCCATCGGATAATTTGGTAAGAAATTGTAATGCTTCAATTTTATCATCAGGATTATTTGTTTTTCCAGCCATTTCATAAGCTTTCAAAGCATAATTTTTAGCAGCATTTATGTCTTCTTTTTGATAATATTCTGCTAGATGTATGTAAGATGCGATTTTTTCAAAATCACTTTTAAAATGAATTCTTAATGATAATGATTTTAATAAAAAATCTAATGATTGATTATTGTTTGTTTTGTGATAAGCATAACCTAAATTGTCTAGTATTTTTGCATAATTTATCGTGTCATTTTCTACTTCTTTATTTTTTAATAGAGGTTCTAAAACTGAAATGGTTTTTGAGTATTTTTTTTCTTCTAAATATGTATATCCTATATTATTAAGTATAATTAATTTTGACTTTTGATCTTCTGCTAACTCTAATGATTTGTAATAATTTGTAATAGCCTCATTGTAGTTTTTTTGTTCCAAGTAAGTAAGCCCAAGAATATTATATATAAAGGTAATATAGCTTTTATCAGTTTCTTTGGAAACCAAACTTAGTGCTTCAGTGGATGTTGATTCACTACCCGAAAAATCTCCAGTAATCATTTGAATATTTGAGATTTGTAATAATGGATAGAAAATTTTTTCAGAATTATTCTCTTTACAATTTAATTGAGCTTTGTTGTAATAAAAATAGGCAGAATCATATATTCCATTTTCAAAAAAAGTATCTCCTTTAGAAATGATTTTATTATGATTCGTAATAAACTTATCTTTATTATCACAAGAAGAATTAATCAGGAGAATGAGAATCAAACAAAAAAACGGGAAATGTACATTTCTGTGTATCATTTCCCGAAATTAAATAAACTATTTGATATAAAAAAATCTTAGTTTTTATGGTTTAATAGGAGTTGTGCCTCCTTGACCACCTGTATCACCAATACCTTCATTTAAAGTGTCACCATCTTTTTGCATCAAAGTGTAATCAAATTCTTGAACTTCAGTATTTGTTTTTGAAGTAGGAAAATCATTATCTGATGTGCATGAAGTTGTAAAACCACCAATAGCTACAATAGCTATAAATAAATATTTTTTCATTTTTTTTTAAATTTAAAAATTGGACATAAGTTTTGCTGTTCGGAACTATTCCGAAGTCAGTTTTTAAGGTTTGTTAAACCCTACTCTTTTTGAGTACTTGTTTGTTTTGGGAAGTGGAAGTGTGCTACAACAGAACTTTCATTCTATACTTCCCGAATAAAAATTCGGTTCTGTATAGCGACACTTTTTTGAAATCAGTTTTGTACATTTGTTTTAATAGCTAGTTAAAACGAGAACTAATTCTGAAGCAAAGGAATTGCGTTTTTGTGTGAGTGTTTATAGGGAATTCCTGAAATTCCTATAATTCCAAAAGATTCCTAATTGTTCCGATATGACAACAAGAACTGAAAGTTTAGAAGCCTACAAAAAAGCCATTAGAGCTCATTATGAAATTGAAAAACAAGGAAAATATTCTAGTTTTTTAATTAATCCATCAAGAGCCAAATTGAGACAATTATGTGAGGAAAGGTTGAAAGAGTCAAATGAAAAGGAAGATAAATTAAGTTTTAATTTAGTTTTTGGTTTTGAGTATGATGCAGGTAATCGAAATAAACTAAAATCTCTAACCGATAAGTTTAGACCAATTGAAACTTTTCTTAAAGGAGAAACAGATTTGTCAGATATTGAAGCAATAAATATTACGGCACTATTAGTCAATTTTAAGCCAAGACCATTTCGTGTTTTTAATACTAATTCTTTTGGAGTACAACCTGAAAATGAAGAATTGTCAACAAATAAAGAAGAAACAAATGAGCCAAGTATAAAAATTCAAAAACCCGAACCAAGAAAAAATTTTAAAAAGAAAATTGCAATTGGTGTTTTAGGGTTAATAGGTTTAACTTCTATTGGATATACAGCAAAAACTATTATAGCACCTGAACCACAATGTATGCAGTGGCAAAAAAAACATTATGAAGTTGTTGACTGCAATGGTGAAAATCAACTTGGTTTGTTAAAACAACATGATATAATTCCATTTGATGAGCATCAAAGTAAATTAATCAAAATAGAAGTTTCTGATACAACTACATTTTTTAAAAATGGCAAATCTTTATATTGGTATTGTAAAGTAGACGGTGAACCAGAGTTTTTTAATACACATGGAGTTCATCCTGAAACAGGAAAAGCTTTGAAGCCTGTTAGTAAATATATTATTGAGAAGTATGTTGAATAGTTAATGGTATAAATTAGATTTATCTAAAATCGATTATTACATCGATATTGTGTTATGTTACAAGTGTAGTAATTAAAATGCTTGTTTTTATTTACTTTAAAATAAAAACACAAATGAAGTTCGGAAAAACAATATTCTTTTTTTTAGTACTCCAATTATCTTTTGCTCAAACCATTCCTACCGCAAGAAGAGTAGATTGGACACTTGCAGGTAATAAAAGTTTTGTAGAGCCTTCAATTGTAATTAATTTTCAAACAAGCGGTGGTGACAATACTGGAGTAACAAGCAATGATGTCATAATGACAAATGTTTTGAATAGTATTGGTGTCTCGGGCGCTATAATTTACTTTCCTAATGGAACATATCTTTTTAATCAGAGTATTGTTTTAAAAACAAATGTAATTTTAAAAGGGGAGACGGTCAACGGTACTTTCTTAAAGTTTGATTTGGGAGGAACTAACAATGCTATTCAAATTCAAGGCACGCAAACATCAATAGAAACAAGCTTAACGCAAAACGCATCAATTACTACAAATTCTATTCAAGTAACGGATGCATCGTCATTTCTAGTTGGCGATTTTGTAAAATTAAGTGATGATGACACAGCTAAAGTAACATCTAGTTGGGCAATAGGCACAACAGGTCAAGTTTTAAAAATTATCTCTATTAACTCAAATCAAATAACTTTTTCTAGCCCTTTAAGAAGAGACTATCTTTTGATAAATACACCTAAGGTAACAAAGTTAAATATGTTAAAAAATGTAGGAGTAGAGAATTTATCCTTGGAAAGAGTTGATGCAACAACTGCCCAGACGTCTAACATCAATATTAATCGTGGTGTCGACATAAAAATAAGTTGTGTGAAAAGTATAAAGACAAATTTCGCACATGTTTCAATTAATAACGCTACAAATGTAGTGGTGGAAGGCTCTTATTTTCAAGACGGACTAGATTATGGAAATGGAGGAAAAGCTTATGGAGTTGTTCTCCAAAATACATCGGGCGAATGCTTAATCTATAACAATATTTTTTCCCATTTACGACATTCGGTTTTACTTCAATCGGGTAGTAATGGTAATGTAATTAGTTATAATTACTCGAGAGATCCTTACTGGACAGGTGTAGCTTTGCCTTCTAATTCTGCGGGTGATTTAGTATTGCATGGAAATTATCCTTATTCAAATCTTTTTGAAGGCAACATTGTACAAAACATTGTAATTGATGATTCTCATGGCAGTAATGGACCATACAATACCTTCCATAGAAATAGAGGAGAATTGTATGGTATTTTCATGAATAACAATCCTGCAAGTAACAATCAGAATTTTTCATCAAATGAAATTACTAATACAGGTTTTTTGTTGGGTAATTACACTTTGAGTGGTTCAGGACATTATCAATACAATAATAATAAAAACAATACAATTTTACCAAGTGGAACAACATCGCTTACTCCTAATTCTTATTATTTGAGCAGTTCACCATTGTTTTATTCAACAAATTCAAATTGGCCACCTATCGGAAATGCATCTAACTATAATGTTTACCTAAATGAAAGTAAATACAGGTATTTAAATACAGAGTTGACAAGATGTTCAACTAATGAAACATTGTCAATTTTAGATTTAAACTTTGTTAAAGATTTGTTGGTATTCCCAAATCCAGTTTATGATTACGTAACTTTTATAAGTGAAGATCAAATAAGTAAAGTAGAATTATTCGACTTAAATGGACAGTTATTAAAGCAATTTGAAGTTTCTATGGAGTCTAACAATTTTACTTTAGATTGTAGGGATATAATAAGTGGAATTTATCTGCTAAAAGTTCATAAAAATGAAGGTGAAGTTGTTATTAAAAAAATTATAAAAAAGTAATTTTTGTTCTAAGTTAAAAAAACATCACTTATTACAGAGTTGAAATTTCATAATACAAGATTTGTCTTTAAGCTTTATAAAATTTGTTTTTCCTCAAATTCCTTTTTTTAATTCTATTCTAAACATGAAATTATTTTTCAAACCCTTATTTAAGGGCGCTACATTTTTTTTGTTGTTAAGCGCTTTAATTCAGTTGAGCGACAATTATGTATTAAGTCACAAATGTAACCATTGGTTGTCAGGAGCTGTTTTAGATAAAGAAAAACAAGCTCCTTTGAATAAAATAGGTGTTTTGCTATTTGATAATAACAATATCCTTGTCAAGAAAGTTTTTACAGATAGAAGTGGCAGATTTGATTTTGGGGTTGTCAATTGTAATAAAGCCTATCGTGTTAAAACAGAAAGCAAATTGTATAACTCAGAAGAAATCTCAGTAATAATTTCAAGTAAAACAGAAATAACAGAGCGAAAATTAGAACTAAAACCGCTCTAAATATTTAATATTCTAATTACAAATTAATCACCCTAAGTAGCACCCGTTACACAAGCTCCACCACTTATTACAAAACTATTACTTTAATAAGAATTAAGTTATAAATTTAATTTGTTGTCTAATTTTAAACCGTAAAATCATGAAAAAATTAATTTTAAGTTTAGTTGCTATGTCGACTTTTTCATTTTCAAGTATGGCAAATAATGAAAGCGAGCCAAAAGAAAAAAGTGTGGTGCATAAAATAGAATTAAATGCGCAAGAAAGTATTTTTCTAATCACAGGTTTTAAAATTGATATAAGAAAATTACAAGAAAAATGTAAATTAGAAAATAGCGAACTATTTATCAATAATAGGAAGAATAATATGTTGTTGTCAAGGACTTCTTGTGCTGCTATGTATTGGGGGGTTTATTGCAATCTTATTAGCATAGGGTTTAGTGTTGAACAGTCAAGATACTGGGCTGCAGAAGTCCATGCAAATTGCATTACAGAGACGTATATGTGATAGAGCTATAGAATCGATTTTATTCTAATAAATTAAACTTGTTTTATTTTGAAAACTGTCTTAATATATGATAGTAAAAATTATATTTCTAGATTTTTAAAATTTAGACTCAAACATGCGTATAAATTCATAAAATTTACCAACGGCAAGTTTTCAAATTATAAATTATCTAAAGCATATACGTATGAAAATTTCGATTTAATTATTGTTGTCGTATATGAAGATCTAGATCTTGTTCATCTATTTGATTTATTCAATTTAAAAATCCCAGTCATTGTGGCTTCTGAGAATACTGGTTTGCTTCATTTACTCTCGGGTAATTTAGGTACTACAACAGTTGATTTAAACAGAATCAAAACAGATTTATTTGAAGATTTTGAAACTAAGATTACATTGCTAAGTTAGTTTTTTACTATCCTAGATAATATTAAAAATAACAATTATGAAAAATTCAAACATATTCGTTCACGATAAAAATGCATTGTATTTAAATAGTTTAGATGAGATGGCTGCTGATTTTCACGTAGAATTAAATTTTTATAGTCTTGATAGTTTAAAGGACAAGAAAGTGAATAATAAAAGAGCGAATATTCTTTTTATTGCCTATGAAGTGAAAGATTTTTACTTGTTGTTAGAAAATAATATAGATTTTAGAAATATAATAATAGCTACAAAAAATCACGACATTTTAAATAGTTTAGAAAATACTTTTAGCATCAAATATGTCGATTTAAATATGCGACAGGGAGTTGTAAGAAACATTCATAAGTTGTTGAGAAAAACCTTCAAACCTATTTGTTAAAATAGCTATTTGATTAAACAAGAATGCATCTAAAATTTGAATTATTTTATTTTTATAAGTTAAAAGGGTATTAGTATTTACTTCAATAATTTAATTCCATATATTACATAATATTGACCAATTATTACATAGTGGTTCTTCTGTTTTCAAGATTGTATTAGATTCGTAACAAATTCATATGTGGTTAATTACTTGGGCGTAATTAATTAATGAAAAGAGAGCTGTAAAGCTCTCTTTTTTTATGCTTTAGACAACCCATTATAAGAATAATTACTTGGATTTTACAAAACGAATATTCAAAATACACACACATCTGTTACATCAATTAACACGCTTGTTTCATTTGTGTTTATTAAGGTACGTTTTGACTCTAAATTAGATAGTATTATTTGAAATCTATTCACAATATTTAAAAGAATTTAACCTCAAAAAACATACAGCCCAATTTCAAATAATTCAAACAAACGTCTTACTTAATCCCTCTAAAACTAAAAGACAAATGAAAATCCATACACACATAAAATGCTTATTGTTATTTTGTTTTTTAGCATTTTCTTCACAAGCTAGTGCGCAATGTAATGTGGCTGGTTTTACGGCAACTCCTACAAATGGAACCTGTTTTGCAAACGGTAGTATAACAGTTCAAGTGCCTGGTGCTGTTAACTGTACTAACTGGGTAGCAATTTTAACTCCTCCATCAGGCTCTGAACAATTACTTTCTATACCAGCTAATGGTGGTCCTGTGGTGTTTACATCTTTGCAGGCAGGAAGTTACAGTATTCGATTATTTGACGGTTTAACTACAGTTCAAGCTAGTAATAACCCTATTGTTATTACAACCAGTTATGTGTCACCTATTGTTACTTCTTCAAACACAATTACAACTTGTAATCCTGCCAGTACGAACTATACAGATGATGCTACATTAACAGTAAATATAAATCCAGGAACAGGTTTGGGGCCATTTGTTTATACTTGTACAGGGGCAACTAATTCCCCCTCAGCGCTTACTATGGATAGAAACTATACTTTTACAGGTTTAGCCGCAGGGTCTTATAATTTTAGTGTTACGGACCAGCCAGGTGTAAGCGGTTGTGAAGTTTCAGTATTGCAAACAAGAGTAATTGCTGCTAATACATCATTAAGATTGCCTGCAACTACTACGCCAGCAGTAATTAAAGTAGGATGCCCTATTACATGTAATACGCTTCAGTTGTATTTTCTTTATGGTAATACAATTCCTAATCATCAATTTTGGAGACAAAGAATTGAAAGTAATCCCGACCCTAATAGAGCCATGATATCTATTAATGGAGCGCCAGCGGTACCCATGGTTGTTGCGCTTAGTCCTGTTGGTTATATTGGTTCAGGTTTTGAATCACCTGTATTGCAAGCAGGTGATACTTGGAGTGCAACATTTACTGATGGTTGTGATATTACAACGGCTAACGGAATAATACCAACTCCTACAAGTGCATTATCTGCATTTCAGGGGACTACAACAGTAAATGCATGTGCTTATCAGTATTCTATATATTCGGTTTGGGATATACAAAATTGGTGTACGAATTTCCAAATAACAATTGAATTAGAAGATAGTTTAATGCCGGGTACATTTAACCCAATAGCGGGTTCACCATTTTTATCTGGTTTTTCAAATAATAGAACTATACAAGTGCCTTCTATAGGGAATTATAGAGTTACTTATGACGATGGTTGTCATTCTACAATACGTTTTGTAAACATTGTGGAACAAACAATTAATCCTTTAGATAATTATTCTTTTTACACCTCAAACACATTAAGAGAAGGTACGGGCGGTTTAAGACTCGCTACTTGTCAAAGTTGCACAGGGTCTCTATCAACTGCCCTTTCTTACCCATTAACATATTCGATTATGCCAACTAATGGGGATAGTAGTATTGTATATACTGCTACTCATCCTTATAATTTAACAGGTACTTATACAGTTAATTTTCCTTTAGTTGTAAATATAAACGGGCCGAGTGACATCAATCGAGTAATAAGGGATTTACCAGGCAATACAAGCTATACAATTACTATTACAGATGCTTGTGGATATTCGGTTACAAGAACGCAAACTACCTTATCAGCTACTTATAATCCAACGGTTACTGTTTTGCAAAGTTGTGCGAATTCAAATACGATTCAGTACGATTTAAACTCCCCAGGAGTAGCCAATATTTCAGGGACTTTTACTCATGGACAGGTTTTTTTACATCAAGATAATGGTTTTGGTTTACCAGGAACTCTTATTCAAAGTGTTCATGTGGAACCTGTAAGCATTGTTAATATTAATGAATGGAAAGCACAATCAATACCCAATTTATCATCAGGTAATTATGTATTGAGGTTTTTAAATTTTCGTACTCCTGACATTTTGAATCAACAGTATGGAGCTACTATAAATGGATTTGAAGATTTTTTAATACCTATTACGATTGCTGATTACCAAGACATTATAGTTGATACAGAAACCACATTTTGTAATTCGGCAGACCCTAATTCAGGGATAATTTTTGCCGAGGTATCATCTGGTACACCAGTATATCCATTAACGTGGCAAGTTTTCAGCATAAGTGATCCAGTTACGCCATTACAAACGTATATAGCAAATTCACCACTAGATGCTAATGCGCTACAGCAAGCTTTTAATGGGTTAGTGCCCGGTGATTATTTTGTAAGAACGTCATCATCTTGTTACATATTAGATTCAAATGTTACTATTGATGCCGCACAACAAACACCACAAATTTCAGCAAGTCAAACTACGGTATGTCCAGGCAGCAATGTTATATTAGCGGGTATACCTACATCAGATGGTTTGTATGATATTACTTGGACAGATAATTTTGGTAACACTATAGGGACAGGAATTTCTGTTTCTACAACAGTTACGCAAACCACAACGTTTACTGCAACATTGACACCAGCTGTAGGCTGTGTTAATCCACAAGACTATTCAAGTAATATTTTAGTAACTGTAACTGATAATCCAGATTTTTCTTTAGCAGTTTCCAATGTCGATTTATGTTTAAATGGTAGTAATCCTGTTGATGTAACCATTAGTAATTCCCAATTAGGTTTTACTTATGAAATACTAGATGAAAACGGGAATCCATTTGTGCCTGCAATTACGGGCGCAGGAAATGGGGGAGATTTAGTAATTACAATACCTACCATAAACTTACCTGCCGTAGGAGTGGAATATACAGTTGCTACAAGTAATGGTAATGTGGGTTGTAGCGGTAACTTAGTTGATACAATATTGTTTTTTGCGGGAACGCTACAAACCAATAATGCAGTAAACGCATCAGATGTTTGTATCTCATCAGATGGTGTTATTACAATAGTAAATTCAGTTGATGGTGCAATTTACAATGTGTATAATGCATCGGATTTAGTTACAATTTTAGCAACAGAAACTGGTACAGGAAATAATTTAAATATTACTATTCCCGCAGTTAATTTAACAGTTGGTACAAATACCTTCACTATTCAAGTAAGCGGCAATCAATGTACTGCAGCATATTTAGATAATCAAGCGACAATAGAAGTATTTCCAAATATAACGCAGTCGGGTTCAACAACTACATCGTGTAACGTGTTAGGAACTTTGTACACAGTATCTGCAATTTTTAGTGGTGAAGCACCATTTGTAGCTACTGGAACAGGAGCTTCTGGTACATGGGTTGATAATGGAAATGGCACACACACTTGGACTTCAAATAATATAGCAGCTGGAGTGGCATACAGTATAAATATTCAAGACACAAATGCGTGTAATACGATAAATCTGGCAGCGGTAGCGCCTTCATGTTGTGTGTTTGAAGTTACATGTCCAACATTTCCAGTAACAACCGTTGCTTGTTATGCTGATATTCCAACAGCTACTTCACTAACAGAGGCACAATTTGAAGCTCTTGGTAATGCAGATGGTGTAATTGGAAATTTGTCTTGTGGTGTTATTGAAATCACCGCATCAAATGCTGTTGATCCCGGCTGTGAAGGAAACGTAATTGGAACTTACACAGTAACTGAATATGCAGACCCTAATGATAATGATATAAGAGATTTAGGTGAAGATACTGTTTTAAACACACAAAATTGTATCCAAACATTCACCATCGAAAGAGAAGATTTCACTATGCCAGCCAATGCTTCATCAATAGTAGCTTGTCCAGCAGATGTAATAGTGCCAACAGTCCCAGTAGTAACCGATAATTGCGGAAATACATTAACGCCTAGTGCACCAGTAAT
>DNNO01000046.1 GCA_003497625.1 Flavobacterium sp. | reverse complement strand
TTCTCACTTCTCACTTCTCACTTCTCACCTTTAAAAAAAACCTCTAAAACAAAAACAATTCTTTCCCACTGATTTTCGGTTAAATTAGAACCAGAAGGCAAACACAAACCATTTTCAAATAAAGAGGCTGCCACCGAAGTACCATAAAATGGATACATTTCAAAAACAGGTTGTAAATGCATAGGTTTCCATAAAGGGCGAGTTTCTATATTTTGAGATTCAAATTCCAATCGCAATGCTTCTCGTTGCTCAAAAGATGCTAAAACAATTGCTGTTAACCAATGATTCGAATAAAAATCATTTGAAGGTTCTTTCAAAACAGTAACGTTTGGAATCGTTGCAAAAAAATCTTGATAACGTTGATTCCACTTTCTTCTTACATCCACGTGTTGTTCTAGAACTTCCATTTGACCGCGACCAATGCCAGCAGCAATATTACTTAATCTATAATTGTAACCAATTTCACTGTGCTGATAATGCGGTGCGGCATCTCTTGCTTGAGTGGCGAAAAAAATTGCTTTCTCTTTTAAAACTTCTGATTTTGTTACCAAAGCGCCACCTCCAGAAGTGGTAATAATCTTATTTCCGTTAAACGATAAGGCAGCTAAACTTCCGAATGTGCCACATTTTTGACCTTTGTATGTACTTCCTAAGGCTTCTGCACTATCTTCTAAAACTGGAATTTCATAACGATTAGCAATCGCAATAATTTCGTCCATTTTTGCTGGCATTCCGTACAAATGAACAGGAATGATTGCTTTTGGCTTCTTTCCTTTTGCGATTCTATCTTGAATAGCTACTTCTAATGTAATCGGACACATATTCCAAGTATCCAACTCGCTATCAATAAAAATTGGAGTGGCTCCCAAATACACTATAGGATTTACCGTTGCTGAAAAAGTCATCGATTGACAAATAACCTCATCACCTTGTTGTACTCCCAATAAAATAAGTCCTAAATGCAATGCCGCTGTTCCTGAACTCAAGGCAGCAACACGAACATCAGTATTCAAAAAGTTTTCCAAGTCGGACTCAAAACCATTAACATTTGGTCCCAAAGGCGCTACCCAATTGGTTTCAAAAGCTTCTTGTATGTATTTTTGCTCTGTCCCACCCATATGAGGAGAAGAAAGCCATATTTTCTCGTTCATTTTAGTTCTAATCTTGATATTTAATAATTTTTGCTGGAACACCAACTACAACTGCATTATCTGGAATATCTTGCAACACTACAGAACCTGCTCCAACAGTAACATTCTTTCCAATAGTGATGTTGGGTATAACAGTAGCACCTATTCCTATTAACGTTTTTTCGCCCACCGTAACATTCCCGCCCAAACAAGCATTTGGTGCCACATGCACATAATTTTCTAACTTACATTCGTGCTCTACAATAGCACCTGTGTTAATAATACAATGATTTCCAATTACAGCTTCTGAATTTATAACTGCTGCTGCCATAATTTGAGTTCCAGGTCCAATCTTGGCAAATTTGGACACAATAGCATTGGGATGAATGGTCATAATAAAATTGGTATCTAATGTGGTAACTATTTTTTTTCGAATGGCATTATCGCCAATAGCAACAATACAATTTCGAGCCTGCAATTTTTGCCTATTAAAATTTTTCTTGACGGGGATTCCAAACAAAGCATCTGATTTTGGCCCATCATCCAAAATCCCTTTGACAACATATTTATTTTCCGATAAAAGCACATCTAAAACTACTTTTCCATGACCACCAGCTCCAAAAACATAAACAGAAGTTGTTCCACTAAATGGCTCTATCGTAGCTGAATTTTGAGCATTTATCCCTTCTTTGATTAGAATCTTTTTTACCGTTTTTAATAAGATTTTCACATCCAATGTAAAAGAAATGTTTTCTACATAATACACATCCAATTCAAACTTGGTTTCCCAATCAATGGCATTGCGTCCGTTTACTTGTGCCCAACCCGTAATCCCAGGTTTCACTTCGTGACGCCGATTTTGATAGGGCGAATACAAATGCATGTATTGTGTTAATAAAGGTCTTGGCCCTACCAAACTCATATCCCCTTTCAAAACATTGAATAACTGCGGAATTTCATCTAAGGATGTTTTTCTAACAAATTTTCCAATAGCCGTTAATCGTTCAGCATCAGACAGCAAATTGCCTTTTTTATCTTTCTTATCATTCATTGTTTTAAACTTGATGATAGTAAAAATTGCTCCATTTTTTCCAGGTCGTCTTTGAAGAAAAAAGGGTTTCCCATGATTAGCAAAAAAAAGCGCAACAGTGATAAACACAAAAATAGGACTAAACAAAAGCAAACCCAATAAGGCCGAAATAAAATCTAATAAAGGCTTAAAAAAAGTGCTGTACATTACAGGTTGGTTTGCTAATTTGAGACGGTAAAAATATTGAAAAAAAATGGTAAAACGACGATTGTCCTATACAATATACAGCTGCAAATTTTTAATAAGGCAATAACACTATTGTACTTTTAAAAATTCCTTGTATTTTATCAAAAGTGCTTCCCATACCATCTCTTGCTCATATCGAGAGATAATTGAAGACCTGGCGTTTGATTGTAATTGGTTTCTCCAAGTTTCATCCACTTTTATACGAATCATGGCATTCGATAAAGCAGTTACATTCTTGGCGGGCACAATAGTTCCGTTAAGCCCTTCTATAATAATTTCATTACTTCCATTAATATCGGTTACAATACTGGGTAAGCCCATGGCTCCAGCTTGCATCACAACATTTGGAAAACCTTCACGGTAACTAGGAAAAACCAGACAATCGCTTATCACTAAGTAAGGGCGAACGTCATGTTGAAACCCAACAGACAAAATAGAATCATTTTGCTGGATTGCTTTTAAAGTTTCAGGTTGTAACGGATCTTCCGTTTCATACGGTCCAACTAAAAGCAGTTTGCAATTTGGTATTGCTAGCGAAAGAAAAGCTCGAACTAATTCATTAATCCCTTTATCTGCAACTAATCGACCAATAAAAACAAATACAAAATCAGAAGAATCAATTCCCAATTCATTTCTTAAGTTTTGTTGCTGTTGCTCTGAAATGGTATTAGAATTAAAAAAAGTCGTATCGATACCATTTACATTGCCATTTGCAATCACTTCTAGCGGTTTGTTTGTAATCTTATAATCTAACAAATCCTGTTTCACTCCAGCTCCTTCTGGAATAATATGAGTAGCGTGCCAGCACAAAACTTTGTCCATTAGAATTAATAATTTTTGAAAAAGTCCTTTTTTAGCAGGAAAAACCAAACCTGTAAACATATGAATCCTCACGGGTACATTAGCATATTTAGCAGCAACCATAGATAATAATCCTGCCTTTGGTGTAATGGAATGTACAATTGTTGGTCGCTCTTTTTTGAACAATTTATACAATCTATACAAAGAAATCAAATCTTGAAAAGGCGCAATAGAACGCTTCATGGCAACTGAAACAATTGAAACCCCTTCCCTGTTTTTAACTGTTTCTAAATCGGCATCATAACCCGAAACAGCAAGAACATCAAAAAACTGATTCAAATAACGCAGCTGTCCTTTTAATAAAATATTCAAAGACATGGCAACGGTTGCGGTTCTAATTATTTTATTTGCTGCCATATGTTTCTTTGTATAATTGAATATGTTGCGCTACCATTTTAGCGCTATCAAATTCAGCCGCTCGAAGCTTACAACTACGAACAACCGATTGGTAATAAGACGAATCAATAGACAAGGCTGCTATGTGTTGTGCTAATTCTTTTTGATTACCTATTTCAAATAAAACACCATATCCTTTGACTATTTCAGCTAAACCTGGAGCATTTGAAGCTATGAAAGGTTTGCCAGAAGCCATACCTTCAATTGAAGAAATAGACAATCCTTCAAATTTTGAAGATAATATATTGATATCTACACTTTTTATAATACTGTAAATATTACTTTTTATCCCTAATAAAAAAACTCTGTCTTCTAATTTTAAATGCTTTATACATTCGATAATTTTTTCTTTCTCGCTTTCACTTCCATCTCCTACCAAAACAATTTTAAATTTTTCTTCTAAATATTGCAATGATTTTATCAATGTCAATTGATCTTTGCCAGCTCTAAAAGCCGAAACTTGGCATAAAACAAAATCGGGATCGGATAAATTGGGATGAATTTCATTTTTTGAAATTAGACTAGCATTTTCAATCTTTTCAAGATTTACTCCGTTTTCAATCAATATGATTTTTTGTTTTTGTGTTGGAATATGCTTTTCTAATGCTAATGAAACATCTTTTGATATGGAAACTATTTTATCATAAAAGCAATAGGTTAACCTATCTAAGATATTGAGTATTGGAGTAGCCATTCGCTTGTTATATGTACTGTGTTCAGTAAACACAAGTTTGGTTTTTCTGCCATTCCATAAATTAGCAAAAAAAACGTAATATTGTGCCGGAAATAAATGAACATGAGCCAAGTCATATTGTTTCAAAAGTTTAGCTATCTTAAAAATAGCAAACGGATTATAAATATCTTGAATACGATTGGATTTCTTAATGATGTGGATTTTACAACAATTCATTTTTTGAAGTTCGCGAGTAAACATAGTATCATTGTCCCAAAGTAACAAAATATCCATTTCAATGCCTTGAGCACGATACAACGGAATCGTGTCGAGCAATAATTTTTCTGCTCCGCCTGTTCCTAATGAATTGATGATTTGTAAAACTCTCATAATTTCCTACCATCATTAACATACATTAGAAATCCAAAAGGAAGTCCAATGATAGAATTAATAAAAGAAACTCTTTTGAATAGCGACCAAAAAGATGCAGCTGAATTAAATGAAAAGCGCCAAAAATTAACATTAGCCTTTAACTTTTGAAGAAAAGGAATTGCAAGACGTTCCAATTCAGCATAATGAAGTGTGCTTAATTGAGGAGACTGCCTTCTTATTTTCACAATAGAAGAAGTTAAACCGCCTTCTAAATATTCGGTGATATAGATTCCTTTATTAAAAAAAAGCAAATCATAATTTTGAGCTATTCGATTCCAAACTAGTGCTTCTGGACAAAACTTTTCTCCTTTAATTTCTGGAAATGGATATTTTTTTAGTACTTCTGTTTTAAAAACCTCTACCAAATCTCCAGCAACATTGTGCTTGTAACGAATATCGATAGAATTACTAATCATTTCCTCAAAACCTTGATTTCCAACAATTGACAAATCAGCATACATACGTCTACCCGCAACACCAGCAACTGTTGGCAACGTTTTTATTTTATCAAAATAGAAATATACGTTTTCAATAGCTTGCTCGGGCAAAAAATCATCGCTGTCTACAATAAAAAACAATTCTCCTTTAGCCATAGCCACTCCTTTGTTAATAGCTGTGTGTTTTCCGCTATTTTCTTGTTTGAAGAACTGAATTGGAATTTGATTTTTAAGCTGAAAACTTTCTATTACTGTTTCCGTATGATCAACACTACCATCATCTACAATTACCCATTCAAAATCTTTTATAGATTGATGACATAAACTTTTGTAAAGTCGCTCTAACAAATGAGCTCGATTGTATGTAGGAGTGAAAATCGTTATCATTTGGTTGATATTAATAAATTCACAAAGGCTATAACCAACATTAAACCAGCTATCCAAAAATTTTGATTGGGAAGTGATTTATTTTTAGAAAAAGGATATATAAAAATAAATGGAATTAAAAACCAACTTAAATAAGCAAATCGATCTGTAAAAGGCACTCGAATAACCAAAAGCCAAAAAGCATTTAATAGCACATACAAAGAAAATATTTTATCGAAAAAAGAATCTTCAAAACCTTTTCTTTTAATGTACCAACCAAATAAAATAGGCAATATGGAATAAACTAAGAAATTAATTTTAAAACCGGATTCATAACTTTCAAATTCATCATTCAAATAACTGTTCATTCGTGCGTCTGAATCGATAAGAAAATCTCCAAAAAAACTAACAAATGTATCGCCTAAAATAATTGACAAAACTAAAAAGAGTATCCAAATAGGTATAAAACTATCTTTTCGATTGTATTTAATTACAAAAAAGTTAACCACTACAACAAATAATAAACTTTTATGAAGAAGTATCGCAATCAAGGAACCTAAGATTAACTTCAAACTTATTTTTTTTTCCATGAAGAAAAACATGAAAACGGATAATGCCAATCCTTGTCTGATGGTATTGGTTCCATACCCATAAAACCCTAATGCAGCTATCATTAGAACAAAAACTAAGCTTCTATAAGCAGGAGCAAAAGTTTTATGGATAAAATATAAATAGCCAGATAGGTATATCAAAGCCGTTATAAAAAAATAGACAACCGGAGTATTTGTGAAGAAAGCAATGATTTTGTTGTAGATATAAAATCCACTTTCGGTATTCATTAACTTTGTTGTATTATTATCGATAATGGAATTGAAAATATTTTGATAATTCCATTTGTCTGAATAAATTTCTATGGGTTCGTTGGCAAAAAATAAAGCACCAAAAAATAAAATGAAGTAATTAAATTGATACGGAATAAAAGGAACCGTATTAAATGCTATTTGCTTGTTTAGCACTATACGAAGACTATATAAAAACACTAAGGCAAAACTTCCGTAAGCCCAAAATAACAACCAATCATGTGATGTATAGCTTTCCAAATTATGCTAATAAATGATATATTTTTTGAATTTCATTTGTGGTATCCACCTTGTGTAATCTCAAATTTGAGGAATACTGATTCCTTACTTCTTGATTCAATAGCAATTCTTTTATTGCTGTTGCAATTTCTTGAGCGTCAAAGTTACAAATTGTAGCAGTAATATTCGGTTGAAATTGATCTAATACTGTAGAAAACGAAGTAACCACGATTGGCTTCTCTAAAATTTTTGCTTCATCAAGTGCAATAGACCTTCCTTCAAACTCAGATAAATGTGCTATAACTTTTGTTGCTTTCACATACGGATACGGATTTACTTTCAACCCTAAAAGTACAATTTCATTTTCAATTCCGTATTGCTTTATGATGGCTTGATAATCTTGATCTTGACTATTCTCACCGATAAAATACCACTTAAAAACAAAACCCTCGCTTTTTAAAACACGAGCTACTTCAAAAGCAAGTGGCGTACCTTTTTTCTTAGACAAATGCCCTATTGTTACAATGGAATTTTCGGCTAACGCTACTGAAAAAGCTTCAGATAAACTATTAATGAGTTGGGGTGAAGAAATATTTTCAAACAATTCAATTTTATCGTGAACTTGAGGGAAATACTTTTGTAACGAAGCTACACAAGTAGGCGATATAGTAAAAATTTTATCCATTTTAGGATAATATCGCTTGTCCATCGCGTAGTAATAATCCCATTGGGTATAATCGCTATGAAAAAAACTCACTTTCTTTTTTGCTTTTACAAAATCAACCAAATAGTACAATTGATGTTGTCCATTAAAATCGACGGCTAAATCAAACTCTTCTTCTATTCTGAAAATCATTCGAGACAAAACCCAACCTGCCATTCCTCGGTTAATTTTCATCAAAAAAGCTACTAGAATTCTCATGAAAAAAGAGAAAAAATAGCCATTTTTCAACAATAACTTCAAATTTTCAGGAAAGGCTGAAAAAACATACTGTGTTTTTTTATCTTCGATTACCTTGATGGTATTGGGAATCAATTCCATAAAAACACCTGTTGGATTGGTTATAAAAACACTTACATCATATCGATTGGTGTCTATAACATTTAATAGCGAGCTCATACTTTTAGATACGCCGCCACTTTCCATGTTGCTGATGATGAATAGTATTTTTTTCTTATTCATTATCAATACAATTTTCAAGTGCAACAATTGACTTTTGGGTATCAAAAATCAAACTTCGCTCTAAAGCTAATTTTTGGTATTTCTCTAATTTAGAACTATCATTAATTAAAGATTGTAAAGCTTCAAACAAAGCAGTAGCAGTATGGTTACAAATAATTCCATATTCTCCGTTGGCTAACAATTCAATCGGACCAGCCGTTGCGGTACTTACAATGGCCTTACCCAAACAAAGTGCTTCGGCAACTACTAAAGAAAACCCTTCGGTTTCTGAAGAAATTACCACAACATCGCTTTCATTCATTAAAGCATAAGGCGATTTAACGAAGCCCTTCAAAGAAATACAATCTGCAACATTATTTTCTGTTATTTGATGTTCCAATTGACCTCGCAAACTTCCTTCACCTATAATCTGAATTTGAAAAGAATAAGAATGTTCTTTAAGCAATTTTGCAACATCAATTAATCGATCAAAACGCTTTTGTACTTCTAATCGACCAACAGCAACGATGTTAATTTTATCTTCTTGCTTTTCAGGTATTATTTCATTCAAATGACTCAAAATATTTTTTTTATCTATGATATTATAGATCACTTCTTTTTTGTTTGAAATAGCATACAACCTTTCAAATTGCTTTTTCGATTCCTCAGAAACAAAAATAATTGTATTCATTTTTTGATACAAAGCTTGTTCTGAAGCAGCATCTTTAAAACAACTTAAAGAGTAATGATCGTGAAATAAATCCGTATGAACCCATGTAAGATGTTTAGGTGCTTTGGATAAAAAATAGTTATGAAACTTCAACGGAATTCCTTCCATAAACGAAATAACGACATCGAATTTTTGATTCTTAAAAAGCGTTTCTACACGTCTTTTCTGAAAATAATTCCAACCCAAAAACTTAGACAACCAATGTTCTAAACGGTAAGGAAAAAGAGCGAATTTAGCATATAAAAAACCCAAAGAAACTTCTTTAGGTACATCTTTCAGATAAACACCTTCATTAATGACTAAACAAAGTGTAACTTCATACTTGGAGTAATTTAAATTACGCAAATAATCGATGAGAACTTTTTCCGCTCCACCACCATTTAATGCGCTCATAAGAATTACAATTCGTTTCTTTTTCATTTTAGTACTCGATAGCTGTTGTAAAACAATACAATTCCAGAATAACATTTAAAGGTAATCAAAAACTTCAGTAAAAAATGAACCGAATTTGTTTTTAAAGCCGACTGACAAAATTCATAAATATCAGAATTTAAAATTTGTCGAACGCTTTGATATTGCTCCTTTAAAGTCATACCACTATCGGAATGATGCGCATTGTTTAAGTTATTTAAAATTTGAAAAAGAAAAAAACGTTTGATATAATCTTCCCTATTTTTGAAATCGGGATACGATTTTAACTGGTCATAAATAATGGGTAATGCTGCAAACAATTGTTTGTGATACTTTATACTAGACGAAGTGGGATGTTCAATATAATAATAGTGAAAACTTGGAACGATAATTATACTTTCTACCTGTTTGAAATAATCCAAATTAAAAATCAAATCTTCTTGATAGGTAATCGAAGCATGAAAACGGATTTGATATTGGTGTAATAATTCCAAATCATACAACTTACAACAAGGAGAACTTAAATTTTCATATTCAAAAAGGGTTAGGATTTCGTTCGTGTTAATTTGGGACTTTTGTAATGCTACCAATCGAGAAAAACCACTATTTTTTGTTGTAACTCCATTTTTAACATGATACATACCACAAATTGAAAGTAGTCTTTGGTTATCATTAGGCAAAGCCAAAACCAAATCAGCTACCATTGTTGAAGTAATGTAATCATCGGCATCTAAAAACATTATTTTAGTTCCCGAAGCTTTTTCAATACCCAAATTTCGAGCAACACTTACTCCTGAATTTTCTTGATAAAAATACTGAACTCTAGCATCAAGCACTACAAAAGATTGGCTTATGGCCGCAGTTGAATCGGTAGAGCCATCGTCGATTAAAATTACTTCCAAATGAGAATACGTTTGGGACAGTACACTTTCAATGCATCGAGTAAGATACTGACCTATATTGTAACACGGTATGACGACAGAAATTTTCACTTGCGATTTAACCAATTATTTTGAGATAAAGGTAAGCATTTCAGGAGAAGTTAGAATCGCAAGTTCTTTTTCGCGTTCTAAATTGTAATCTCCATTTTCTTCATCAGCAAAACCAGGATGACACATGATTTCAATGTTTCTTCCTTTATTCTTTTGTAGGATTTGAATTAAATTTTGTGAAGTTGCCTCACTAGCAAAAAAATCTGCTGAAAAATGAGAAGTATAATACTTTGCTTGCTTAGTATCAAGATAAAACTTAAGAACTTTTACAGGGTTAATAACCGTGTTGTTTATCTTTCGTAATGGCAATTGATATCGATTGGAAAATGAGATAAAAACCTTTCTAAACTTTGAAGTAGCATGTATGTGATGATGGGTATCCATATGATTAATTGAAACACCTGTTGCTAATGCTTTTTCTATTTGAGCTTCAATTTCATCACGAAATTCCTTCATATTAATGTGCTCCAAAGTATGCAAGTTTCGAATAAAAGAACCCTTTTCATCCACTATAGTGGTATGATTTTTTAATAAAGGCTTGCCTTCTGTCAAATTAATATGAATTCCAATGTTTGCAAGTTGGTTCTCTTGAATTAACTTAATAGTTTCATAAAAATACGGAGTAGTAACTATCCAACTAGAACTATTTACCACACCATAACGATATGCCTTGAGTATGCCTTGATTAACTCCTCTAGACCAACCTAAATCATCCGCATTAATAATTATTTTACTCATATTTTTTTTAAAAGTCTTTCAAGTCTTCCTTTATTATATCCTCTAATTACTGTTAATAATTTAAAATCAGCTTTCTTTAAACCTTTCATACTACTTAGATTGTCAGATAAAGCATAACCTATTTTGGTTTTATTATTCCTCAAACAAATTTTTTGAAGCAGTAATGGATAAAGACCTTGCCCTCTATAATCCTCATAAGTATAAAAATCATACAATACTTCAATCGTATTGGGATAATTGGTTTTTAAATTTAATTCTCCAAAAAAGTGAGAACTTGTTGGATTAATCCATCCGTAAGAAGACAAGCAATCTCCTGCTTTTAAACAACAAAATACGTGACCATCTTCTAATCTTTTCTTGTATTCCTGTTGCTTATTGGAATCGATATCAAAAAGTTGGGAAGCATCACTTATTTCAAAAAAAATAAATTTATCGTTTTCAATACTATTCTGTTTCCCATCACTTTTCCAATAAAAAAAATAGATGGCTCTTTTTAAATAATCAATTTTACCTAAAATCTTGTTATAAAGTGTTCTCATATCGATACTTTTAAATTGTAGATAATATGTGGTTTTCCACCTAAATCAAACTTATATTTTTCATCACCAACAGTCAAATCTATACCTTCTAATTGTGAAATCTCCTTTTTAATATATTCATTAAATAAAAGTAAACCGGGCGAAAAGAACTTGAAATCGTCGTTAATAACGACACGGTTGATTTCTATATTTTTTTCAATTTTAAATCCAAAAAAATAAGCCGCAATTTCCTGATTAATTTTTAATACCGCTAATGTAAAATCGGTTTTTTGGATAGTTTCAAAATCGAACATATCTTTTTCGTGTTGGAACCCATAATCTAACCAGAAATACAATTGGGATTTCCAATATTTTTTTTCTTTTCTAAAATCATTTCTTGAAGAATAGAGTTGTTTCAACTGCTCCCAATTGATTTGGGCATGATCTCTTTTTTCAAAAATTTCTAATTGAACGTGAAGATTACTTTTTTCCAAACGATTATACGCAGTACGAATGTTTTGGCGAACACTTTTAGATAATGATGCATGATAAACTTCATACGTTTCAGGTAAAGATATAGCTACGCAGGATAATGGAGTAGAAATGACCAATGGCAATTGAGCTATCGCTTGATAACATTTGGAAGTTGCTTTCAAATGTACAAATTGCATAGTACGAGTTTTAAAATCAAGCTGAATTTGATTGAAAAACACCTGAAATTGCTCATTTGTAATTGATGGCGAATACAGCAAATCATAATAATCAGAAGGCCCTAATAAATGACCAAAGGTGATTGTTTTTCCTTTAATCGTTTTTGAAACAAAAAAAAAGCCAAGTATCCATGATCCATCATCAAAACTTGCTTGAAAATATACTGGTTTATGTAATCTTTTAGTTAGAAAAGTATCATGATAAAAAGACAAAACAACGTCGTGCCAATTTGATGAAGTAAAATAAGTAGCACTAGATGAATTATCCCATAAGTTAGCATCTAACTTTTTATAAGAATAATTTATTTTTAAGTTTAGCATACCTATTTCATTTTATTTTTAACATACCTCAGCATTAGGCTTCTTTCATTTTTACTAAGTCCAAAAAAGAAAATTATAATAAAAACTATAGAACTGTAATAAAAGGAGGTCTTTACTAATTCATAAAAAGTTACTATGTCTTTTGGTGGCAGGTAGTAAAAGTAAATAAATATAATCAACGAAACTAATAGCTGTCTTACTAGCACTTTTTTAAAGAAATCTAATATTTTAAAATTTACTATTTGTTCTAAAAATAAAATTCGAATAAAATAAGTAACAAACGCAACACTTATAAAAGCAACATATACTAATGATGGATTTTTGTATTCCTTAAATAGATACCAAATTATTGGAACTGATAAGAATAAAACAACACCTAATATTATTTTAAAGAATTTAATTTTAGAAGTTGCTTGTACACCATAATCTAACATATTAGAAATGGATTCAATTAGTATATATAGGAACGACAACTTTGTAAAAACTAATGTATATTCTGGTAAATCATTAAGCCATAATCGTAATAAAAATTCGAGATTAAAATAGATAGGCACTAAAATTATTAGCAATCCAAAAAAAGAAAATTTAGAACCCACATAGATTAAATTCAAATAAGATTTATAATCTTCTTTGGCATAATTTTTAACAATTTGTGGATTTAAAGCCATTTGAAAATTACTTACAAAACTTAAAATTAAACCCTGAATCATAGAAGATAATCCATAAGCTGCATTTACAACTGGACCAAAAAAAATATTTAATAAAACATTACTTAATTGTTGTTGGGATAAATAGCCCAAATTGCCAAACATATTCCATCCTGTATAGCTTACAAGTTCCTTGTAATAAGTTTTATTAAAGTAAAACTGATAAATAGTCTCAGGAAAATGTTTTTTGCAGTATATGTAGTAAAAGAAATGTACAATCAAGGAAACTAAAAATGTTAAAACCGCATAGGTAACCAAACTATCACTAGTAAAATAGAACAATAACCATACGCTTACTAATTTCAATATTGTCTGTAAAACACTAACAATAGCGAAAACATCAAAATATTCTCTTGCTGATAATAATGCATTATAAGGCACTTGAATTATACTGATAACTAAGGTAAAAATAGAAAACTGATACACCCAGTTTGCAGCATTAATTCGTTCTAATGGAATATTTAATTTATAATTCACAAACCATAAACCAATAGTTTCAGCCAAAACAAAAACTAAGAATGCTACAAAAAAATGAATATTTAAGGTGGCGTTAAATGTTTTTTTTAACTGTTCCTCATCGCCTTTACCTAAATCAAAAGACAAGTAGCGTTGCGTGGAGGATGCCATAGCAGCATTTAAAAAAGAAAATAGAGTTACAATACCGCCTACTAATCCATATATACCATAATCGATTATCCCTAATGCTTCAAGGACTAATCTTGAAGTATATAATCCAACAACCATAGTTAAAAACATACGGAAGTAGAGAAATAAAGCGTTTTTAGCTATTTTTTTATGGTCGGACATTATCTATTTATAAACTTTAATCCTAAAGTTTAGCATCTGCAAGACTTCCCAAAACTCCTTTTACATCATAAACTACTGCATTTTCTTTTTTCAGCGAAGCCAAATCCAAAATTTTAAACTCATTGTGAGCTACACCTAATACAACCGCATCATATTTAATATCAGAATCAAGTGTTGCATGACAGGTCAAACCGTATTCATGTTTTACCTCATCTGAATTTGCCCAAGGATCATAAATCGTAACTTTTGTACTGTATTCTTCCAATGATTTAACAACATCAACTATTTTGGTATTGCGAACATCAGGACAATTTTCTTTAAAAGTAAATCCCAACATTAAAATAGTTGCGCCGTTTACTTTGATGTTTTTACGAATTAAAGTCTTCACTACTTGCGAAGCTACATACTCGCCCATACTGTCATTCATACGACGACCCGCTAAAATAATTTCTGGGTGATATCCTACTTCTAAAGCTTTTTGAGCTAAATAATAAGGATCAACACCAATACAATGACCTCCAACCAAACCTGGTTTGAAAGGTAAGAAGTTCCATTTAGTTCCAGCTGCAGTTAAAACATCATGCGTATTAATTCCTAATAAATTAAAAATTTTAGCTAATTCGTTCACAAAAGCAATATTAATATCACGTTGCGAATTTTCGATAACTTTAGCCGCTTCTGCTACTTTAATTGTTGGAGCTAAATGTGTTCCTGCAGTAATAACACTATTGTATAAAGCGTCAACTTTTTTACCAATTTCTGGAGTAGAACCAGCGGTTACTTTTAATATTTTTTCAACGGTATGTTCTTTATCACCTGGATTAATTCTTTCTGGAGAATAACCTGCAAAAAAATCTTCGTTGAATTTTAATCCTGATATTTTCTCTAAAACAGGCACACATTCTTCTTCAGTAACTCCGGGATAAACTGTTGATTCATAAATTACAACATCACCTTTTTTTAACACTTTAGCAACGGTTTCGCTTGCTTTATATAAAGGCGTTAAATCAGGCTTATTATGTTTATCTACAGGTGTTGGAACCGTAACTATGTAATAATTGCAATCCGCAATATCGGTTAATTGATTAGAACAATATAAACCGATTTCATTTGATGATTTATCAACTAAAGCAGATTTTAATAACTCTTCTTCCACTTCTAATGTTACATCAATTCCTTGATTTAATTCAGAAATACGTTGTTGATTAATATCAAATCCTACGACTGAATATTTAGTAGCAAAAAGTCGTGCCAAAGGCAAACCTACATATCCTAAACCGATAATAGCCAGACGAGGTGACGGGGTGATAGGGTGATTTTGAGACATTATAAATTCCATTTTTCAGGTTCAACAATCATCTTCACTAACATTCCTAGTATCATATCGTATTCTTTATATAATTTTTCGTAATCTTCAATCGTAACATATTCACAAGCAAGAGCAAAATCCAACCAAACATGAGTTTCAGCAGCTTCAGCTTCACAATCAGAAAGCTTGGAAACAAAGTTTTTAGGATACCGTCTTTTTCTAAAAGCCTCCGCTAAATTAGCACAAACAGAACGAGAACTTCTTCTAATTTGATCAGTTAAGGAAAATTTTTCTTCCGCAGGAAAGGATTTAGATAACTGATAAATAACCATAGCCGCCCGAAAAGACGATTGATAAACTCTTAAATCTTTGTGAGTAGCAATTTTCGCCATAACTTATTATTTAACTCCCTATCTCCAAGCCCCAAAGTCTACTCGTCTCCTCGTCCCTAAACCTCAACTACCTCGACCCAATTCCTTGGTAAATAAATCCAATTTTTTCTAACTCTTCTTTATTCAATATATTTCTTCCATCAAAAACAAAAGCTGGCTTTAACATATTGTCATATATTTTTTGCCAATCGTATGTTTTAAACTCATCCCATTCTGTTAAAACTGCAATGGCATGTGCATTACTACATGCATCGTAAGCATTTGTTACAACTTGAACACCTTTTGCGTTATCTGTTTCTGAACGAGATTCTAAATAATTCAAATCAAATTGAATTTGTTCTTCTCCTACTTTAGGGTCATATACAACTACTGTTGCTTGTTCACTTAACAAATCATCTGCTACATAAATAGCTGCTGATTCGCGTGTATCGTTAGTATCTTTTTTGAAAGCCCATCCTAAAAATGCTATTTTCTTACCAGATACTGTATTGTATAAGGTTTTGATTATATTTTTGGCAAAACGACGTTTTTGATGATCGTTCATAATGATTACTTGCTCCCAATAATCGGCCACTTCATTTAATCCGTATGATTTAGCAATGTAAACTAAATTCAAGATGTCTTTTTGAAAACAAGAACCTCCAAAACCAACAGATGCTTTTAAGAATTTAGGTCCAATTCTACTATCCATTCCAATAGCTCTTGCTACCTCATTTACATCAGCACCTGTTTTCTCACATAATTCGCTCAAGGCATTAATAGAAGAAACACGTTGTGCTAAAAAGGCATTCGCCGTTAATTTTGATAATTCTGAAGACCAAACATTAGTCGTTAATATTTTATCTTTTGGAACCCAATTTGCATATACATCAACCAATTGTTGAATTGCTTTTTGACCTTCAGCGGTTGTGTCACCACCAATTAAAACTCTATCTGGTGCGAATAAATCTTCAACTGCTGTTCCTTCTGCTAAAAATTCTGGATTAGATAAAATTTGAAAGTTAACTCCATTTCCTGTATTATCTAAAATATCTTTAATGGCACTTGCAGTTCTTACTGGCAAAGTTGATTTTTCAACTACAATTTTATCGTTTTTTGCTACACGAGCAATTTGTCGCGCACACAATTCAATATATTTCAAATCCGCAGCCATTCCTTTTCCTACTCCGTAGGTTTTGGTTGGTGTATTTACAGAAATAAAAATCATTTGCGCTTCATCAATCGCTTTGTCAACTTCTGTCGAAAAGAATAAATTTCTTCCACGAGCTTCTGCAACAACGTCACTCAATCCAGGTTCATAAATAGGAATATTATTCACATCTGCATCATTCCAAGCAGCAATTCTTTTTTCATTTAAGTCAACAACTGTAACTTTTATGTGTGGACATTTTTGAGCAATAATGGCCATTGTTGGCCCTCCAACATATCCTGCACCGATACAACAGATATTTGTAATCATTGTATAAATTTATTTTTTTAAATTATTCCAATACCAATTTACCGCTTCTTTCAAACCTTCTCTCATTGAGAACTTTGGTTGGTAATTTAGTAGTTTCTTTGCTTTTTCAATACTTGCTAATGAGTGAGGAATATCTCCTACTCTATTTTCTCCATAAATAATGGGAACATTAGCTATTTCATTATCATAGGTTGATAAAAACTCTCTTAAAGAATTAACCAGCTCATTTAAAGTGGTTCTTTCTCCAAAAGCAGTATTATAAACCGTGTTTATTGCCGATTTATTTTCGGTCAACATTGCCAACTCATTCATTTGTATCACGTTATCTATGTAAGTAAAATCGCGAGAAAAATTTCCATCGCCATTAATTACTGGACTTTCATGATTTAGAAATTGGGCTACAAATTTAGGAATTACTGCGGCATAAGCACCATTTGGGTCTTGATTTCTTCCAAAAACATTGAAATATCGCAATCCAATAGTTTCCATTCCATAGGTTTTACTAAATACATCAGCATATAACTCGTTTACATATTTAGTAACAGCATAAGGTGAAAGCGGTTTTCCAATAACATCTTCCACTTTTGGTAATGCTTCAGAATCGCCGTAAGTTGAAGAACTAGCTGCGTAGATGAATCGTTTTACATTAGCATTTCTTGATGCTGTTAACATATTCAAAAAACCAGAAACATTTACTTCATTTGTCGTAATAGGATCATTAATTGAACGGGGTACACTTCCGAGAGCCGCTTGATGCAATACAAAATCAATTCCTAAAACCGCTTTTTCACAAGTTTCAAGATTTCTAATATCACCTTCAATTAAAGTAAAATTTGGATTGGAAAGAAATTGTTCAATATTATGACGATGTCCTGTTGAAAAATTATCCAAACAAACCACTTCATTATGTTCTAAAAAATACCCACACAAATTAGAACCGATAAAACCTGCGCCACCTGTGATAAGTATCTTTTTATTTGAAATTTTTGTCATGTAGTTTGCTTAAGCCGATTTTAGCTATTTTTTTTAAACTTATCTAATATTTTTCTCCAACCTGATTTAGGTTGTACCTCATCATGATAAGCTTCACCATAAGCTCCGTAACCATAACCATAGCCATATCCATAACCATAGCCATATTTAGCTTTATTTTGAAAACCATTAAACACGATACTGATATTATGTAGTTCACCTCTTTTATGCTTGTCATTCACCACACTTAGCATCCCTTTTTTAGTATACCCTTGTCGTGTTACATATAATGTTGCATCGCAAAAATGAGCTAATTCTAAAGCATCTGAAACTAATCCAACGGGGGGTGTATCTAAAACAATATAATCGTATTTCGTTTTCAGCTCTGCTATCATTTCACCCATAGCTTCACTCATTAACAATTCAGAAGGATTTGGCGGAATAGGTCCGGAAGGAATCACATCTAAATTAGTAATGTGTGTTTTTTGAATTACTTCATCAATTGTTTTTTGACCTATTAGATAATTTACAACTCCCGTGATATTATCAATATTAAAGTCTCCGAAAATTCTTGGCTTTCTTAAATCTAAACCTACAATTACGGTTTTCTTATCGCTTAATGCAAAAACAGTGGCTAAATTGATTGAACAAAATGTTTTTCCTTCACCACTGACTGAAGATGTTACCATTAAAATCTTAGAACCTTCTTTTTGTTGTTTTTTATACATAAACTGCAACGAAGAACGAATAGCTCTAAATGATTCCGCTAATGGTGATTTTGGTTTTTCGAAAACTGATAAATTATTGTCGGTATTTTTCTTTCCAATTACTCCAATTAAAGGAATATTTGTTAATTTTTGAATATCGTCAGTTGTATTAATACTATTATCTAACAATGTAATTACAAATACAATAAGTAACGGAATTAAAAAGCCCAACATCGCAGCCAAGATATAATTGATGCTTGTTTTAGGACCTCTCAAACCACCTCCAACATCTTTTGCTGGATCTAGAAAATTTATATCCGAAATATTAGCTGCTTTTACAATTTCTGCTTCGCTTCTTTTTTCTAAAAAGGTGCTGTATATTTTGTCTTTTAGATTGTACTTTCTAGTAATTTTAATATGCTCTTGTTTGTTTTCTGGCAACAAACTGGCTTCCCCTTCTGCCTTTGCTATATTTCTATTGATAAGAGAAGCATCTAAATTTAATGCACTTTTTGCACTTGCAATATTTTCTAGAAGTACTTTTTTAATTGATTCCATTTCTACATCAAACTCAGAAAACATTTTCTTGTTTTTTACAGAATATGACATATTTGCTCTCTCTGCAGATAATTGAATCAATTTTGCCACATTTCCAAGTACATTTGGATCATCAATTCCTGCAACTGTTGGTGCTGGAAGCTTTGAATAATCGGTAGTTTTTTCTAAATAATTTTTCAGTAAATTATAGTAGGCAATTTTTCTATTAATAGCATCTTTTTCTACATCATACCCTGATAATCTTGCACTCAAAAGTCCGCCACCACCTTCTTCTTCCAATTCAAAAATATTTTTACCTCTTCTAAACTCTTTTAATTCATTTTCTGCTTCTTTTATTTGCCCTTCCATTTCTCTCAAAGTACTATCAATGAAAGCAATTGTATTATTAGCAAATTGATTTTTACTTTCTAGCTGAATTTTCCTCAATACATCAACAGTAGTATTTAAGTACTCAACAAGTCTGTACTTATTAGGTCCCTCCATTTGCAAACGAACAACCGAAAGTGCTTTTGCATCAGCACTTACGTCAATTCCTCTGTATGCAGCAACAGTGCTATTAAAATCATCAAAACGAATGAAATATTCTTGATTTGTAAAATCGAATGCCTCTGGTTTTATGATTACTTTTAATTTCAAAAATGGCAAATCGACAGATTCATTAATTTTGTAAACCTTACTAAATTCGCCTCCTGAAACATTAACAGGTGTTACACTCAAATCTGAGTATTTCATTAATTTAGCAGATGTTGCTTCACCAAAATCAACACTTAATTTATACTGAGAAGGGGAAATAAACTTGATTTTTATCAATTGCCCAAAAAGCTGCCCATTTGTTTTATCGATTTCTACATAAAAAGGAGCCTCCCCATAGGCGTCTTTATAAAAATATTCGCCTTCCTTTAAATACTTAATATAATATTGCAATCTATCTACCACCACTTCGTTATGAGAACGCGATTTCAAGGTTGTAATAATAGTTTGCACTTTATCTGAAGTACCCCCCCAATTAAAAACTAAACTCGTATTTGAAGTAAAAAAAGGATTGTTTTGGTCTTCCACTACTATGAGTGATTCCATACCATAAATGCTTTCCTTTCTAATATTTACATTGTATGCATAAACAAAAGTGATGATTAAAGACAAAACAAACCATTTCCAATACCCTACAATTTTCAAAAGAAATCCCTTGAAATCAAACGAATTTTGCGATTCGAAAAAATTAAAATCTTTAGTATCTAGCATTTTAATTACAATGTTTTAGACAACACCAATAATGTTGTAATTAAAGAAATAGCGGTCATAATAGTTGCTACAGACTGCACTCCTGTAACTCCTGTTCCCCAAGTTTTTTGTTTTAATGGCTTGATGATAATATAGTCATTAGGCTGAATGTAAAAGTAAGGTGAACTTAAGGCATTTTCATTTGTTAAATCAATACTATACGTTTCAAAACCATGTGGAAACTTTCTTATAATTTGCACTTCTTTTCTGTTACCTGTAGTTGTTATATCTCCTGAATTGGCAATTGCTTCCATAATAGTAGCTCTGTCTTGATACAACACTCCTGCTCCTGGACTACCTATTTCTCCATTAATTGTATATCGTAATCCAGCTAATTTTACAGTAACGAAAATATTAGCCTCTTTTCTAAAATATTCTTCTAGTAATTTTTTTTCAATTTTTTGTCTCACTTCGTCTGCAGTAAAACCTAAAACATTAACTTCTCCTAAAATAGGAACCCTAATATTTCCATGATCATCAACTGTATATCCATTAAAAAATAATGTTTGAGGAGATTGTTGTGTCTGAACCGAACCAGCTGAAGAAGTAGAAAACATTTCTACTAATTTTTGATCTAAAGCCTTAATATTGACACTTAAGATATCATTTGTTTGAATTCTGTAAGGCTTGGAAACTTCTTGAGCAACTTTTATAGAATCGGATTTCGACGCAGCATTAGGTTGCAAATACGTCAAATCTTTTGTAGAAATACAAGAAGTAAGTAAGGCTGTAAATAAGGCTAAAAAAACTATTTTTTTCATGAGTAAGCTATACTGATACTGTCTGCATTTTATAAACAAAACACAAACCACACTAAATTAGGTAACAAATATAGTTTTTACAATTAAAATAACGAAGTTATTCCTGATTTTTGATTAAATTTTTGTCAATATGGCTTTATAGAAGTTTCAAATGGAATTCTATTTAACAAACTTCGCCCTAAGGTTACTTCATCGGCATATTCGAGTTCATCTCCAACGGCAATTCCTCTTGCAATGGTTGAAGTCTTTACTTCATATTCCTTGATTTGTCTGTAAATGTAAAAATTGGTCGTATCACCTTCCATGGTGGAACTTAGCGCAAAAATAATTTCAGCAACATTTCCTTCTTTTACTTTTTCAACTAAGGAAGTAATTTTCAATTGACTAGGACCAACTCCCTCAATGGGCGAAATTTTACCACCTAAAACATGATAAACTCCTTTGAACATACCTGTGTTTTCTAATGCCATGACATCGCGAACATCTTCCACCACACAAATAATTGATTTATCTCGGGAGGCATTGGAACAAATTCCACAAACATCTGCATCTGAAATCGTATTGCATTCTTTGCAGTATTGAATATCATTACGCATAGCAGTTAAAGCCGCTGACAATAGTTCAGTTTGTTCTGAAGGTTGTTTTAACAAATGTAAAACCAATCGTAATGCCGTTCTTTTACCAATTCCTGGTAACTGAGACATTTCGTTAACGGCATTTTCTAGTAATTTTGAAGGCAATTCCATTTAGCAAAAGTAGTTAATTTTGAAAAAAGAAAATAGATTCTAGAAAATAGAAACTTTTAAAATTAAAAGATTTTTTTCATTCTCTCTTTTTTCTACTTTCTATCCTCTATATTCTCATTTATTTCTATTTTAGCACAAATAAAAACCAACTTATGACTTCAGGAACTATTTTAGCCATTATCATTATTTATTTCGGAATCCTTATTCTTATATCCAATTTTGTAAGTAAAAAAGATAGCAGTAACGATGCTTTTTTTAAGGCGAATAAAAACGCAAAATGGTATTTAGTTGCTTTTGGTATGATTGGAACAGCGCTCTCAGGTGTTACTTTTATTTCAGTACCTGGTGAAGTCGGTAATCCTGATTTACAATTTAAATATTTCCAATTTGTATTAGGAAATGCGATTGGTTTTATCATCATTGCCACCGTTTTACTTCCATTGTATTATCGAATGAACTTGACTTCGATTTACAGCTACATTGAGCAACGATTAGGTGTTGTGAGTTATAAAACAGCAGCCACCATTTTCTTAATAAGTAGAACTATTGGTTCGGCTTTTCGTTTGTATTTAGTGGTGATTGTGTTGCAACGTTTTGTTTTTGACGACTTTGAAGTTCCGTTTGCCGTTACGGTTTTAATTTCACTGGCTTTGATATTTGCTTACACTTATCGTGGTGGATTAAAAACAATTATTATTACCGATACTTTACAAACCTTTTTCTTAGTATCATCGGTATTTTTAACGATTATTTTTATTTGTAACAGCTTGGATTATAGTTTTACCGAAGCTTTTGAAGCTGTAAAAAACAGCAATTATTCTAAAGTTTTCTTTTATGAAGATTATTTGAAAGGCAATTATGTTGTGAAACAAATTTTAGGCGGAATCTTTGTAACCATTGCCATGGTAGGATTAGATCAAGATTTAATGCAAAAGAATTTAAGCTGCAAAAACATAGGTGAAGCGCAAAAAAATATGTTTACGTTTACTGGAATTTTTGTAATTATCAACATTTTCTTTTTAAGCGTTGGTGCTTTACTTTATTTATATGCCGAGAAAAATGGTATTTCGGTTCCAATGGTAGATGGTGTAAAACGTACGGATTTGTTATTTCCTGAAATTGCTTTCAATCATTTGAATATTATTCCAGCAGTTGTTTTCTTACTAGGATTGACCGCTGCAACTTTTGCTACAACTGATTCGGCTTTAACCGCATTAACCACTTCTTTTTGTGTTGATTTCTTAGGAATGGATAAAGCAGAAAACCAAAACAAACCTAACACAGTTAGAACACGTCATTTAGTACATGTTGCATTTTCATTATTGATGTTTTTAGTGATAATCATTTTTAATTCACTAAACGATAAATCAGTGGTAACTATGATTTTCAAAGTTGCTAGTTACACTTATGGACCACTTTTAGGATTGTACGCTTTTGGATTGTTTATGAAATCGAAAACTGTACATGACAAATTAGTTCCAATTGTATGTATAATTTCTCCATTAGTTTGCTTTTTATTAGCCAAAAATTCAGCGGCTCTTTTTGGAGATTACGTAATTGACAATGAACTAATCATTGTAAACGGAATCATAACATTTATTGGATTATTAGTAATCAGCAAACCTGCTACAAGTCAAACTAAATTTTAATATTGATTGGTTGCCAATAGCACCAGAGTACAAGCTACTTCATACTGGATATTATTTGCTTGTAATATTTTATAAAAATCTGGGTTTTCAGTTCCTGGATTAAAAATAACGCGTCTTGGTTTTAACGATAAAATATAGTCGTAATAGTCTTGTTGTGCTTTTGAATTGAGATATAAAGTCACGGTATCAACCGCATGAAAATCTAGTTTCTCTGTTTCGATTGGAATATCAAATGCCATTCCTTTTTTGGCTCCAATTGCCACCACTTGATGACTTTTATCTACTAAACTATGAATAGCTTTATACGAATAACGCTCTTTATTTGTTGACGCACCAATAACTAATGTTTTCATGATTTTATATTTTACAAGCTAAAGTTACGAATAAATAAACAAATAATAAAAATTTGCTAAAGTCTGAATTGAAAAAGAAATTTGAAGTAATTTTAAACAAAAATGCTTTACAATATTTCATACAAAGACCCAAAAATTGAAAGAGAAATCAATGAATTAGTAGGCAAATCTTATTCTCTAATTGAAAACCTTAAAAAAGGTGGAATAGGCTCTCCAAAATTATTCATCACTCGATGCAGCGCTGCTATTTATGATTTATTACATGTAAATAACACTGTGAAATTCTGTAATATTGAATTGCGACCAAAGGGGATTATTATTGGTTTTCAATCAAGGTTAGACGTTTATGCTTTAGTTATCCCTTATTACAAGTTAGTACTATTTAAACCTGGAAACTCAATTACCTTTCATATCGACCACCATTATATTTCTATTGACTACTCAAAAAACAGTAAAGGAGTTCAAAAATTCATTAACAAACTAGAAATGGATAAAGAAAAAAACGCCTACTATTCTCCTCTAGATGTTTACTAATTGTTTTAGCTTACATTTTCTAAACTTAAAAGTAATCTAGATTTTTTTTTGAATCAAAAATAAAATAATTACCTTGTACTATATTTGTAAAAATTTTACGATGGAATTATTCATTTATTTATTCGCCGCTTTATTCTCAGTATTAAATCCAATTGGAACGGTTCCTATTTTCGTTGCTTTAACCGAAGGTTATACGAGTGCCGAAAGAGCTAAAGTTTCTTTAATCACCAGTATTAACGTTTTAATCATCTTGTTAATTTCGTTTTTTATTGGTCAGTATGTATTGAGTTTTTTTGGGATAACCATTACGGCGTTGCGAATTGCAGGTGGAATTATCATTACGAGCTCTGGATTTGGATTATTAAATGGAAATTTCAGTAAAAACAAAGGAATCAATAAAAAAGTTCAAAAAGAAGTTCAAAACAGAACGCACATTGCCCTTACACCTTTAGCAATGCCAATGCTAGCTGGACCTGGCTCTATTTCATTACTTATTGCTTATTATCAAGAACACAACACCACCTCTGAAATTATAATTTCAACGATTTCCATTACAGTTGTTGCAGCCACCATTTATTTAGTCCTTCGAAGTGCCCATTTTTTAGCTAAAATGTTAGGTTCTTCTGGAATCGTAGCAATCTCTAGAATCATTGGTTTCCTAACGATTGCTATTGGTATTCAATACATTATTAGTGCTATTTTAACTATTGTTAGAGGAATTTAAAATTTTCCTTTTGTACCTTTAATAAAAAATGCGAATTTTATTAACTGGTGCTAACGGCTATGTTGGTCGAAGATTACTCCCTGAACTTTTATCTCAAGGTCATGAAGTAATTTGTTGCGTTCGTGATAAAAACCGACTTGGATTAGATAAGGCAACATTAGAAAAAGTGATACTTTGGGAAGTTGACTTTTTACATCCTATTCATTTAGAAAACCTTCCCGAAAAAATAGATGTAGCTTATTATTTAATTCATTCTATGACTTCTTCTACTTCAGACTTTGACGTTATGGAAGGACAATCGGCACATAATTTCAATTTATACATGAACGAAATTGGTGTTAAGCAAGTCATCTATTTGAGTGGAATTGTCAACAACTCCGAACTTTCCAAACATTTGCAATCTAGAAAAAATGTCGAAGATATTTTGTTTGAAGGTAATTTTAATACCACTGTACTTCGCGCAGGAATTATTGTAGGTTCAGGAAGTTCCTCTTTTGAAATTATTCGCGATTTATGTGAAAAATTACCAGTTATGGTAACTCCAAAATGGGTTTTAACTAAATGCCAACCTATTGCTATTCGCGATGTTATTCACTATCTAACAGGCGTTTTACTAAAAGAAGAACATTATAATAAATCTTACGATATTGGTGGTCCCAATGTGATTACCTACAAAGAAATGATGCTTTTATATTCCAAAACGAGAGGCATCAAACTTTGGATTTTTACGCTTCCAGTGATGTCACCAAAACTCTCTTCGTATTGGTTGTATTTTGTAACTTCTACTTCTTATAAATTAGCTGTAAACTTGGTAGACAGTATGAAAATGGAAGTTGTATGTCAAAATAATGACCTTCAAAAAGCATTAGGAATTAAACCTATCACTTACGTAGACGCTATCAAATTAGCTTTTTTGAAAATCGAACAAAATCTTGTGATTTCAAGTTGGAAAGATAGCTTAGTAAGTAGCCGATTTAAAGAAAACTTTTCAGAATTTATCCAAATTCCTACTTATGGTTGTTTAAAAGATCATAAAATGAGTACAGTGACTAATATTGAAAAAACACTTGATAATATTTGGTCTATTGGTGGCGATAAAGGTTGGTATTATGGAAATTGGATGTGGAAAATTCGTGGTTTTTTAGACAAACTTTTTGGCGGTGTTGGATTAAGAAGAGGCCGAACGCATCCCACCCACTTAGACAATGGAGACGCTCTTGATTTTTGGCGTGTTTTAGTAGCCAATAAAGAGGAAAAACGACTGCTTTTGTATGCAGAAATGCGATTACCTGGCGAAGCTTGGTTGGAATTTAGAATTGACAACGACAACAAACTCCATCAAATTGCAACTTTTAGACCTAAAGGACTATTAGGGCGACTATATTGGTACAGTTTAGTTCCTTTTCATTTTTTTATTTTTGGAGGTATGATTAAAAATATTACCAAATAAAAAAATCCCAAATTCTGATTTGATTCTGAATTTGGGATTTCTATTTTATTAAAGATCACTTGAAGTGACAATAAGATTATTCTTGTGGTAAGAAAATTTCTGCCATCATACAACGCGCACTACCACCACCACAAGCTTCAATTGTATCTAAACTTGAACTGATAATTGTAACATGTTCTTCTAATTGTGCAATTTGCTTTTTAGTCAAACTTTGATGTGCTGATGCACTCATGATTAAATATCTTCTATCATCGGTTCCTTTTACTTCTAACATATTTCCTGCGAAATTATTCACTTGGTCTTCAGTGATTAGAATTACTTCTTTTTCATCGCCTTTTAAGCTATCTAACACCATTTTGCGTTCTTTTTTGTCATCGATACAATCGGCACAAATAACAGCAAAAGTTTCACCCACACACATAATTACGTTGGTATGATAAATGTGTTTTCTTTCTCCGTTTACCGTTTGAAAAGCTTCAAAAATTACAGGAGTAAATTCGAAATCTTCACAAAATTCGATAAATAATTCTTCATCAGCTCTTGGCGATAAAGCACAATACGCTTTTCCGTTGGCTCTATCTAAAACTATACTTCCTGTTCCTTCTAAGAAAATATCATCATCTTCAGCCGAAGTGTAATCCATAATCTCATTGATTACAAATCCCTTTTCTTCTAAAGTATCTAAAACATCTTCTCTTCTTTCTAACCGACGATTTTCGGCAAACATTGGATATAAAACGACATCTCCATTTTCATGAAATGAAATCCAGTTGTTTGGAAAAATACTATCTGGTGTATCTGGACTTAATGTATCTTCAACCACAACAACATTTAATCCAATCATTCGCAACTTTTGAACGAAAGTATCAAATTCTTCTTGTGCTTTTGCATTAACCGAAGTTGGTGTTAAATTGTCCAATACTTTTTGGTAGTAATTATTCACCGCTGTTTGTTCGTTCATACGGAATGCTACCGGACGAATCATCAATATGGAATTAGTTGTTTGATTCATGTTTTATTTTTGTTTGAAGTTTCAGGTTTAACTTCGTTCTGTTCGGCTTAGCCTCGGGTCAGGTTTCAAGTTTTAGGTTTTAGAACTTGGAACATTAAACTTGAAGCAATGTTTTTAATCTCTAATTAATGGCAAAGTTGAACATCTCAATAAACCTTCTTGTTTAGCAATTTCGGCATACGGGATTTCTTCTACTGTAAATCCGTTTTCACGTAACCAATTGTTTAATCTGGTGAAATTCTTTTCCGAAACTACAACATCAGGAGCAATAGAAAACACATTTGAATTCATGTGATACATTTCTTCTCTTTCGATGTGGAATAGATTTTCTTTTCCGAATAAATTCACTAAAAACATATAATCTGCTTCTTCACGAAAACCACTTTTATAGATGATTCCTTTATTGGTTCCAACAGGTTGAAAACAGCAATCTAAATGCAACGCATTATCACGAGGTTCAATTTTCGATTTCACTAAGTCGAATGCTTTCACAATTTTATTTGGAAATAAAGCTTTAATATAATCCACTCCTTGCCAATTAGTTCTAGCCGTAATGTAATCTTTATAATCCGAACCTTTGTATGTTCCAATGAAGATATATTCATTCCAAGGCATCACATCACCACCTTCAATGTGAACTTCTTCTGGCGGACGCACTACTTTTTTAGGATCAATTTGATCGATTACGTATTGAATAGCGTCTAATTCACGCTCTCTGTCTGGCAAAATATTGGCTTTAATAAAAATATCATCGATTACAAATCCGATATCTCTAGCGAAAATTTGGTTATAATTTTCAATAATTTGAGGTCTGAAGACTTTTACGTCATATTTCTGGAACACTTTATTAAAAGCTTCCATTTCGTTTACCATATCGGCTTCAACAGGATAGGTTCCGGCTTTAATGTGCTCTAATGATTTTGGATCATAAGCTTCTTCGATGGTAGGTGTTGGACCATTACTAACAGCGGTTCCTAACACCACTGCCCTTAATCGAGAAGTTTCGTTTTTTACATTTAATTGTAACATAGCGTATGGCTTTTGGCAAATATAGAAAAAGGAAACGAGAATATTAATTAGTCAATCGTTATAAATTTACACCAAATTGATTCTATTTGCGCATAAATGATTAAATTTGAGAAAACTATAAAAACAAATTATCATGGGATTATCAAATTTTTTCAGTTCTCTTTTTGGAAAAGCAAAAGAGAAAGCGGAAATAGCAAAAGAAAACTTAAGCGATGTAGCTGAAAATGTTGCTGAAAAAGCTGCAGATGTAGCTGAAGACGTAAAAGAAACGGTTGAAAATGTAGCCGAAAAAGCGTCTCAAAAGTTAGAAGAATTAAAAGTGAATGAAAAAGTAGCTGATGTAATAGAAACTGCAAAAGAAAAAACGGCAGAAGCTGCTGGTTGGGTAGAAGAAAAAGCACACAACTTAAAAGAATCATTACAAAATGTAGCTGAAACTGTAGAAGATAAAGTTGACGATTTAACAGGAAATACAGAAGAGGAAGCACAAAAACCTGCTGAGTAAATTTCAAACTAATACAAACAAAAATCCCACTTTTCAGTGGGATTTTTTTATGATTATCTGTCTTTTACTTCTTTGAAAGGACGTAATGTATAACCTGTGTAGACTTGTCTTGGACGACCAATTGGTTCTTTATTCACTCTCATTTCTTTCCATTGAGCAATCCAACCTGGCAAACGACCAATAGCAAATAAAACGGTAAACATTTCAACCGGGATTCCCATCGCACGATAGATAATTCCTGAATAGAAATCTACGTTTGGATACAAGTTTCTTGATTTGAAATATTCATCTTCTAAAGCTACTTTTTCTAATTGTTTTGCAATATCTAATAATGGATCATCAACTCCTAATGAATTTAATACATCATCAGCTGCTTTTTTAATGATGGTTGCTCTTGGATCAAAGTTTTTATAAACACGGTGTCCGAATCCCATTAAACGGAACGGGTCGTCTTTATCTTTTGCTTTTAAAACGAATTTAGCTACATCACCTCCATTATCATGGATTTCTTGTAACATTTCTAAAACCGCTTGATTAGCTCCTCCGTGAAGTGGTCCCCAAAGAGCAGAAACTCCAGCAGAAATTGAAGCAAATAAACCAGCATGAGAAGAACCCACAATTCTTACTGTAGAAGTAGAACAGTTTTGTTCGTGATCTGCGTGTAAGATGAATAATTTATCTAAAGCAGCTACAACTTTTGGATCCGCTTTGTATGGCCCTGTTGGTAATTCAAACATTAAACGCATGAAGTTTTCAACATACCCTTTTGTATTGTCGTAATAATTTAATGGATATCCCATTGTTTTTCTGTAAGTCCATGTAGCAATTACTAAGAATTTACCCATAGTTTTACAAACTGCTTCATACATTTCTTTTTCGTTGTGAGGGTTCACAGACTTAGGATTAAAAGCAGTTAAAGCACTTGTTAACGAAGCTAAAACACCCATTGGATGTGCCGTTTTTGGAAAACCATCAATGATGTTCTTCATTTCCTCGTTAACCAATGTATATTTACGAATATCGTTTTCGAATTTTTCTAATTGTGCTGCTGTTGGAAGTTCTCCAAAAATCAACAAATAAGAAACTTCTAAGAAATCAGCTTTATCCGCTAAATCTTCGATTGAATATCCTCTATAACGTAAAATTCCTTCTTCACCATCTAAGAAAGTAATTTCACTCGTACATGAACCTGAGTTTTTATACCCTGGATCAATAGTGATAGCACCAGAAGCACTACGTAACTTGTCGATGTCGATAGCAACCTCATTCTCAGTTCCCACAATTACTGGAAACTCATACTTTTTGCCATCAAGCTCTAATATTGCAGTTTTTGACATATTATTTATATGGTATTTTATGATAAAATTAATGTGAATTGCGAATTTAACAAATAATAATCAAACAATAAAGAAAATATCTATAATTTATGGTTAAATAATATACATGAAAAACCCTTTCAAAATTTACATTCTGAAAGGGTTGTATTTTTAGATGCTGAAACGAGTTCAGCATGACAATAACATTGTTATTTTTTTATTTTAAAAGCATTTACGCCAGGAAAATAAGCCACATCTGCTAATTCTTCTTCAATTCGTAATAATTGATTGTATTTTGCCATACGATCTGAACGAGAAGCCGAACCGGTTTTGATTTGTCCGCAATTTAAAGCTACAGCTAAATCAGCAATCGTGTTATCTTCTGTTTCTCCAGAACGGTGCGACATTACTGAAGTATAACCAGCATTATGTGCCATATTTACCGCTGCAATTGTTTCCGTTAAAGTACCAATTTGGTTTACTTTAATCAAAATTGAATTCGCAATAGATTGACTAATTCCGCGAGATAATCTTTCAACATTCGTTACAAATAAATCATCCCCAACTAATTGTACTTTATCACCAATTTTTTCAGTTAATAATTTCCAACCTTCCCAATCGTCTTCGTACATTCCGTCTTCGATTGAAATAATTGGATAATTAGCTGCTAATTCTGCTAAATATTCCGCTTGCTCTTGAGAAGTTCTTATTTTTCCTGTTTCACCTTCAAATTTAGTGTAATCGTATTTTCCGTTTACATAAAATTCTGAAGCTGCACAATCTAAAGCAATCATTACATCATCACCAAAAGTATAACCAGCATTTGTAACTGCTAATTTGATAGAATCTAAAGCGTCTTCTGTTCCACCAGCTAAATTTGGAGCAAATCCACCTTCATCACCTACTGCTGTAGATAAATGTCTATCGTGTAATACTTTTTTCAAGTTGTGGAAAATTTCAGTTCCCATTTGCATAGCGTGAGTGAAATCTTTTGCCTTAACTGGCATAATCATAAATTCTTGGAACGCAATTGGAGCATCAGAATGCGAACCACCGTTGATAATATTCATCATTGGAACTGGTAACGTATTCGCAGAAACACCACCAACGTAACGATATAATGGCATTCCTAATTCGTTAGCTGCCGCTTTTGCCACCGCTAAAGAAACACCTAAAATGGCATTAGCACCTAAGTTTGATTTGTTTGCTGTTCCGTCTAATTCAATCATCATTTTGTCGATTAAATTTTGTTCGAAAACCGACATTCCTACAATCGCTTCAGCAATTTTTGTATTTACATTTTCAGCTGCTTTTAAAACACCTTTCCCCATGAAAGCCTTTCCGCCATCACGAAGCTCAACTGCTTCATGTTCACCAGTTGAAGCACCACTTGGTACAGCTGCTCTTCCTAAAATTCCGTTATCTGTAACTACATCAACTTCAATTGTTGGATTTCCACGCGAATCTAAAATTTGTCTTGCGTGAACTTTGATAATTATACTCATTTTATATTTTTTTAAGTTACTATCTTGTGAATAATAACAAATTTATAATTTAAACTATAATGATATTGAAAAACTCAAAAAACTTATAAACGATAACGTTTTAGTTAGTTGCAGTTTTTATGTTTTCGATAAATTGGTCAAATAAATAACTTGAATCGTGAGGTCCAGGACTTGCTTCAGGGTGATATTGTACTGAGAAACAGTTTTTAGATTTCATTCGCATTCCTGCCACTGTTCCATCATTCAAATGTTCGTGTGTTAATTCGAAATCAGGATGTTTGTCTAATTCTTCTCTTACGATAGCAAAACCGTGATTTTGAGATGTAATTTCACCTTTTCCAGTAATCACATTTTTAACTGGGTGATTGATTCCACGGTGACCGTTGAACATTTTGTAAGTTGAAATTCCATTGGCTAAACCAATGATTTGGTGACCTAAACAAATTCCGAATAATGGTTTATTTTCGTTTAAAATTTGTTTCGCTACTTCTTGAGCAGTTTCTAATGGTTCTGGATCACCGGGGCCGTTTGATAAGAAATAACCATCAGGATTAAATGCTTTCAAATCTTCATAAGAAGCGTTGTATGGGAAAACTTTGATGTAGCAATCTCTCTTCGCTAAATTTCTAAGGATATTGGTTTTTATTCCTAAATCTAAAGCAGAAATTTTATATTTTGCTGATGCTTCACCAAAGAAATAAGGTTCTTTAGTAGAAACTTGTGAAGCTAATTCCAAACCATTCATATCTGGAACTTGCGCTAATTTTTCTTTTAATTCTTCGATTGGAGTTCCATCTGTACAAATAACCGCATTCATAGCTCCGTTATCTCTAATATAACTTACTAATGCTCTTGTATCCACATCAGAAATTACGATAAGATTTTGTTTACTTAAATAATCAAACAAACTTTCAGTAGCATCTACACGTGAATAATTAAAGCTAAAGTTTTTACAAACCAATCCCGAAATTTTAACTGAATCAGATTCAACTTCCTTATCGTTTACACCATAGTTTCCAATGTGCGCATTGGTAGTTACCATGATTTGTCCAAAATAAGAAGGATCTGTAAAAATTTCTTGATAACCAGTTGTTCCCGTATTAAAAGCGACTTCACCAAAAGTAACACCTTCAATTCCGATTGATTTTCCGTGAAAAATAGTACCGTCTTTAAGAAGTAAAACGGCTTTAGAACGATTGTTGTATTTCATTGCGTTGTGTTGTTGTGGTTGCAAATTTAGTTATAAAAGTTGTTTTTAGAAAATCTTTAATTCCATAAAAACAAAAAAAAAGGATAAACTTAAAAAAGTCTATCCTTATTATTTTTACATGAATGGTTTCATGATTATTCTGTAGCTTCAGTATTTTCAGAAGTTTCAGCTGCTGGAGCTTCAGGAGTACCTTCTGCTTTTTTAGCTTTTCCACGACGAGTCGTTTTCTTAACTTCTTTTTTACCACCGTTATACAAGGTGTTGAAATCTACTAATTCAATCATTGCCATGTCAGCGTTATCTCCTAAACGGTTACCTAACTTGATGATACGAGTGTATCCTCCTGGACGGTCACCAACTTTAGCAGCAACTTCTCTGAACAATTCAGTAACAGCATACTTATCTCTTAAATAAGCGAAAACTGTACGACGATTGTGAGTAGTATCTTCTTTTGATTTTGTAACTAATGGTTCAACAAATTGTTTTAAAGCTTTAGCTTTAGCAACAGTAGTGTTGATACGTTTATGTTCGATTAAAGAACAAGCCATATTAGCTAACATAGCTCTTCTATGTCCTTTTTGTCTACTTAAATGATTGAATTTTTTTCCGTGTCTCATGACGTGTTTTATTTATCTTCATCTTGCATCAATCCCTTCTAGGAGCGCAAAATATGAAGCAATTATTCTTTATCTAACTTGTATTTAGTTAAGTCCATACCGAAAGTAAGGTTTTTATTAGCCACTAACTCATCTAATTCAGTTAATGATTTTTTACCAAAATTACGGAACTTCATTAAGTCGTTCTTGTTGAAAGAAACTAAATCACCTAATGTATCAACTTCAGCCGCTTTTAAACAATTTAATGCTCTAACAGATAAGTCCATATCAACTAATTTAGTTTTCAATAACTGTCTCATGTGAAGAGATTCTTCGTCATAAGACTCAGTTTGAGCAATTTCATCTGCCTCAAGAGTAATTCTTTCATCAGAGAACAACATAAAGTGGTGGATTAACGTCTTAGCTGCCTCAGTTAATGCATCTTTAGGATGGATAGAACCATCTGTAATGATTTCAAAAACTAATTTTTCGTAATCTGTTTTTTGTTCCACACGGAAATTCTCAATAGTATATTTTACATTCTTTACTGGTGTGTAAATTGAATCTGTAAAAATAGTTCCTATTGGAGCGTTTGATTTTTTGTTCTCTTCAGCTGGAACATATCCTCTACCTTTTTCGATAGAAAGTTCCATGTTGATAGATGTTTTGCTGTCTAAATTACAGATAACTAAATCTGGATTTAAAACTTGAAAACCAGAGATGAATTTTTGAAAATCACCTGCAGTAATTTTATCTTTTCCAGAAAGAGCGATAGAAACAGATTCGTTATCGATATCTTCAATTTGACGTTTGAAACGTACTTGTTTAAGATTTAAGATAATTTCTGTTACATCTTCAACCACACCAGAGATAGTAGAGAACTCATGTTCTACACCTTCTATTCTTACTGATGTAATTGCATATCCTTCAAGAGAAGAAAGCAAAACTCTTCTAAGTGCATTACCAACAGTCAATCCGTAACCAGGTTCCAAAGGTCTAAATTCAAATTTACCTTCGAAATCTGTAGAATCGATCATGATAACTTTATCGGGCTTTTGAAAATTAAATATTGCCATACTTTCGACTAAAGTCAATTATTATTTGTTATACAACTCAACGATTAGTTGTTCTTTAATATTTTCTGGAATCTGAAGTCTTTGAGGTACAGAAACAAAAGTACCTTCTTTAGTATCATTATTCCATGTAATCCACTCATAAACTTGAGAAGAACTTGCTAAAGAACGCTCGATAGCTTCAAGAGATTTTGATTTTTCACGTACAGCAACTTTATCACCAGCTTTTAAGTGGTAAGAAGGTACATTAACAAGTTCACCGTTAACAGTGATATGTCTGTGAGATACAATTTGACGAGCTGCTCTACGAGAAGGAGCTACACCCATTCTGTAAACTACGTTATCTAAACGAGCTTCACATAATTGTAATAAGATTTCACCTGTTACTCCAGAAGCAGCAGATGCTTTTTTGAATAAGTTTCTGAATTGTTTTTCTAAAATACCGTAAGTATATTTAGCTTTTTGCTTTTCCATTAACTGAACAGCATATTCAGATTTTTTACCTCTCTTTTTAGCTAAACCATGTTGCCCTGGAGGGTAATTTCTTTTTTCGAAGGCTTTGTCTTCTCCGAATATTGCTTCGCCAAATTTACGAGCAATCTTAGTTTTTGGACCAGTATATCTTGCCATTTTAAAAAATTAAAAAGGTAGGAATTATGAATTCAGGTCTTATATCCTTCGATAATTTTAAACCTACCTGTGTGTTATACTTAAATTATACTCTTCTTCTTTTCGGAGGACGACATCCGTTGTGTGGCATTGGAGTTACATCAATGATTTCTGTAACTTCAACTCCAGAATTGTGAATAGATCTGATTGCAGATTCTCTTCCGTTTCCTGGTCCTTTCACATAAACTTTTACTTTCTTTAGTCCAGCTTCAAGAGCTACTTTACTACAATCTTCTGCTGCCATTTGAGCTGCATAAGGAGTATTCTTTTTAGAACCTCTAAAGCCCATTTTACCAGCTGAAGACCAAGAAATAACTTCACCTTTCTTGTTTGTTAACGAGATGATGATGTTGTTAAAAGTAGCATTAATATGTGCTTCTCCCGAAGATTCAACGATAACTTTACGTTTTTTTGCTGTTGCTTTAGCCATATTATTACTTATTATTTAGTTGCTTTTTTCTTGTTAGCAACAGTTTTTCTCTTACCTTTTCTAGTTCTAGAGTTGTTTTTAGTTCTTTGACCTCTTAATGGAAGTCCAGCTCTGTGACGAATTCCTCTTTGACATCCGATGTCCATTAAACGTTTGATGTTTAATTGAACTTCTGAACGCAATTCTCCTTCAATTTTGAAATAAGATACCGCTTCACGAATTGCTCCGATCTCGTCATCATTCCAATCTTGAACTTTCTTGTCTTCGCTCACTTGAGCTTTAGCTAATATATCTTTAGCTCTGCTTCTACCAATACCAAATATGTATGTTAAAGCAATGATTCCTCTTTTTTGTTTAGGTATATCTACCCCTGCAATTCTTGCCATAATTATCCTTGTCTTTGTTTAAATCTAGGATTCTTTTTGTTAATAACGTATAATCTTCCTTTTCTACGTACAATAATGCACTCGGCACTTCTCTTTTTAACTGATGCTCTTACTTTCATTTTAATAGCTTTAGTATCTATAAGTAATTCTTGCTTTAGACAAATCATAAGGGCTCATTTCAAGTTTTACCTTGTCNNAAAAATTAAGCTACTGCTTTTCTATTTTTACCACTTTTCATCAAACCATCATAGTGTTTATTCAATAAATAAGAATTTATTTGCTGAATAGTGTCTATTGCAACTCCAACCATGATTAGCAAAGAAGTACCACCATAAAAATAACCCCAAGCACCTTGTACTCCAAGTAAACTTACTGCAACAGCTGGGAACACAGCTACTAAAGCAAGAAATAATGATCCTGGAAAAGTGATTAATGACATAATTTTATCTAGGTAATCTCCGGTTTCTACACCTGGCTTAACACCTGGTATAAAACCTCCGCTTCTTTTTAAATCATCTGCCATCTTGTTAGTTGGTACAGTAATTGCGGTGTAAAAGTACGTAAAAATTACGATTAACAAAGCAAAAACTATATTATATACTAAACCGAATGGATCGTTGAACATTCCTGCAATAGAAAGTGCAGTGTCTGATTCTTTAGCCAAACCAGAAACAGCAGCAGGAATAAACATAATAGCTTGCGCAAAAATGATCGGCATAACACCTGATGCATTTAGTTTTAATGGGATAAACTGTCTGTTACCACCCATCATGTCTTCTTCAAAATCCCCAGAAACTGTACGTCTTGCATACTGTACTGGAATTTTTCTTACAGCCATTACTAATAAAATACATGCAATTATTACCAAGAACCAAAGTATTAATTCGATTACGATCATCATAACACCTCCATTTGCTTGAGAAGTTCTAGATGAAAATTCTTGAATAAATGCTTGTGGCATTCTTGCAATAATACCTACCATTATCAATAAAGAAATACCATTACCAATACCTTTATCGGTAATTTTTTCTCCTAACCACATTGCAAAAATAGTTCCAGTTACTAAGATTAGTACTGAAGAGAAGATGAATGTTGGTCCAGTTAACATAAATGCTTCACCTGGTAAAGTTCTGTACAAGTTATAGATATAACCAGGACCTTGAACTAGAGTAATTAAGATTGTTAACCATCTTGTAATTTGGTTAATTTTCTTTCTACCACTTTCACCGTCTTTTTGTAATTTTTGTAAATATGGCACCGCAATTCCCATTAATTGAACTACGATAGAAGCTGATATGTACGGCATGATACCCAATGCAAATACAGAAGCTTGCGAGAACGCACCTCCTGTAAATACATTAATTAACCATCCAATACCTTCATCAGTTTGGTTTGTAAGATTTGTCAATTTAGTAGCATCAATCCCCGGAAGGGTTACTTGAGCACCGAAACGGTACACTAATAATAATCCAAGAGTTAATAAAATTCTATTTTTTAACTCTTCGATTTTCCAAACGTTGATGAATGAATCTATAAATTTCTTCATTTTACTAAAGGATTATAAAGTTACAGCTTCTCCACCAGCAGCCTCGATAGCCGCTTTTGCAGATGCAGTAAATTTGTGAGCACTTACTTTAAGTTTTGTTTTTAGCTCACCTCTTCCTAAAATCTTTACTAAGCTATTTTTTGTAGCTAAACGAGTATCTACAAACACAGTAAAATCTACTGTATCGGTAACCACACCGTTATCTACTAATAATTGTAACGAATCAAGATTGATACCTTGATATTCTACTCTATTAATGTTCTTGAAACCAAACTTAGGCACACGTCTTTGAAGTGGCATTTGACCACCTTCAAAACCAATTTTCTTAGAATAACCAGAACGAGATTTTGCTCCTTTGTGTCCACGTGCAGCGGTACCACCTTTTCCAGAACCTTCTCCTCTACCTACTCTTTTATTTTGATTGTGCGTAGAACCTTCAGCTGGTTGTAAGTTACTTAAATTCATAACTGTATAGTGTTATTTAGTTTCTTCTACAGAAACTAAGTGTTTAACTTTATTTACCATTCCAAGGATAGCAGGATTTGCATCATGCTCAACAACTTGTCCCATTTTACGAAGACCTAAAGCTTCCAAAGTTCTCTTTTGATCAAGAGGACAATTGATTTTACTTCTTACTTGTTTTACTTTTAATTTTGCCATGATTTCCTGTTGATTAACCTTTGAATACTTTTTCTAAAGATACTCCTCTTTGTTTAGCTACCGTTAAAGCGCTTCTCATTTGTAATAAAGCATCAAAAGTTGCTTTAACTACGTTATGAGGGTTTGAAGAACCTTGTGATTTAGATAATACATCGTGAACACCTACAGATTCTAATACCGCACGAACAGCACCACCAGCAATAACTCCAGTACCGTGTGAAGCAGGCATTAAAAATACTCTAGCACCACCAAATTTACCTTTTTGCTCATGAGGAACAGATTGTCCCTGTAAAGGAATTCTAACTAAGTTTTTCTTAGCATCTTCCACCGCCTTAGCGATTGCTTCAGAAACATCTTTAGATTTTCCTAATCCATGACCAACTACACCGTTTTCATCACCAACTACTACGATAGCAGAGAAACCAAATGCTCTACCTCCTTTAGTAACTTTAGTAACACGATTTACACTCACCAAACGGTCTTTTAATTCAAGACCTCCTGGTTTTACAATCTCTACGTTTTTATAATTATGATACATAATTTCTTAGAATTTAAGTCCAGCTTCTCTAGCTCCTTCAGCTAATGATTTCACACGTCCATGGTATAAATACCCACCTCTATCAAAAGAGATTGTTGAAATACCTGCTTTAAGTGCTTTTTCAGCAACTAATTTACCAACTGCTTTTGCAGTTTCAACAGCAGTTCCTTGAGCAACTTCTTTATCTCTCGATGAAGCAGCAACTAAAGTTGTACCGTTTACGTCATCTATGATTTGCGCATAGATTTCTTTATTACTTCTGAATACAGAAAGTCTTGGTTGAGCAGCAGTTCCGCTTACAATCTTTCTGATTCTGAACTTAATTCTTTGTCTTCTTTCAGATTTCGTTAATGACATAGTCTTAATTTTTAAGCTGATTTACCTGCTTTTCTTCTTAGTTCTTCTCCTACAAACTTAACTCCTTTTCCTTTATATGGCTCAGGTTTGCGGAAACCTCTGATCTTCGCAGCTACTTGACCTAATAATTGTTTGTCGAATGATGATAATTTCACTATCGGATTTTTACCTTTTTCTGATACTGTTTCAACAGTAACTTCACTTACAACATCTAAAACAATGTTATGAGAGAATCCTAAAGCTAAATCAAGTTTTTGACCTTGATTAGAAGCTCTGTATCCTACTCCAACTAATTCTAATTGTTTTGTAAAGCCTTCAGAAACACCAACAATCATATTGTTGATTAATGAACGATAAAGTCCGTGTTTCGCTCTCTCATCTTTATGATCTGATGAACGCTCAACGATAACTTGGTTATCTTCGATTTTAACGGTTACATCAGAAAATTCTTGAGTAAGCTCGCCTAATTTTCCTTTTACTGTAACTACAGCTTCTTTAACTTCTACAGTTACTCCTGCTGGAATTGCAATTGGATTTTTACCTATTCTTGACATTGTCTCGTCTTTTTATTAATATACGTAACAAATAACTTCGCCACCAACGTTTAATTGCTTAGCTTGTTTTCCTGTCATCAAACCTTTTGATGTAGAAACAATAGCAATACCTAAACCATTTAAGATTCTAGGTAAGTCAGATGAACCTGCATATTTACGTAAACCTGGTTTACTAATTCTTTGGATATCTTTGATAACTGACTCTTTCGTGTCTTTATCATATTTAAGTGCAATTTTGATTGAACCCTGAACAGAGCTGTCTTCAAATTTGTAACTTAAGATATATCCTTGATCGAATAAAATCTTTGTGATTTCTTTTTTCATGTTAGATGCTGGAATTTCAACCACTTTGTGGTTAGCTCTCACTGCATTTCTAACTCTCGTAAGATAATCGGCAATTGGATCTGTATACATATGTATAGAATTGCGGCTATGGTTTTCAATCCGCCCTCAGCGGATTGAACCTTTAACCAATTAAACTTTTTTATTGGATTGCAAAAGTAATAACTTTTTTCGAGATTACCAAGATGCTTTTTTAACACCTGGAATTAATCCTTGATTAGCCATTTCACGGAATGTTACACGTGAAAGACCAAACTGACGCATATACCCTCTTGGTCTACCTGTTAATTTACAACGATTGTGTACTCTAACTGGACAAGAATTTTTTGGTAATTTTTGTAATCCTTCGAAATCTCCAGCTTCTTTTAAAGCTTTTCTTTTCTCAGCATACTTTTCTACTAATGCAATTCTTTTCACCTCACGGGCTTTCATTGATTCTTTAGCCATGTCTTAATTCTTTTTAAAAGGTAATCCTAATTCCGCTAATAATGCTTTTGCTTCTTTGTCTGTTTCTGCAGAAGTTACGAAGGTAATGTCAAATCCTGAGATTTTGTTTACTTTATCAATATCAATTTCTGGGAAAATGATTTGTTCAAGTACACCTAAGTTATAATTTCCTCTTCCGTCAAAACCAGTAGATTTAATTCCGCTGAAATCTCTAACACGTGGTAAAGATGAAGTAATCAATCTATCTAAGAATTCATACATTCTTTCTCCACGTAAAGTTACTTTAGCACCAATTGGCATACCTTTTCTCAATTTGAAAGACGCAACGTCTTTTTTAGAGATAGTAGCAACTGCTTTTTGCCCAGTAATTTTTGTCATCTCTTCAACAGCGTAGTCTACTAACTTTTTGTCAGATACTGCTGCACCAACTCCACGGCTTACAACGATTTTTTCAAGTTTAGGAACTTGCATTACGTTTTTGTAACCGAATTCTTCTGTAAGAGCAGCAATTACTCTGCTCTTATATTCTTCTTTTAGTCTAGGAATATATGCCATAACTATAGTACTTGATTAGATTTTTTTGAAAATCTCACTTTCTTGTCTCCTTCTTGTTTGAAACCAACTTTAGTTGCTTCTTTTGACTTTGGGTCAATTAAAGACAAGTTAGACACATGGATAGGAGCTTCTTTCTTAACGATTCCTCCTTGAGGGTTTTTTGCACTTGGTTTTGTATGTTTCGAAACCATGTTAACTCCTTCAACAATCGCTTTGTTTTTCTCACGAAGAACACGTACAATTTTACCTTCAGAACCTTTGTGGTCTCCAGCAATAACTCTTACGATATCTCCTGATTTTATTTTTAGCTTTATCATTTGTATAAGAATTAAAGCACTTCTGGTGCTAATGATACAATTTTCATGAATTGTTTTTCACGAAGTTCTCTGGCAACTGGACCAAAAACACGAGTTCCTCTCATTTCTCCTGCAGCGTTTAACAATACACATGCGTTATCGTCAAAACGGATGTAAGATCCATCAGCTCTTCTCACTTCTTTTTTGGTACGTACAACCACTGCAGTTGATACCGCTCCTTTTTTAACGTTTCCGTTTGGAGTTGCATCTTTAATTGAAACTACAATTTTGTCACCAACAGAGGCATAACGACGTTTCGTTCCTCCTAAAACACGGATAGTTAAAACTTCTTTAGCTCCCGTATTATCTGCTACTTTTAATCTTGACTCTTGTTGTACCATAATTACTTAGCTCTTTCAATGATTTCAACTAATCTCCAACATTTTGATTTAGATAAAGGTCTTGTTTCCATGATCTTTACTGTATCTCCAATGTTACAATCGTTTGTTTCGTCGTGTGCAACGTATTTTTTAGTTTTTAACACGAACTTACCGTATAATGGGTGTTTCACTTTTGTAGTTTGTGACACAACAATAGATTTCTCCATTTTGTTTGAAGTCACCACACCTATTCTCTCTTTTCTTAAATTTCTTTTTTCCATCTTTCAGCTAGTCTACAATTATTGTAACTCTCTTTTAGTTAACTCTGTATGTAATCTCGCAACTGATCTTCTTAAACCTCTTAATTGAAGAGGATTTTGGATTGGCGAAATTGCATGAGCATTTTTTAGGTCGGTATACGTTTTCTTTAACTGACTAAGTTGTTCTTGTAACTCAGCTGCAGATAGATTTTTAATTTCTGATTGTTTCATAATAAATTTTGATTATGCTTCGAAATCTCTAGCAACGATAAACTTAGTTTTAACAGGAAGTTTTTGAGCTGCTAAGCGTAAAGCTTCTTTTGCAACTGATAGAGGAACTCCTCCAACTTCAAACATAATTTTACCAGGTTTAACAACTGCAGCCCAATACTCAACTGCACCTTTACCTTTACCCATACGTACTTCTAATGGTTTCTTTGTAATAGGTTTATCTGGAAATATTTTGATCCATAATTGACCTTCTCTTTTCATGAAACGTGTTGCTGCGATACGAGCTGCTTCAATTTGACGAGAAGTAATAAATGAAGAATCTAAAGATTTGATACCAAACATTCCATTTGAAAGCTCGTGTCCTCTTTGAGAAACGCCTTTCATTCTACCTTTCTGTACCTTACGGTATTTTGTTCTTTTAGGCTGTAACATTTTTCTTTAGTTTAAATAATTACTTTCTTTTGCGTGCGTTTGGTTTATTTCCATCTCTTTTTGGAGCAGAAGATCCTGAAGGTTTAGACTTTTGTTTGTCCATTCCTACTAACGGAGAAAGATCTCTTTTTCCATAAACCTCACCTTTCATTATCCATACTTTGATACCCATTCTACCATAAGTAGTATGTGCTTCACCTAATGAATAATCAATATCAGCTCTGAAAGTTGATAAAGGAATTCTACCTTCTTTGAAGTTTTCTGAACGTGCCATTTCAGCTCCATTCAAACGACCAGAAATTTGTACTTTGATACCTTCTGCGTTCATACGCATTGCAGCAGCAATAGCCATTTTAATTGCACGTCTGTAAGAAATTCTACTTTCAATTTGACGAGCGATACTTGTAGCTACTAAATAAGCATCAAGTTCAGGTCTTTTAATTTCAAAGATGTTGATTTGAACTTCTTTGTCAGTAATTTTCTTAAGTTCTTCTTTTAACTTGTCTACCTCTTGTCCACCTTTTCCGATAATAATACCAGGTCTAGCAGTAGTGATAGTAACGGTTACAAGTTTTAAAGTTCTCTCGATAATTATTTTTGATACACTTGCTTTAGATAAACGAGCATGGATATACTTTCTGATTTTATAATCTTCAGCGATTTTATCACCGTAATCATTTCCACCATACCAGTTTGAGTCCCACCCTCTGATGATACCAAGTCTATTTCCTATTGGATTTGTCTTTTGTCCCATACTGTTTATTA
>DNNO01000035.1 GCA_003497625.1 Flavobacterium sp. | reverse complement strand
GCGCAAGCTCGCAATGTCAGATTGTAGCGGACAGCGGGACTATTAGTATTTATGGAATACTGAATATCTGCTTCAAATCTTTTTTAACATTATACCTTATATATATTGTATGGATTTTATTAATGGTTTATATTTGCAACTTATAAATTTTAAAAAATGATAAAAGTTACTTTACCCGACGGGTCGGTTAAGGAGATGGCTCAAGGAGTTACTCCAATGGATGTTGCGAAAAGCATTAGTGAAGGTTTGGCTAGAAATGTAATTTCGGCTTCCTATAATGGTACCACTATTGAAACGACGACGACCTTAACGACGGACGGTACACTTATATTATATACTTGGAATGACAAAGAAGGTAAGAAAGCTTTTTGGCATTCGACTTCGCACGTGATGGCGCAAACATTGGAAGAAATGTTTCCAGGTATCAAATTAACACTTGGTCCTGCGATTGACAATGGTTTCTATTATGATGTGGATTTTGGTGATAAAAGAATTACGGATGCCGATTTCAAAAAGATTGAAGACCGTGTGTTAGAAATTTCGAGAGAGAAACATGAATTTAAAATGCGTCCGGTTTCAAAAGCGGAAGCATTGGAGGTTTATAAAAATAACGAGTACAAAACAGAATTGATTTCGAATTTAGAAGACGGAACGATTACGTTCTGCGATCATTCGAACTTCTTTGATTTGTGCCGTGGTGGTCATATTCCGAATACAGGAATTATCAAGGCGATGAAAATTTTATCGGTGGCTGGAGCTTACTGGAGAGGTGATGAGAAAAACAAACAGTTAACACGTGTTTACGGAATTTCGTTCCCAAAACAAAAAGACTTAACGGATTACCTTGAATTATTAGAAGAAGCAAAACGTCGCGATCATAGAAAATTAGGAAAAGAATTGGATTTATTCCATTTTTCTCCAAAAGTAGGTCAAGGCTTACCTTTGTGGTTACCAAAAGGTGCTGCTTTACGCGATAGATTAGAGCAATTCTTGAAAAAAGCACAGAAAAAAGCAGGTTACGAACAAGTAGTGACGCCTCATATTGGGATGAAAGACTTGTATGTGACTTCTGGACACTATGCTAAATATGGAGCAGATAGTTTTCAACCGATTCATACTCCAGCGGAAGGCGAAGAGTTCTTGTTAAAACCAATGAACTGTCCACATCACTGTGAGATTTACAATGCAAGACCTTGGTCATACAAAGATTTACCGAAGCGTTATGCTGAATTTGGAACAGTTTATCGTTATGAGCAATCAGGAGAATTGCATGGATTGACTCGCGTTAGAGGATTTACTCAGGATGATGCGCATATTTTCTGTACACCAGATCAATTAGATGCGGAGTTCAAAAATGTTATCGACTTGGTATTGTATGTTTTTGGTTCGTTAGGATTTGAAAACTTTACGGCACAGGTATCGGTTCGTGATTTAGATAATCCGGATAAATATATAGGTAGCGTTGAAAACTGGGAAAAAGCTGAAAATGCAATTATCAGTGCAGCGAAAGACAAAGGATTAAATTATGTGATTGAATCTGGTGAAGCGGCTTTTTATGGTCCGAAATTGGATTTCATGGTAAAAGATGCGTTAGGCAGAAGTTGGCAGTTAGGAACCATTCAAGTAGATTACAACTTACCAGAGCGTTTTGAATTGTCTTATAAAGGTGCGGATGACAAGTTACATCGCCCAGTTATGATTCACCGAGCGCCTTTTGGTTCGATGGAACGTTTTATCGCAATTTTATTGGAACACACAGCAGGAAATTTCCCAATTTGGTTGATGCCAGAGCAGGCTATAATCTTGTCTTTGAGTGAGAAATATGAAAATTATGCGAAAAAAGTTTTAGATTTGCTAGAAAATCACGAAATTCGCGCCCTAATTGACAACCGAAATGAAACAATCGGGAAGAAAATTAGAGAAGCGGAGATGAACAAATATCCGTTTATGCTGATTGTTGGCGAGGAAGAAGAGAAAAACGGAACGATTTCCGTGAGACAACGCGGACAAGAAGGAAAAGGAAATATATCGGTTACTATTGAGCAATTTGCTGCAATGATAAACGAAGAAATAAACAAAACATTAAAACAATTTTAAGTTTAACTAAAATTTTACAGCCATAGCAATTAGAAACAACAGAGGTTTTCAACCTCGCGAAGAGAAAAAAGCAGCACACCGTATCAACAATTTGATTCGTGTTCCTGAAGTACGTTTAGTAGGCGAAAATATTGAGCCTGGAGTATACAAAATAGCGGAAGCCCTTCGTTTTGCTGAAGAGCAGGAAGTAGATTTGGTAGAAATTTCTCCAAATGCTGAACCACCGGTTTGTAAGTTGATGGATTATGGTAAATTTTTGTACCAACAAAAGAAGAGAGATAAAGAACTTAAAGCAAAATCAACTCAAATCGTTGTAAAGGAGATTCGTTTTGGACCTCAAACTGATGAGCATGATTATGAATTTAAGAAAAAGAATGCCCTTAAATTTTTACAAGATGGTGCTAAATTAAAAGCATTTGTATTCTTTAAAGGACGTTCGATTATCTACAAAGAGCAAGGACAAATTTTGTTATTACGTTTGGCTCAAGAATTGGAAGAGTTTGGAAAAGTAGAAGCGATGCCAGTTTTAGAAGGAAAACGTATGATTATGTATATTGCTCCGAAGAAAAAAGGAAAATAAGAGATTGCCCAGCAAACTCTTTTGAAAAATAATAAGTAAGATAGATTATAAATACAGGAAGAAAATGCCTAAAATGAAAACNNGAGAGAAGCATTAAACAACAATTAAATTTAATTTAATAAGTTGTTGGTTAAAACAATTTAGTAACCCTGGAGTGGGCTGAACGAAGTACGAAATATGAAAATACAAAGTACGAAGTTTATAAGTGTTGAAAGACCGCCTTACTGCAAAAAACATTTAAAATTATGCCAAGAGCAACAAATTCAGTAGCTACAAAAGCTAGAAAAAAAAGAGTATTAAAACAAGCCAAAGGTTTCTTTGGAAGACGTAAAAACGTTTGGACTGTAGCTAAAAACGCGGTAGAAAAAGCAATGTGCTATGCTTACCGTGATAGAAAACAAAACAAAAGAAATTTCCGTGCTTTATGGATTACGCGTATCAATGCTGGTGCACGTTTACATGGTATGAGTTATNNAAAAGCTAACAATATCGAATTGAACCGTAAAGTTCTTGCTGATTTAGCTATGAACCACCCAGCTGCTTTCACAGCTATCGTTAACAAAATTAAATAATTACGTCTAACTCAGTTTATCTTACTTATATATTAAACCCCGATTTTATCGGGGTTTTTTATTTTTAAAAATACGTCAGATGCCTTATTCTTAAACACAAACAGATAAATTAATTTTGATAAACTAACTTTTACAATTATGAAAACATTTATCAAAATTCTATTTGTTCTAATCTTGGCAAATACACAACATTCATTTTCACAATCGTTTCCTATCAATATTGCTGACAATGTTGCAGAATGGGGCGCACCAATAAATTGCGAGTTCAATGGTTACAAAATGACAGTTAGAGTGAAATTAAACAAACACATGGGAACTACTTGTTTCTATGATGTAGAATTCACTAACAACTCAACCAAGAATTTTAATGGCTTCGCTGGGATTAATCGACCAGATGACAATACTGTTTACAGACACAATGCGGTGCAATTAAAATTAAAACCAGGAGAATCAGTAACCTATTTGAATGTGGAAAAGAGAGAATGTAAATTAAGCTTTTCTAAAAAAAGAGACCAAGTAAAACTTTGCAGGGATTGCAATCCATATATAGCATTTATACTTGATTAATAATAAGAAACCCCGATTTATTTCATCGGGGTTTCTTATTGGTTTTATTTGATTGTGGGAACGGAATGTGATTCCGCGCCATCGTCATTTTTGTTATTCTATCAATGGTATTGTATTAATAATAAGCATCCCATTACCAATTTTTTCTTTTACTTGTGGCAAATCATCATACTCTTTCCCCTGATAATCTTTCTGAGTTAGTAATCGGATATATTTTATTGAACCAATTTCAAACTTGACTTTTGAAATTTCTGAGTTGTCTATTTGGATATTATTTATAACAATATGGTCAATCTTGGTATTATATTTTTTTTGATTTAGCAATTCATTTAACGAAGTGAAAATGGTGTTTTTATCTTTTCGGATTATTTCTACCTTTTTAGTAGATGTATTTTGATTTACCCTTAATATATTTTTATCATTTAAGTATGTATTTGATAAATTAATTAGATTAGTATCCAAATAAATTGAGTATCCTTTTTGTTCTAGTTCGGATATTTCTAATTGTGAAAAATCAATTTTGATTGTAGAACAAGATATTAATAGTCCAATTAATAAAAATATAAATTTTTTCATTTCGTTTTTTACAATGATGGCTAACAAATAAATATCACCAAATATAAAAATCTTTTATTAATTAATAACCTTCCTCAGAATTCAATACCTTTACACATTAAAATCAATACCTTGAATACAACCAAAACCATAACCGGCTTTCATCCGAAAAACAAACATCACGGCAATTACGATTTTAAAACTTTAATTGCAGCTAATCCAGATTTGGCGACATTTGTTGCGGTGAATGAATTTGGCACCGAAACAATTGATTTTGCGAATCCAGATGCGGTAAAAATGTTGAACAAAGCGTTGTTGTTGCATTATTATGGTTTGAAAAATTGGGATATTCCAAAAGGATTTCTTTGTCCGCCTATTCCAGGACGAGCAGAGTATATTCATCAAGTTGCCGATATTTTAGAAGACACTTACGGAACGATTCAAACCAAGCATAAAATTCGCATTTTAGATGTTGGTATTGGAGCGAATTGCATTTATCCGATAATTGGTGTGTCGGAATATGATTGGCGTTTTGTGGGTAGCGAAATCGACAAACAAGCTTATGAAGCTGCTCAGGAAAATATTAATTCGAATCAGAAATTAAAAGAAAACGTTACGTTGCGATTGCAAACTTCAAAGCGTAATATCTTTAAAAATATCATTCTTCCTGAAGATAAATTTGATATGACGATTTGTAATCCGCCATTTCATAGTTCGAAAGAAGAAGCCAATAAAGGCACGATTCGTAAAAATAAAAACTTAGGTATCGAAGATTCGAAGAAACCTACGCTGAACTTTGGTGGTGTAAATAACGAATTATGGTGCGAAGGTGGCGAACTAACATTCATCAGCAATATGATTTATGAAAGTGTGCATTTTAAATCGCAATGCAAATGGTTTTCCTCGTTAGTTTCTAAAAAGGATAATTTAAAACCGTTGCTTTCGCATCTTAGAAAAGTAAAAGCAACCTACCAAATTACAGAAATGAAACACGGAAACAAAGTGAGTCGAATTTTGTTTTGGACGTTTAAGGAAGAGAAGAAAGAGTAAAGAAGAAAGAGAAAAGAAATAGAAAACCCGAAAGTACTGCTTTCGGGTTTTGTGTTTTTATATGATAAAGAAATATTTCTACTCAAAAACTTCCTCATTTTCTCCATCAAAACTAGCAAAAACCATACTTGGATGCGAATCTTGATGAAAGACATTTCCTTGTTTGTCAATTCCGATGGCACCTGCAAAACCATCGTATGGTTTTAATTCGGCAAAGGTTTTTTCGAATGCTTTTTCTATTGAAAATCCGTCCGTAACGCGGGTTACAATTTTTGCTGCTGTGGCGTTACTTACGATGTCTTCTCCTACTCCTGTTAAACTTACCCCACAAAATTCGTTGGCATAATTTCCTGCAACAGTTGCAGAATCTGAGATTCTTCCTGGAATTTCAAATCCTTTTCCACCCGTTGAAGTCGCTACTGCAATTTTTCCATTTTTGTCTAAAGCTACACAACCTACGGTTCCTGTTCCTAATGATGCTAATTTGGCTTCATATTCGGCTCTTCTTTGTGGAATTTCAGTTGAAAATGGTTCAAATCCGTGTTTTCTGGCAAAATTTGTGGCACCGCTTCCGCCTAAAATTCGGTCATCGACTTGCATTAAAACTTGTGCTACTTGGATTGGGTTTTTTACTTCTTCAATATTGATAACACCGCTCATTTTCTGTGATTCGCCATCCATTAAAGAAGCACTCATTCTGATTTTTCCATCCGATTGAATTTGGGAACCAATTCCAGCATTGAACAATTCATCGTCTTCCAATTGAGAAACCGCATACACCACCGTTTCTAATGCCGAATGATTTTGCAAATACGCATACGAATCTTTCACAATACGTAAAAGCGCTTGTTGTTTTGCGATTTTTGTTTCTATATTGGTTGATGATTCTGAGAAAAATCCGCCGTGAATGATAATTTTTGACATAACAGTAAATTAAAAAAGAACACAGATTAAAGAAATTTTAAATTAATATCATTTCCATAATCTGTGTTCCAAAAATATTTTAAAATTTAAACATATTGCGAAGAATGAATACTCATTTTGTGAGTATTCAAATCGAACTTATCGTATTGACTCATAACGTGTGTCACCAAGTGATTGATTGAGATGGGTTGACCTAATTCCACCTGAGTTAAATTGGTGTCTTTTACTTCTCTTCCATCCACTAAAATTACTAATCCAGAACCGATGGCTTCCATTTGGCGGCCATTGGTAATTAATAATCCGGTATCTTCTCCAAGACCAATTCCTAATACTTTTGGATTCCCAACCACCGCTTGAAACAAACGACCGATTCTTCCTCTTTGTACGAAATGCGTATCGATAACTACATCGTCAATTAATCCTAAACCAGAAGTAATTTTCACTTCACCTTTCAACAAAGCTTCCGAACTACTTCCTTGGTAAATCATATTATTCGAAGCAGCCGCAGCACCTGCCGAAGTTCCAGCATAAATAAACTCTTCGTTTCTATATTTCGAAATTAGCAAATCATCAAAAGGCGTTCCTCCTAAAATAGAAGTCAAACGCAATTGATCGCCACCTGTAAACATAACTACATCAGCAGCTTTTAATCTTTCTAGGATTTCAGGATCGTTAGCTTGTTCTCTTTTCTCAATATATAAAACATCTACATTGTGAGCGCCTAAATAACTGAAGGCTTTTACGTATTCTGGGCCAATTTCTCTCGGGATTTTTGAAGCGGTTGTAATAACTTCAATTCGAGATTCCTCTTTATTTTTTGATTCTTTAATGATTCGTTTTAAGATTCCTGTTTCGAAAAAATTCAAATTCTTTGAAGCATCTTTATCCAAATTAGTTTCTGTAAAACTTCCTTTATCTACAGCACCACCAATGATTATTAATTTTCCTTGTATTTCCATGCCGTAAAAATAACTATTTCTTAATACTACACAAATCAAATTGAGATAAAGAAATGAAACTTTTTACTGATTTTTCAAGAAAACTAAAAGATTACCCGTAATTTCTTACCAAATCAAAAACGAAGTACATCAAAAGCTAAAATTTGATAATTTTATTCAAAAAGTATCGCACTGTAATATTATTTTTCTATTTTTAACAAAATCATTATCCATTTAAAATACAACTTTCAATTTTTATGAAAATATTAAAAATACAAGCCCTTAGAGGTCCGAACATTTGGAGCGTTCAACGAAAAAAATTAATTCAAATGCGATTAGATTTGGAAGAAATGGAACAATTTCCTACCAATAAAATCGAAGGATTTAGAGAGCGAATCGAAGCTATGTTTCCAACCATGATTGAACATCGTTGTTCAGAAGGTTGTAGAGGTGGTTTCTTTTCACGTGTTGAAAGAGGCACTTGGATGGGACATGTTATCGAACATATTGCCTTAGAAATCCAAACCTTAGCCGGAATGGAAACGGGTTTTGGAAGAACTAGAGAAACCAAGACACCAGGTGTTTATAATGTGGTTTTTAGCTATACCGAAGAAAACGTTGGTTTATTTGCAGCTGAAAGTGCAGTAGCAATAGCCGAATCTTTAATTGCAGGAACTGAATATGATGTTGAAGCGGATATTCAAAAAATGCGAGAAATTAGGGAACGTGTTCGCCTTGGTCCTTCAACTGGAAGTATCGTAGAAGAAGCTGTTGCAAGAGATATTCCTTGGATTCGTTTAGGAACTAATTCACTTGTACAATTAGGTTATGGTGTAAATCAAATGCGTTTTCAGGCGACAATTACTTGTAAGACGAGTAACATTGCAGTAGATATTGCATGTAATAAGGAAGAAACTAAGCGCATGTTAGAGTTGGCTTCGATTCCTGTGGCAAGTGGTGGCATTTGTGTTGATGAAGAAGATTTAGAAAATGTAATTAAGAAAATTGGTTACCCAATTGTAATCAAACCTTTAGATGGTAATCACGGAAAAGGCGCTTCTATTAATGTAAAAAAATGGGAAGATGCCGTTGCTGGATTAGCTTACGCGAAAAATTACAGCCGAAGAGTTATCGTAGAAAAATTCATTACCGGTTATGACTTCCGTGTTTTGATTATTGATAATAAATTGGTAGCTGCTGCTAAAAGAGAACCAGCTCACGTAAAAGGTGATGGAACACATACAATTCAACAATTAATTGAAGAAACCAATAAAGATCCAAGACGTGGTTATGGACATGAAAATGTACTTACCCAAATTGACGTTGATAGAGACACGACCGATTTATTAGAAAAATTAGGCTATACTTTAGAAACGGTTCCAAGAAAAGATGAAGTGGTTTATTTAAAATCAACTGCTAATTTAAGTACTGGAGGAACTTCGGTTGATGTAACCGATATGATGCATCCAGAAAATATTTTCCTTTGTGAGCGAATTTCGCGCGTGATTGGATTAGATATTTGTGGTGTGGATATTATGGCAGAAAACTTAACGCAACCATTGAAAGAAAATGGTGGTTGTATTTTAGAAGTGAATGCAGCACCAGGTTTTAGAATGCATTTAGCTCCTTCGGAAGGTTTACCAAGAAACGTGGCTGCTCCAGTTATTGATATGTTGTATCCTCCAGGAAAACCAAGTCGTATTCCAATTATTGCAGTAACTGGAACCAATGGAAAAACAACTACTACCCGATTAATTGCTCATATTGTAAAAAATAACGGATTCAAAGTTGGTTTTACTACTTCTGACGGAATTTATGTGCAAAATCACATGATGGAAAAAGGTGATACCACTGGACCTATTTCAGCTGAATATATTTTAAAAGATCCTACTGTGGAATTTGCTGTTTTAGAAACGGCTCGAGGTGGAATTTTAAGAGCAGGTTTAGGATTTAGTCGTTGTGATATTGGTATAATCACCAACATTCAAGAAGACCATTTAGGATTGAATGATATTGATACCTTAGACGATTTGGCAAGAGTAAAAGCTACTGTTGTTAAAAGTATCAAGAAAGATGGATGGGCTATTTTAAATGCCGAAGACGAATATTGCATGAAACTTGTTAAAGATTTGAGTTGCAATATTGCTTATTTTAGCATGGATGAAAATTCAGCTGTTGCTAAACAATTAGCAAAAGAAGGCAAAATTGTAGCGGTTTACGAAAACGGTTTCATCACCATCAAAAAAGGCGAATGGAAAATTAGAGTAGAAAGAGCTACTCACGTTCCGTTGACGTTAGGTGGAAAAGCAAAATTCATGATTGCGAATGTTTTAGCAGCAACTTTAGCAGCCTATTTACAAGGATTCAAAACCGAAGATATTAGCTTATCGTTACAAACATTTATTCCAAGTGCAGCACAAACTCCAGGAAGAATGAATATTTTCGAGTTCAAGAAATTCAAAGTATTGATTGATTTTGCTCATAATCCAGCTGGTTATCGTGGTGTGGAAGAATATTTATCTTCTGTAGAAGCTACTAAAAAAATCGGAATTATTGCAGGTGTTGGCGATAGAAGAGATGAAGACATTAAAGAATGTGCCACAATTGCCGCTCGAATGTTTGATCATATTATCATTCGTCAAGAAAAACACTTACGTGGTAGAACCGAAGAAGAAATCAACAATCTTATTTTAGAAGGAATTGCCGCAAGTGGTAAAACGGTAACACATGAAATCATTACTAAAGAAGTTGAAGCTTTAAAACACGCTATTAGTAGTGCTGAAGACGGAAGTTTTATAACAGCTTTAAGTGATGTAATTACAAATGCTATTGAAGTGGTTCAAGACTATTTAGACAAAGAAAACGAAGAAGCTTAATACAAGTTAATTCTTAAATATAAATCCCAAATTCCGAAATGGTCTTTGGGATTTTTTATACTTTTATATCACTAAAAACTACAACATGCAAAACTTACAAAACTTAATTAGCCAGTTAGAATCTAAAATCTCACAATTTGAAACTACAAACCATGCAGTTTCTGGCGGAAGTGTAGGTTGGCATATAGAACATAGTTTGAAAACGATTGACCAAATTGTAACAGCTTGCAAAATTTCGAATCCTTCAGATTATCAATGGCATTTCAATTTTAAACGATTTTTAATTCTAATCGTTGCTAAAAAAATCCCAAGAGGAAAGGCAAGAGCTCCAAAAATTGTACGACCTGAAGGCGACATCAATCAAGAAACTTTAGCTGCAAGTCTATCAAAAGCGAGAGAAAATTTGATTGGATGGAAAAATTTGAATAAGAATGCTAATTTTCCGCATCCGTTTTTTGGAATTTTAAATAAGAAAGAAACCGAAAACTTTTTAGTACTTCACACGAAACATCATTTGATGATTATCAATGATATCTTAAAAAAGAATTAGGTTTTTAGTTTTTTCTTTCTCGCTGCTGGAAACAAAACATTATTCAATATCAAGCGATAGCCTGGTGAATTTGGATGTAAATCTAAAACTGTTGGAGCATCTCCTACTCTATGTTGGTAATCTTCTGGGTCGTGACCTCCGTAAAAAGTAAACATTCCTTTTCCTTTGGTTCCATGAATATAACGTGCTTCTCCATTGATTTTACATTCGCCCATGATTAACACATTCGATTTAACTTTAATAGCATCAAAAGCGGTAGTTTGCCCCATAAAACCTTTTACTAATTGTGTATGATTTTGGCATAACATAGTAGGAATAGGATCCCATTTTGCGGAATATTCCATTAAAGTGAAGTAGTCTTTATCCATAGAAAAAGCTCCTTTTCCGTGTTCTTCAGTTGTATCGATATCGGAAAACTCATAAACCATTGGATTTCGTTCTAATAGATAATCTTTAAAAGCAAAAGTATTCGAATAATCGATTCGAGATTGATAATTGGCTTCTGAATCATCTCCGTCAAACATCGGTTCGCAAATATCAACACCTTCTGCAGAAAGCGCAATATCAAAACTATCAGTAGCCGAACACATCGCAAACATAAATCCGCCACCAATTACAAAATCTCTGATTTTTTTAGCTACCGCTAATTTCTCTTCCGAAACTTTAGTATAACCTAACTTTTTAGCCAAAGCTTCTGCTTCTGCTTTTTGTTGGATGTACCACGGCGTACTTCTGTAATTTCCAAAAAACTTTCCGTATTGACCCGTAAAATCTTCGTGATGTAAATGCAACCAATCGTATAACAATAGTTGGTCAGACAAAACTTCTTCATCATAAACTTCGGTAAACGGAATTTCGGCATATGTTAAGACCATGGTTACCGCATCGTCCCAAGGTTGTTTGCCTTTTGGAGTATAAACCGCAATTTTAGGAGCTTTTTCTAATACAACCGTTTCCATATTTTGAGATGGAGAACTAATATCTTCCAAAATAGTATTAGTTGCCGCATCAGATAATACTTCAAAAGTTACGCCTCGAATTTGACATTCTTTTCTGATTTCGGGAGCATCAGGTAGTAGAAAAGAACCGCCTCTGTAATTTAATAACCAACTTACTTTGTAACTTTTATCTAAAGCCCAATAAGTAATTCCGTAGGCCTTTAAGTGATTTTGTTGTCCTTCGGCTTCCATTGGTAATAATACAAAGGACGCTCTACTCGAAAAAGAGCAAAGAAAAAGGAATACAATATATAAGCTGATCGCTTTAAATTTCATAGTTTACTAATATAATTGACTAATTTATAACATTTCTAACAAATATCATTTACAGAAATGTTAAAGTCGCACCCCCGTAAAAATACCTGGTTACCCCCGTAAAAATACCTGGTTTGAAAATCAGGTATTTTTACTCTTACACAGCAATATTTTTTGCTTTAGTTTTGACTTATATCAAAATAATAAAAAAGATGAACACAAACAGTAGTAATTTATCGTTAATAAACTCGAAAGAAATGAAATTGTTAAAAAGAATCGGATATATTGTACTTGTAGTAACTATCCTAGTATATTTTATTTTAGTTTTTCAGTTCTGTAGAAATTATTAATTTCCGCTAATTTATCAAACGATTTAAGACTCAATATCATTATTAGAGTCTTCCAAATTTATGATTTTATTTTGTATGGCAAATATGACTAATCCTGCCATATTTTTTGAGTTTGTTTTTAGTAACAAGTTGTTCCTATGACCGTCTACGGTGCGCGTACTCAAACTTAACATATCACCTATTTCAGCTGAACTATATTGTTTGCAAATTAATTCCAATACTTCTTTTTCTCTTTCTGTTAAAAAATCTTCATCTAAAACTGTTTTTGAAGCTACATTTGAAATCATATTTTGATGAATTACTTCCATCACAATTTCGTTGTAGTAAAATCCTTTTTGAGCAACTTCGTTAACGGTTTTAATCATATCAATTGGAGAAGCATTTTTTACCAAATAAGAAGCTGCACCCACGTTAATCATATTCGCAATAAACGATTTGGTGTTGTAACTTGTCAAGGCAATGATTCGAATTGCTGGAAAATCTTTGTGAATTAATTTAGTTGCTTCCACTCCGTTTAATAATGGCATTTTTAAATCCATCATTATAATATCGGGAAGTTCTGTAGTAGTTTTTAAATGTTCCACTAATTCACTTCCGTTTGAAGCTTCGAAAATAATTTCAATATTAGGTTCGCGTTGAAGTAAGAAATAGATTCCTTTTCGGAATAATTCCTCATCATCAGCTAATATTATTTTAATCTTTTGTTCCATTAATTGAAATTAAATATCATTTTTACACCTTCGTTTGGTTTTGAAGTAAAGCTAAAATTACCTCCTAAAAAGTTAATTCTACTTTCTATATTCATCATTCCCAAACCTTTTTGATTTTCCTCACTCGAACTATCAAAACCTAATCCGTTATCGATATAAGTACAGGTTTTTCGGCCTTCGAAAGTAGTAAATTGTATTGAAACTTCTGTGGCTTTTCCGTGTCGAAGCGAATTATTTAACAATTCTTGAAGGATACGAAATATATGTAAATGTTTTTCAATAGGATAGCTTTCAAAATCAATGCTGTTTTCATACAAAACTTTAACAGTTTTGGTACTATTAAACTCTTCTACAAGTTCTTCAATTCCGGCATGAAGCCCAAACTTTTCTAAAACTGGTGGTAATAAATCGTGTGCAATGCGTCGAGAATTCTCTAATGCTTTTTGAGTTAACTCGATAATGTTATTGGTGATTTCTAGTTGCTCAGTTTCGTTTAAATTTGGAGTTTTTAATAAATGACTGTTAAGTGAAACTACATTAAGCTTTGAACTAATATCATCATGCAAGTCTTGTGCAATACGTTTACGTTCTTCTTCTTGGGTTATTAAAACCGAATTCAATAACTCTTTTTGGTGTTCAATTTCTAAGTTTTTCTTATCTACTTCAATTTGGACGATTTTCTTTCTTGAAAAATAGAAAAACATAATCAGTACCAAAAACATGGATATGAAAGCAAGCAATATAAAAAATACCACTTGGATTATTTCGTTATTTTCTAAATTAATTGCGTTCATCTTTGTTAAAATAAATTAATTTCCATTGATAAAAGAAAAATGCAAATTTTATGTATTGAAGCGTAATGTTTATATTAATCATCAAATCATTTATATGATCCTCAATTTCAAAAACAACAAGTAATCTATAGAATAAGAAAATAAAAGTACTTGTAAATAAATAAAATAACAAGCCTAAGTTACTATAATAAAAATCAGATTTTTCTCCAAGATTATTATATAGATGCATACTTGAATAAATAATCAAAGGCATTGTAGTTAAATATGTTTCAAAAAGATTATATTCAAAAAACAAACTTGGATTAATAAGATATCTCGATAATAAAAATAATGGAAGTACAATTAATCCTACATAAACCGTAAATAATTGTGCTCTTGTTTTTAATAATAAGGAAAAGAAATAACTCAATATTACAAATTGAAACAATTCATAAAAATGATGCATAAAAACATTATAAATTCTAAACCATCTGTACAATTTTGAACTAATAAAATCAATTACTAGAACACCAATTATATATATTGTAAAAATCCTATAGACTTTCCCGTTTCTGAAAAAGCCTATAAGATAAAGTAAGCATAATATTGCTGATGTTATATGTAAGTAACCTGAAGGTTTCAAATTTTAAGGTGTATTCAATGGACTAGATGGATCACAAGATGGCGGACATGGCTGAGTTGTATCATAAATTAAGTGATTATCATCTATTAAATCTTTACCATCTGCGTCTACTCCTACAAACATTAATTTTTGTGTTCCTTTTGTGTCGACACCCATATAAGCTCTAACATCAACAACACCATCTATTGCTAGTAATTCTCTTAGTGCTCCACCAGGGACTAAATGACCTTTTGCTAAATCTTTTGGAGGATTAGTTCTCCATGATGTTGCCCATTCTTTGGCTTCATCGAGAGTAATTGTAAAATCTGACATATTTTGAGGTTTTTTTATAATTGAATTATAAATGTAGTAAAAAAATTAATAAAAAAAACAGGCAAATTGCCTGTTTTTAACATTTTATCTATTTTTTTTAAAATGGAACATCCGAATCATCATCAAACGAATTCATGGTACTACCAAATGCTTCGTTAGGTGTTGGTAAATTTGGTGTAATGAACGGATTGGTTTCGTCCAAATTCATTTTAGAAGGTAATTCATCAAATGGCGAACTAAAATCGTCTAAGTTTTCGAACTTTCCTAAGTTTCCTACGAACTTTAATCGGATTTCATCTAAACCACCATTTCTGTGTTTTGCTACGATAAATTCGGCCTGGCCTTGTGTTGGCGTGCGTTCTTCATCATCCCATTCGTCTATTTTATAATATTCTGGACGGTAAATAAACGATACAATATCGGCATCTTGCTCAATCGCACCCGATTCACGAAGGTCGGAAAGTAAAGGTCTTTTACTAGAACCACGAGTTTCAACCGCACGAGATAACTGAGAAAGTGCAATAACCGGAACGTTTAATTCTTTTGCTAATGCTTTTAAGTTTCTAGAAATAGTTGAGATTTCTTGCTCACGATTTCCACCGCCTTTTCCGTTTCCGCCAGCTGTCATTAACTGCAAATAATCCACAACAATCATTTTAATTCCATATTGCGATGAAAGTCTTCTTGCTTTTGCACGTAAATCAAAAATAGATAGTGATGGTGTATCGTCAATATACAAAGGCGCCTTTTCTAAGTTTTTTACTTTGATAGAAAGCTGCTCCCACTCGTGTTTTTCTAATTTTCCGGTACGAAGTTTTTCAGATGATAAACCCGTTTCAGATGAAATTAAACGTGTAATTAACTGAACAGAAGACATCTCCAAAGAGAATAAAGCCACTGGATGACCATAATCTACTGCCATATTACGTGCCATCGAAAGTACAAACGCAGTTTTACCCATACCTGGACGAGCCGCAATAATAATTAAATCGGATGGTTGCCAACCTGAGGTTAATTTATCTAAGTTGTGGAATCCTGTTGCAATTCCACTCAAACCTTCTTTTCCTGCAATTTCTTCGATACGTTTTTTAGCTTGAATTACTAAACTTTGTGCTGTTTCTGAACTACGTTTAATATTTCCTTGCGTTACTTCATATAATTTTGATTCGGCTTTGTCTAATAAATCAAATACATCGGTAGCGTCATCATACGATTCTTCAATGATTTCACTTGAAATTTTAATTAAACTTCTTTGAATGAATTTCTGTAAAATAATACGCGAGTGAAACTCAATATGTGCCGAAGAAGATATCTTTTGGGTTAACTGAATTAAGTAAAAATCGCCACCCGCTAATTCTAATTTACCGTTTTTCTTCAATTGTGCCGAAACGGTTAATAAGTCAACCGGTTGGGTTTCGTTGAATAACTGAACAATTGCCTCAAAAATATGCTTGTGAGCTTCTTTATAAAAGGCATCTGGTTGCAAAATATCAATTACCTCATCTACCCCTTTTTTATCAATCATCATGGCACCAAGTACCGCTTCTTCAAGGTCTAACGCTTGAGGAGGTAGTTTTCCTTTTTCCAAATTGATAATCGTAGTTTTGTCTACTTTTATCGGGTTCATATTTCTGACATTTTCCATATTGCGAAGGTAACCAAATTTTATAAATTATACTTTTGAGTTCTTAATAGGGAACTGTTAATAACTCAATTTTATTGTTGATAAGCCAAAAAAAATCCGAAACTTGAGGCTTCGGATTTTAATTTATAATTGAAAATAAGTGGTTATTCTTTGAATTCACCCATTTTGCTGTATTTATCCATTCGTTGTGCCACCAAATCTTTTGTTGATAAATCTTTTAACTCATTAAAAGCTTTAGTTACATATTCGACAACCGTTTTAAATGTTGTTTCTTTGTCATAATGAGCACCACCAAGCGGTTCTGGAATAATATCATCAATTAACTTTTGCTTTTTCATATCAAAAGAAGTTAATTTTAATGCTTCCGCTGCTTGTTCTTTATATTCCCAACTTCTCCATAAGATAGACGAACACGATTCTGGTGAAATTACAGAATACCAAGTGTTTTCCAACATGTATACTCTATCTCCTACTCCAATTCCTAATGCTCCTCCTGAAGCTCCTTCTCCAATAATAATTGAAATAATAGGAGTTTTCAAACGAGCCATTTCAAAAATATTTCTTGCAATAGCTTCTCCTTGACCTCTTTCTTCAGCTTCTAAACCTGGATAAGCACCCGGAGTGTCGATTAATGTTAAAACAGGAAGGTTGAATTTCTCTGCCATTTTCATTAAACGTAATGCTTTACGATATCCTTCTGGATTTGCCATCCCGAAGTTTCTGTATTGGCGCATTTTAGTATTAATACCTTTTTGCTGTCCAATAATCATATACGATTGTCCGTTGATTTGACCTAATCCACCAATCATCGCTTTATCGTCTTTGAAATTTCTGTCACCAAAAAGTTCTAAAAACGTTCCATTAGTAATATTAGTAATATGTTCTAATGTATAAGGACGATTTGGATGACGTGATAATTGCACACGTTGCCAAGCCGTAAGATTTTTGTATATTTTCTTCTTAGTTTCTTCTAATTTCTTCTCAATTTGCTTGCAAGTGTTAGACACATCAACATCGGATTCTTGACCAATGATTTGACATTTATCTAATTGGTCTTCAAGCTCTTTAATTGGTAATTCAAAATCTAAATATTCCATAATCGGTTTATTTGGGTTTGTGTTTGTTGTGACAAAGATAAAATTTTCAATTAACTTTGGTAAACTTATCGTTAATTAGTTGTAACTTTTTTATAACTTTTTACAATTCCGTTAGCAATAACAGTGGCTAAAATTATCAAAGCACCTACATAAAACAGAGGCGACATTTCTTCTCCATCTTTGAAAATCAGTAAAGCTAAAATGATTCCGTAAATAGGTTCTAAATTGATGGTTAACATTACGGTAAACGGACTCAAAAACTTCATCACTTTTACCGAAGCTGAGAACGCATAAGCCGTACAAATTGATGACAGTAAGAATAACCAGATTAAATCGTTTACAGAAAGTGCAAAAAAAGCAGGTGTAAAACTTCCAGCAAAAAACAAGTAAATGCTCAAAAAGAAAACTCCGCTTGATAATTCGTACAGAGAAATTACATTTGGGTAGTATTCTTTGGCGTATTTTCCGTTGATAACAGAAAAAAGTGCCGATAAAAATGCTGATGTTACGGCTAAGTAAATTCCGGTGGTATATTTGGTTTCTACATTAAAAATGATTCCTAATCCAACCACAACTATTAATCCAAAAAGTAATTCATACCAAATGACTTTTCTCTTATAAAAAATAGGTTCTAAAATAGAAGCAAAAAAAGCACCTGTTGATAAACAGGCCAAGGTAATAGAAACATTTGAAACTTTAATAGCTTGATAAAACGTGAGCCAATGTGCAGCAATAATAATTCCGGAAACTATAAATCCAATTAAAACATTAAACGGGACTTTGATTTTTTCTTTATTGAAAAGCACTACAAAAGTCATAATTACCGATGCAAAAAGCATACGATACCAAACCAAATCTAAAGCTTCTAATGAAATTAGTTTTCCAAGAATGGCGGTAAATCCCCAAATAAATACAATTACATGAAGATGTAAATAACTTTTTAGATTATCGTTTTGCATTTCGAAGTAAATAAGCGGCTAAAATTCCGAAAACAATATTTGGAAACCAAACCGCTAAAAACGGAGGAATACTTGATTTTTCAGCTAAGGTTCCGAAAACTTTATCAAAGAAGATAAAAGTAAATGCGATTACAATTCCGATGGCAAGATTAATTCCCATTCCACCTCTACGCTTCATAGAAGAAACTGCAACGGCAATAATAGTTAAGATAAATGCCGAAATTGGTAAACTAAATTTCTTATAAAAAACTACTAAATACGTATTGATATTTCCGTTTCCTCTAGCTCTTTCTTTGTTTATAAACTTGTTTAACTCTCCAATAGTCATGGTCTCTGCCACATAAATAACCGGCGTTAAATCATCGGGTTCAAAATTGTAAGCAACTTCATTTTTTTCAGAAGAAAGAATTTGATCATCTGTTTGACCAACTATTCTCTTGTTGTATCCGTATAATGTATATTTTTTAGTTTTTTCATCATAGCGAATTCGGTTTGCTGTAACTTTTTCAACCAATACATTATCTTGAAATTTTTCAAACGTAAAATTAAAACCTGTTTGAGATAAATAATTGTAATTACTTACATAAATATTTTCTTCAATTTTTCCATCTTTTTTAATTTGTCTAAAAATATCAGATGTTTCTCTGGTTTGAGAGTTCCCTTTTAAGTTTTGATATCTAAAATCGTTAAATCCTTTACTTGCTTTTGGCACTAAAAAGAATCCCATTAACAAAGCGAAAATAGAAACAATTACAGCTCCATACATAAAAGGACGTAAGAATCGACCAAACGAAATTCCAGAACTCAAAATAGCAATAATTTCGGTATTGTTTGCTAATTTTGAGGTGAACCAAATAATAGATAAGAATAAAAAAATTGGAAATAATAGATTGGCAAAATACACGGTAAAATCACCATAATAAATTAAAATATCCTTCAGCGGAATTTTCTTTTCAATCATTTTGTTTACTTTTTCCGAAACGTCAATTGTAATTCCAATCGGAATAAACATAATCAACATCACCGAAAAAGTGACCAAATAGCGTTTTAAAATGTATTTATCTATTATTTTCATTGGCTGAATTTATAATCGTTGACTCATTTGAATCACCATTTTATCTTTCCATTCTCTGAATGTTCCGGCAATAATTTGTCTTCTTGCTTCGCGTACTAACCACATGTAAAAACCTAAGTTATGAATGGTTGCAATTTGTTTTCCTAAGAATTCGTCTGCAGCAAATAAATGTCTAAGATAAGCTTTTGAATATTCAGTATCTACCCAAGTGTGTCCCATTTCGTCAATTGGCGAAAAATCAGCCTCCCACTTTTTGTTTTTCATATTCATTGTTCCGTGAGCTGTGAACAACATTCCATTTCTAGCGTTACGTGTTGGCATCACACAATCAAACATATCAATTCCTAACGCAATATTCTCTAAAATATTGATTGGCGTTCCCACACCCATTAAATATCTTGGTTTATCTTCTGGAAGAATTGCCGTAACAATTTCGGTCATGGCGTACATTTCCTCAGCTGGTTCTCCTACTGAAAGTCCACCAATAGCATTTCCTTGTGCACCGGCATTTGCAATATATTCAGCCGATTGTTCTCTTAAATCTTTATACGTACTTCCTTGAACAATTGGAAAAAACGTCTGTTCGTAACCGTATTTAAATGGTAATTTTTCTAAATGATTGATACATCTGTCTAACCAACGATGTGTCATGTGCATCGAACGTTTTGCATAACGATAATCGCAAGGATAAGGTGTACATTCGTCGAAAGCCATGATAATATCGGCACCGATGGTACGCTGGATTTCCATCACATTTTCTGGAGAAAAGAAATGATACGAACCATCAATGTGCGATTTGAACTTAACACCTTCTTCTTTAATTTTTCTATTCGAAGAAAGCGAATACACTTGGTATCCACCAGAATCGGTTAAGATATTTCTATCCCAATTCATGAATTTATGTAAACCTCCAGCGGCTTCTAAAATTTTAGTTTGAGGTCTTAAGTATAAATGATAGGTATTTCCTAAAATAATATCTGGATTAATATCGTCTCTAAGCTCACGTTGGTGTACTCCTTTTACGGAAGCCACGGTTCCTACGGGCATAAAAATTGGGGTTTCAATAACACCGTGATCGGTAGTTATTTTTCCAGCTCTGGCTTTACTTTTTGGGTCTTTGGTAATTAAATCAAACTTCATATTGTGCTTTTACGAACGGCAAAGATAATTTATTTTAGAATTTAGAAATTGGAATTTAGAATTATTTATGATTAACACTGATTATTAATAACTTCTAACAAAATGATTTGTACCGCCAAAAAAATAAAATTACTTTTGCATCCAATTAACACACATATATCTTTTTATAATGTCTAACACGCAACAACTACAAGATTTTACAACACAAGTTCGAAGAGATATTCTTCGTATGGTTCATGCCGTAAATTCAGGTCATCCAGGAGGTTCTTTGGGATGTGCTGAGTTTTTGGTTACCCTTTACCAAGACGTTATGAAACGTAATGAAGGTTTTGATATGAACGGAATTGGTGAAGATTTATTCTTCTTATCAAACGGACATATTTCTCCAGTTTTTTATAGTGTTTTAGCTAGAAGCGGATACTTTTCAGTAGCTGAATTAGCAACATTCAGAAAATTAAATTCAAGATTACAAGGTCACCCAACAACTCATGAAGGTTTACCAGGAATCAGAATGGCTTCGGGTTCATTAGGACAAGGAATGTCGGTTGCAATTGGAGCTGCTCAAGCTAAGAAATTGAACAACGATAACCATTTGGTTTTTGCTCTTTTAGGTGATGGTGAATTACAAGAAGGACAAAACTGGGAAGCGATTATGTATGCTTCTGCTAAAAAAGTAGACAACTTAATTGCAACAATCGACTTAAACGGAAAACAAATTGACGGAACTACAGATGAAGTTTTAGCGATGGGAAGCGTAAAAGCGAAGTTTGAAGCATTTGATTGGATTGTATTAGAAATCGCAGCAGGAAACAACATTGACGCCATCAAAGCTGGTTTAGCAGATGCAAAATCAAAATCAGGTAACGGAAAACCAGTTTGTATTTTATTACATACTGAAATGGGTAACGGAGTAGATTTTATGATGCACACACACGCTTGGCACGGTAAAGCGCCAAATGATGAGCAATTAGGAAACGCATTAGCACAAAATGTTGAAACTTTAGGAGATTATTAATCAGTACTCAGTGTTCAG
>DNNO01000017.1 GCA_003497625.1 Flavobacterium sp. | reverse complement strand
AGCGCTACAGACGATAGCGAGGGGTGGGATGGAACGTACAATCAAGAACTACTTCCATCAACAGATTATTGGTTCTCATTGGATTATACAGAAAATGGAGTGGCTAAACAGTTTAAAGCGCATTTCTCACTAATTAGATAAACAATAAAAGCAATCCCAAGGATTGCTTTTATTTCACATAAAAAAAGAGTTCACTAGTACTAGTGAACTCTTTTTTTATAATTTTTTTTACTTGTTATTATAAACAGCAATAGCTTCTTTCAAAATTTGAACTGATTTGATTAAATCATCTTTCTTTAAAACGTAAGCTATACGAACTTCATCTAAACCAACATTTGGTGTGGAATAAAATCCAGCTGCGGGAGCTACCATAACAGTTTCTCCATTTAAGTCGTATGATTCTAATAGCCATTGTGCAAATTTATCTGCATTATCAATTGGTAATTTTGCAATACAATAGAAAGCACCTTTTGGAGTAGCAACTGTTACACCTTCAATTTTTTGTAATTCTGTAATTAATGTATCTCTACGATCTTTATATTCTGAAATAACATCATCAAAATAACTTTGAGGAGTTTCTAAAGCGGCTTCACTCGCAATTTGCGCATAGGTCGGTGGGCTCAAACGTGCTTGTGCGAATTTCATAGCAGTAGCCATAACTTCTTTGTTTTTAGAAACAATACAACCAATTCGTGCTCCACACATACTATAACGTTTAGAAACCGAGTCAATCATTATGGCATTTTCTTCTAATCCAGGAACATTCATAACAGAAAAATGTTTGTCACCATCGTAAATAAATTCGCGATACACTTCATCGGCAATTAAAAATAAATCGTGTTTTTTTACGATTTCAGCTAGTTTTAGAATTTCTTCTTTAGAATATAAATAACCTGTTGGATTTCCTGGGTTACAAATTAAAATAGCTTTTGTTTTTGAGGTAATTAATTTTTCAAAAGCTTCAATTGGAGGCAAAGCAAAACCAGTTTCAATTCCTGAAATAACTGGAACAACTTTCACACCCGATGCAGTTGAAAATCCGTTATAATTGGCATAAAATGGTTCTGGAATAATAATTTCATCATCAGAATCCATTGTACTTCCCATTGCAAAAAGCAAAGCTTCTGAGCCACCTGTTGTAATGATAATATCTTGTGTGTCTATTGGTAATCCGTGATTTTTATAATATTGAGAAAGTTTAGTTCTGTAGCTTTCAAAACCAGCTGAATGACTGTATTCTAATACCGTTATATCAGCATTTTTTACAGCTTGTAGTGCCACTTCTGGAGTTTTAATATCAGGTTGCCCAATATTCAAATGATATACTTTGTGACCTTTTTTCTTAGCAATTTCTGCATATGGAACCAATTTTCTAATTGGCGATTCTGGCATTTGTTGCCCTTTAACGGAAACTTTTGGCATGACTTGTTTTTTAAAGATGTGCAAAATTGCGATTTTTTTTTGTGATATTTGTAAAACAACACATTAAAAAATGTTAAATCAATTATTTGTAATTATGTTTTTCTTATCTTAGAATAAAAATTTTATGACAAAAATATTCTTCTTAAGAATACTTATTTTATATACTGCAATATCTTTTGCTCAAGACTCTATTGTTTGGAATTCAAAAAAAGATAAAATAAAAATACCATTTGAACTTTCCCATAATCTCATGATTGTAGATGTAGTTTTTAATGGTGTTAAGTTAAAAATGATTGCAGATACAGGTGCATCTAAAAGTATTGTATTTAGTTTGCCAGAGAACGATTCATTAGTATTGAAAGAAGCGGATTTAATCACCATTTCTGGAGCTGGTATTAGTGAAAAAGTTCAAGGATATTTATCAAAAAGAAATACGCTTCAAATTGAAAATTATTTAGATAATAATTTCGAGACAATTTTTGTGTTTAATCACGATATTAGTCTGGTAAACAAGTTAGGTGTTCCAATTAATGGAATTTTAGGAAGTTCATTTTTTAAAAAATATTTGATCGAAATAGATTATCAAAGAAAAAAAATGACTCTGTATAAATCAAAGGATCATAAATTTAAAAAAAGAAAGAATGGCTATATCGAATCAAATATTGAGATCAATAGAGCCAGACCCTACGTTTTTCTAAAAACCAAATTAGAAAATAAGGAATTAAATTTGAAATTTCTATTTGATACAGGGTTAGGAGATGGTTTGTGGTTGTTTGAAAATGATAGTATAAAATGTAATTCGATTTTCTTTTTAGATTTTTTAGGAAGAGGACTTTCAGGTGATATTCATGGAAAAAAATCTCGAGTTGAGTCAGTAAGTTTGGAAAATAATCAATTGAAAGATGTCTTAGTTTCTTATCCAGACGTAAATTTTTTTGATAAAAGTACGTTGATTAAAAACAGAAATGGATCTATTGGTGGTGAGGTTTTAAAAAGATTCAACTGGATTTTAGACTATGAAAATCAAAAGATTTATTTTAAGAAAAATCATTATTTTGATAAACCTTTTAATTATAATATGGCTGGAATTGAAGTTCAACACAGCGGTTTTCAGTTTGTTAGAGAAAAAGCAGAACAAGCGTTTTCAACAAACACAATTAATCTTGACAAAAACATACAATCTAATTATACAGAAAATTTCATTTTTGAATTAAAACCTAATTTTGAGATTTATTCTGTTAGAAAAGATTCTCCGGGAGAGCGAGCTGGAATATTGGTTGGTGATAGAATTATTAAAATAAATAATCGATTATCACATAAACTTTCAATACAAAGTATATCAGATTTATTTCAATCCGAAGATGGTAAACAAATAACAATAGTCGTTGACCGAAAAGGAGAAATTTTAACTTTCAAATTCAAACTCGAAAAAATCCTATAAAAAAAGTCCCAACTCAATTGGGACTTTTTATTTATGAATTTGGAAACGTTTTCTTTTTTACTAGCGGACTAACTTCTTCCTTAACAATCACCGTTCCTTTGATTCGTAACGGAACCATACCATTTGGTTTGTTAACCGCATTACTTTCAATCGTAATGGTTTTACTAATTGGACCCGGATTCATATTGTATTGAACTTTAATTTGGCTTTTTCCGCCTGGAGCAATTGGTTCTTTTGGCCATTCAGGCACCGTACAACCACAGCTCGATTTTGCATTGGTAATAATAAGCGGAGCATCACCAGTATTTGTGAATTCAAAAATTCTAATCCCATCATCTTTTCCTTTTTCTACTTCTCCATAGTTTATAGTTTCTTCTTTAAACTCAATTTTTGGACCAGTTTGAGCAAAAGATGCCATTCCAACGAATACAGTTAAATAAACAAGTAATTTTTTCATCATCTTATAAATTAATAGGTTGTTGTAAAATTAATTAAATAAAAGCAACCAACAAACTACTCCTAACATTTTTTTTATTTTCGTGATATAGTTACTTTTGCAGTAAGTAATACAAAAAACATACCAAAGTAAGTTTTGGAATGTTAAAACGAACAGTCAAACCGTTCAACGATTCAACAATTAAACAAGAAAACAATATAATGATTCCTGCACAATTCAACGCTAAAGAAGTAGAACAAAAGTGGTATGACTACTGGATGAAAAATAATTATTTTACATCCAAACCCGACCATAGAACGCCGTACACCATTGTAATTCCGCCACCAAACGTAACAGGAGTCTTACATATGGGACACATGTTGAATAACACCATTCAAGATGTACTAATTCGTCGTGCGCGTTTAAAAGGGTTCAACGCTTGTTGGGTACCAGGAACAGACCATGCCTCTATCGCCACCGAAGCTAAAGTGGTAGCGAAGTTAAAAGAAGAAGGCATTAATAAAAACGATTTAACGCGTGAAGAATTCCTAAAGCACGCTTGGGAATGGACCGATAAATACGGCGGAACCATCTTAGAGCAATTAAAACAATTGGGTTGTTCTTGCGATTGGAGTCGAACTAAGTTTACTATGGATGACGATATGTCAGCATCTGTAATTCATTCATTTGTAGATTTATACAACAAAGGCTTGATTTATCGCGGTTACCGAATGGTAAACTGGGATCCAGAAGCAAAAACGACCTTATCTGACGAAGAAGTAATCTTTGAAGAACGTCAAGGAAAATTATATTTCATCAAATATAAAATCGAAGGTTCGGAAGATTTCTTAACGGTTGCTACAACACGTCCTGAGACAATTTTTGGAGATACTGCTATTTGTATCAATCCAAATGACGAACGTTTTTCGCATTTAAAAGGCAAAAAAGCAATTGTTCCAATTTGTGGTAGAGTTATTCCTATCATCGAAGACGAATATGTAGATGTAGAATTTGGTACAGGTTGCTTAAAAGTAACGCCTGCTCACGATACCAACGATAAAACTTTAGGTGATAAACACAATTTAGAAATTATAGATATTTTCAATGAAGATGCTACTTTGAATTCTTTCGGATTGCATTATCAAGGAAAAGACAGATTTGTGGTTCGTGAAGAGATTTCGAAAGAATTAGAAACTATCGGAGCGTTAGCTAAAACCGAAACACATTTAAATAAAGTAGGAACTTCTGAAAGAACCAAAGCAGTAATCGAACCAAGATTATCAGACCAATGGTTCTTAAGCATGGAAGAATTAGTAAAACCTGCTATCAAAGCGGTTTTAGAATCAGACGAAATCAAATTATATCCAAGTCGTTTTAATAATACGTACGCACATTGGTTAAACAATATTCGCGATTGGAATATTTCACGTCAATTGTGGTGGGGACAACAAATTCCAGCTTACTATTTTGGCGACGGAAAAGAAGATTTCGTAGTAGCTGAAAACATCGAAAAAGCGCTTGAGCTTGCGAAAGAAAAAACTGCCAACTCAACACTGACCACTGCTGACTTACGTCAGGACGCTGACGCATTAGATACTTGGTTCTCTTCATGGTTATGGCCAATGGCGGTTTTTGGTGGTGTTTTAAATCCAGAAAGTGAAGATTTTAAATATTATTATCCTACCAATGATTTAGTTACGGGTCCAGATATTTTATTCTTCTGGGTAGCGCGTATGATTATTGCAGGCTATGAATATGCAGGCGAAAAACCATTTTCAAATGTATATTTAACCGGATTAGTTCGTGATAAGCAAGGTCGTAAAATGTCGAAATCATTAGGGAATTCGCCGGAACCGCTTGGACTAATTGAAAAATTTGGTGCCGATGGAGTTCGTGTGGGATTGTTATTGAGCGCTTCGGCAGGAAATGATATTTTATTTGATGAAGAATTATGCAACCAAGGAAAAGGTTTTTCTAATAAAATTTGGAATGCTTTCAAACTAATCAAAGGTTGGGAGGTAGCGGATATTGCACAACCAGAATCATCTAAAGTAGCGATTGAATGGTACGAAGCGAAGTTGCAACAAACTTTAGCTGAAATCGAAGATAATTTCGATAAATACAGATTATCAGACGCTTTAATGGCGATTTATAAATTGGTTTGGGACGATTTTTGTTCGTGGTTCTTAGAAATGATAAAACCAGGTTACCAACAACCAATCGACCGCGCTACGTTTGACAAAGCGATTGAAATGTTAGAAAACAACTTGAAATTGTTACATCCGTTCATGCCGTTTTTAACAGAGGAAATTTGGCATCATATTGCCGAAAGAACGTCAGAACAAGCGTTGATAGTAGGTGAGTGGCCAAAAGCTAAATCGTTTGACGCAAAATTAATTGCTGATTTTGATTTTGCTACCGAAGTAATTTCTGGAATTAGAACGATTCGTAAAGACAAAAATATTCCGTTTAAAGATGCAATGGAATTAAAAGTAGTGAACAACGAAAAAGCATCAACGTATTTTGATTCGGTGATTCAGAAGTTAGGAAATGTTACGACTTTAGAATACGTTTCTGATAAAGTAGATGGCGCGTTATCGTACCGTGTGAAATCGAATGAGTATTTTATTCCAATTACAGGAAACATTGATATAGAAGCAGAGATTGCAAAATTAACCGAAGAGTTAAACTACACTAAAGGTTTCTTACGCTCAGTACAAGGGAAATTGTCTAACGAGAAATTCGTAGCCGGCGCACCAGAACAAGTAATTGCAAACGAACGTAAAAAAGAAGCCGACGCTTTAGCAAAAATTGCCATGATTGAACAAAGTTTAGCGAGTTTGAAATAAATTTCATCCAAACCTGTCAGGTTTTAAAATAGTAAATCCCGAGTGTGAGCTCGGGATTTTTTTGTTTATACTTTAAAAATGGCGAGTAGCCATAAACAGCTTTTTTAACGTCCCGCCGGCTTTAAGAAGTTGGGGATTTTGTTCCCAAACCATTCCGCTAAGACTTAAGTCAAATATATAAAAATACCTTTAAATTTTGCCTAAAGCCCCAATTTCTTAAAACCGCTGTTAGCGGTAGTTTAGCTTAGAACTAAATCTATAAAATATACTCTTATATTTTCAGTGTTGTTTTCAAAGTATAATTTTTTTAGATTTTCATTTGCAATTATCTTACGAATACAGTTTCTCATTAATGAATCACAATTGATACCTATTCTATTAAGATTTTCCTCATTATTTTTAAATAGTTCTTTTTTAATTCCTGAACCATGAGTTACCGTTGATCTTAAACCGTAAATTTCTTTCATTTGCTTATAAATTTCCTTTCTTCTTTCGAAATTTTCTCCTAAAAAGTATGCTACAGTTTCTGATAGTCTATGAGATAGTTCAATATTATCCACTGAAAAAAGACACTCAAAAGCAGAACAATGAAGAGAAACTTTTGTACCTATATCGTAAGATTTTCGGGCCAAGTCTATATAATAATATGCTCGGTTAATTCGGTTCGCTTCAGCACTTGTATGGTCAAGTTCGCCATTTTCTTTGTTGAGTGTTATTCCAAATAAAAAATCAAAATAATTTAACGCCTCAATAATTTCATTATTATTAAAATTAGTAATATTTTTTTTGCCTAGACAATTTGAATATTGAGAATGAGTAGTGTTTGATTTTACAGTAATAGATTTATCATCAAAATAACTTAAATGGCCAGTATTAAATCTAATAGAATTATCTTTAACTATCCAAAATGCATTGCTAATAATAGTAGATGTTCTTAAAAACCAAGCGTGAATTAATTCATAATTCTCCTCTTTTGGATAATCAAACTCTGTCCAGACAAATTTTTTTAAACTTAAGCCAAGTTCAAGCTGAGCACGCCCTACAATATTTATAACGTGGGGATTGAAAAATTTATTAATCTTTTTTTCTTCATGGCTAATTATTAAATGATATTTTTCAGATAATAATAGTTCAATGTTTTCAGATTCTAACCCATGAATATTGTTAAAGAAAATGCACTTGAAATTTTCTGTTGACTTCATTTATTTTGTGTGATTAAATTACCGCTAACGTTCCGCGGCTTGGCGTAGTAGCGGCTGCGTGGAACGATTATTTCTTGCTAATATAAGATTTTCCAGCGGAAAATCGAACGTTGTTTTTATTGTGAATTTAGCTATTGAGCCAAACCGCTGTTAACTGTAGTGATTATATAAATTCTTTTTCAAACATTTTGATTAAGTCATTTGTTTCAATTGCAGTTTCATCAAATAATCTCAAAGCTTCTCTAACTTTTGGGTATTCATCAACAAATTCAATATTATCTATTTGTTTTAGATTAAAATTATTCATGATTTGAGTAAATGATTCTTCATTTACTCCCCAAAATTTAATGTATTTAGACTCACTAACAAAGATTTCAATTAGCTCATTTTCTGAGTGAAATATCAATCCTATTTCAATAAAAGTATCAGTAATAATCTCTTTAGAATATTTACTTAAAAAACTTAAAGTTTCCTCTTTGTTTGAATATTTACCATAGTTTAGTTCCGAACCCTCGTGACCAAAGATTACAGCAATTGTTTCAGGCATTTCTTTAGAAAGTGATACTATCAAATTCCAAAGATTAGAATTGTTTATATTTATTTCTGCATAAAAATTGAATCCTAAATCTGAATGATCTGGATTATTGTCTTTTTGATTTAAAATATAACCTTCGACAATATTTGCAGTTTTTCTTTTTTCAAGCCGTTCAGATACTCCAGAATTCGCTGGAACTTCGTCAATATTTGGTATGCGTAAAGTTATTGGCAATTCTAAACTTTCTTTCATAGATTTCGTCTCTCGTATCATTACAGTTAACTTGTATATATGCGCTACAAAGTAGCGCCAATCTACCCATTTTTGGGTGTATATGCGCTATAAACTAGTGTTTTTCAAAAATAATAAAAAATTCCTACAAATCATTAAACAACACATTAGTTTAAACACCATTTTATAAACAAAAAAATCCCGAGCCTAAACTCGGGATTGCTTGTTTTTAATGTTCTTTTATTTTTTCTACCGTTGTATCTAAAACACGTTGGATTTTTTCTAAAGCTTCAAAAAAGGCTTTTTCTGGGCTATCGGCATTAGCGGTAACGGCAATAGGTTGTTTTTTTTCTACTTTGGCTTCAATGACACATTTTTTGTCGTTTGGAGTAGATTTATTTCCGTTTTCATCGGTAATATGAACCTCCACTCGGGTTACAATTTCGTCAAATCGTGCTAATTCATTTTTAATTTCGGTTGTAAAATATTCTGTAAAACGGCTTCCGCCTTCAATGTTTTTGTCGGTGTGAATTTGAACTAACATAGCGTTAAGGGATTAAATTAATAATACCTAAAGTTACGAATATTCTTTCAGTTTTACAAATTCAATTGCGTTAAAAAAGTCATAATGCTAATCTTCTACATATTCCAAAATATCGCCTGGCTGACAATCTAAGACTTTACAAATGGCCTCAAGCGTACTAAAACGTACTGCTTTTGCCTTTCCTGTTTTTAAAATGGACAAATTGGCTAAGGTAATGTCTACTTTTTCCGAAAGTTCGTTGAGCGACATTTTGCGTTTTGCCATCATCACATCTAAGTTTACTACTATTGCCATACGTTATACGGTTAAGTCATTTTCGTTTTGAATATCGATTCCTTTTTTAAAGATAATCGCGATAATATAGATAACACCTCCCATTAAAATAAAAGCGCCGCTGTCTGCCCAAAATTGGTTTAAGTTATCGGGAACAAAACCATGATGCATTAAACTTTTAACTATTTGTCTGGCAATGTGACTTAATATTCCAATCGATAGGGTGAAATAACTAATAAGTAAAATTTGTTTTGCCACAAAAGTGTTGAAAGGTTTTGATAAATCCATTTTGTGCATAAGATGAATTACGGCATAAAATAGCACCGCTTTTAAAATGGAAATGATAAGTATAAAGCTATACACACCATAAAAAGCTAATTTACTCTCGTTATACATAGCAATTAAGTCTAACTTTTGATACAAGTTTTGAATAATTTCAGGATTATAAAGGCTGAAAAAGAAATTAACGATTATGGCTCCAGCTTCAATAGACAAGCCCACAAAAATAAGCCAAGCTATAACATATAATCCCCAAAATACGAAGTTGTTTGTTTTTGACATAACTACAAAGTTTAAAATTACTTTGCAAATGTCAATAAAAATTTATTGAAAAACAATAAAAATTTAGTTATTTTAGATAAATTTTTAAAAATTGTTGTGTTTGTTGGGTTTTGGGAATAAAAAAACTCCCAAAAATTAACTTTGGGAGTTTCATTTTACTATCAATGTATTAATTACGCTTTTTTATTGCCACTAATTACTCTTGAAATCAATCCTTTTTGGTTGGTAAATTCAGCAAATAAAACACCTCCAAAATGCAATACCATAAATCCAAGTAAATAGTATAATGAAAGTACGTGTATTTCTTCCATTGGGTCTTTAAGGTTTTTTGGTCCAAATTCAATAAATAATCCCGTTACTAACGAAATCGCAGTACACACATAAAACACAAGATATACCCAATATTGAAATTTGGTTTTCATATCTAAACCGGCTTTAAAAGGCGAAGCGAATTTCATTTCTCCAAAAAATGGCACTGCTAAACGTATGCAATACAAACCGGTTAACACATAACCAAAATAAATATGCCAGTTCCACATGGGTTTTCTGATTTTTTTAGCCAATACAATAGCATCATCTTGCGATAAAGGAGCATAACCATTATCCGCTAAAAACGCCTGAATTATTCCTGCCACATGATTTTTTTCCATCCAAGTCTTGCGTAAAAAAATAGTCAGCAACAACAAAAGAAAAGTAAAAGCAATCAACCAATGTAAAATACGGTAGACTTTAGAATAATTTCTGGTTTCCATGATATAAGGTTTAATGTTACCCAAATGTAGGGAATAGTTTTAAGGTTTTAAACTATTTTATTTTTAAAATCATATGAATAAATCAGCAAAATCTGCGCTTGAAAATCTGTAAAATCCGCGTTCCATAAAGTGAAGCGCTAAATATTCGATTAAAGTAATTATCTTTGATGAAAATAAAAAACTTAAAAAATGAAAACTAAAATTCTATTTTTCACATTCTTCATTTTTCAAACTTTTGCTGTTTTAGCTCAAGATATGGTTTCATTAAAGACAGAGGCATTAAAGTCATATAAGGCTAGCGTAAACATGAATTTTGACGATATTTTCGCTACAACTTATCCAAAAGTATTTGATATTATTCCGCAAGATCAAATGAAAGCAATGTTTGGACAAATGATGGAAAATGAGCAATTTTCTATAAAGTTAGTTGAGGTAGATCCAAATTTTTCGTTTGGAGAAATCAAGAAAATTGAAGGTAAAACTTTTTGTCTTATTGGACATAATAATGTGATGACAATGAAATTTAACGAGCCAATGGAAGATGCGGAATCTATGACGGATATTTTTAAATCGTCAATGAACGCTGAAAAAGTAACCTATGATAAAGCAACAAATTCGTTTCGTATTGAAATGCGTTCAACCTTAATTGCTGTTGCTGACGAATTAACTAAAAATCAATGGAAATTTTTGAATAAAGACAANNAATTGTTTTCTATGATTTTTGACGAAAAAATTGTAAAAGCTTTAGCATTGTAACATGAACGAAAATAACATCACTTACACCGAATTTTTCAACCAAGTTAGAGCCAGTATAGCTAATGGTACTTTTGCGAAATTAACACTAGCAAAAACCGTTGGAAAACCCGAATTACAAAACATTTACGTAAAAACCATCGTGGAAGACAATATCTTAAAATTGTCGATGACGTATAAAATTTACACAACCGAAAAGCAAGAATTAGTAAAAATTTGCAAATTAGACGATTTAGAGTCAGAGTTAATTCCGCACATCAACAACCCGTTTTTATCAGCTTTGTTGTTTACCACCGAAGCCGATATTACCATGAAATTAAACAAAAAACGCGTAGCTAGTATTATCGAGCAACCACCAACGTTTAAAAATGCTGATCCTAATCTTTTAAATTTTTTATAATGCAATTGTTGCCAAAGATTACCGATTTAGAAGAAACAAGAACCAGAACCGTTTATAATGTTGATGAGAATGGTGAAAGATACAGAGATGCTGAAGAAATAATTGTAAAGAGAAAGGTTAAAACAGTTACAGCTGATAAACGTTTTTTGCATTACCTACTTGATTATTGGTTGCTTTATGGTATTATGTATTTGATAGAATATCTTTATAATAATGTTTTGACATCACTTGATGAAAATGTTTCATCAGTTATATCATTTACTACTTTTTTTAGCTTCCCGTTTTTCTTTGGATTGGCAACGTATTATATGTTTTTTGAATTTTTGTTTCAAAAGACACCAGGAAAGTTTATTACTAAAACAGTAGTAATTGATGAATACGGTAACAAACCCGATTTCAAACAAGTGATGATTCGCTCTTTTGTTCGTTACATACCATTTGAAGCTTTTTCCTGTATTGGTGAAACAGAAAATAGAAGCTACGGATGGCATGACAAATGGTCTGAAACGTGGGTAGTAACGGATGAGGAATTGAAAAATTTAAGAAAATTGCAGTTAGAGAATTCTAATTAATAATTTCTATGAAATATACAAAGTTTAATAAATGGTTATTTATAATTATTGGAGGTTTTATTACTTCAATTTTTAGTTTTACTGTATTGTACTATTTGTTAATCCCAGACCTATGTTATTATCATTCACATGAAATGAATTATATCATGAGTTTATTCTTTACAGCTTATCCTGGAAGTAACGGACATCCCGATCCAAATTTGACAAATTTTATTGTTTCTTTTTTAGTCGGAAGTTATATTGGATTTGTGATTTTTAAAAAGTTTGCAAAACATTAAATTAATCATTCCCATCAGGAAAAATCTTTCCAGGATTCAATACATTATTTGGGTCAAAAATGGCTTTGATGCGTTCCATTAATTCCAAATGTACTTTTGAGAAAGCAATATCCATGTAATTTTTTTGTACCAAACCAATGCCGTGTTCTCCAGAAAGTGTTCCTTTTAAGCCAACGGTTAGTTCAAAAATTTCACGAATTCCTTTTGGAACTTCGGTTTTCCAATTGTCATCCGTCATATTCCCTTTGATGATGTTTACGTGTAAATTACCATCGCCCGCATGTCCGTAACACACCGATTGAAAACTATATTTAGCACCAATTTCTTTGATTCCTTTTAATAATTTAGGCAATTCATATCTTGGGACAACTGTGTCTTCTTCTTTGTAAATTGAATTCGCTTTTACCGCTTCCGCCACTGAACGACGCATTTTCCAAAGGGCATTTTTTTGTTCGTCTGTATCGGCAAATAACACTTCGTCGATTTCAAATTGTTCTACGACTGCCAAAATTTGTTCGGCTTCTTGTATCAAAATTTCTGGATAATTCCCATCTACTTCAATCAACAAATGCGCTTGAACGTTATCTTTTACTTCTACATTCAAACCATCGACAAATTTTAATGTCCAATCAATCGCATCACGTTCCATAAATTCTAAAGCACTTGGGATAATTCCGGCTCTAAAAATCGCTGAAACCGCTTCACACGCTTGCTCTGCTTTATAAAACGGAACTAAAAGCAATACGTTATGTTTGTTTTGAGGTAATAATTTCAATACAATTTTAGTCACGATTCCCAAAGTTCCTTCACTACCAACCATCAATTGCGTTAGATTATAACCCGTTGAATTTTTCAAAGTATTGGCTCCTGTCCAAATCACATCACCTGTTGGTAAAACAACTTCTAAATTCAGTACATANNGGATAAAACAAGCCTTTTTCGGCAACAGCTTCACGTAAAACTTGCGTAATTACACCAGGTTCAGTTGTTACTTGTAAATTTTTCTCATCAATTTCAATAATTTGATTGAATCTTTCCATTGAAATTCCAATTCCACCATAAATAGATAAAGCGCCACCACTCAATCCCGTACGAGCACCAATTGGCGTTGTCGGAATTTTATACGTATTCGAAACTCTTAAAATTTGCGCTACTTCTTCGGTATTGGCAGGTTTTACCACAACATGTGGAGGAAAACTTAAATCTTCCGTTTCGTCATGACCATAGGTTTTACGAGTAGCTTCATCAGTAAAAATATAAGCCGAACCTACAATGTTTTCAAGAGCAAGTATTATTTCAGGATTCATAGTGTAAAATTGAAAAAGTAAAGATAATTAATTTTATGTTTTTTGGAACACAGATTTTAACCGCAATGTCGCAAAGTTTTCGCAAGGTTCGCAAACTAAGACATAGCGTAACTTCGTGCAAAACTTTGAGCAACTTTGTGCTACAAACTTAAAACCCAATACCAAAAGGCTACAGTAACTAAAGACAACGGAATTCCAATTCCAATCATCATGCTGCTTAATTTCGGTTTTAATCCGTAGTTGGATGCTAAAATCGCTCCTGTTATCATTGGTGCCATTGCGGATTCCATGATAGAAACATCGATTTCTAATCCTTTTCCGTTTAACACAATTTTGTAAAGCAAGAAGAAAAAAGAGGGCATCAATATCAATTTGAAAAGTAATCCTAAAGTTAAAAACGACCAATGTTTACTTCGCGTATCAATTTTTAATTGCAATCCAACGGCTACCAAAGCAACTGGTGTTACAGTATTTCCGATTCGTAAAAACGAGTTTTGTAATGCTTCTGGAAATTTTAATGTGAATATTGTACAAAAAAGTGCAATCGTAAAAGCAATAAAAGGCGGAAATTTTACAATTTTCAATACGATTTCGGAAGTACTTAAATTTCCTCTTGAAAAACTCGCAGCCACTAAAATTCCTAAAGTCGTTACGACTACAAATGAGCCAGGTTGATCAATGATAATGGCAGTTTTCAATCCTTCTGCACCATACAAAGCTTCTATGATTGGAAATCCCACAAATGAAGTATTACTCAATCCACCGGTCAAAATTAAACATCCAATTAATTTTTTCGACCATTTAAAATACGTTCCTAAAGCATAGAAAAAGACAAACGATAATCCGAAACCTAACCACGCAATTCCTAACGGATAAAGTAAAGCGAGTGAAATTGTGATTTTCGGAATATGATATAACGCCAAAGCCGGAAGTGAAATGTAAATCACGTATTGATTCAAACTTTGATATGCATTTTTAGGAAATTGCGGCACTTTTTGAAGCGCAACGCCCAAAATCAAGCATAAAAATAATAGAATGATATTTTCCATTTCCTAAAATCAAGAATACAAAGGTAATTAAACGTTGAGATTTCGATGTTTTATATTCCTACATTTTTTGTATTTTTACACAAAGCAAAATTCCTTTTGAAAACACCAAATAAAAAATCGGCACTTTCAGAAATTCACGGTGTGGAACAACCTGAAACCTTGAGTACGGTTGTAGCGACTCAAATTCAACAATTCCGAAGAAAGCAACCTTCGGCTGAAGAATTAATTGCTGGAATTTTAAAAGGAGATAAAACCGCTTTGAGTCGTGCAATTACTTTGGTCGAAAGTACTAATCCTGAACATTTAACCAAAGCGAATGAAGTGATTAAAGGTTGTTTGCCACATGCCAATAATTCGGTTCGTGTTGGAATTACGGGTGTTCCTGGTGTTGGAAAAAGTACGTTTATTGAAGCTTTTGGAAAATATTTAACTTCCATCGGAAAGAAAGTCGCTGTTTTGGCTGTTGACCCAAGTTCGTCCATCAGTCATGGAAGTATTTTGGGAGATAAAACCCGAATGGAAGAATTGGTAAAAGATGAAAATGCTTATATACGACCGAGTGCTTCGGGAGATACGTTAGGCGGCGTTGCTAGAAAAACGCGAGAAACTATTATTTTGTGTGAAGCTTGTGGATTTGATACCATTATCATTGAAACCGTTGGAGTAGGACAAAGCGAAACTGCTGTGCACAGTATGGTGGATTTCTTTTTGTTGTTGAAAATTTCAGGTGCTGGCGATGAGTTACAAGGCATCAAACGTGGCATCATGGAAATGGCGGATACTATCGTAATCAATAAAGCCGATGGTGATAATATTGCAAAAGCGAAATTAGCGAAGACCGAATTCAATAGAGCATTGCATTTATTTCCAGCTAAATCTTCGGGTTGGATTCCGAAAGTGACGACATGTAGTGCTTACGAAAAAACAGGAATTGATGCGATTTGGGAAATTATTTCCGAGTATTTCGAATTGGTAAAAGCGAATCATTATTTTGAAGAAAAGCGTCAAAATCAAAACCAATTTTGGATGATGGAAACGATTAATGAACAATTGAAATCACACTTTTACAATCATCCGAATATCATGCAACTATTGGAAGAAAACAAAAAAGCCGTGCAAAAAAATGAAGTATCACCTTTTGCAGCGGCTATGAGTTTGTTGGAACAATATTTTAAAAAATAATACTGAACACTATTCCTGTTCGTATCTTTCAATTTCTCTATCGTAGAATTCTCCGGCAATGGTAATTAAATGTTCCATTTCTGATTCTAATTCTTTTTCATCTTCTTCTTCGATATCTTCTAAAAATTCTACTTCGTCATCTTTTAAATTGATTATGAATCGTGGATATTCTAAATGGATTACGAAAATATCTTCAGGAAAATCGGTATTATCTCCGATAACAAATTTTGGTAAGTTCATGTTTTTAAATTTAGTTGAGACAAGTCAATGACTTCTCTGTACGTTATTAATTTTTAATCAATTTTTTTGTCAAATAATTAAAGCGAATATACAAAAATATCGCGGCTGCTGTTAATCCAGCTAAAAGTCCAATCCAAACGCCAACGGCTTTCAATTCGGTTTCCAATCCTAAATAAATAGAGATAGGAAATCCAATTACCCAATAGGCTACAAACGTGATATACATCGGAATTTTAGCATCTTGCAATCCACGCAATGCTCCTAAAACCACCACTTGTAAGCCATCGGAAATTTGAAAAACAGCGGCCACTAAAAGTAAATTAGCCGAAATAGCAATTACTTCTAAGTTTTCGGTTAGATTTTTTACATCGTTAATATCTACGAAAATATAAGGCAAAATCGTGTGTAAGGCTACAAATAATAATGCAAAAACAATTTCAATAACGATAGCTAATAAGAAAATCGAAATTGCTACTTTTCGTAACGTAACATAATCATTTAATCCTTTTTGATTTCCAATACGAATCATCGCGGTAACGCTCAATCCCATGGCAAACATGAAGGTTAAAGAGGCCAAGCTCAACGCAATTTGATTTGCCGCTTGACTTGTCGTTCCAATCATCCCACACAACCAAATGGCTCCAGTGAACAAAGCGACTTCAAAGAACATTTGCATCGCAGATGGCATTCCAATTTTGATGATTTTTTGGTTGACTTCTTTTTTGATTTCTTTCAAGCTAAAACCTTTAAAATATGGATGGAATTTTGGTTTTAGATTCATCATGTAGTGCATGTAGCCTAACATCACAAAACGTGAAACAATAGTTCCTACAGCGGCCCCAACTATTCCCCATTTTGGGAAAATCCAAATTCCGTAGATTAAGAAATAGTTTATAACTACATTGGTTAAATTTCCAATAATAGTTGCCCACATCGAATATTTCGTTTCGCTCAAACCATCTGCAAATTGTTTGTACGCTTGGTACATAATTAACGGAATCAACGAAAAACCGACGATATCTAAATATGGTTTTGCCATTTCCACTACTGCTTCAGGTTGTCCCATGTAAGCAATTAGTGGTTTAGAAAAGAAAATTAAAGTAAATAAAGCTACACCTAAAATCGTACACAAATACAATCCATGATGAAACGCAGAACGACCGCCTGCTACATCATTTTTTCCATCGGATTCGGCAACCAAAGGCGTAATTGCAGTTGAAAATCCAATTCCTAATGACATTGCAATGAAAACAAAGCTGTTTCCTAAAGACACCGCAGCTAACTCGGTTGGACCTAATTTTCCGACCATGATATTATCTACAATTCCCACAACAGTATGGCCTAACATTCCTAAAATAATAGGGTAGGCAAGTTTTAAGTTATATGAGAATTCTTTAGAGTAGTCAGAAAAAGTCATTTTGGCAATTTTGAGCAAAGGTAATAATTTGAAAAGGATTTTAATAAAAAACCTGACAGGATTCAGAATCTTGTCAGGTTTAACTATTTGTGAATTGAATTTATTTTTTAATGTTTGGATTTTGTGTGTCACTTTCAATAATTCCGTCACGTAAACGAATGATTCTGTGCGCATAAGCAGCAATATCTTCTTCGTGAGTTACCAAAATTACGGTGTTTCCGTTGGCGTGAATTTCGTTAAATAAATTCATAATTTCCACCGAAGTTTTACTGTCTAAGTTCCCGGTTGGTTCATCGGCTAAAATGATAGAAGGTTTGTTTACCAAAGCTCTCGCTACCGCTACACGTTGACGTTGACCACCTGAAAGTTGATTGGGTTTGTGATCCATTCTGTCATTCAAACCTACTTGCGTCAACACTTCGGTAGCACGTTCCACACGTTCTGATTTGGAATGACCGGCATACACCATTGGTAAAGCTACATTATCCAAAGCCGTAGTTCTAGGCATTAAGTTGAACGTTTGAAAAACGAATCCAATTTCTTTATTACGAATTCCTGCTAATTCATCGTCTTGCATTTCACTCACGTGTTTTCCGTTCAAAATGTAAGTTCCAGAAGTTGGTGTGTCCAAACAACCTAAAATATTCATCAAAGTGGATTTTCCAGAACCAGAAGGTCCCATTAAAGCTACATATTCACCTTTATTGATTTCTAAATCGATGCCTTTTAACACATACACGATTTCGTTTCCTAAAGGAAAATCTCTTTTGATATTGGTTATTTTGATTAACGGATTTGCCATTTTGAATGTCGAATGTTGATTAACGAATTATGATTTCAGAAGTTTTAAATTCCGATTCTATTATAAGTAGAAAAAGAAAGGATTTTGTTACATAAATAATGCAAAACAATGATTTAATTTATCATTAAATATAACCATTGACCAAATTTATATCCTGATTTAAACAAATAAATTATTCCTAATACGATTATAAAAGGAAGTATAAATTTGAAATACTTTGATTTTAAAAATGAATGATTTTCCATAATAACCAATTTTTGGAAGTTTGATTATTAGTACGGAAATATAAATTTTGTTACAACTAAAAGCGAATTCTTTCAAACAAATGCGAACTAATCGTTTTATTCGGATTGATGATAAAATGTTCTTTTTTTTGTTCGGCTCTAAAAAAGACAATTCCCCATTGAAACGTATCAATTGTAACCGAAACCTTTGGATGGTTTTTTATGATTTCCCAAGCTTCTTCCATGTCGGCTGACCAATGAATATCATCAAAAATCCAAACAGAATAATTTGAAATGGTTGGAAGTAAGGCTTCAAAATAATCTAAAGTAGCTTTTTTGGAATGATTGCCATCGAAATAGATTAGGTGATGGGTGACAGGTGAAAGGTGAAGGTTTTTAAAATAGCTTGAAAATTCGGTATTAATGAATTCTATATTTTGAAAATTTGAATTTTTATCTTGCAATTGAACTTGCGCTTGCTTTTGTGTGTTTGGGCAACCTTCTAATGTGATAATGTTCGTCCCGAAGTTTCGGGATCCCAAAGAAAGTGCTGAGGTTGCTAATCCTAAAGAAGTTCCTATTTCTAAAACGCTTTTTGGTTGAAAATAGCGAACGATTCTAAAAAGTAATTCCGCGTTTTTTGGAGTAATTCCAGCGGTTTGTGCAATTTTTGAAATTTCTCTTGTATTCGATTTAAAAACTCGTGAACCTGCTCCAAAATCCGTTACTTCAATCGTGTTTTTATTTGCTAAAAGCGATTTTCGGTACGATTTTAATACTTCGTATTCAGGATGTTTTGTGTTGTCATAAAAACATTTCGTAACCAAATCAAACACAAATGGCGAGTGCACTCCATGTTCGTTTGTCGAATGGAAAAGAAATTTTAGATATGATTTTATTATGTGTTGCATTTATAGTGATTAGTGAAAAGTGACTAGTAATTAGTCTGGCTATTCACTAATTACTATTCACTAATTACTTTTTTTATTCCATTTTCGAACTCAATTCAAACCAGCGTTCTTCTTTTTCTTCTAAAGACTGAATGATTTTTTGTAATTCATTGGCTTTCGCTTCAATTTTATCATCAGCAACTTTTCCGTCGGCGAATTCTTGTTCGATTTGTTTTTTGTTGTATTCTAAATCTTTGATTTCTTTTTCAATTTTATTGAATTCTTTTTGTTCATTAAAACTCAATCCGGTTGAAGCCGTTTGTTTTTCTTTCCAATTTGTTTTTTCAGTGCTAACTGAATTTAAAACTTTTGGTTCAGCCGAATCTTCATACGCTCTGAAATCAGAGTAATTTCCGGGGAAATCTTCAATCTCGCCTTCACCTCTAAAAACAAATAAGTGATCTACAATTTTATCCATAAAGTATCTATCGTGACTCACCACTAACAAACAACCAGGATAATCTAAAAGGAAACTTTCTAAAACGTTCAGCGTTACAATATCTAAATCATTCGTTGGCTCATCCAAAATTAAGAAATTCGGATTTTGAATTAAAACCGTACATAAATACAAACGTTTCAATTCGCCACCACTTAATTTTTCTACAAAATCGTATTGTTTTTTCGCATCAAATAAAAAGCGTTCCAATAATTGCGAAGCCGAAATAATTTTTCCTTTCGTCAACGGAATATATTCGCCATATTCTTTGATGAACGNNTTCTTTGATGATATCGATTACTTTTTGCCCCGGTTTTGGATTAATACCGCTTTGTGTGTAATAACCAATTTTGATTGTATCACCAATAATTACTTTACCCGAATCCGGTTGAATCGTTTGGGTTAAAATATTTAAAAAAGTCGATTTTCCGGTTCCGTTTTTACCAATAATTCCAATTCGTTCGCCTCGTTGAAACGAATAACTGAAATCTTTTAAAATGGTTCTATCAGGAAAGTCTTTGTTCAATTTTACCATTTCTATAATCTTGCTTCCCATGCGCTCCATGTTGATTTCCAACTCTACCACATTTTCTTTTCTTCGACTTTCGGCTTTTTCTTTAATGACGTAAAAATCATCTTGGCGTGATTTTGATTTAGTAGTTCTAGCTTTTGGTTGACGACGCATCCAAGCCAATTCTTTTACGAATAAATTTTGTGCTTTATCGATACTCGCATTTTCAGAAGCCAAACGTTCTTCTTTTTTCTCTAAATAATACGAATAATTGCCTTTGTATTGGTATATTTTTCCGTTGTCTAATTCGATAATTTCGTTACAAACTCGTTCCAAAAAGAAACGGTCGTGCGTTACCATAAACAACGTGATGTTTTCTTTTGCAAAATAATCTTCTAACCATTCAATCATTTCTAAATCCAAGTGATTGGTTGGCTCGTCTAAAATCAATAAATCAGGTTTGCTAATCAAAATAATCGCTAACGAAAGACGCTTTTTTTGTCCACCCGACATGTTTTTGACTTTCATTTTCAAGTCTTCCAACTTCAGTTTGAACAAAATTTGCTTGAATTGCGTTTCAAAATCCCAAGCGTTGTGGCGGTCCATATCGTCAAAAGCTCTTTGATACGCTTCTTCGTCATTCGGATTTTCTAAGGCTTTTTCGTAGCGTTCAATAACTTTCAAAATTTCATTATCCGAAGCAAAAATATTTTCCTCAATGGTTAATTCGTCTTGCAAATTATTGTTTTGCGACAAAAACGCCATATTAATCTCTTTTCGAATCACCACTTGACCTGTATCAGGCTCATCTAAACCATTAATCATGTTCATAATGGTGGTTTTTCCCGAACCGTTTTTAGCTATAAAAGCTATTTTTTGATCTTTGTTAATTCCAAACGAAACGTTGTCAAACAACACGCGTTCGCCATAGGATTTGGAGATATTTTCGACTGATAAGTAATTCATAATATAATTTAGAAATGCAAAAATAAGGTTTTGTTTGTTGGAATTTGGAATTTCTTTATTGATATTTGAATTTTCAAAACAATATGCAACTATCCGTAATCATCCTTAATTATAATGTGCGCTATTTTTTAGAGCAATGTGTTCTTAGTGTTCAAAAAGCATTGGAAGATATTGATGGCGAAATTATTGTCATTGATAACTCTTCGTCTGATGATAGTTGTGATATGATGAAAACTAAATTCCCACACATTAAACTCATTGATAATAAATACAACTTAGGTTTTCCAAAAGGAAATAACATCGGAGTTGCACAAGCCAAAGGCGAATATGTTTGTGTTCTAAATCCCGATACCGTTGTTGCGGAAGATACTTTTAAAAAAATTCTAAACTCCCAACTCTCAACTCTTAACTCTCAACTCGGAATAATCGGTTGTAAATTAATCGATGGTGCTGGAAATTTTCTTCCAGAGAGCAAACGTGGAGTTCCAACACCTTGGGTAGCTTTTACGAAAATCTTCGGATTGTATAAAATCTCGAATTATTTCGGAAAATATTACGCCCAACATTTATCGGAAAACGAATCAGGGAAAGTTGATATTTTGGTGGGAGCTTTTATGGTGATGAAACGCGACTTGTATCTCGAAGTCGGTGGTTTTGATGAAGATTGCTTTATGTATTCGGATGATATTGATTTGAGTTATTTGGTTTTGAAAACAGGAAAATCGAATTATTACTTTCACGAAACTTCGGTGATTCATTATAAAGGAGAAAGTACCGTTCGAGATGGTACATATATGAAACGTTTCCGAGAAGCGATGCAATTTTTCTACAAAAAACACTTTAAAAAATCTTGGTTTTTTGACGTAATGATGCAAGTGGGAAGTTTTGTTTTTAGTCTTTTGAAGAAGAATCAGCAAAAGAATGAAGTTCGGATTATTGATAAATATGTAGTTTTTTCAAGAGAAAATTTAGAATTGAATCTATCAAAAAAAGCAACTTATTTAGCTGATTTTAATCAATTTGTGAATCAACCTCAAAAAAACATTGAAATAATATTTGATACGACTACTTTTAGTTTTACCGAAATTATTACTTTTATGCAGTTAAATAAGAGTAAAAATCTAAGTTTTAAGAATTACATTTCGAGTTCGAATTACCTAATAGGAAGTAATAATTCGAACGATAGAGGACAAATAAATTTGTTGTAAAAAATTATTGATTTCTTTATAAAACGAACGAAAAATTAGTATTTTTGCAAACCAAATACAAAAACACAACTTTAGTTTAAAGATATGGCAAAGTTTGAATTGAAATTACCTAAAATGGGTGAAAGTGTTGCAGAAGCAACTGTAACCAACTGGTTAAAAAAAGTTGGAGATAAAATTGAAATGGACGAAGCAGTACTTGAAATTGCTACTGATAAAGTAGACAGTGAAGTGCCTTCAGAAGTTGCAGGAACACTTGTTGAAATTTTATTTAATACCGATGATGTAGTTCAAGTTGGACAAACTATCGCTATTATCGAAACGGAAGGTGGTGCAGTTGCATCAACTCCAGAAGTTAAAGCAGACGCTCCAGTTGCAGTTGCTGAAGTTGCGAAAGCAGTAGAAGTAGCAAAAGAAACTGTAGCTCCAGCTGATTTTTCAGCATCAGAAAAATTCTTTTCGCCTTTAGTGAAAAACATCGCAAAAGAAGAAGGAATTTCTTTAGCTGAATTAGAAGCAATTGCTGGTTCTGGTAAAGATGGCCGCGTAAACAAAGAAGATTTATTGAATTATATCAAAAATAGAGGAAGTCAGCCTGCAGTTGTTGCAACTCCAGCAGCGGCTCCAAAAGCAACTCCAGCTCCAACAGTACAAGCCGTTCCGGTTTCTGTAAACGGTGGTGACGAGATTGTAGAAATGGACAGAATGCGTAAGTTGATTTCGGGTTACATGGTAGCTTCGGTACAAACTTCGGCTCACGTTCAGTCTTTCATTGAAGTTGATGTTACCAACATCGTAAAATGGAGAGATAAAGTGAAAGCTGCTTTCGAAAAAAGAGAAGGTGAGAAGTTAACTTTTACACCAATTATGATGGAAGCGGTTGCAAAAGCATTGAAAGATTTCCCAGGAATGAATATTTCAGTTGATGGTGATTTTATCATCAAACGTAAAAATATCAATTTAGGAATGGCAGCAGCTTTACCAAACGGAAACTTAATTGTTCCAGTAATTAAAAACGCAGACCAATTAAACTTAGTTGGAATGGCGAAAGCGGTTAACGATTTAGGAAACCGAGCTAAAGCAGGAAAATTAAAACCAGACGATACGCAAGGTGGAACTTACACGGTTACGAATGTGGGAACTTTTGGTTCTGTTTTTGGAACACCAATTATCAACCAACCACAAGTAGGTATTTTAGCTTTAGGTGCTATTAGAAAAGTACCTGCAGTTATCGAAACTCCAGAAGGTGATTTTATTGGAATCCGTCAAAAAATGTTCTTATCGCACTCATATGACCACAGAGTTGTAGATGGAGCGTTAGGAGGAAGTTTTGTAAAACGCGTTGCGGATTACTTAGAAGCTTTTGATGTAAATAGAGATTTCTAATCTGAAAATAAATTTATAAGTAAACCCGATAGTTTTTAAAAGCTGTCGGGTTTTTCTATCTTTGTAATCCAAATATAAATTATGGAATTAAAATTAACACGCCCTATCTGCTTTTTCGACCTTGAAACTACAGGAATTGATGTTGCAAGAGATCGAATCGTAGAAATCTCAATATTTAAAGTATATCCAAACGGAAATAAAGAAAGCAAAACTTGGTTGGTAAATCCTACGATTCCAATTCCACCACAAACCACGGCTGTGCACGGAATTACCGATGAGAAAGTTGCCAATGAGCCAACTTTCAAAGAATTGGCTACGCAAGTTCACAATATGATAAAAGATTCTGATCTGGCTGGCTTTAATTCCGATAGATTTGATATTCCGCTTTTAGCAGAAGAATTATTACGTGCGGAAGTTGATTTTGATATGAAAAACAGAGTTTCTGTTGATGTACAAACGATTTTCCATAAGATGGAAGAACGAACTTTAAGTGCAGCATACAAATTCTATTGCGGACAAAGTTTAGAAAACGCTCACAGTGCTGAAGCGGATACGATGGCAACCTATGAAATCTTAAAATCGCAATTAGATCGCTATGAGAATTTAGAAAATGACATGAAATCGTTATCTGAATTTACAACGCGTAAAAAATCAGTTGACTTTGCTGGATTCATTGCTTTAAATAATGAAGGAAAAGAAATTTTTACTTTTGGAAAACACAAAGGTGCTTTGGTGGATGATGTTTTTGATAAAGAACCAGGTTATTTCGGTTGGATTCAAAATGCGGATTTTCCACTTTACACGAAAAAAGTACTTACAGGAATTAAATTAAGAAAGTTAAATACTAAATAGAGTGATTAGTGAAAAGTAATTAGTGAATAGTTGCTAATTACTTTTCACTATTTACTAATTACTAGAATTATGAAAATAATCTGTATCGGACGTAATTACGCTGACCATATTTCGGAATTGAATAATGAAAGACCAGCAGAACCGGTTATCTTTATGAAACCCGATTCTTCTATTTTGCCTAATAAGAATCCATTTGTAATTCCAGCTTTTAGTAATGATATTCATCATGAAGTGGAAATTTTGGTTAAAATTTGTAAAGTTGGGAAGCATATTGATGCTAAATTTGCTCATAAATATTATGAAGAAATTGGTTTGGGAATCGATTTTACGGCTCGAGATGTGCAAAGTAGGTTGAAAGAGAAGGGGTTACCTTGGGAAAAAGCAAAGGCATTTGACCATTCAGCGGTAATAGGAAGCTTTACATCGAAAAAAAATTATTCTTCGCTAGAAAATATTAACTTTGAGTTAAAATCAAATGGAACCACCGTTCAGGAGGGTAATACTAGTTTGATGTTGTGGAAAATAGATGAGTTAATAGCTTATGTTTCGCAATATTTTACGTTGAAAATTGGAGATATTATTTTTACAGGTACTCCAAAAGGTGTTGCAAAAGTTACAGAAGGTGATGTTTTGGAAGGTTTTATAGAAGGAAAATCGATGTTTAAAATTCAAATAAGGTAGTTATGGCATTACAATATAATTTAGCGAAGGTTTATGAAATTTCTGAAAATGATATTGAATTTGCATTACAAATCGTAACCTTGTTTTTTGAAGAGGTTCCAGCAGAAATAAAATCCATCAAAGTAGCTATCGAAGAAAAAGACTACACAAGAACTTATGCTTCATGTCATAAAATAAAACCTACTTTAGATTTACTTGGTATGGACTTAGCTTATGAAGAGAATATTCAAATTATGACTTGGGCCAAAGCCGAAGGCAAAAGAAAAGAAATTAAAGAAGTGTTTAAATCGTTAAAAAGTAGAATTGATTTAGCTGTAAAAGAAATTAAAAAAGATTTCAAGCTGTAATATTCTGTTCTTTATTCCCCAAAATCTATTAAAACATTTAAATGAAAGCCGCTATTGTAACTATTGGTGATGAAATTCTTATTGGACAAATTGTTGATACAAATTCATCCTACATTGCCAAAGCATTAGATAAAATCGGAATTGCAACGCATGAAATGTTGTCTATTTCTGATGATAAACAACACATTTTAGACACGTTTAATTTGCTTCAAAATAAAGTGAATGTGGTTATCGTAACTGGTGGATTAGGTCCAACAAAAGACGATATCACTAAGAAAACTTTTTGCGATTATTTCGAAGATACTTTAGTTGAAAATGAAGCCGTTTTGATTCATGTAAAATCGATAATTGAAGGGATTTATAAGCGACCAATTACCCAAATTAATAGAGAACAAGCGTTGGTTCCTACAAAAGCAAAAGTGCTTTTCAATCAAGCCGGAACAGCGCCAGGAATGTGGATGGAGAAAGAAAATACGGTTTTTATTTCGTTGCCAGGCGTTCCGTATGAAATGAAATATCTAGTTGATAATGAGGTGATTCCAAATTTAGTTAAAAAATTTGAACGTCCTTATATTGTTCATCAAACGATTATGACTTATGGTCGTGGCGAGAGCATGATTGCTGAACAAATTGAAGAATGGGAAGATGATTTACCTGATTTTATAAAATTAGCGTATTTGCCAAGTCCGGGAAAAGTTCGCTTGCGATTAACAGCAAGAGGAACAAATGAAGAATTGCTGAAAAATGAAATAAAACAACAAGTTGAAAAGCTTGATTTGTTGATTCATGATATAATTGTAGGATATAATGAAGACGAAGCTATTGAAGTGGTTTTAGGAAGATTATTGACTGAAAAAAAAGTGACAATTTCAACAGTGGAAAGTTGTACGGGTGGAAAAATAGCGGCAACTTTGTCGGCGGTTCCAGGGGCATCAAATTATTTTAAGGGAAGTATCGTAAGTTATGCGACTCAGACTAAAATAAATGTGTTAGGAATTGCTAATGAGGCTGTTGCAAAATATGGAGTTGTAAGTGAAGAAGTTGCTACTGAAATGGCAAAGGCAGCACAAAAAATAATGGCTTCTGATTATGCAATTGCCACTACAGGAAATGCTGGCCCAACAAAAGGAGATGAATCGGCAGAACTAGGAACGGTTTTCATTGCTATTGCTACTCCAAATGGGGTTTTTGTGGAAGAATTTAATTTTGGTCAACCTCGCGAAAAGGTTATTGATAGGGCGGTTAGTAAAGCATTAGAATTAATTTATAAAGAAATTTTAAAAAAATAATAAAAGATAGTTGTGTATATGAAATCGATTTTGTTTCTTTGCACCCTGATTTTAGATAACGAAATAAAGCTGAATAATAATGTCAAGAGTTTGTGAACTTACAGGTAAAAGAGCAATGGTAGGGAACAATGTTTCTCACGCTATGAACAAAACAAAGAGAAAATTCTCTGTTAACTTAGTAAAAAAACGTTTTTACATTCCTGAAGAAGATAGATGGGTAACGTTGAAAATTTCAACTGCTGCATTAAAAACTATTAATAAAAATGGAATTGCTGCTGTATTGAAAAATGCAAAAGCAAACGGATTTGTAAAATCTGTATAATCCGCAATAATATATATCAAAATGGCAAAGAAAGGTAATAGAATCCAAGTTATTTTAGAATGTACTGAGCACAAAACTTCTGGAGTTCCAGGAACGTCTCGTTACATTACTACGAAAAACAAAAAAAATACTCCAGATAGATTAGAGATTAAAAAATTTAATCCAATCTTAAAGAGAGTAACTGTACATAAAGAAATTAAATAATATAAGTCATGGCAAAGAAAACCGTAGCAACTTTACAAACAGCTTCTAAAAGATTAACCAAAGCTATTAAAATGGTTAAATCTCCAAAAACTGGCGCTTACACATTCGTTGAATCTGTGATGGCTCCTGAATTAGTTGATGAATTCTTGAAAAAGAAATAATTCATAGAAACAATTATATAGATAAGCTACTTTCGTTTGAAAGTAGCTTTTTTATTTTTACATTTGTCATATAATTGATTTTGCAGTCAATACAAAATCAGTAAAAACTTAAACCCTATTTTAGTATGAGTTTTTTTAAAAAAATATTCTCTTCGGAAAAAAAAGAGCCCGTATTAAACGAGCAAGAGAAGCAAACTTTAGATAAAGGTTTAGAGAAATCGAAAACATCGTTTTTTTCTAAGCTTACTAAAGCTGTTGCAGGAAAATCGAAAGTGGATGCCGAAGTATTGGATAATTTAGAAGAAATTTTAGTTTCTTCAGATGTTGGTGTAAATACTACATTAAAGATTATCGAACGTATTGAAGAGCGTGTTTCAAAAGATAAATATTTAGGAACTGACGAATTAAACGGTATTCTTCGTGAAGAAATTGCAGGTTTATTATCGGAAACCAATTCAGGTGAAGCTACTCAGTTTGAAATTCCAGCCAATACAAAGCCTTATGTTATTATGGTGGTTGGTGTTAATGGTGTTGGTAAAACAACTACTATTGGTAAATTAGCATACCAGTTTAAGAAAGCAGGTTATAACGTGGTTTTAGGTGCTGCGGATACGTTTAGAGCAGCCGCAATAGATCAATTGCAAATTTGGGCAGATAGAGTAGGTGTTCCCATCGTAAAACAACAAATGGGAAGTGATCCTGCTTCAGTTGCATTCGATACCTTACAAAGTGCGGTAGCTCAAAATGCAGATGTCGTAATTATTGATACAGCAGGTCGTTTACATAATAAAGTTGGTTTAATGAACGAACTTTCTAAAGTAAAAAAAGTAATGCAAAAAGTGGTGGAAAACACACCAAATGATGTACTTTTGGTTTTAGATGGTTCTACAGGTCAAAATGCTTTTGAACAAGCCAAACAATTTACTGCAGCAACAGAAGTTTCTTGCTTAGCGGTTACAAAATTAGATGGAACAGCAAAAGGAGGAGTTGTTATTGGAATTTCAGACCAATTTCAAATACCTGTAAAATACATTGGAGTAGGTGAAGGAATTGAAGATTTACAAGTATTTAATAAATACGAATTTGTAGATTCATTTTTTAAATAAGAAATAGAAAAGTAATGGAACTTTTAAAATACAGAACCGTACAGTTATTTTTAGCAGCTGTAATTATGGCTTTAGTTGCCATCCCATTTAGTGATTATGATTTTATCTTTCTTACGCTACGATTGGCCTCTTTTGCCATATTTATGTACTTACTAATTAAGTTCACAAGCGGTAAGAAAAAAGCGAAAAAATAAAATAAGTGCTGTTAGTTGATAACAGCACTTATTTTTTCCCATAAAGTCTCGTCAAAATCCGAAAGAGCAAAATTACTGCCATCAGCTGCGTCTCCCATTCTTATAACAACTAGGTTTTTACTCGGAATAACATATATTTTTTGATCATTTTTACCTAAAGCGCAATACATATCGTTAGGGGCAGAAGGAATAAGAGTTCCGTTGAATTGAAATTGGCTTTGTGGCATGTGATAGCTTGATTTTCCATTTAGCCACCATAAATAGCCATAGGCTAAATTAATATTTTGAGAAGTTGTTGTTGCGTTTTGCATGTAATTTTCAGGAACAATCTGATTATTTTCCCATTTTCCCTTATTTAGTGCTAATAAACCGAAACGAGCCATATTTCTAGTTGTACTCCAATATACACTTAGGCCATCTAAGTTTACCCACAAACCACCAGTCATGCCTATTTTATCTCTTAATTTTGTATTAAAATAGTTCGACCAAGTTTGCCCGGTAGATTCAGCTACAACATCTTGCAGTTTTACATATACGTTGTGATATGCCCAGCGTGTTCCGGCATCAGCTACGTATTGTAAATTTGCTGGAGAGACATCATCACCTAACTCATCATTTAAACCGGATGTCATGGTTAAAAGGTGTTTGTTAGTAATTAAATTCTCTTTTGCAAGCGGAGCGCTAGTCCAACCCGTTCCCAAATAATCCGAAACTTTGTTGTTAATATTTAAATAGCCTTCTTGTTCAGCTATTCCAGTAACAGTTGCTGTTAATGTTTTTCCTGCACTCGCCCAGTACCAGGTGTCGGTAGCACTATGACCATTAAAATAGTTTTCCATTACAATTCTTCCATTATGAAGAATAATAAAACCTTTAGTATTTTTTAATTCTAAATAATCTAACAAAGGTTGCACTTGTGTTTCGTCCCATCCAAGCGATGCTATTGTCTTGGTTTCCCATGTAGAAGAACCAATAGGAGGAAAGTACATAGCTTCTTCGTTTGATGAATTTCCATCATCTGAATTACAACTCCATAATGAAGTAATCATGATAAAAAGTAGTGATATTTTTTTCATAGCTAAATTAATTTTAGAACTTATACAAGTTAGACAATAAAAATACAGAATAGTTTAATTCAAATGATTTTTAATTGTAATTTTATAGTCTAATTTGGTAATTATATTATGAAGAAAATTTTTTTTTTATTTGTTTTTAGTGCTCTTATATCTTGTAAACAGAAAATATCCGATGCAGATATTTCAAATTTAAATGGCTATTGGGAAATTGAAAAAGTGGAACTTCCAGATGGTGAAAAGAAAGAATACAAAGTAAATGAAACCATTGATTTTTTTAAAATTGAGGCTAATAAAGGTTTTAGAAAAAAAGTAATGCCGCAATTAGACGGTACCTATTTAACTAATGATATTCAGGAAGATATTATTGTTGCACTTAAAGATGGAGATGCTACAATTCAGTATAAAACTACTTATGCGAGTTGGAAAGAAGAAATTATTGAATTGACAAAGGATAAATTAGTGGTTAAGAACCAACAAGATTTAGAATATCATTATAAAAGACCGGTTAAATTTTCTGTAAAGTAAGTTATGGCAAAGCGATTTAATGAAGAAAGTCCGATAGGAGATGTGTTGAAACAATTTATTACTCAAAATAAATTGGAAGCGGGTATGGATGTAGTGAATGTTCGGGATGCATGGAAAAATTTAATGGGAAATGGTGTCAATAATTATACAACGGAAATCCAATTAAAAGGTTCTACTCTTTATGTGGCTTTATCTTCTGCTGTTTTACGTGAGGAATTAAGTTATGGAAAAGACAAAATCATAAAAATGATAAATGAAGAACTTAGGAAAGATTTAGTAACTAATTTGGTTCTAAGATAAAAAAAATCCCGATTCATTGAATCGGGATTTTTTTATATAATAATTCTAGGATTAGAATTGCTCTCTTCCTGAAAAATGGAAAGCACCTTCAATAGCTGCATTTTCATCAGAATCAGATCCGTGAACTGCATTTTCTCCAATTGAAGTAGCATATTTTTTACGGATAGTTCCTTCAGCTGCATCAGCAGGATTAGTAGCTCCAATTAAAGTTCTGAAATCTTCAACTGCGTTATCTTTCTCTAAGATAGCAGCTACAATTGGACCTCTTGTCATAAATTCAACTAATTCACCAAAAAATGGTCTTGCAGCGTGAACAGCGTAAAACGCTTGAGCATCAGCAATTGTTAATTGAGTTAATTTCAAAGAAACAATTTTGAAACCACCTTCTGTAATCATGTTTAAGATTCCACCAATATGTCCGTTTTCTACAGCATCTGGTTTAATCATTGTAAAAGTTCTGTTTGTTGCCATTTTTAAATTTTTTGCAAAGGTACCATTTTAATTAGGTTTTGCAATATTGTTTTCTATTATTTTGTAATTGTTCTAGCTACTCTAAAACCATAAAACTCATGTGTTTTATTTGGTTCTGTAGAAATTCGGTTAGCTGGTCTTACATAATTTGGTTGGCTGTCCCAAGAACCACCTCTTACGGATCTTCTCTCTCCCATTTCTGGTCCTCTAGGGTTTTCTCCTTTTTCTTGTTTGTAGAAATCTTTATTGTACCAGTCCCAACACCATTCCCATACGTTTCCACTCATATCGTGTAGGCCTAATTCATTAGGTAATTTTGTTCCAATTGTATGAGGACTTCCTTTGCTATTTCCTTTGTGCCAAGCAATATCATCTAAATTATTACTTCCGCTGTACTTAAAGGATTTTGATGAAGCTCCCCCTTTTGCAGCAAATTCCCATTCAGCCTCTGTTGGTAATCTATATCCATTGGCTTTAAAGTTGCAAATAAAGTTTGGTCCTTTTTTAGAATAAACTGGTTGAAGTTTTTCTTTTTTGCTTAACCAGTTACAGTAAGCAATCGCTTCGTTCCAAGTTACGCCGTTTACTGGATAATTATCTTGCCATCCCCAAGTTGGTTTAACTGGCATTTTCATTTTGTTAGCTTTGATGAATTGTTTCCATTCCCAAACGGTTACTTCAAATTTGCTAATTTCAAATGTATTAAGATTAACGGTATGTTCTTTTTGTTCATCAACATCTGCTAAACCATCAGAATCTTTTGAACCCATTTTAAAAGTTCCACCTTGAATTTTGATTAAGTCAGTGTCAATAAGACTGTTTTTAAATGCAAATAATGATAAAAGGGTAATTAATAATGTAGAATAAAATGTAATTTTTTTCATAAGATTTGTTATTAATTTAGGTGTGCAAATATAGTAATAATGTAACATTAAAAAGTAAAATTGTTATAAAATTGAGTTTTTACCTTAATTTAATGTTAAAAAATTAAATATATTGTTTTTTATCGAATAAAAGTGTTTTTAGTCGATATTTTTAAATAATAACAATGTTGAAATTTTGTTTTAGAGGTTGTAAATGAGAGTTTAAAAGTGAGAAAAAAGCTTCAAATTCATTTGCTTCGTCGTAAAAATCCGCGAAATTTGATTTTCTTTCTTGTAAAGTTTGATTTGGAAATAATTCATTTTGAATTTTAACAATTCGTTCTAATTTTTCAGTATGAATTCTTTTTTCTGCTTTGAGTAATTTCTTTTCTAATGTATCTAGTCCTTTTAATTGTTTTACTTCTTGTGCTTTTACAGCTCCTAAAAATGACTTGTCAGTTTTATTTGCAATTTCATTTAAAGCTTTGAATTGATTTTTTAGAAATTCTTTTTGTTCGCTGAAATCAATTGTAAATTCGGATATTGTTTTGGTTTTCTCGTTGATTAATATTTGTTGGTTTTGAAAAACATCTGCCCAATTCAGATTTAATCTTTCTATTTTTTCAACTTGCTTTTTTGTAGCAATTAAAGCAGAGTTTCTAAGCAATAAAATTGGAAAGGTAATAGTGTTTGCTTCAAAATTTGATTTTAGTTCTAACCAGTACGCTAATTCACCTCCACCGCCGATATAACAAAGGTTTGGTAAAATAACCTCTTGGTACAACGGTCGTAAAATTACATTGGGACTAAAATTTTCAGGATTTTTCTCTAATTCTGTCAGAATTTCACTTTCTGAAAATGATAATAGTGTATTGTTGATTTTATAATTTCCGTTTTCAAAAACGATGCGTTCTCTTAAATTATCTTGAATATAGAACAGATTAATTTCTCTCGGATTTACCTGAACATTATATTCTTTTAATAACGGAAGTGTTTCATTTACCTTTTTAAATGAAGTTTGATGTAATAGTTCATTTTTAGCGAAAGGAATAAATAGTTTTTTTAGTTCAGAATCGTCTCCATCAAGGATAACTAAGCCTTCTTTTTTGAATAATTCATTTGCCAAATAGCGAGTTGCATCGGCTAAATTATCATGCTCCAAATAGGATTTTTTAAATAGTTCACGAAGGTAATTGGCGTTATTTCCTAGCCCTAATTCGGTAGAAAATTGCTCAAAAACTAACTCAAGTCCTGAAGTATTTAATCTTCCAACTGGACCATTACTCTCTCTCTTCCATTGGATTTTCTTGCCTTTGAAATTGAAAAAATTAATTTCATCAAAATCATGATCCTCAGTCGCCATCCAATAAATAGGAACAAAATTATTTTCTGGGTAGGTATTCTTTAATTCTTTCGTTAAATTAATAACCGAAATAATTTTGTAGAGAAAATATAATGGACCAGTAAATAAATTTAGTTGATGGCCTGTTGTAATAGTGTAAGTATTTGATTTTTTTAAAAGTTCAATATTATTAGAAGTAGCTTCTGAAATTTCAAACTTTTGATATTGATTTGTTAATGCTTTTGCTAAGATTTCACGATTTTCAATTGGAAAATTTTTACTTTTTTCCTCAATTTGAAGTTTAAAGTTTTCTACTGTTGGAAACCTATTGTATAACGACTTTAATTCAGACTTTTGGTCTAAATAATCTACGATTAGTTTTGAAAAATATCCCGAATTTTGATACGTAATATAGTCGTTTGGCATTTTAGCAATTATTTTTCTGCTAAAGTACTAAAATTTTATATTTCTAAATTGCCTTTAACAAGCTCTTAGGATTTGATAAAAAGCCTTATTTTTGCTCAAAATATTTGCATTGAAAAACATCCTCCTAATCACTCCGCCTTTTACCCAACTGAATACACCGTATCCAGCAACGGCTTATATCAAAGGTTTTTTGAACACCAAAAACATTTCGGCTTTCCAAATGGATTTAGGTATCGAAGTGATTTTAGAATTGTTTTCAAAAGAAGGTTTAGAAAATTTGTTTCAAGTTTCAAGTTTCAAGTTTCAAGAATGTGAACCAAATTCGCAAAGAATTTATACTCTAAAAGATGATTACATAAAAACAATTGATTCCGTTATCGCTTTTCTTCAAGGAAAAAATCCTTCATTGGCTAGACAAATTTGTTCAGGGAATTTCTTACCAGAGGCTTCTCGTTTTGCCCAATTAGATGACATGGAATTTGCCTTTGGTTCGATGGGAATGCAAGACAAAGCCAAGCATTTAGCGACTTTATATTTAGAAGATTTATCCGATTTCATCGTAGAATGTATCGATGAAAATTTCGGATTTAGTCGCTATGCAGAACGTTTAGGGAGAAGTGCCAATTCGTTTGATGAGCTTTATAATCATTTACAAAACGAATTAACTTTCATAGACGAAATCACAATTAAAATCCTTAAAGAAAGAATTGAAGAAGTACAACCAAAATTGGTTTTAATTTCAGTTCCATTTCCTGGTAATTTATACAGTGCTTTTCGTTGTGCTCAGTTTATAAAAGCCAATTATTCCAACATAAAATTATCAATGGGTGGGGGTTTTCCAAACACTGAACTTCGCGAATTAAAAGATAAAAGAGTTTTTGAATTCTTCGATTTTATCACGTTAGATGACGGAGAATTACCTGTTGAATTGTTGTACGGTTTTGTCACATCGAGCGAAGTCGAGATGTCTTTAAAACGCACTTTCCTTTTAGAAAACAACCAAGTCGTTTATAAAAACAACACTATACGTAACGATTACAAACAATCAGAAGTTGGTACACCAGATTATTCTGATTTGTTGTTAGATAAATACATTTCGGTTATCGAAATTGCTAATCCCATGCACAGTTTGTGGAGCGATGGTCGTTGGAATAAACTGACCATGGCACACGGTTGTTATTGGGGAAAATGTACGTTTTGCGATATTTCTTTAGATTACATTAAGTTGTACGAGCCTATTGCAGCCAAAATTTTGGTCGATCGAATGGAAGAATTAATCGCTCAAACAGGTGAAAACGGATTCCATTTTGTAGATGAAGCAGCACCACCAGCTTTAATGCGAGAAGTAGCTTTGGAAATCATCAAACGAAAATTAGTTGTCACTTGGTGGACAAACATTCGTTTTGAAAAAAGTTTTACAGCTGATTTATGCTTGTTGTTAAAAGAATCAGGTTGTATTGCAGTTTCTGGTGGATTAGAAGTAGCTTCGGACCGACTTTTAGAACTAATTAAAAAAGGAGTAACCGTTGAACAAGTAGCACAAGTTACTCGAAATTTCACCGAATCGGGAATAATGGTGCATGCGTATTTGATGTACGGTTATCCAACACAAACCATTCAAGAAACCGTTGATAGTTTAGAAATGGTGCGTCAATTGTTTGAATTGGGCGTTTTACAAAGTGGATTTTGGCATCAATTTGCGATGACAGCGCATTCTCCTGTGGGAATGTTTCCAGAAGAATTCGGAGTAATTCCAAAACAAAATGAAATTACGTTTGCTAATAACGACATCAATTTTAAAGATAAAACCGGAATCAATCATGATAAGTTTAGCTTCGGATTAAAGAAATCGTTATTCAATTACATGCACGGAATCTGTTTCGATTATGATTTACAAGATTGGTTCGATTTCAAAATTCCAAAAACAAAAATCCCAACTGACTTTATTTATAATTGTTTAGAAAAAGAACAAAATTTCAACACGAAACCCAATGCTAAAATCGTTTGGATAAGAGGAAATCCTCAAACAGAAATCTTTACAAAATCAAAAAAAGGAAATTCATGGGAAATGATGAAATTAACGTTTCATAATAAAACCCAAACTTATGATATTTCTCTAAATGCAGAAGAAGGAAAATGGTTGGTTGCAACCTTAGAAAAAATTTCGATTTATTCTGAAAATAAAATCACTTTTTCGCAATTGAAATCAGATTTTGAAGAACAATTTGATGATTTCGAATTGTTTTGGTACAGTAAACCAATTCAAACTTTGAGAAATTCTTCTTTATTGGTTTTGTAATTTTCATATTAAAATAAGATTATTTTATCGGTATTATTTGACTTTTATTGAAAAAAAAGTATAAATTTAACATCTAATAAATGTTGGTATGAAGTTTTTTTTCTCTAAAAATATTGACTCTACCTATGCAAAAGTGATAAGCTTGCTTTCTCTTATGTCTTTTGGACTATTAGTTTTAGTGGGTTCTCTCTATTATTACATGAAAGTTCAAGAAAAGAACATTTATGATTCAAGTAATAAAATTTACAAAAACGAAATCAATTCATTACTAAAATTAAACTCCGAAAATTTCACTTCTTTAGCTGCGGATGTTACTTATTGGGATGAATTTGTTGATTTTATGAAGACAAATGATCTGAAATGGTTCAATACCTCTATTGCTATTATTTTAGATACTTATAAGGTAGAATATCTTTGTGTTTATGATACGAAAGGAGATTTTATAACGAAAGTTTCAACTCCAAAAATTAAAACACTTGAGTTTATTCCTCAAGAAGCAATTACAAAATTATTGACAAAAAAATCAGACAAGTTTTATTTAAAAATTCCAGAAGGCGTAGTTGAAGTTTATGGTGCCACAATTCATCCGTCAGATGATCCTTATAAAAACAAAACAAAACCATCGGGCTGTTTCTTCATGGTGCGATTATTAGATAATGAATATTTTGCCAATTTTGAAAAAATAAGTACATCAAATATTGAGTTTTATAAGCCACCAGTTGTTAATACAAAAGCCGTTTTTTTTACGATTCCTTTAAAAGATTATAAGAACAATACCATTCAACAACTTCTATATAAAAGAGCTTATAATATTGATTTTTGGATTACAAAATTCATTTTAATTGTTATTACCATTGCTATTATTATTTCTTGGGCGATTTATTATTATTATGCTAATAAATGGTCGCGACTTCCATTAAGTTTCATAAAAAAGATTTTAAAAACGGGTGACCAAAGTTCTATTCAGTCTTTAAAAAATATTAGAGGCGAATTTAGATACATCGGAAAATTATTCGAAGAAAATCAAATCAAAGCCAGAGAACTCGAAATTGCTAAAAATAAAGCGGAAGAAAGTGATAAATTAAAATCAGCATTTTTAATGAATTTATCGCATGAAATCAGAACGCCTATGAATGCTATTTTAGGTTTTTCAGATTTGCTTACAAATTCAGATTTGACTGAAACAGATAGAGAAGAATACATCAAAGTTATTCAACAAAGTGGTAAAAATTTATTGGAAATAATTGACGATTTGGTTGAAATGTCTAAAATTGATTCTCAACTTATTAAACCAAATTTACAGGTTTTTGATTTAGACGAATTTGTTCAACAAATTTTCATGTCTTACGAAAAATTATACAGCAATGAAAAAGTTGTTTTCAAATTAAACAAGCCAGAAAATAAACTTGATAAAAACATCATTTCCGATAAGGTAAAATTAGGCGAAGTCATCACTAATTTACTTAATAATGCTTATAAATTTACTGAAGAAGGTTTTATTATTCTTGATTATTCAATAGATGAGAATACTAAAAAAATAACCTTCAGCATCAAAGATTCGGGAATTGGAATTCCAATTGCGTTTCAGGAAAATATTTTCAAGCGATTTAGTAAAATTAATGCTAAAGGAATTTCTGCTAATGAAGGACTTGGCTTAGGTTTGGCAATTTCAAAAGCATACGTGGAAATGTTAGAAGGTAAAATTGATTTTAATTCGCAAGAAGGAATTGGTTCTACTTTTTATTTTTCAATTCCATTACATTTTTCAGATGATGCCGTTTTTGAAAATAATTTTGTTGCTCAAAATAAGCTTCCATTAGATTTAGGAAAAGAAGAAATTATTTTAATTGCAGAAGACGATAATATTAATTTTTTACTCATTGAGAAAATTGTGAAAAGTTTTAATTTTAAAATCATTCGTGCAAAAGATGGTGCAGAAGCGGTTGAGTTATGCAAAACAATTGCAGAAATCGATTTGGTTTTAATGGATATAAAAATGCCAAATCTTAATGGTTATGAAGCTTTCACCGAAATCAGAAAGTTTAATCCAACCATTCCAATAATTGCCCAAACGTCTTATACTTTTGAAGACGAAATTAATAAAATTAAAGAGTTAGGTTTTACCGATTTTATTTCAAAACCAATTGAAAAGGAGAAATTATACGCTGTAATTAAATTATACATGAAAAGCGAATAACTATACTTATTTTCCAAATTTATGAGAATTATCAGTTTAGAAAACGTTTTCTTTTTGTAAGTTTACGTCCACTAAAAATAATCTCATATGAGCACAAATTATAAACTTTTAGTAAATAATTCCGCTTCGTTTGAAGTTACTGAAAACGACCTTCAAAAATTGGATGCTGTTAAAGTAGAAAATTCGAAGTTTCATGTACTAAAGGACAACAAACCTTACAAAGCTGAAATAATTTCGGCAGATTTTCTTTCCAAAAAATATACCGTTAAAGTTAACAACAATACTTACGAAGTAGCTATTTCGGATGCTTTAGATGAATTAATCAAAAGTATGGGAATTGAGCGCGGAAGAACAAAAGTGGTTAACGCTATCAAAGCGCCAATGCCTGGTTTGATTTTAGAAATCAACGTTTCGGTTGGACAAGAAGTTAAAGAAAACGATCCTTTATTGATTTTAGAAGCCATGAAAATGGAAAACTGTTTCCTTTCACCAAGAGACGGAGTTATCAAATCTATTGCCGTTGAAAAAGGAAACGCTGTAGACAAAGGACAATTGTTAATTGAATTCGAATAACATGAAAGAAATTAAAAAAATATTAGTTGCCAATCGTGGTGAAATTGCTATCAGAGTAATGAAAACTGCGAAAAAAATGGGAATCAAAACAGTAGCCGTTTACTCATCTGCAGATAGAAATGCCTTGCATGTAAAATATGCTGATGAAGCGGTTTTAATTGGAGAAGCAGCTTCGAGTCAATCGTATTTACGTGGTGATAAAATCATCGAAGTTTGTAAAGAATTAGGTGTTGATGCGGTGCATCCAGGTTACGGATTTTTAAGTGAAAATTCAACTTTCGCAGAAGCTTGTGAAAAAAATAATATCATTTTCATCGGACCAAAATCGAAAGCAATTGAAATGATGGGAAGTAAATTAGCAGCAAAAGACGCTGTTAAAGCTTACGGAATTCCAATGGTTCCAGGAACTGAAGATGCTATCACCGATATCGAAGCGGCTAAGAAAATTGCTACAGAAATTGGGTTTCCAATTCTAATCAAAGCTTCAGCTGGTGGTGGAGGAAAAGGAATGCGTGTGGTTGAAAAAGCAGAAGATTTTGTTTCTCAAATGGATAGAGCAATTTCAGAAGCTACCAATGCTTTTGGAGACGGTTCGGTTTTCATTGAAAAATATGTTACGAAACCACGTCACATCGAAATTCAAGTAATGGCGGATAGTCATGGAAATATTGTCTATGTTTTCGAAAGAGAATGTAGTATCCAACGTCGTCATCAAAAAGTAGTAGAAGAAGCGCCTTCAGCAATTTTGACTCCAGAAAAACGTAAAGAAATGGGTGAGGCTGCAGTTAAAGTAGCAAAAGCTTGTGATTACTTAGGAGCAGGAACTGTTGAGTTTTTGATGGACGGTGAACATAATTTCTATTTCTTAGAAATGAATACGCGTTTACAAGTAGAACACCCAGTTTCAGAATTAATTTCAGGATTGGATTTAGTGGAATTGCAAATTCGTGTAGCGCGTGGCGAAGCGTTACCAATGAAACAAGAAGATTTACAAATTAAAGGTCACGCAATGGAACTTCGTGTGTATGCGGAAGATCCAATGAATGATTTCTTACCAAACGTTGGTTTCTTAAGTACTTATAAATTACCAGAAGGTGAAGGAATCCGTGTGGATAACGGAATTGAAGAAGGAATGGACGTGCCAATTTACTACGATCCAATGCTTTCAAAATTGATTACATACGGAAATACTCGTGAAGAATCGATTGAATTGATGATTAAAGCAATTGATAACTATTTGGTTGAAGGAGTTGCAACAACATTACCATTCGGGAAATTTGTAATGGAGCATGAAGCATTCCGTTCAGGAGATTTCGATACAGGATTTGTGAAAGCGTATTACGATGCTGAAAAATTAAAATCAAAATTAGATACCGAAGCCGAAATTGCAGCTATGATTGCGTTTCAACAATACGTTGAAGATCAAAAAGTGTTAAGATTGCCTAACTAATTGGCAAATTGTCTAATTGACTCATTGAAACAAAATGGAAGATAAAATTAAAGTATTAAACGATAAAATAGCTTTAGCCAAATTAGGTGGAGGCGAAAAAAGAATAGCGTCGCATCATGCTAAAAAGAAATTAACGGCAAGAGAACGTGTTGAATACCTTTTAGATGAAGGTTCTTTTGAAGAAATTGGTATGTTGGTTACACACCGTACAACCGATTTCGGAATGGAAAAAGAAGTTTATTACGGTGACGGAGTTGTTACTGGTTATGGAACTATCGATGGAAGATTAGTGTATGTTTTTGCACAAGATTTCACGGTTTTTGGAGGTTCGTTATCAGAAACCCATGCAGAAAAAATCTGTAAAGTAATGGATATGGCGCTTCGTAGCGGTGCTCCAATGATTGGATTAAACGATTCAGGTGGTGCTCGTATTCAAGAGGGAGTGCGTTCTTTAGGTGGATATGCAGATATTTTCTACAGAAATGTTCAGGCGTCTGGAGTTATTCCTCAAATTTCAGCTATTATGGGACCATGTGCAGGTGGAGCAGTATATTCTCCAGCAATGACCGATTTTACTATGATGGTGGAAGGCAATAGTTATATGTTCGTAACCGGACCAAACGTTGTAAAAACCGTTACCAATGAAGAAGTAACTTCAGAAGAGTTAGGTGGAGCTGCAACTCATGCATCAAAATCTGGGGTTTGTCATATTACTTCACCAAACGGAATCGAATGTTTGGAAGATATTAAAAGATTGTTGAGCTATGTGCCTCAAAATAATAGAGAAACAACACCAAAACTACCTTATGTAGTAGGAGATGAGGTTCGTGAAAAACTAGATACGCTTGTGCCTGATAGCGCTAACAAACCATACGATATGCACGAAGTAATTGGTGGAATTATAGATGAAGATTCGTTTTTCGAAATTCATAAAGATTTTGCTGAAAATATTATTGTTGGTTTTGCTCGTTTAGGAGGAAGAAGTATCGGAATTGTTGCCAACCAACCTATGGTTTTAGCAGGTTGTTTAGATGTGAACAGTTCAATTAAAGCAGCTCGATTTGTTCGTTTTTGTGATTGTTTCAATATTCCTTTATTAGTGTTAGAAGACGTACCAGGTTTCTTACCAGGAACTGACCAAGAATGGAACGGAATCATCACGCATGGAGCAAAATTATTATACGCATTTAGTGAAGCTACCGTGCCAAGAGTTACGGTAATTACTCGTAAAGCGTATGGTGGTGCTTATGACGTAATGAATTCAAAACACATTGGAGCTGATATGAATTTTGCATGGCCAAGTGCTGAAATTGCCGTAATGGGAGCAAAAGGAGCTTCGGAAATTATCTTCAAAAAAGAAATTAGCGAAGCCGCTGATCCAGTAGCTAAATTAGCAGAAAAAGAAGCAGAATATGCAGAGTTATTTGCTAATCCATACACAGCAGCACAACGAGGATTTATCGATGAGGTAATTTTACCAAGAGATACCCGCAGAAAACTAATGAAAGCGTTTAGTATGTTAGAAAATAAAACAGTTGATTCGCCAAAACGAAAACACGGAAATATTCCTTTGTAATAAGAAAGGCCGACTTTTAGTCGGTCTTTTATTTTTTTATTTTAGAATCGACATATTTTCCGATGAATCCTAATTTCATACGATCGAGCATTTTCTTCTCAAATTCCCAAAAGAAAGCGAACTGTCCAAATATAGCTCCAATGATAACTAACATTACTTGATAAACAGGGAAAATAATTAATAATCTAAAAGGCCAATACAACCAAAGTGATAAATTTTCTTTTGTAATTCCTAACGCAGAAGTTACAGGTTTAGATAAATAGGCTGCGGTTGAACCAGTAATAGCAAATACTATAAAAATAATTACTAATTGCCAATTTGAAGTTACATTCCAACGTTCTTTTAGTTTGTTCATAAAATTAAATTCTTGGAGTAAAACCTCCTAATTTTTGATTATTTTTGAGTTGAAAGTAAACTAAATAATTATATAGCATATAATTTACTTCATATCCATAATCAATATTTTGTTCATAATTAATTGACATTTCATATAAATTTGGATTGTACTGGGAAGACAACATAGCTCTTCTATTCCATTCCAAGACCCAAACTCTATTTCTCGACTCTAAATAGGATTGAGAATAGTAGTTTCTCGGTTTTGCAAAACTATTAAACCAAGATGAAAATCCAACATCAAAAATTAAAACTTCATATTCTAATTTTTCATTTGATATACGAATAGTGTCGCTTTCTAGTTTTGGTTTATCATCAAAACTTTTTTTGTCCTGAGAAGCTGTACAAGCTATCAGGATAAAAAATAAAGCAGTTAAAAGTAAAAAGATACGTTTCATAGCTCATGAATTTTGAAAGTATAAAGATAAAAAAAAGCACCGACTTTGCCGATGCTTTTAACTTTTATATGAAAGATTTTACTTTCCGAACAATTTTCCTAAAAGACCACCTAATCCTCCTTTTTTTGTAACGGCAGACATTGCATCACCCATATCAACTTTTCCGTCGTTATTTTGGTCTAAACCAAATTGACCGCCGTATTTAGTAACAGCATCCATTAATCCGCCGCCACCTTGACCACCAGAAATAGCACTTACTAAGTCGTTCATGTTAAATCCAGGTTGGTTTGGATCTTTAGCTTTGTTAACTAATCCTCCTAAAATTTGCGGAATCAATCCACCAGCAACGCTTCCTGCTGCATCAGAAGATAAACCAAATTTTTCACCTAAGTTTCCAGTAACTTTTTCAGTCAATTGTTTTACAACTGGGTTGTTACCATCAATTGGAGTTTTTCCAGTTATCATTCCTGTTAAATCGTTAATGTTTCCACTAGCTACCATATCTTGTAAACCCGAAAGGATAGAACCTCCGGCTTCTTGCATTACGGCATCATTTTGTTCATTAGGCACTGCTGGATTGTTTACGACAGCTTCGCCACCAAATTGTTTTACTAATTCTGAGAGTTGATCAAACATAATTTTTATAGTTTTTGTTCAGTTAAAGATAATAAAATTTTAGTTATTTTTCAATAAACTGATAATCTGCTCTGCAAGTTCTGTGCCAATTCTATCTTGTGCTTCTTCTGTAGCGGCACCAATATGAGGGGTTAACGAAATTTTCGGATGCATTAAAATTTGAATTTCTGGTGTAGGTTCTTTTTCAAAAACATCTAAACCAGCAAACAATACTTTTCCTTCATCCAAAGCTTCAATTAAAGCCACTTCATTAATTACACCACCACGAGCACAATTTACGATTCCTACATTGTCTTTCATTAATTGAAATTCTTCTTTATCAATTACATAGCCATCTTGTGCTGGAACGTGTAACGTAATAAAATCTGAATGTTTAATAACGTCTTCTAAAGATTCGGTAACAATCTCAACATTAATAAATTGTCCGTTGTAGAAATCCACTCGAATTACCGCTTCATTAACATATTTATCGGCAGCTATAACTTTCATTCCTAATCCTAAAGCCATTTTTGCAACGGCTTGACCAATACGACCAAAACCAATAATTCCCAACGTTTTACCGCGAAGTTCGATTCCGTTGGCGTAGGCTTTTTTCAATCCGTCAAAATTGGTATCACCTTCTAATGGCATATTTCTGTTGGCATCGTGTAAAAAACGAACACCTGTAAATAAATGTGCAAAAACCAATTCGGCAACACTTTCAGAAGATGAAGCTGGCGTATTGATTACATGTAAACCTTTTTCACGAGCATAAGCTACATCAATGTTATCCATTCCAACACCGCCACGACCAATAATTTTTAATCCTGGACAAGCATCAATAATATCTTTACGAACTTTTGTAGCACTACGAACCAATATTACTTTTACATCGTGTGTGTTAATATAGTTGGCAACTTGTTCTTGAGCCACTTTTGTAGTAATTACTTCAAAACCTCCTTTTTCTAAAGCTTTGATACCACTTTTTGAAATTCCGTCGTTTGCTAAAACTTTCATTTTTTTTGTCATTGCGAGGAACGAAGCAATCTCATCCTCATATTAATTATAATTTATTTTCTAATTCTTGCATTACATCTACTAAAACCTGAACGCTTTCTAATGGAAGCGCATTGTACATAGAAGCACGATAACCACCAACTGAACGATGTCCAGGTAAACCTGAAATTCCAGCCGCTTTCCACATAGCATCAAATTTTTCTTGATGTGCTTCATCATTTAATAAGAAAGTTACGTTCATGTTACTTCTGTCTTCTTTGACTGCTGCTCCTTTGAATAATGGATTTCTATCGATTTCAGTATAAAGTAAATTAGCTTTTGCTTCGTTGATTTTTTCAATTGCTGCAATTCCACCTAATTTTTTCAACCATTGTAACGTTAAAAGTGACGCATAAATTGGAAATACTGGAGGCGTATTGTACATGCTTTCTTTGTCGATGTGTTGTTGGTAATCTAACATACTAGGAATAGTTCTTCCAGTTTTTCCTAAGATTTCTTTTTTAACAACTACTAATGTTGCACCTGCTGGTCCCATATTTTTTTGAGCTCCAGCATAGATTAAATCAAATTTTGAAAAATCTAAAACACGAGAAAAAATATCAGAACTCATATCACAAACTAAAGGAATATTTACTTCAGGAAATGATTTCATTTGGGTTCCAAAAATAGTATTGTTGCTCGTGCAGTGAAAATAATCTGCATCTGATGGTATAGTATAACCTTTTGGAATATGATTGTAATTTTCTGGTTTTGATGAAGCTACAACTACGGTTTCTCCAAAATGTTTCGCTTCTTTAATAGCACCACTTGCCCAAGTTCCAGTGTCTAAATAAGCGGCTTTTCCGTCAACTTTCATTAAGTTGTAAGGCACCATTAAAAATTCTAAACTGGCTCCACCTCCTAAAAATAATACTTCGTATCCTTTGCCTTCCAAGTTTAAAAGCTCTAAAACTAAAGCTCTAGCTTCTTCCATAACGGCTACGAAATCTTTACTGCGGTGTGAAATTTCTAAAATAGATAATCCTGAGTTGTTGAAATCTAAAATAGCTTGTGCTGATTTTTCGAATACTTCTTGCGGAAGTATACATGGACCTGCACTGTAGTTGTGTTTTTTCATTGTAGTTGTAGTTATTTATTTAAAGGTCAAATTTCGGAATTCTTAAATAAAAAATAGGACTAAATACTACAATAATTATGAGATGTTATTAACAAAAACGTTTTCGCAATTTTATTTCTTCTTTTTTAAAGTTTTTCGATTTGAATTCACTTTTGCTTCCAAATTAAAATTGGGTTCGTGTTTGTGTATTTCCTTCTCTTTTTGAATTTTGATGATTTTTGAAATTTTCATATTACAAATTATTTAAAAACGCCAAAGTATCCACATTATCCGCATAATCCCAAAGTCTTGGTTGTTGCGTTTGTCCGAAAGCAACTGAATTTGGAATTAAATTTTTCGAAACCACGCATTGAATTTGTTCTGCATCAGCATTCAATCGTGTCGTGATTTCTTCTAAATTTTCATAGAATTCATAAAACACCGAAGAAATTGGTGAGGCGTAACTCGAATCTTCTTTAATCGTTAAAAACTCGTTATCCAATAATTGGAAATTACTCATCAAGAAAACCGCTTTGTTGTAATCGTAATTGTTCGCATATTTTTCATATTGAATCACATCACGATATTCGTACATTGCTTTAAAGAAATTATCAAAATTATAGCCTTTTGGAACAAAAAGTTTGGAAACATTGCGACATCCTAAACCAAAATATCTAAAAATATCTTCGCCTAAACCTACTAATTCTTCAAAAGTTTCAGTTCCGTCTAAAACAGCAACTGAATTTCTATTTTTACGAATGATACTCGGTTTGTCTTTGAAATAATATTCAAAATAGCGAGCTGTATTGTTGCTTCCAGTGGCAATTACGGCATCAAAACCTTCTAATTTTCCTTCAACAAACGTTATTTTTGAGTTAAGTTCAGGTTGAATCGAAATTAAATATTTCGCTAAAAATTTTAATAAGTGTTGGTCATTAGATGAAGTTTTTACCAATACATTATGCCCCGAAATCAATACCGAAAGAAAATCATGAAAACCCACTAACGGAATATTTCCGGCTAAAACCAATCCTACTTTTTTGGTTTCAATTTTTGAGAAATCATAGTTAGAAAGCCACTGATTTAGGTTGTCTTCCGTTAAGGCTTTCGCCCAAGATTGAACACTAAATTGTACTTGCTCAGGTGTGAACCAACCATTATGAGACTGCGAAAGTGTTATTAAAGAAGCAAAGTCATCAAAGAACAAATCGTTTTGTAAAACCGATGCCGCTTTAACGTTTCCTTCTTCAGAAAATTGACGTAAGAAATTCCCTAATTCAACAAAACTCGATTTTATTTCAATTTGTAACATTTGTAACTTGTTTATATTTGGTTTACATTGTATTTTTGTAGCGCAAAATTAATCATTATATTAGAATATCAAGTTTTTCTGAATTCTAATTTCTAAATACAAAAGCAAACATGGCAATTATAATAACAGACGAATGTATCAACTGCGGGGCCTGCGAGCCAGAATGTCCGAATACAGCAATTTATGAAGGTGCTGATGATTGGAGATGGAAAGATGGTACAAAATTAAGTGGTAAAGTAATTTTACCTGATGGAACAGAAGTGGATTCAGATGCTGCTCAAACACCAATTTCAGATGATATTTATTACATTGTTCCTGGAAAATGTACAGAATGTAAAGGTTTTCATGAAGAGCCACAATGTGCTGCCGTTTGTCCAGTTGATTGTTGTGTGCCAGATGATAATCATGTGGAAAGCGAAGAAACTTTGTTGAACAGACAATCGTTTTTACATAACGAATAAATAATTTTCAAGTAATATAAAAAGAGAATTTTCATTTGAAGGTTCTCTTTTTTGTTTTTAAAAGCTTTAGAAACTTCACTAAATAAGAGTTTTATAATTATTTTTTTGCTATATTTGATTGATAATCTGAAATTTATGATAAAAAAACTTACTTTTTTATTATGTTTTTTCACTACTATAGTCTTTTCGCAAAACCTTGAATTTACGGTAATTGTAAAAGATTTCGATACCGATTTGCCTATTGATGAAGTAACCATAACAGCTCTCAAAACGCGTCAAGGTTTTTTGACTAATAAAGAAGGAAAAGCAATAGTTAGCCTCACCAGATCTTCTGATTTAGAATTAGTTCACTCCACTTATAAAACGATTGTTGTAAAATTTTCTACATTAAACAAAAAGGAAAATGTGGTGTATATGGAACCTAATACACAGCAATTGGAAGAATATATCATTACTAAAGATCATCCGCAAGAAATTTTAAAGCGTTTAATTGAAAATTCGCGAAACAAAATGACAATTCCGGTTAATTTGAAAGTGTATTTACATGAGTTTTACAAGCGAGACAATCAAATTGTTTTTTTTAATGACGGATTAATTAATTTTCAAATTTTAGGCAATTCGAAAAGTATTAAAACTGATATTTTAATCGAACAAAACAGAGCAATAGGTGTTTTGGATGGTGATATTGATCCTAATATTTTAGGTTATGATTTAAATAACATCATTGAAAATTATTATCAGTTTAAATATTTAGACGAAGTATTGGATTCAAAAGCTAAGAAGATTTATGATTTTTCAGTAAAAACCTATCCATCGAATGAAGATTATTTGGTAATCAAAATTGTTCCATTTGCTGAATCTAAAGGAATACTATCTGATTTTTTAGTAGTGTACGATAGTAATAAAAAAGTAATTTTAGAAGTGAGCTCTTATGTGACTCCAGACCGACTTTTGGCTTATAAAGAAAGTATGTTTGCAAGTAGAAAAGTGTATAAATTAGAGTTTAAAAATACATTTCGGTTAGAAGGAGATTTCTATTATTTAGCGAATTCGAAAGAAGTAATTGGTTTTGAAAAATACTATAAAAAGAAATCGAGAAGAATTGAAGTTAAAAATCATATGGTAATCACTGATTTTGATAAAAAGATGTTTGAATATAGTGATAAAAATGTTTTCAAAGACAAATCGTTAATTAATAAAAAGACTTCATTTTTCACCAATTATTGGGATGTAGAATCGGGTTTCGTATCAACAGATGAAGAAAAAATGATAATTGAAAGGTTGTCTAAAGGTGATGAATCTGATAAAGATGAAACCGAAGAATAAAAAAAGCCCTAAATTTCTCTAGGACTTTTTTGAAGTAAAAACTTTAAATTTATTTACTTACATTATATTTTTCATAAGAAACAGTATCGGTTTTTGGATCATAAGTTTCTAAAATTAGATTTCCTTCTATATCAAAATAGCCAATTGCAATTTTGTTTTTATTGCGATAAATAAAACTATTAGTTGATGTTTTTCTTAAAAAGGCTTGTTCTTTTTTATCTTCAGATAAAATTCGGTATCCTTTGCTATCTAAAGAAACATTGTATTTTCTTCCATTCAATAAGTAATAAGATGAGCGATCAATGTCAACCGTTCTAGTAGAACCATCAGGATTTGTTATTGTGGTGGTGGTTTTAACTATAACAGGTGAATCTTTCATATCCATGTTAATGTTTTTTGGATCCTGTTCTTTTAATTCTATGTTTTGAACTTCACGAGTGTTTTCTTTTTTTACATACGTTTTTTCGCCTTTAGAGTCTACAACTGTTGTAGTAGTAGTTTTCGTTTCGTCTTTTACGTTTTTGTTCTGACTGTTTATAGTGCCTGTTGCGCATATAAATAAAATTCCAAATAGGATTGATTTCATAATGTATAATGTTAAAAATTAATAAGTTATAAAGATAAATTTCTTCTTCTCACTTGTGTTACATCTGAAATTGATAATGTTATATATTTTCCACTTTTATTATTATTCAGCTTCAGTGCTTTAAAGTTAATTTTGCTTGGGCTCAAACTTTGTGGCTTTCCAACTTTTAAACTATATTTGCACACTTTTAAAAATACATTCATAATGAAAGCAGGAATTGTAGGATTACCAAATGTTGGAAAATCAACTTTATTTAATTGTTTGTCAAACGCTAAAGCGCAAAGTGCAAACTTTCCGTTTTGTACTATTGAGCCAAATATTGGTGTGGTAAACGTTCCAGATCCGCGTATTGCTCGTTTAGAGGAATTGGTTAAGCCAGAGCGTGTTCAAATGGCAACAGTTGATATCGTAGATATTGCAGGTTTAGTAAAAGGAGCAAGTAAAGGTGAGGGTTTAGGAAATCAATTCTTAGATGATTTAAGAAACGCAGATGTTTTTATTCACCTCGTCGACGCGAGCGGAACAAGCGATGTTGAAGGCAAAATTCTCCCAGAAGGAAAAGAAAGAAATCCTGTTGAAGATGTAAAATTCCTTGAAGAAGAATTAGATTTATGGTATTTTAATATTTTAATAAAGGTTTGGAAAAGCTTTTCTCGAACAGCCGAAGTAGAAAAAACGGATTTTGCTAAGGGAGTTACAAAACAATTTTCTGGTTTGAAAGTCAACGAAGGGGATGTAAAAGAAGTATTACGCAAAATTGATTTCTCAAATATAAAACCATCTCAATGGAACAATGAACAGGTTAAAAAATTTGCTCATAGCCTTAGAAAAATAAGCAAACCATTAATAATTGCGGCAAATAAATGCGACCATCCAAATTCCAAGTCAAATATTGAAAAACTCAAAAGAGAATTTCCCGATGAATTAATTATCGCCTGTTCATCAGATTCGGAATTGGCATTAAGAGAAGCAGCGAAACATGAATTAATAGATTACATTCCTGGCGAAGACAATTTTACTGAAAAAGGAAATCTAAATGAAAAACAAAAATTTGCACTAAATAAAATTA
>DNNO01000016.1 GCA_003497625.1 Flavobacterium sp. | reverse complement strand
AACCCGTAAAAATACCTGATTTTGAAACCAGGTAAAAATACGTAGGAACTTTCTTAGCGAAAGTAAATAAAGGGATTGATAAAAAAATGTGGAAAACCGTAAAACGAACAAAAAAAGTTTAAGCACTCAACTGTTGCGCTTTTGCTCTCAATTTTTGTAAATAACAGGCTGCCTTATCAGGGTCTAAAAACTCAGTAGCTAATGTAGGGATAAAACCTACAGTAGTGGTAAAAGCATCACGCATCACTTGTTCTACTAAAAGTTGGTTCGAGGCGGTTGTCACAATACTATCATGAATTGTAAAAATCGGAACTTTTGGGTGCAACTTTTGCATACGCTTAGCCACTACTTTCAAAATCACATGGCTCTCTATTTGTTGCAACAAACGAGGCAAAAGAGTAGCATCTTCTTTTTTAATAGCTTTTAATACCGCATACACCTCAGGGTAAATTTGAGCAAACAACCGCTTGGGTTCTGCCTGCTTTTGTCCATAAAAACGATTAGGCGTAAACAACAATTGAAAAACGGCCGATTTTACCTCTTTTCTATCTTTAATGGTGTAACCCAATTGCTCCTTAAAAGCCTCTTGTAAAGTTTCATAAAAACCACCTTTCAAAACATTTTCTATGTACGTGTCAAAGCTTGTATTTACTAGGGTATTAGAGATTTCTAATAACATAAAGTAAGAAACCTCTTTGCTTATTGCTAATGAATCAATAACTATTGAATTGAAATTATGAATTGAAGAAGAATCTTCTAAATTAATAATAGAATAAAATCGAGGCTTTTTTTTGCTTTCAGAAACAAAAAAGGTCGATTTTTCAGAATTTTTGAACCAATTTTTACCGCGCCAAAAATGAGATTGCAACAACAAACTAATCAAATAAGGCTGACTATTTTTAACGTCAATCGAAACCAATCGTTCCCCATTAAAAGTCAAAAAATTACGCAACCCACTGCGCATGTTAGTCAAAACACTATGAAAACGACCGTTCTCACTTATCGTACAAGAAAACTGCTGCTCTTGCATTTTCAACAAACTCAAATTCCCTTGCTGAAACTGAAGAAATGGGTCTTTATAATGCAATTCATAAGTTCCTTTCGAACCATCAGAAGCAGTCGCAAAAGGATTGTATATCGGTTTACTATCTCGCAAATCAGAATGCCCCGTTTTCAATTCCAATTCTTCTTTCAAAAAAGCCAAAGCAGCTTCACGATCAATAGAAAGTCCATTAGAAAACCAGCGCTCCAAAAACTCATAACCACGAATCCTCTTCTTTCGTTCTATAATATGATTACCATAATGTTTCTTCAAAATATAATCCGAAACTGTGTACTCTTTCAAACCACCAGTCGTCTTGTATAAAAGTTTATAACCTATACATTTTTTACCATTCAAATAAGTATTATCTGAAGCCAACAAACCGCTATCAATACCATAAGTAAGATAACGTTTATAATCCGTAATAGCCTCTTGAAGTGCTTTCGAAGACAAAGGAACAAAACCATCTATTACATCAATATCCTTTCGATACTGAGGAATAGAAACAATCAAATGAATCAGATAAACCAATTTATCTTTACTAAATCCCTTAAAAGGAGGATTTTCTAGTAAATGCCTATCCAAAGGCAAATCCGTAGGAAGAAACAACTTCATAAATCGTGGCGTTTAATTAATAAATAACCTTTCAAGGCATCAACTATAACCACAAAAATAAAACCCAACTCCCTGAAAACCAATTTAAGTTATCAACAAAAACACATCCTTTTCAACAAAACTATCCTTATTTATTTCATTCAGTATTTCATTAGAACTACTCTAACCGTTGCCTGAGGCACTCGAAGGCAAAAGGTAATAAAAAAATCCTCAACCACCAGCGCTTTGCGAAAGCAAACCCGTTTCATCCGCGTTCCACCAAAAAAAAACTCCCCACCACCGGCAGGGAGAAAAACCATACATTTTTGAACACTAGATTGGTTTTATCAAATCAAGACAACAAAAAACTACACCACCTCAACAATATTCAGCACATTATACGCCCCATTGTTCAAAGCATACTGTTGCCCATTCACCTCCTGAAAAAACTCAATCAGCAAAACCATAAACTCTAAACCAGCGCCAGCAGGCACACCACTCGGAGTCAAAGCAATCGTTGAAACAGTCCCATCAATCGGAAGATTAGAAACAGCACTATACGTAATATCCGAAGCACCCGTTTCAAAATCCAAATTCACAAACCCACTTTGCAAACTAAAATGCGTTGCACCCTCTGGAAAACGAATTTGTTCAGTCGGTTTCAAATCCGTAATAGTAATANNTACGTTCACCCCTTGCCGAAACCAAGTCTTGATTCTTAATATCCGACATAACCTTCATCAAGCGACTCGATAACTTACTATCTTTCGCCTTAAACACAAAGCTACTCACAGCATCACGCAACAGCTTTCCAGAGCTAGCACTTCTGCCAAACTCACTGCCATTTTCCCTTGTTCTTACAAACGCTGGGTCATTCATAATTCTGTTTTTGCTAACACCCCCTTTGGTGCGCACAAAGTACCCATCAGCACTCTTGTAGAAAGTCACATTATCCAGTGTACCTTCAATCTTAAACAAACTACTGTTTCTTGCCATTTTTAAGTGGTTTTAAATTAAACATACACAAAGATAAAAAACCCCTAAACCCCAGTAAAACCAATACTTCCGATTGTGAATAAAAATGTATAAAACTTCCGTATTTGCACTTTTTTGCTACAAAAAAAATGCTTATCTTAGCTAAGTTCTCATTGAGAATAAAACCAAAAAAAAATCAAAACTAAACTCATTTATGAAGCCTAACAAAGTAGTAACAAAAGTAATTTTAAGCCAAACAAATGAAGAGAATTTGCATCAACACAACAGACGTGATGTTTATTACAGGTAAAAGCGAAAGACAATCGCGAAACATTATTAACGACATTAAATACCATTTTGGAAAAGCCAAACACCAAGTCGTTACTATTAAAGAATTTTGTGAATATTTGGGTTTAGAGGAAGACGAAATTAAAAGTTACATAAAGTAAATCCCTCCCGTAACTTTCCCACACATACTAGGTAGATAAAGAGTACATAGTAGGAACAAACAGCAATCATAAAAAGAGTTCGCAAACCGCGAACCAATTTTTCACACCCTAAATCCAACCCATAAAAAAAACCGATTCATTTCTGAATCGGTTTTACCCTGCGGAGAAAGAGGGATTCGTATCTCTTTCTTCAAGCCTATATTTTAAAAGTTGTTTCAAATATTAAAATCTTGGGTCTCGATTTTAAACCTCAAAAAAACATCCTTTTTCAGACAATTCTTATAATGCAAATATAATAAAATATCTTTTATTAAGCAGTTTAAAAATTAAATAAGTTGATTTTGCTAATCAATCAGTGGTAAAACATGTTCGATATTTAAGCCAGTATGCAAACAAAACTCTTCTATACTTACAAGGCTGTTTTTAGGCTTTCTAAGCGACTTTCTTATTTCATTTAATATTCTTGTGCTTTGACGATAGCTTTTACCTGTAATGCGTTGTATGTCCTTTGGATAGATACAAACTCGTTTTGATATTTGATTCATACTTTAACCTTGCTTTTGAGTTGGCTTTGAGATAGGTTAAAGGTACTTAATTAATCTTTTCATTTAACGTTGGTTGAAGTTCTTGTTTAATATCATTTTAGGACGTTTAAAGACAAATGTGTCGATTTAGGACATTTGGTATGGGGTGTGGTTTTTTGATGGGTTTTGTGTGGGAAATTTGCAGTGTAATTATTTCAAAAAGTGTTGCAACCGAGTTTTGAATGATTTATGAAAGTGAATGAATGTTGAACTAAAATTTTGAAGTTATGGCTAGACAGAAAGGCATAATTAAGTTAAAAGGTACTATCGGGGATATTACTTTTTACAAAACGCAGGATGGGCATTTAGCTCGTGAAAAAGGTGGAATTGAGGCAAGTAGAATTGCTAGTGACCCTGCGTTTCAAAGAACACGTGAGAACGGTTCTGAATTTGGTAGAGCTGGAAAAGCAGGTAAGCTTTTGAGAACAGCTTTACGCCCATTGTTGTTAAATTCTGCTGATGGTAGAATGGTGAGTCGTTTGACGCAACAAATGGTGAAAGTTATCCAGATGGATGCTGTGAGTGATAGAGGATTACGTAATGTAATTGATGGAGAGATTGAATTGGTTCTTGGTTTCGAATTTAATATTCGTGGAAAATTAGGAACTTCATTGTTTGCTCCATTTACTCCAGCAATTGATCGTGTGGCTGGTACATTGGATGTATCGATTCCTTCTTTTATTCCTTCGAATATGATTGCTGCTCCTAGTGGAACTACTCACTTTAAGGTGATTTCTGGAGGTGCTGAAATTGACTTTACTGGAGAAAGTTATGTGGTAGCTACATCTGAAACTGCGATTTTACCTTGGGATGCTACGGCAACAGCTGTAATTAACTTGAGTAATGCGGTGACTGCGAACTCTACTCACCCACTTGTTTTGGCTCTTGGTGTGGAGTTTTACCAACAAATTAATGGGCAAATGTATCCGTTGAAAAATGGCGCTTTTAACCCGTTATCGATTGTTGCGGTTGACGGAGGCGTTTAATAGTGGTCAGTGATCAGTTTTAAGTGGTCAGTATGATACTGTTTTTAACTAGAGCTTATTTCCCTGAAGGAACGAATGGAAAATTGGAATGTGAGGGCAAATTAATTAGTTATACGATTGAATTGCCGTGGAAGCGTAATGAGCGTGGGATTTCCTGTATTCCGGAAGGGAAATATTTTATAAGAAAGCGATATAGTGCGAAATACAAATGGCATTTAGAATTGGTGGATGTACCGAATAGAACGTATATTTTGATACATCCTGCCAATAATGCGCAAAAGGAATTGCGTGGCTGTATTGCTCCTGTTACTAAACTTTCTGGACCTGGTTTAGGTTTAATGTCTAGAAAAGCTTTTACCAAGTTGAAAGACTTGGTTTATAAAGCTTTAGATAACAAAGAAAGTGTGGAATTAATTGTACAATCTTAATTTTTGAAAAGATGAATATAGTAGAACGTGCTAAGGCACCCACTCCGAAATTTTTTAAGGTGTTGCGCACCATTGGATTAGCCTTATTAGCAGTAAGTGGAAGCATTGTAGCTGCTCCTGTAGCTTTACCTGCTGTTGTTGTAACTGTTGCGGGTTATGCTGCCGTTGCAGGCGGTGTTTTATCAGCAGTAAGCCAAATTACAGTTGATACTTCGACAAGCTCAGTACAGGTTAAGGATAATACTATCCTGGGCAACAAAAAAGATGAGGTTAAGTCCGAAACTGACGTTGGAGGGAATGGATAATTCTTTAACTTTGAGGGCAGGAACTTTTGGAGGATTTGCACTGAGTGTTATACCTAATTTAACCTCAGCAGATGTCTTAAAAACAATTGTTTTAGCCTTTATTGGAGCAGTAGTGAGTTTTGGTGTTACGTTGTTTTTAAAACACCTAACCTCAAAAAAGAAATAAGCTCAGTTTTGATTGGTAACCTTTACTGAGTATGAGAAAGCCTAGTCGGAAGACCAGGCTTTTTTTTATTTTAAAGAGCCGCGTATTGTCGATTGTTTTATTATGGGTAACTAACGTTCAAATATTGCATCGATATCATCATCACTTGAACTTCCAGAATAAAAACCACCGTGACTGTCTCGATCATAGTCAGGCTCATAACTTTCCAAATATCTANNATCAATACTTGATATTATGTCTGATGTTGAAAAAGAAATTTTATTAAGAACATTTTCATTGAAGCCATCTAAAAATGAATCAAGATTTTGTCTTATTTCATCTTCAATACCATTAATATCAACATCTGGCTCATAATCACCTTGATAATAATTGTATGAATTTGAGATGTGTCTGGAGTAATCTATATCCAAATCATTATTATTAACAATACTAATTAAGTATTTATCAAGTAAAATAATAATTTGCATTAGAATATTTTCATCATCAATATCATTATCATCAACAAAATTTAATAGTCTTTTTAATGTATCTTCATCATCTACATCGTTTATAAAACCATGCAGAAATTCGAAATTTTGAAATTTAATTTTGGGTTCAAATTCTGTGAGAATGAATAATAATTCCCACAATCTCTCACCACTTGGGTTATCTGCATTTATTATAATGTTCAAAAAGGTTTCTAATCTTTTATTAATTATATCATCAAAAAAGTCAATGTAACTTAAGGCAATTAAAAAATCCCAATTCTCATCTTTTAGTTTACTTTCAAAGAAGAAATCAAATAGATTTTCTAATATTCTACTAGTATGATTTTTATTTATTTTGTTATTCCTCAATAAAGTATGTAAATAATCAATTGATACTTCTGAATTTAATGATTTAAGAATATTACAAATTAAATCAATTTCATTTGAGTATGCACCTAATACAAAATCTGCAATTGAAGGATTAAATAGCACATATTCATATTTTTCGTCTACAATTTGATTTCTATTCAATAATGATTTTGTAGCTAGCTTTCTTACCGATTCAAAACTTTTATCAGAATTATCTCCAAAATTTAAGGGGTGAATCCTTAGATATGTATTATAAGAATCTCTCAAACTTTCTTCAGATATTTTACCATTATTAAAAACAGTTAAAAATGTTAGAGCTCTTACAAAGTCATCAGTTTGATTTTGAAAATATCCTTCCCAAATAACTTCAGGGTTATTTAGACTTTGATGAATATATGTCCAATAGTTTTCTGATTTAATATCACCAATAACAGAAGAATCGGTTATAAATTCGATAATTCTTGGATTAAAATTTCTGTGCTTGATAATGTCTTTGTATCTTTTATCTTTATAAATTACATCAATAAATTGTTTTGGTAATTTTGAATGATAAATATGATTATAGAGAATTTTTGCTTTATCTATATTAGTTAAGTTTTCAATTGTAAGTAGAAATTCATTCTCTCTTATTTTTAAATTTTGAAAAATATGACTTAAACTGTAAGCTTTATTCAAAATGTTTGTTCGTGATGTAAGAATAAATTTTTTACTATTATCCTTTCTAATTCTACTAATGAATTTGACAATATGGGAATCCTTTTTATTGTTGATAGCGTCATAAATATTACTTCCTAAGAAGTCATCACAATAAAAAAGAATTTTTTTTTGTTCATTTTCGCGAAACAAACTTTCAGCTTCGCTTATATTTTCTTCAATATCACAGAATTCATAACCTTTTGATATATATAGAATTGCCAAATTATCAGCAAGTGTAGTTTTACCAATTCCTGGTTCACCTGTCAGAATTATAACATTATTTTCTTCTAAAATTTTAAGCCCCTTGTTATGATTTTCAGTAACTACATATCTAAATGATTTTTCTTCAATGTCTCGTATAGTAAATTGACTTCTACCTTTTATTGCATTGTTAATTAAAATGTCTAGTACACTTGTACTAGTAATCCATAGTTTATAGTTTCTTTCGACAACGTCCTGATTTTCTTTCTTTGATAAAAACAAATTCAAGTCTTCTTTTCCCCAAATATCTCTTTCAGTTTGAATGTATGGTTTAAAAATATTTAGAATTTCTTTTTTATTTATTCTAGAAAGTGCTTTTGAAGTTATAAAAATATATTTACTAGGATTTAACTTTTTTACTTTGTCTAATTCCTCGTTTTTTAATTTTGAAATTAATTGTGAATATGGAGTTGCAAAATAATGTTTGCATTGTATAATGCCTTCTTTTTTGTCTCCAATCCAGAATCTACCATCTACACCACCATCTCTTCCAGACTTAAAAATTTCAACTTTAATGCTATGTTCTTTTTCAATTACAGTTGCTGCTAAAATTTCAAATTCTCTGTCATTTAATTTTGAGTAGTCATATTCCATTTCCTTAATTAGTTTGATCCAAATTTACAGATTAATATTCTCTAATTTGGATGGCTTTTTTTTGTAAAATTGTCGCTAACTTGTTTATGTACGCTATTTTATAGCTTTTTTCAAATATAAATACATTATTTCGATTATCTTTCCAATTTTAAATAAAAAAAGCCTAGACTAATTAGTCCAGGCTTACTTTTATTTATTTCTATACCTCATCATAATAGCGTTTTTAAGTTCGTTGATGAGGTGTAAGTTTTTGTTAAAGTGGTTTTCTTGTTCTTGCAGCAGCTTTAAAGCTTTAATGTTTTTAAGGTGCTGCTCGTGTTCTCGCATCATACGAGTTGCTCTTGGATTGAACTCTTTTTTGAAGTCATAAAGCGTTATGAATGGGATTACAGAACCTTTAAGATAAATGTGCCAGAATTTGGATTTCCATAGGCTCATGGCTATCCAAAAAATGTCCTCTTTTTGAGCTTCGGTTTGGAAGACTAGTACAAAGCTGTTTGTAAAAGGTTCATTGCTAGGTTTTCCGCTATTTAGTCCTTTTGATAATACGAAAAAATGCGGTTTGGCATAGTGCGCCCCAGGTTGGTGGGTTTTAATAAAAATAGTGTCCATAGTACAAGGATTTAACAGGTTAACTTCCTTCGTCTTTCCTAAGTGATTGCCCGAAATGTGATTGAAAACCGAGAAGCCCCACACACATTTTTGCAAAAGAAAAAAGGAAAAAAAGAAAGCCGTCTTGCCTTGTGGAGGGTTTCAAAAAAGCAAGTTTTACGGGTAAAATACTACCCTTATTAGTGAATAATAATTAGTGATTAGTGAATAGTCAAACTGGAAATGTAAGGGTGGAGATTTTATCCGGAACCGAAGGCTTGAACTTGCTTTTTTGAATACCCGGAACATACCTTTGGCTTCTTTTTTATCCTTTTTTTTGTAAAAATGTTTACCCCAAATGTTCTTATGAAATGGGGTTTTAGGGGTGTTCAATCAGGATTCGTAAACAAGGGTGTGGTTTTCTTTTTTTTACTAGGCGACCTCGACTACGCTCGGTTTGACAATTTGTGTTTGTGAAGATGAGAAAAAAGAAAAACACACTCTTGTAACGGTTTGATTTTTGAGGATGCTTGATGGTTCAGTTAGCAGTCGCGGTTTTCAGTTAGCAGTTAACGTCTGATAAAAATGGGAAGCATCTTCAAAAAACAATGAAAATTACGTTAGCGGTAGCGTTCCTATTTATCTTTCGGGTGGGTGCGGCTGGGAGCGGATATTTTACATAATAACCCTTATAACTTTCAGGGGGACTGCGTGGGGTGTTGGGAATGAATTATAAGGTTTATTATGTAATAATAGCTTGGGAGTGGTTTGCGCGTTGGGTTTCAGTTCTTGTTTTTTGAGTTGGGCAGTAAGTGGATAAAAAAAGGCGGACTGTGCGCGAGGGGTTGGGAAAACAGGGAGCCTTTTTTTATTGACTTACTATGGGGAAAACAAGTGCTGATGGCGGTGGTGAAAACCACTTGTGCGGCGGGGAGCGTTGGACTGGGTGGGCGAAAAGACTTTAGCGGTAGCGTTCCTATTTTATTTTAAAATAAATTAATTAGAAAAATAAAGCAAACGGCATCAATGGATTTAATAATACTAGGATTAGAAACGATTTTTGTGAAGCTGAATGAGATAATGAATATATACAAAAAAAAGATGCTTACTTAAAATAGTAAACATCTTTTTTGAACTATATAATTAACTTTAAAACTTCATCCTTTGTATTCTAACCGCATTTAAAATAGCTAATAATGCTACACCAACATCGGCAAAAACGGCTTCCCACATTGTAGCTAAACCTCCTGCACCAAGAATTAAAACAATTGCTTTTACAGTAAAGGCAAGTATGATATTTTGCCAAACAATCTTTTTAGTTTGTTTACCTATGTTGATAGCTATTGCAATTTTGCTTGGTTTATCATCTTGAATAACAACATCGGCAGTTTCTATTGTGGCATCGCTTCCTAAACCACCCATTGCAATACCTACGTTACTTAAAGCAACTACAGGCGCATCGTTTACACCATCGCCAACAAAAGCTACAGTTTCATTTTTTGCAATGATTTCTTTTACTTTATTTACTTTATCCTCTGGCAATAAATCACCAAAAGCATTAGTTATTCCAAGTTTTTTAGCTACAAATTGAACAACAGTATTTTTATCACCACTTAACATTGTGGTTTTTATACCTAAAGCTTTTAGTTTGTCAATTGTGATTTGTGCATCTTCTTTAATACTGTCGGCAATAGTTAAATAACCTACAAACTTTTTATCATAAGCTACAGCAATTAAAGTATAAACTATACTCGACGGGTCAACATCATAAGCAATAGAAAATTTATCCATCAATTTAAAATTACCAACTAATAATTCTTTTCCATTTATGTTTGCTTTTAATCCGTGTCCTGATATTTCTTCTACATTTTGCAAAACAATTGTGCTATCGATATTTCCAACGAATTGATGTATAGCAGTTGCTACTGGATGTGTACTTTGACTTTCTAAAGCATTAACCATTTTTAAAATATCCTCTTTATTAAATTCGGAATTAAAAACAACTTCTTGCACTTTAAAAACACCTTCTGTCATTGTGCCTGTTTTATCCATTACTACATTTTGAACCGTAGCCATAACATCAAGGAAGTTACTTCCTTTAAAAAGAATTCCGTTTTTAGAAGCTGCTCCAATTCCACCAAAATAACCCAGCGGAATACTAATTACTAACGCACAAGGACAAGAAATAACCAAGAAAATCAATGCTCGATACAACCAATCATTAAACTTATAATCGGCTACAAAAAACATCGGTAACACACATATTGCAACGGCTAAAGCAACAACAATTGGGGTGTAAATTTTTGCAAATTTTCTAATAAATAATTCGGTTGGTGCTTTTTTAGCTGTTGCATCTTGCACCATTTCAAGAATTTTTGATAATTTACTATCCGTATAAGCAACGGTTACTTTAACTTGACAAACCGAATTTAAGTTTATCATTCCTGCTAAAACTGTTTCCCCTTTTGCTTTTGTATCAGGTTTACTTTCACCTGTTAATGCAGCGGTATTGAAAGAAGCAGTATCAGAAAGTAATTCGCCATCTAAACCTAATTTTTCACCTGCTTTTAGTTGAATAATATCTCCAATCTTTGCATTTGATGCTTTGATAGTTTTGGCTACATTATTTTCTAAAATAGTAACTTCGTCTGGTCGTTGGTCAAGTAATGTTTTAATGTTAGCCTTTGCTCGTTGTACAGCCAATGTTTGGAATATTTCTCCAATAGCATAAAATAACATAACAGCAACACCTTCAGGAAATTCGGCAATTGCAAAAGCACCAATTGTAGCAATTGACATTAACAGAAACTCTGAAAACACATCACCTTTTCTAATGCTTTCAAAAGCTTCTCTTACTACAGGAACTCCAACAGGAATATAAGCTACAACATACCAAGCTATTCGTACCCAACCTGTAAACCAAGATTGTGTAAAATAATTATCAAAACCAATGGCAACCATTAATAAAACGAAACTTATTATCGCTGGTAAAAACATTTGAAACGTTGATTTTTCCTCGCTTGAATGGTCGTGGTCGTGTCCATCTTCATCAGAATGATGCTCTGTATTTTTATTTATCTTTTCTTCTAATGAGCAACAGATTTGTTTTCCTTGTTTGTCATAAATATGTTGATGTTCCATAATAAAATTGTTATGAATTCGAATTTAAAATTTCTTGAATATCTTTTGGTATTTCCATTGATTTTAAAGGCGGAACGTTTGCTCCACCTGTATTTCCAACAGGAATATGTCCTACAAATGATTTTACTCCACCTACCAATAATCGTAGAATTTGACCAATAATTTCTTTTGAACTTTTTATCTTAATACCAAATTGTAACATTTTCCAATGCACAAATGTGTGTTCATAAGGATATTTTTGCCCAATAATATGGGCACGCTCCAAATGATACCAAGCAGTTTGTAAATTATCTTGCTTTAAATTATCCTTAACGGCTTCTAACTCTTTTTGATAAAAAGGAATTAGTTTATTTGGCATTTTGATATTAAACTTCATACTTATGCTTTACAACAACCGTCTAAACTTTCATAAGCTTCTGGGTCAGCTTTTACTTCATCTGCATCATAACCCATTTTTGAAATAGCTTCTTTAATGGTTTGAAGGTTTGTTTTTTTTGAATTGTAATAGATTGTAAAAGTCATTGCTTTATCATCTAATTCATACATCTTAATACCTTTTATTTTTAACATTTCTTTATCAAATTTTTGCCCACAGGTTTCACATTCTTTACAATGGTCGCAATGTAATAAGGTTTTGATTACTGCTTTTTGGGTTGTTTTTTGAGCTGAAGCAAAATTTGAAAAGAAAAATAATGATACAACTAATACTATTGATTTTAAAACTGAATTTTTCATAATTATTGAATTTTATAATATATTAATTATCTATTTAACAGCAGTTTTTCTCTGCTTGAATTGGTGGGCATTTTATCGAACCATAGCTACAATAAACACAACAGTCACCTTCTAATGGCTTGAGTACTTTTTTGCATTTTTCACACTCATAAAAATATTGACAAGCATCGGTTGGCATTAATTCATCCTTTTTATGTCCACAATTGGGACAAGTTAAAGTTGATTTTAATTCAACAGTTTTACCTTCATAAGTAGTGCAAGTTTTACAGTTTCCGTGAAATTTATTTTGATAATAATTTACGATTGTTGCGACAAGAAGACCAAACATGCCAATATAAATTAAGTAAATTGGATTTTCTACTTTGCTAAAATAATAAGCAAAAAATATAATTATTCCACTTGGAATAGCAATTAATAAAGGATACAAACAAAGATGTTTCCTATAAGAAATATAAAGCCCTCCGATTGAAATTAAAACCATCGCTTGAAAAACCCACATTGTCCAACCTCCGAATAGTTCTATACTTCCTAATCCTAGCGCAGATGCCCCAAAAGCAAATAATGGAAAACAACAAGGTGAGAATAGGGCTGTAATAAAAAGCCCTATTGTACCTAATTTATCAATGTTAGATTTTATTTTCATTGATTTAATATTTCAAGTATTAATGATTATGTCCGTCGTGGTTTTCTTTTGAATGGTCATGTCCTTCATGATTTTCAGTTGCATGGTCGTGCCCTTCGTGATTATCTGCTTTGGCTTCTATTAAGTCCATTTTACAAACTGGACAACTTCCTTTTTTATCGTATGTTTTACCTTTTTCACAATCCATTGGACATTCGTAAGCTACTTTATGAGCTTCTCCTTCTTTGTGATTATGACCTTCGTGTTCTGTTGTAACTTCTGTTTTTTCATTTTTATTACAAGAAACTACACTTAATGTTGCAATGGCAAAAGCCAAAATTAAAACTGATTTTTTACTCATGATTTTATTGTTTTTATTGTTTTCGTGAATCTTCGATTTCATGATAATTTTATTTATTTAGATGAATTATTGTTGAATATTATTAATGTGCGTGTCCGCCACCGCCTTCACTTTTTAGTAAATGACTTTGTACATAATACGCTCCTTTTAGTACAATTTTTGCATTAGGTTCTATTTTTTGAAGTAATGTTACTTGTGTATATCCTAATTGCGATGTACCTGTTTTTACTTCAATACGTTGGAAATGGAAAGTTTTTCCTTCAGCTTCTTCGTGCTTGTCACCATCTTCGTGATTATGTCCTTCTTTTTCATCGTGAGCAATTTCTTCTTTATGACCTTCTTCTAAAACAAAAATAAACTCTCTACCATCTGCTTTAATAATTGCTTCTGTAGGTAGAGCTTTAACAGTATTTGCTCCTGCATCAATAAGTGCATTTACATACATTCCTGGTATTAATTTTTGTTGATTATTCGAAATGTCAGCGTGTACTGCAACTGATTTTGTTTCGTTTTCAAAAGATTTACCTACACTAAATATTTTACCCTTAATTTCAGTATTGTTTTGATTAGTTAGAATAAAACGTACATTTTGACCTTGTTTTACTTTAAATAAATCTTTTTCATACACTAATAAATCTACGTGCAATTTAGAATTATCTACTATATTCATTAAGGGTTTACCTGCTTCAACATTACTACCAATTTTAATATAAATTTCTGTAATATTTCCTGAAATTGGAGCAATAACAGGAACAGTAGCAGTAGTATTTCCATTACCACTAATGTGCAAAGTATTTAATTGTTTTTGCAATGAATTAAATCTAGCCCTTTCAATTTCATAATCTGATTTGGTTTTTTGAAAAACTTTTTTAGAATTTACTTCTTCATCACTTAATGTTTTTTGTCTTTCAAATTCTAATTTTAAATACTCTAAATTACTTTTTGAAGTTAAATAAGCTTCTTGAATTTTAGTAAACTCAGGACTTTCAATTGTTGCAATGGTTTGTCCTTTACTTACTCTCTGTCCTTCCATTACATTTATTGTTTTTACAATTCCTGTAGTGAAAACAGATACATCAGCTTGATTTTGTGGTGGTAACTTTGTATATCCGTTAGCCTTAATTACTTCGCTCAAATTTTTATCTGAAAAAGTACCTAATTCTATACTTGATGCTTTAAACTGAGCTTCATTTAATTCAACTTCTTTTATTGCTGTCGGTTCTTTTTCTTCAGAATGGCTTTCTTCTGTATGTGTTTCTCCATCAGCATGAACGTGTCCATCGCCTTCAGTATGACGTAAAGAGAAATATAAAATAACAGCAAGAATTATCGCTCCTACTATTGATGCATATATTATATTCGATTTTTTCATTTTACTTTTTATTATTGATTGATACTGTATTGAATTGTAATTATAGTTTGATTATAATTATAAATCGCTTCGTTATAATTTAATTGAATTTGACTTGCCGTTTCGATACTTTGAACATATTCCACATAAGAAATATCGCCGTTTTGATACCCTTTTGTTGCATTTTTGATGATTAAATTAGCGTTTGGTAATGCTGTGTTTTTATAATAATCAATTAATGAACCATATGTAACCAATTGTTCTGATTGTTGTTCTAAATGGCTTTTAAATTGCTGATTTATATAGTCAGCATTTTTCTGTTCACGTTCAATATTAGTTTTTGCAGCTTTCGCTCTTGCAATATTACTTCCTGCAAATAACGGAACTGCAATACCAACTGAAAATCCTTGAAATTGTGGTGAATTATTATAATAGGTTGATGTTCCGTTTACATCTTGATTACCTGTTATAGACTGTAAAAAATAACCAACTGAAAAGTCTGGATATAATGCTGATTTTTCCACTTTGTGACTTGCTTGTGCTATTTGAACTTGTTGATTAGCTAATTGAACTATTGGATTTTGTTTTACCATTGAACTATCAACTTTTGTCATAGCAGGATATGGCACAAATGAAGTATCTATTGCCATAAAATCAGTTTTCAGATCTAAAATTACTTTTAGCTTTGATTTTTCAATTGCAATTTGTGTTTTATTTTGCTTTATTTTTTGTTCTAATTCTTGTTGCTTTGCCAATGCAATTGTTTTTTCTAAAGCATTTGTTTCACCAGTTTTAAACTTTAAATTAGCAGACTTCACAAATTTTTGCATTACCACATTTTGCTTTTCTAAAACGGTGTTTTGTTTTTCATAAAACAACAAGGTATTCCAAGATTGTCTAATTGAATAGGTTACTTCTTGTTTTGAAACGCCTAATTTAGTTGCGCTGGCATTGCTATATTCTTTAAGCAAGGTTCTTTTAGCACTTATTTGAAAAGGATTAAAACTTTGACTAATTTGAAAGTTTTTATCTTGAGCTTGTGAATTTATTTGCCCAAAAGTACCAGATAATTCTGTTTTAGGAAGTTCAAAAGCTGTTTTTTGCATTTGCGTTTGCATCTTTACATCTAATTCTGAAGCTTGAATATTTTGATTGTTTTTTAATCCAATTTCAAGTGCTTGTTTTACATCAAGTTTTTGAGTTTCTTGTGCAGTTACAGTAAATGAACCTAGCAAAAAAGTTATTACTAAAGCCGAATTATTCATAGTTTTTCTTTTAATTTTTATGCCTTTTTCAAAATATAAATACAGAATTGGTAAAACTATTAATGTTAGCAAAGTTGCCGTTATTAATCCGCCAATTACAACAGTTGCTAATGGTTTTTGAACCTCTGCACCTGCACTACTACTTATTGCCATTGGTAAGAATCCAAGTGAAGCTACAGCAGCAGTTAATATTACAGGTCTTAATCTTACTTTAGTTCCTTCTTTTATTCTGTCATATACATTATCCATGCCTTGCTTTTTAAGTTCATTAAAATATCCAATTAAAACAATTCCGTTTAATACTGCTACACCAAAAAGGGCAATAAATCCTACACCTGCTGAAATACTAAATGGCATATCTCGTAACCACAACGCCACAATACCACCAATGGCAGATAATGGAATAGCTGTAAATATTAATAACGATTGTTTGATTGATTTAAATGTGAAGTAAAGTAAAACTAAAATCAAACCTAAAGCTACTGGCACAGCAACAGAAAGTCGTTTGTTTGCTTCGATAAGATTTTCAAATTGTCCACCATAAGTAGTGTAATATCCTTCAGGTAATTTTAGGTTTTCGTCTAATTTAGCTTGAATGGTTTCTACTACTGTTTTTACATCAGCACCACGAACATTGAAACCTACTACAATTCTACGTTTTCCGTTTTCACGAGAAATCTGCATTGGTCCATCTTCATAGTTTACATCTGCAATTTGTTCTAAAGGTATTTGATTGCCTGATGGCAAAGTCACAAATAAAGCTTTTAGATTTTCAATATCTTTTCTACTATCATTGTCTAATCGTACAACTAAATCGAAACGTTTTTCGCCTTCATAAACAACTCCAGCTGTTTCGCCAGCAAATCCCATTCGAACAACTCTGTTTAAATCACCAATCTTTAATCCGTAAAGTGCTAATTTGTCTTTATTATAACGAATTGTTATTTGTGGTAATCCTGCAACTCTTTCTGCTTTAGCATCTGAAACACCTTCAATACCATTAATCAATTGCACAACTTCCTCACCTTTGCTAACTAACATATCAATATCGTCACCAAAAATTTTAACAGCAACATCACTTCTTACACCAGTCATTAACTCATTAAAACGCATTTGAATAGGTTGAGAAAACTCAGTAAATGCACCTGGAATATCAGACAAAGCGTGTTCCATTTTTTCCATTAATTCTTCTTTCGTTTCTGCTGATGTCCATTCACTTTTATCTTTCAAGAGAATAATCATATCTCCAGCTTCAACAGGCATTGGGTCTGTAGGAATTTCAGCCGAACCAATTTTGGTTACAATCATTTTAATTTCTGGAAACTTTTCTCTTAAAATTTGTTCTGCTTTTGTAGTTGCTTCCACTTCTTGAGATAATGAACTACCTGAAGCTATGATTAAATGCGTTGCAATATCTCCTTCATCAAGTGTGGGAATGAACTCACCGCCTAATGTATTAAATAAAAATAATGAGCCTATAAATAAGGCAATAGCTACACCAATAATTGCTTCTTTAACTCGTAATGCTTTTTCTAAAATAGGTGTATAGAAATTGTAAATTGCATCTATTATTTTATCGCTAAAATTCTTTTTATGTCCTGTTTGTTTTTTTAATGCCAAAGCTGACATCATTGGCACATAAGTTAATGACAATATGAATGCTCCTAATATGGCAAAAGATACTGTTTGTGCCATTGGTCCAAACATTTTACCTTCGATACCTACTAATGCTAAAATTGGCAGATATACAATTAAGATTATTATTTCTCCAAAAGCGGCACTACTTCTAATTTTTGAAGATGCTTGATATACTTCATCATTCATCTGTTTAGTAGTTAATTTACCTTTGTTGCTGACTTGGAGTCGGTGTATTATGGCTTCTACAATAATAACAGCACCATCTACAATTAATCCAAAATCGATTGCTCCTAAACTCATTAGATTACCACTAACTCCGAAAAGTTTCATCATTGAAATGGCAAATAATAAAGCTAATGGAATAACTGAAGCTACTACTAAACCTGCTCTCCAATTACCTAACAATAATACTAAAATGAAAATTACAATTAATGCACCTTCAATAAGATTGGTTTGAACCGTACTAATAGCTTTGTCAACTAAAACTGTTCTGTCCATAAACGCTTCAATTTCTACACCTTCAGGAAGTGATTTCTTGATTTGCTCCATTTTCTCTTTCACAGTTTTAACAACTTCTCCTGAGTTTTCACCTTTAAGCATCATTACCATTCCCGATACTTCTTCGCCTTTTCCATCTTTAGTTACAGCTCCATAACGAATACTACTACCAATTTGAACATTGGCAACATCACGAATAAGAATAGGAATACCATTTTGATTTTTTACTACAATTTTATTGATGTCGTCAATACTACTAACCATACCCACTCCACGAATGAAATAAGCATAAGGTTTTTTATCTATGTAAGCACCACCTGTATTTTCATTGTTATTTTCTAAAGCATCAAAAATTTCGGTAATTGTAGTATTCATACTTTTCAGCTTATCTGGCTGAACTGCAATTTCATATTGTTTAAGATTTCCACCGAGCGTATTCACTTCGGCAACACCTTTTGTGCCAATTAATTGGGGTTTTATAATCCAATCTTGAATGGTTCTTAAGTCAGTTGCGTTATATTTTTCTTCAAATCCTTTTTTAGGAAAAACTACATATTGGTATATTTCACCTAAACCAGTACTAACTGGCGACATTTCAGGTGTACCAACTCCTTTTGGTATGGTGTTTTCGGCTTCTTTTATTCGTTCAGTAATTTGTGCTCTCGCCCAATAAATATCTACTTCTTCTTTAAATACAACAGTTACAACACTTAATCCAAAACGACTTATTGAACGAAGCTCAACAATATCAGGAATTGACTTAACCGATTGCTCTATTGGATAGGTAATAAATTGTTCTACTTCTTGTGTAGCTAAAGTTGGAGAACTTGTAATAATTTGTACTTGATTATTTGTAATGTCTGGTAATGCATCAATTGGTAAAGTATAAAGTGAATAACTACCTACAATGACTAATACAAGTGTAAAAAGACCAATAATAAATTTATTATTGATACTAAAATGAATGATTTTATCTAACATTTTATTTTGTGTAATGAATTATTAAACAGAGAACTGTTATTTTTTTAAAAGTTGTTTTAAAGACACAACTTATTAACCCGAAATTACTCGGGCTTCATTACACTAACTGTGGCGGTTGCCAAATGCTTCCGTAAAAATTTAAAAAAGAAGTTGATTTATAAAAAGAAATGGAAGTTTTTATTTCTTGAAATCGAACTAAGAATTGAAAAGATTGAACTTCTAAAAAGGTTAATGTTTGTTGACCACAACAATTGCAAACACAAAACGGAGAACATAAATCTGTTTCTTCATCGTGTGAATGGTTGTGTTGTGAGTGAGCTTGTGAATTTGATGAAATAGTAGTAACATCATTATGCCTATCTGCACAAGGATAGGCAGTAAGCATTACTATATATATTGATAATATGATGTTTAAGATTTTCATCGTTGTAAAAGTAGTATATTTTTACAAAAAATAAAAATAATTACAAATTGGGCTATTATTTTAAAAATAAGTTGATATCCCAAAATTGAATCCATCTGTTATAGATGGTGGATTTGATAGTATATCTCGTTGTTTTAGTAATCTATAATTTAAACGAATAACTGTTTGACTATTTGGTCTAAAACTAATAGCAGAAACCACACTCCATAAATCTTCACCTATATTACCACCTGTTTCGTTAAATTTACCTACATTCCAATCTACATATTCTAATCTACAAGCTACATTTAATGTTGCCTTTTCCCAACCTAACATTGTACGATTTAAAATTGGCTGAACGATATCTATAAAACCACCTTGTTGTTTACTTCCAAATTGTTGTGAATATGTACTAGGCACATCAACATTTATCCAAGCAAATTCAGTAGTAATAAAAGTTTTTGTATTTGGAAGTGTCGTATTGAAATCGATTGCAAAAATATTTACACTTCGCTTTTCATCTATAATAATGCCATCTTCTTGAAACTTATTGTAAACACCTCCCATATAAGACAAACCTATTTCGCCAATTTTACTATTTCTTACGGCTATTTTCCCTGTAAATAATGGTATTCCGCTATTAATTTCTTCGAATCTATCTGGATTATCTTTAGCTGCTGGTAAATAGGTTTTATTTTGAGTGTTTTCTATTATTGAATTATCAAAACTTCCTGAAAAATATGCCTCATATCCATACATCCAATTTTTATGGTATTTTTTACCGTATAAACCTGCCCCAACATTACTAAAAGTGCCTGGTAACATCTGAGTTGCTGGAATTGGTCTGTCTGTAAATTCCCATTTTGGGCCATCGTGATTTTGATTAAATGCCCCGATTGGATTAACAATAATTCCTGCTCTAAAATTTGCCAAAGGATGAAACTCAACATCAACAGAAGCGAATTCGATTGCAATTTCATTGCCACCTTCTTCAAATTCTAACTCACTTAAAAACTTTACTCGTTTACCTATTGATGAAGACATAAATATAGATAATCTTCTAGCTTGAAACTGATGTCCTTCTGAAACACCATCGGTAGTAAGATGTTGCCAATTGGTTTCTACATAACCTCCAATAGCAATTGGTGTTTTATTAATATTTAAAGTTGGACGATTATATATAGCATCCATATTTAATACTTTGGTTGTATCTTTTGATACTCTTTTTAATAGGCTAGGATCTATTTGTGCATTGATTGTATTACTTATTAAAAAAAAACATAAAATTATATAGGAAATTGAGATTCTCATTTTAATGAAACTTTTAAAATATTATTTTCTATTCGTACTGGAAATTTTCTTAAATCTGTGCTTGCAGGACCGCTTTCAACTATTCCTTTATTGCTAAATTCACTACCATGAGCTGCACATTGAAGTTTATCTCCAAAAACTTGAAGTTCTGCTCCTTGATGTGTACATTCCATTAACAATGCCATATACTCTGTTTCATTGAATCGATAAATACAAATAGGAAATTGTAATATTTCATTCTGAGCGATAATGTATTTTTTATATTCTATTTTTCCATTTGAATTAATTTCAAAATCAGTAATTGGAACTAAAAGATCTGAACCTTTTATTTCTTTTGACAAGACTTGTGCTGAGGAACAGCTTTCTAATAAAGAAATACCTGCAATAGTTGCTAAACAACCAAAACCGCATGTTTTAAGAAAATCTTTTCTATTCATTTTATAAGGATTTTAAAAATTTTAGTACTGCATTTTTATCTGCTTGAGAAAGACTATTAAATGCGGTTCTACTACCAGTTGCTTCACCACCATGCATAGAAATGGCTTGTTCAATACTACGAGCTCTTCCATCGTGCATTAAAAAATATTGACCTCCCTGTGAATTCGCAGAAAGTCCTAATCCCCACAAAGGTGGCGTTCTCCATTCATAAGTTTTTGCATTACCTTCTGTGTAACCATCATCTAAACCACTTCCCATATCATGCAAAAGCATATCTGTATAAGGTGAAAATGATTTGAATGATAATCCAGTTATTGGTGAATATCCAGTTGTTAAATTTGATTTATGACAGCCTGTACAATTAATTTGTTCAAATAAATTTCTACCCTGAATTACTTCTGTGTCATTTTGATTTCTTTGAATAGGGGCTTTTAATGTTTTAAGATAAAACACTAAATCATTAACCGTTACATTTGCTACTTCTGGGTCAATTTCTTCATTAGTGTAAACATCGATAGGATTAAAAGTTGATGTTATTCCCATATCTTGATTATAAGCATTTACTGTTTGATGCAATAAATTAAAAGCTGCCGCTTTTTTACCAAATCGTCCAATATATTTTCCGTTTTGATTTACTGCATTTTCAGGGTTAATATAGCTTGGGATAGTTATCCAATTGGGTACACCCGAAATACCATCACCATCTGAATCGTTTGGGTCTGCCATTGCTAAAATATCAGCATCTGTAAGGTATTGTAAAAAGCCTAAACCTGTGTTTGCAGGTGGTGTAAATTTTGAAAATGTAGCTCCAAAAGGAATTTGTTCAGGAGTATATCCTGGTAAAGCTCTATTTTGTAGTTGTGGACCTCCTAAATGTAAAAAGGTATTTCCAAATTCATCAGCTTGACCAAAACGAATTAATGTAGTAAAAGGGTGTCCTTTTCCATCACCAGCATGACAACTAATACAACTTGTTGCAACAAATGTTGACCCTAAACCCGTTTGTCGTGTAAAGACTTCCGTAAAAGCTACATCGCCTTTTAAAAACCTTGCTAATTCTTCATTTGATAAACCATCAATTGTTCCATCTAAAACTTCATCGTCAGCTGGAATATCTACATAAGAAGTCTCACACGAGATAAGTATAATCGATAAAAACGAGAGAGTTGTTATTTGCTTAAAAATTGTTTTCATTATTCTAATAATTATTTTTAGGCAAAACTAAAATATTAATTAGGTAAATACAAATTAAATAAATAAAATATAGTATGAAAAAGATTTATAGCTAATAGAATATGACAAAAAACCTAATTATTGGTATTTATTTAGTTACAAAAAAAGATATTAAAGCATAAAACATAAAAGAACATAAGTAGTGAGATAATGAATATGTAGATAGCTATAAAGGTGTAATTAACAATCCTTGTATAGTTCACACTATAGATAATATGTATTTAAAACAAAAGTAAATTTTAAAAAAGTTTTAAGCATACGTAAAACCGTACGGATTTATATAAAACCGTACGGTTTTCCTCATTCGAAGAAAATTTTTAGTTTTCTGCTGTAGTTGATTTTAGCAAGATAGTCAATGAATTCAGGAAGTTCTGATAGTGAGAGTAAGCCGTTTGTGTTTCTTGGTATAGGTTTGAAATAAACTTCTTTGATGTGCTTTTTGAAGATTATTTCACCCAAAGTAAATCGCAATAATAATTTTACATATTTTTTTGAATATAACTTGTCTTCATTTGAAATGTTTTCAGGCATATAAAGTGTTAGTATGATTTTTTTACTAGCTGTATTGTAGTCTTCTAACTTTATTAAAATTGATTTAATCATCTCTATCAATTTGTCTGAAAATTGGTTTTTGTTTTCGGCACATAATGGCTTTAGAAATGTGTGAGCTGTGAAGTATTCTAATCTTGGTTTTTTTTCACCTAATGCAATTATTTTAGGGAATAGTTTACGGTAACCGTGAGCAGAAAATAATACACAAAATTTGTTAGGCTGATTGTTTTGCATGTAAATGTAAATGACGATTCTTTTTGAAACATAGTTGAGGTTTCGATGTAGGTTTTCTATTACCTCATCGGAATTAATTCCCAGTTTGTAGGCATGGTAAATTGCTTGTTCGTTTTGTTGGAACCATGTCCAGAAATTTTGGATGGTTTTTATTTGGCGAGGGTTTAGTTGTTTGTTCATTTTGTGAAGGGTTTAAGGTTGTGGGTTAAAGGTTTAAGGTTGTGGTTTTAAGCTGCGCTTAAAAGTTAGCCTACTGCTTAGGAGATTCCTAGTTTTACTCGGAATGACACAATCATTATCAATAGAAATTTTATCTTTTATCCCTGGATTCATTGTTGAAGGTGATTAGGTTGAACATTGACCTCATGCGGGAGCGGAGACGGTTGCCGTAGAGGGCCTCTATTTCGCTGGCAGAGAGGTTTGTGGTGATGTGGGTGATGGATTGATTTTGCACGAAGTCTTCGTAGCGAGAAATGATTATTTCTGCCATGACGTTGAGGTCGTTGCCGTAGTGTTTGATGTTTTGTTCTGCTCCTAAGTCGTCGAAACAGTAGCCGGTTAAACGTGATTGAGTGTGTTCTTTTTGGGTGTAATGATGAAGTGATTCAAAGCCATTTTTTGCGAACTCGAAAGATATTTCTCTACATGTTTTGATTTTATAGTCGTGTTTGTGGTAAAAAAATGGTCGAATTAATGCCATAATTGACGTTTTCCCGCATCCAATTGGTCCCGACAATAAAATACCTTTGTTGAGGTCTAAATCGAACTCTAAAGCCTTTTTTTCGTCTCGAATGGCATAAATTACCAATTTGAGAATGGTTTGATGGTCAACCACTTCTATTTTGAAAGAGCGACCGTAGATGAGTTTGCCCTGGTACTCGATGTAGTTTAAGCACCAATTGAAGTTGTAAACTTTGATTCCGTTTTGAATAACGAAAGTGTCTTTGATGGTGTTAAAGTGCTTCTCCATAGTTTTTTTGATTTGTTACGTGGAGGTGTTTTGGGTTTAAATTGATTGTTTTGGGTTCTGTTTGAACTGAAGCATTAGTTTTATTTTCAAACTTCCTAGCGTTGAGCATCCAATTTCTTGCTGCAGCTTTCCAGTCTTTCATTTTGGTTCTGCCACCGACTAACCAGCCGTTGCTCTCGAAGTAATTGAAAAAGCGTTGTGCTTCGATTTCGGTGAAGTTTTTTTCGAGGAAGTAGATTTGTGCTTCTTCCAAAGTGGGTTTTGATTGTTTTGAAATTGGTTTCTCGACTTCGCTCGAAATGACAGCACTATTTTTTTCATCTTTCATTTTCTTTTTTTCGCGCAACTTTTTTTCTTTTTCTTTTTCAATTTTTAAATCCGATTCTTGAACCTCATCAAAAATTGAATTTGTAAAAATTGATTTTTTTTCATTTTTTGAAATTTCTTGCTTAGCTAAGTTTATAATGTTTGTATTGTTTATATTGTTTATATAAGGTACATGTTTAGAGCTTGTTTGATGCTTGTTTAGAGCTTGTTTACTAACCTGTTCATCAACCTGTTCAATGACTTGGTCATTTTTTGACTTGGTTGCATGCTTTTTTAGTTCTTTTTTTGGAACTGGTTTGGTGTAAAAATCCAACTTGCATACTTCCAAAATAGAACCCTTAAATGGGTTGAAAGATGGTTTATAAATCACATACTCTTTTTCGGTTAAATCCTTCATGCATTTGTGGTAGGTTGCAGTCGATGCAATTTTGCTAATGCGCATAAGCTCGTCACGTGAAATGCTGATTGGATTTTGAAAGCGGTTTTGATTCCATAGTTGGAATATGGCCATGTAGAGGCTTATGTGGGTTGGATTGAGGTCGTAATCGGCGCTTACTTTTTCGAAGAAGCCGGTCAAATGTTTTATATAATTCATGGTTTTAAAGTTTCAAGTTTCAGATTGTGGTTTTAAGCTGCGCTTAAAAGTTAAAACCTACTTCGTAGGAGATACTTTGGCAAGCGCAGTATGACAACTTTGTGTGTGCGATTTGCAGGTGCAAACTTCACAAGTGCCGTTACAGGTGTTTGTGTTTTCTTGCATATTACTTTTCTAACATTTTTACGATGTCCTCGTAGTTGTAGTAATTGATTCCGCCTATGCGTTTGTATTTAAGTGTCCCATTGATGCGGAGGTTTTGTAAGGTGCCTGGGGAGATTTTTAGGATTTCACGGACTTCGGCTGATTTGAGCCAAGGTTTTGGTAAAGCTTCAGATGTTTTTGATTTTGTTGTGGAATTTTTGATTTCTCGTAGTAATAGATTTCCAAAGTTTAGCAAATCTCGTTTAGTTACCATTTGGTGGTTAAGTAATTCGATGTTGTCTGTTTCAGGGAACAGGGCTTTGTGATTGAAGTTCATAATGCTAAGTTTTGAAGTTATTTGGTACAAAACAATTGCATTTGAAAAAGAAAAGTTCCCAAGTTGGTACCAACTTGGGAACGATTTTTATGTGATTTGGTGGTTTTTTGTAGGTTTTAGTTTAAATCGTTTTCGATTTTAGTTTCCAAAAGCTTTTGTAAATGACTTAAAAATCGAGTTTGATCTGTTTTGCGTTTTTTAATAGCATTGAAGTTTCCGTAGATGTTGTCTTCTAATTCTATTTGAAACGCTTTTTCAAAAACGTGGGTGATTTCTTTGATGTCGGCTTGACCATTATCGAAAACTTTAGCTTCATGTAACGCGTAAATGAGTTCAACTAAATCTACTTTTTTTTCTGTCCAATGTAGATTAGATTTGAATTGATTGTTGGTAATTGCAAATGATTGATTGAGATTATCAATGCGGTTTTCGATGTGTAATGCTAGTAATTCAAAAGCAATTACTTCCGCTAGCAAATAATCATGTGACGTACATAATTTAGCATCATGAATTATCACCGAACAATCGTTTAAAAATATGTCTTTGTACTTTTTCCTGGTAAAATACAATTCATCAAAATGACTGGAATGACTTTTAATGTATTTGATAAATTCTCTATTTTTCCTGTAAAAATGGTTGATTGCATCCAGTTTTTTCTCAAAGTGTTTTATTCTTTTGCTCTTGTCTAATGGAAGAGATGCTACTAAAGAAAGGATTTCTTTATAGAAAATAAGTTTAGCTACAATATTAGGCTTGATTTCCTTGAAGAATTTGATTTCTTCTTGAATGGTTTCGAAGACGTGATGTTTAAGCCAGTCGGTTAATTGTTTTAAAATGTCTTCAATGAAAATAATAATCTTTTTTGCTTTTTCTACTTCATTAGAATTTGAGTTAAGGATTAGAGAAAGTTCGTGTTCAAAATCTACCAAAGAGTTGTTTTTTATAGTTGTTATCATAAAAAAATAGATTTTAGTTTGTCAAATTAAACTAAAATCTATTAAATTAAATGTAAATAAAATCTTAAAAATATTACAATATTTATAATATTTTAGTAATTCATTGATTTACTATGAGTTTGTAATTTTGTATTGAATTTAGCTTTTAACACTTGCATATCTTCACTTATTTTCTTGTCTAAAATTTTAGCATAATGCTGTATTTCATATACTAATTTTAAAATCAATAATTTAAATTCAACCCGAATCCGAATCCCATATCGCTATCATAATGAGTTCTTAGGCTGAGATTTCGTTTTAGAATATATCGTGCTTCTAGCATGTATTCGGTATCAGTATTGACCATGAACCCCATTCGTAATCGTTTGGAAACAGGGATATCTTCTCGCATTAATTGTAATCTTAGATTTCCGTCTTGAAACACCTCTGCTTGAAATTGTACAAGCATGGGTAAAGTGTATGCAAAACCGGCACTGAAAACAGCTCTATGGTCTTTGGTGTTTTTTTGTCCGAAAATGTTTTTTTCTATCTCACCTTCCATATCTCGGTAACGCCAATCAAAACCGATAAAGGGCATTAACCATTGCATTTTTCCAATATATCTTCCTAAATGGAATTCTGCTTCATAACCGTGCATATCATGATAGCCTAAACGCCATTCTGCTCCTAAACTCCAACGAGTATTTTGTACCATTGCCATACCATCGTTACCATTGGTAGCAAAATCGTTTTCAGCCATAAAGTGAAAAGCTCTGTCATCAGCAAATAATTTGCGTTGGGCTAATTTTGGATTAGGAATTAATGGATTGGGTTCTTGATTTTCATACGTAAAAATTCTTCCCATGCCTGCCATCATGTGATACAAGATGTGACAATGAAAAAACCAATCGCCCTCAACATTAGCATTGAATTCTACTACATTGGTTTCCATTGGCATTAAATCCATTACGTTTTTTAAAGGTGCATAATCCCCTTGTCCGTTAATGATTCTAAAATCATGTCCGTGCAAATGCATGGGATGGCGCATCATGGAACCGTTGTAGAGCGTAATTCTAACATTTTCGTCTTTCTTAATTAAAATTTTATCGGTTTCTGAAATCACTTTATTGTCCATACTCCACACATAACGGTTCATGTTTCCCGTAAGTTCAAAACGAAGTTCTTTTACTGGTGCATCTTTTGGTAATGTTGTTTTTTCGGTAGCTTTAAGCATGGCGTAATTCAATGTGGTGATGTTCGCCAATGCATTAGCATCATACTTATTATGTTTTGAATGTTCTTGATGGCTTGCTGCCTTTGGTGTTTGTTCTTTCTTTTTATTATCAGCTTCTCCAGTAATTTCGGGATACATAACTACGTTCATATCCATTTGATTTAAAGACATGCTCATTCCCATATCGTCTAACTCACCGTTCATTTTCATCATGTCGTTCATCATCTTCATCCCTTCAAAATATTTTAATTTTGGCAAGGGTGAAATCAATTGTTTGATACCATTTCCAATGTAAAGGGAAGCCGATTTTGTTCTGTCTTCGGCAGTTGCTAAAAACTCATACGACGTATTGTCGGCTGGAATTGTGACAATCACATCATAGGTTTCGGAAACAGCAATTAGTAATCGATCTACCTCAACGGGTTCCACATCGTTACCATCGCTAGCTACTACTGTAATTTTTCCACCTGCATAGGTTAACCAAAAATAAGAGGATGCACCGCCATTAGCAATACGAAGTCGGACTTTATCGCCTCCTTTAAACTGTGTTAATTGACTTTCGTTTTTTCCGTTGATTAGAAACTTTTCGTAATAAACATCGCTCACATCCATAGCATTCATACGTTTCCACTCGTTACCCAATTTGGTTTTGAAATGTCCTTGCTTGATAGCTTCACTATAACTTTGTGTGGAACCCTTTTTTATGGCAAACCAATCGGAAGCGTTGTGTAACATTCGGTGAACGTTTTCTGGTTTTAAATCGGTCCATTCGCTTAAAATGACAGGAATGGTAGGTAAATCATCGATACCTTTTCTAAAAGTAGGATCGTTTTCATTTTTATTCATAATGAACATACCATACATTCCTATTTGTTCTTGCAATCCAGAGTGTGAATGATACCAATGCGTTCCGTTTTGGATGATGGGAAACGTATATTTATGCGTTGTGCCAGGTTGAATGGGCATTTGGGTTAAATTCGGCACACCATCTTCTTTATTAGGCAAAAATAATCCGTGCCAGTGCAACGAAGTGCTTTCCTTTAATTCATTATGCACATAAATTTCAGCAATATCTCCTTCTGTAAAAGTTAAAGTTGGCATTGGAATTTGACCGTTCACCGCAATAGCTCTTTTTTCTTTTCCCGAATAGTTAACAATTGTATCGCGAACGTATAAATCGTAACGTACTATTTTTTGAGCGAATAAGATTTGTGATACAAAAAGTAATAGTACTATTTGCAACATTTTTTTTGAAAAAATATTTTGTAAATCCATATCTGATATTTTCATTTTAGTTATTGCAAATTTTTGAAAATCAAGCATTTTTGATTTTATTTTTTTAATAGCAATTCCCAACTTGCTATTTTATTGTTCAATGTTTCTATAGTTTTTTTCATTTTTTCCTTATCTGCTAATGATACTGCCCTTTTTGCAGCTTCAATGGCACTAGCGTAATCTTTGTTTTCCGATGCTATTTTTTGTCTCAAATTTGGATAATGGAAATTTTGAGGATTTAACTTTTCAGCATCCAATAGCCATTTAATTGCTTGTTTGAAATCTCTATTTGTACTGTAATAATAGTTGGCTGCTTGAAATAATAAGTTGGCATCTTGCGTTTTTCCTTTAACGATATGTTGGTCTATCAACGCTAATAACATATCGTCCTCTTTACTTTTAATTGGTATTTTGACCATAGTATTTTCCCAAAAGATTTTTAGAAATGCTTCACCTTTGCTATTAATGTCATTTAATTCAATTGTAAATGTTTCATAGAAATAGGGACTTTTTTCTGTGGGAACTTTAAAACGCATTACGTCTTTTTTCTCATCATAGCCGGTTTCACCATGTAAAGTTATATCTGTATTAATGATTATTGTCCACTCACCTACTGACGGAATTGAGAATATTGAATAACTACCGCTTTTTAATATACTATTACCAAAATAAATATCTTCGGAAGTTGTTATAACTGTACAATCACTTGCACCAGTTCGCCAAAGTTTATCGAATGGTACTAACTCACCAAATATTTTTCGCCCTCTTACTAATGGTCTGCTGTATGCTATTTTTATTTTTGCACTACCTACTTCTTGATCAAATGTTGAAGCAGGACTTGCAGATGTGGTTCTTATTTGAACTTTTTCTTGAGCATTTATTAATAACGTTTGAATTAATAGAAAGCTTGTAAAGATTATTTTTTTCATTTTGTTAGTTAGTTATTTTTTCAATTTTAAAACCAGCCTTTTCAACTGCTGCTACTATTTCATTCTGATTTAAAGATTGTGTTTCAATAGTTAAAACTTTATCCTTATTTCGGATATCAACTTCCCAGTTTTCTATCTCAGAAATCTCATTTAATGTGGGTGTAACTTTTGCGACACAGCCCATACAATTTATATTTGTTTTGAATTTAAAAATATTCTTTTCCATTGTTTTATGATTTTAATTAATTATTGAAATATTTAAGCCTTAAACTATTACCTACAACACTTATACTACTTAGTGCCATTGCCGCTCCAGCAATCATAGGATTAAGTAAAAAACCATTGATTGGGTAAAGAATTCCAGCTGCAATTGGAATACCTACAACATTATAAATAAATGCCCAAAATAAATTTTGTTTTATTTTT
>DNNO01000040.1 GCA_003497625.1 Flavobacterium sp. | reverse complement strand
TAAGTGATGCCGAGCGCTATGAAAATTACGAACAAGCGGTTTTAATTCACGAACATTTGATGGAAACTTATAAAAAATACGGCTATTCAATTACAGAAGTTCCAAAAGACACGGTTGAAAATCGTGTGGATTTTATTATGAAACATCTTGTTAAATAATTTTTTTGTATTTTAGTGTTTCTAAAAGCCAATTCACATGTCTGAAGCCTTACAAATTCTTCAAAAATATTGGAAACACGATAGTTTTAGAGAACCTCAAGAAGAAATCATTCAATCGGTTTTAAGTGGTAATGATACGTTTGCCCTTTTACCTACTGGAGGAGGAAAATCGGTATGTTTTCAAATTCCGGCTATTCAATTAAACGGAATTTGCTTGGTAATTTCGCCATTGATTGCTTTAATGAAAGACCAAGTTCAGAATTTACAAAGCAAAAATATCAAAGCTATTGCTTTAACTGGTGGCGTTTCGCAAGATGACGTAATTGATATTTTAGATAATTGCCAATTCGGAAATTACAAATTCTTATACCTTTCACCCGAACGTTTACAACACGACTGGATTGTTGAACGATTAAAACAATTACCTATAAACCTTATTGCAATTGACGAAGCACATTGTGTGAGCCAATGGGGTCATGATTTTAGACCAGCGTATTTAAAAATTTCGGCTTTAAAAGAACACTTCCCTACTACTCCATTTTTAGCGCTGACAGCAACCGCAAATAAAAGAGTTCAAGAAGACATTTGTACGAATTTAGCTTTGGTAAATCCAAAAGTATTTACAAAGTCATTTACTAGGGAAAACTTAGCTTATCATGTGATTAAAACCGAAGATAAGCTTTTCAAAATACAGCAGATTTTAACTAAAAATCCGCAATCTTCGATTATTTATGTTCGTAATCGTAAATCGTGTATTGAAACTTCGCAACAGTTGAATCAATTGGGATTTACTTCAACCATTTACCACGGTGGATTGCCTGCAAAAGAGAAAGAGAAAAACATGCAATCATGGTTGGAGAATAAATCTCAAGTCATGGTCGCAACGAATGCTTTTGGAATGGGAATTGACAAACCTGATGTAAAAACGGTTATTCATATTCAACTTCCAGAAAACCTTGAAAACTATTATCAAGAAGCAGGAAGAGCTGGAAGAAATGGTGAAAAAGCATTTGGAATTATCTTAACCAATACTACTGATATTGGGTACACGAAAGCACAATTTATTGATGTTTTACCCGATAAAAAATTTGTCAGAGACGTTTACGTTAAACTGAATAATTACTTTCAAATTGCCTACGGAGAAGGTTATAACGAAAGTTTTGCTTTTAATTTGAACCAATTTTGTGCACATTATCATTTTCCTGTAATTGCAACTTTCAATAGCTTACAATTTTTAGATCGTCAAGGCATTATTACTTTCCAAAGTGAATCTACAGAAAAAATAAGTTTGCAGTTTATCATTCCGAGTAAGGAAGTGATTCGCTACATTAGTTTGCATCCGCATGATGAGCCTGTTATTACTACGATTTTAAGAACCTATTCTGGAATTTTTGATGTTGAAACTACCATTAATCCGCATTTGGTTGCCAAAAAAGCACACACTACAGAAGCCCATGTGGAAGAAGTGATTGATAAACTAGCTGCAAGTCAATGTATAATTTTACACGCTAAAAATAATGATAGCAGTATTACATTTAACGAAGTACGAGAAGATGATTTGACGATTAATCGCGTAGCGAAATTTTTAGAACATCAAAACAAATTAAAACAAGACCAATTTCAGAGTGTTGTTTATTATATTTCTGATGAAGCTACTTGTAAAAACAAAATGCTTCTGGCATATTTTGATGAGATTACCAAAGAAGATTGTGGCATTTGTTCGTATTGTTTTTCTAAAAAAAAGGCTAATCCATCAGAAATTACTCAAAACGTAATTCAATTATTAAAAAAAGAGCCTCTTTCCTCTAGAGAAATTGAAAACCAACTTCACATTTCTTCAGAAGCCACTATCTTTGCGATTCAATTATTATTGGAAAATAATCGAATCAAAATCAATTCAAACAATCAATATTACCTTATATAATGGAAAAACTTAGAATTGTATTCATGGGAACACCCGATTTTGCTGTTGGGATTCTGGATACTATTTATAAAAACAACTATGAAATTGTAGGTGTTATCACAGCTCCAGACAAACCTGCAGGTCGTGGACAAAAAGTAAGCATGAGTGCGGTTAAAGAATATGCGTTAGAAAAAAACTTACGTTTGTTACAACCTACCAATTTAAAATCGGAAGAATTTTTAGCCGAATTAAAAAGTTTGGATGCAAATTTACAAGTAGTAGTCGCTTTTAGAATGTTGCCTGAAGTAGTTTGGAAAATGCCAAAATTAGGTACGTTCAATTTACACGCTTCTTTATTACCAGAATATCGTGGTGCTGCACCTATTAATTGGGCAATAATTAATGGCGAAACCAAAACAGGTGTTACTTCGTTCTTTATTGATGATAAAATTGATACGGGTGCGATGATTTTAAGTAAAGAAATCGAAATCGGTACAAACGAAACTGCTGGTGAGTTACATGATCGTTTGATGCATTTAGGAAGTGAGACAGTTTTAGAAACACTTCAATTAATTGAATCTGGAAAAGCCATAACAACTTTACAAGAAAATAATCCGGATGTTAAAACGGCTTACAAATTAAATAAAGAGAATTGCAAAATTGATTGGTCGCAATCAGGAAAGACAATATTTAATTTAATCAGAGGTTTATCGCCTTATCCTGCCGCTTGGACCTATATTAAAGATGGAGAAAACGAATGGAACGTAAAAATCTATTTGGCGAGTTTTGAAGAAAGAGCACATTCGGAAACTATCGGAAAGATTACAACTACTAAAAAAGTGATTTTTATTGCTACAACAGATGGTCTTTTAAAAATAGAAAGTTTACAATTCCCAGGAAAGAAAAGAATGTTGGCTCACGAATTATTAAATGGAATTTCGTTTTCAGAAAATGCAATAGCGCTTTAAGCCTTGAAAACACTATATTTAAGGGTGAAAATTAAAAAAACAAACAATGTTATTAACATTTAGTCTATTTTATTAACATTTTAGTCGAAAAATAGCACGAATACTTGCGTAGTTCAACAATACCGCTAAATTTGTGATAAATAATTAAGTTTAACCAATTATAAATAACTTTAATCATGAACAAATCAGAATTAATCGATGCAATGGCAGCTTCTGCTGGTATTACAAAAGCAGCTGCTAAATTAGCTTTAGAATCATTTTTAAGCAATGTTGAAGGAACTTTAAACAAAGGTGGAAGAGTATCTTTAGTAGGTTTCGGTTCTTGGTCAGTATCTAAAAGAGCTGCAAGAGATGGTAGAAACCCTCAAACTGGTAAAACTATCAAAATTGCTGCTAAAAACGTAGTAAAATTCAAAGCTGGTGCAGAATTAGAAGGTGCAGTAAACAAAAAATAATTTTGTTACATAAAATAAGAGAGTCCCGATGCAAATCGGGACTCTTTTTTTGCAATTCATCGAGAATATTTTGAATTTGTGATTTTTTTTTGATAACTTTAGTTAATTAACTACAGAAATATGATATCAACTTTACCCAAAAAAGGCCATCTGCTAATTGCAGAACCTTCGATTTTAGGCGATGTTTCTTTT
>DNNO01000041.1 GCA_003497625.1 Flavobacterium sp. | reverse complement strand
ATTCCGATTTTAATCAAGTTCCTTCGACATTTTCTGGAGTAAAAGCAAATGTAGGTATTTCATTTGTCCTTGACGCTGTGTATAGAAAAGCTACAACAAAATCATCATGGGGAACTCGTGATGCTATGAAAAAAACTAATCAAGGAGGACTTAATCCTACTTCACCAACAACTAAATTAAACTTATGGGTTTGTACTATTGGTGGCGGAATTTTAGGTTATGCGCAATTCCCTGGAGGTTCATCTGCAACTGACGGAGTGGTAATCGATTCAAGATATTTAGGAACTACAGGTACAGCAACAGCTCCTTTCAACAAAGGAAGAACAGCAACTCACGAAGTGGGTCACTGGATGAATTTAAGACATATTTGGGGCGATACTACTTGCGGAAGCGATTTAGTAAGCGATACTCCTACTCACAATACAGCTAATTACGGAATTCCTGCATTCCCACACTACTCTACTTGTTCAGGAACACCTATAGAAATGACAATGAATTACATGGACTACACAGATGACGCTGGAATGTACATGTTTTCAAACGGACAGAAAAGCAGAATGTTAGCCATTTTTGCTTCTGGAGGTTCCAGATTTTCATTTGCACAGCCATAATCAAATGAAACATTTGAGTTAATTAGGAAAACTCACCATTATTTGGTGAGTTTTTTTTATTTTAGCCAAAAAGAAATAAATGACATCAAAAGAATTATCAATAGGAATTGTAAGAGCGGTTGCTATATTAGTTGCTTCCTGCTTAGTCTTGTTTTTTTTGTATCAAATTGCTACTGTAATTTTGTACTGCATTATTGCAATTGTAATTTCATTACTATTGAATCCTTTGGTTAATTTTCTAAAAAGAAGGTTGAAATTTAAAAATACAATAGCGACTATTTCGTCAATACTAATTGCTTTTCTTGTTATTTCTGGTTTTGTGCTGCTTTTCGTTCCATTATTACTAGCTCAAGGCGAAAATTTATCATTATTGAATGTAAGTTCTTTGGAAAAAAACTATCATTTATTACTTGAAAATATTACTGTTTTCTTAGACTCATATAACATCAACACCAAACAACTCATTCAAAGTAGTAAACTTTCATCATTTGCAACTTTTGAGTTTATTCCGAATTTCTTAAATAGTTTTTTAAGCACATTAGGAAGTTTTAGTATGGGGTTTGCTTCGGTACTTTTCATAACGTTCTTTCTTTTAAAAGAAAAAGACGTGTTATATCTAAAATTCAAACGATTACTTCCTGAAAATCAAAAAGAAAAAGTATTGAATTCTATACAAGATATCAATCATTTATTATCACGCTATTTCTTAGGATTATTGCTACAATTAACCATTATAATGCTTTTATATCTAATTATATTTATAATTTTTGGTGTTGAAAATGCTATTATAATTGCCTTATTATGCGCTATTTTTAATATTGTACCTTATGTAGGTCCACTAATTGCCTCAATTGTTGCAGGATTATTAATAATGACTAGCGGCATAGGTTCTGGTGCCGATTTTGCCACAGAAACACTTCCAACAGCAATTTATGTGTTAATAGGAATGTCTTTAGTACAGGTAATTGACAACAATTTTAGTTCGCCACTTATTTTTTCTAAAAGTACCAACTCGCATCCTTTGGAAATTTTCTTAGTGATTTTAATTGCTGGAATTTTATTCGGAATTTCAGGAATGATTATCGCAGTTCCATTTTATACTTCGTTGAAAGTAATTGGTAAAGAATTTTTACCCGATAATAAAATTATAAAAGCGCTTACCAAAAATTTATAGTTTTGATTTTAGAAACTCTTTTACATATTGATATACAAGATTTTATTAATCAAAATCTTAATTCGGATAGTTCAAAGTTGGCTTTAAAGAAAAACCCTTTTCCAAAAGTAAATTACACGACTATTATCAATCAAATCATTGCAAAAAAGAAGGCGAAAGATAAACTCCCAACATGGTTTTCGTCAGAAAATATAATTTATCCAGAGAAAATTTCTATCGAACAAACATCTTCAGAAACTACAGCAAAATATAAAGCTTCATTAGTTTCGGGCGAAAAATTAATCGATTGCACGGGCGGATTTGGGATTGACGACTACTACTTTTCAAAACAATTCAAATCGGTGATTCATTGCGAATTGAATACTGATTTATCTAAAATCGTAAAACACAATTTCGAAGTTTTACAAGCAACAAATATCGAATGTTGTCAAGGAGATAGCACAGAAATTCTAAAAAAACGTCAGGCTGAGCTTGTCGAAGTCCAGAAATTCGATTGTATTTACATTGATCCTTCCAGAAGAAATGATGCGAAAGGAAAAGTCTTCATGTTGGCGGATTGTTTGCCAAACGTAGTGGATCTGCAAGATTTTTATTATCAATTTACGGATACCATTTTAATCAAAACCGCTCCTATTTTAGACCTTCATGCGGGATTATTGGAATTGAAAAATGTCGCTGAAATTCACATTGTGGCTGTAGAAAATGAAGTAAAAGAGTTGCTTTGGAAAATTGAGAAAAATTTTAATGAAGCACCCGAAATAATAGCGGTAAATCTTGAAAAAGAGAAACAAACGATTACCAAAATTGAAAGTTCAAAATCATACTCCGCTCGTTATAGTTTACCCAAAAAATACCTATACGAACCGAATGCATCTTTAATGAAATCGGGTGGATTTGAAGCGGTTTCTGAATTGTTTTCTGTTGGGAAATTACACCAACATTCGCATTTATACACTTCGGATGAACTTATTGATTTTCCAGGAAGAAAGTTTCAAATTTATGCTATTGTTCCTTTTCAGAAAAAAGAAATTTCGCAAAATATTCAAGGTAAAAAAATGAATGTTTCTACTCGAAATTTCCCTATAAAACCTGAAGAAATCAAGAAAAAATATAAAATTACAGATGGTGGAACAGTTTTTGCTTTTTTCACCACGAATATAAATAATGAAAAAATAATTTTACTTTGCACCAAATTATAATCCAATGAAACACCTTTTATCGCTGCTATTGTTACTTACTTTAAGTGTTAACGCTCAAAATAAAGATTGCATTTACGACATCGAAGAAAAAACCGATTCAACTTCGCTAAAAGTTTTACCGAATGTGTTAATGCATGAAAAAATATTTGGAAACACTAATGAATACTTGTTTTTTGGGTTATTAAATAACAATGGAGTTCCAGTACTTGGTATACAACAATTGCAAAAAAGTAAAGACTTTATTAAAACGAGTTGCATATCAAAAAACTCAAAAATCATATTACAATTAATGAATGGAAAAATCATTACATTAATAAATTCTGACGAAGAGATTTGTAGTGAATTAATGTATGACTCAGGAGAAAAAAACAATATTAGAGTTTTAACAGGCTATTTTTACTTCACCAAAACCAATTACGAAGAATTAAAAAATAGTCCAGTAAGCTTAATGCGCATACAATTTGCAGGAGAAACAAAAGATTATGTATTAAAAAACGAATTAAACTCAGAAACGTTAAAAACAACTTCTAAGCCAGATAGTTACTTTATGCAGTTTTTGAAGTGTGTGGAGTAACAACCAGAGATTTCAAAAAATAGAGGTTTATATTACCCAACCTTTCAACAACTACCTAACACACCTTAAATTAAAATTTTGCACTAAAGTTGCGATTTAACAATACCTTTTTTAGGCGCTGTTTTTTTTTAAGTCTTTGATTGCTGTTTTAATAAATTTTTCTTTGTCTTTTTTTACTTCTTTCAAGATTGCTTTTCTTTCGACTGGTAAGTCATAATACTTTTCCGCCCACAAATTTATTTCAATCATCAAAGGCAATAAATCAACCCCTTTTTGTGTCAGTTTGTATAAAACTTTTGCTTTACTTTCTGGATGATCTGATTTTGTAATTATTTGGTTTTCTTCAAGCGTTTGAAGTCGTGAAGCCAAAATATTGGTCGCAATCTTTTCGTCTGATTTCAAAAAGTCACCATAAGTACATTGTTTTGCGAACATTAAATCTCTCACTATTAGCAACGACCATTTATCACCCCAAATATCAAGGGAACAACTAATGGGACATTCTGACCTTTTTTTACTGTTTTTCATAATTTATTTTTAAAAATCACTTGCAAATTAAAAGTGGTTTAATATCTTTGCACTTGCAAATTGCAAGCAAATTTATAAATAAATAAAATTAAATCAAAATTATGGACTTAAGAAATAAAACAATATTGATTACTGGTGGTAGTGCTGGTATTGGACTAGAAGCCACAAAACAATTCTTAGAAATTGGTGCAAAAGTGATAATAACTGGTAGAAATCAAGAGAAATTAGATGCGGTAAAAAAGCTATATCCGAATGTAATTGCAATAAAAAGTGATGTTGCAAATGAGGAAGATGCGATTTCGCTTTTCAATCAAGTTAAGAATTTGGGTGGAATTGATATTCTATACAACAACGCTGGTGTTGGTGTAATGCCGTCAAATTTAGGTGTAGCAAGTGACAAACATTTCGAAGGAGCGCAATATGAAATGAATATCAATTACTTGGCAATTATTCGTTTGAACAATTTATTTTTAGACATGCTTAAATCAAGAAATGAAAGTGCAATTATCAACACAACTTCAGTTTTAAGTTATGTTCCATCATTACTTGAAGCAACTTATTCGGCAACAAAAACTGCTTTGGCATTTTATACAAAATCACTTCGTGAACATTTGCGAATCGCAAATAGTACTGTAAAAGTATTTGAGTTGTTGCCACCTGCAGTAGAAACCGAACTAATTGCCCACAGAAAAGTAAAAAAAATGAGTGCCGAAAAATTGATAAAAGGATTAATAAAAGGATTGCAAAAAGACCAATATACAATTCGTATGGGTTATACAAGTACTTTTTATTACCTTAATCGTATTTTTCCTAAATTAGCTTTCAACCTAGTTAATCCAAAGAAATCAGAAAAATACTTACAATAAATTTGAACAAAATGAAAGCATACACAATAAACCGTTATAGCAAAAATGTCAAACTTCAACTAACTGAAGTTCCAAAACCTGTTATCAAGGAAAATGAAATTTTAATTCAAATCCATTCGGCAAGTATTAATCAGTTAGATGCTAAACTAAAAAGTGGCGAATTTAAGTTGTTGTTACCTTACAAATTACCTTTGATTTTAGGACACGATGTTGCGGGTGTTGTAACAGAAGTAGGTTCTAATGTAAGCCAATTCAAAGTTGGCGATGAAGTATTTTCTCGTCCTGCTGATTTTCATATCGGTGCATTTGCCGAATACATTGCTGTCAATGAAAACGATGTTGCGTTGAAGCCTATAAATGTTTCAATGGAAGAAGCCGCTTCTTTTCCTTTAGTTGCATTAACGGTTTGGCAAGCATTTATTGAGAAATCAAATCTTAAAAAAGGTCAGAAAGTCTTTATTCAAGCAGGTTCAGGCGGTGTCGGAACGATTGCTATTCAGCTGGCAAAACATTTAGGCGCAACAGTAGCCACAACTACAAGTGCTGCCAATTTTGAGTTGGTAAAAAGTCTTGGTGCTGATATTGTAATTGATTACAAAACGCAAGATTTTGAAACCATTTTAAAAGATTATGACTTAGTTTTGAATAGTCAAGACGAAAAAACGCTTGAAAAGTCATTGCGAATTTTGAAGCCAGGCGGAAAAGTCATTTCTATTTCAGGTCCACCCGATACAGCATTTGCAGAAGAAATTAGTTTGTCATGGTTTATGAAAACAGTGATTTTCTTTTTAAGTAGAAAAGTTAGAAAACAGGCAAAACAACTTGGTGTTGATTATTCATTTTTGTTTATGCAAGCCAATGGAAAACAATTGTCAGAAATTGCAAAATTGATTGAAACGGGGATTATTCATCCAGTCGTTGACAAAGTATTTTCGTTTGAACAATTGAACGATGCAATGTCTTACGTTTCAAGTGGTCGGGCTAAAGGAAAAGTTATTTTAAAAATTAAGTAGTTCGTGTTTAGTGATTTGCACATAATAAAATATATAAATTTCAATAATAGTAAAGAACTAAAAACAAAAAAGCCTTGCGTTTGCAAGGCTTTTT
>DNNO01000006.1 GCA_003497625.1 Flavobacterium sp. | reverse complement strand
TGTAAGATGCTAAACGTGTTAATGGAATCATTGTTGTATCTCCATGACCACCTATTACCATTCCTTGAACATCATTAGCTGGTTTATCTAAAGCTTTTGATAAGAAATATTTGAAACGTGAGCTATCTAAAGCACCACCCATCCCAATTACTCTGTTTTTAGGTAATCCTGTTGCTTTTAATGTTAAATAGGTCATTGTATCCATTGGATTTGACACTACTACAATAATTGCATTTGGCGAATGAGTTAATACGTTATCAGCAACCGATTTAACGATTCCCGCATTGATTCCGATTAATTCTTCACGAGTCATTCCTGGTTTTCTAGGAATTCCAGATGTAATAACTACTACATCACTTCCTGCTGTTTTAGAATAATCTCCTGTTGTTCCGCTCAATTGTGTGTTGAATACAGTTGTTGTAGCACATTGCATAATATCCATCGCTTTACCTTCTGCAAAACCTTCTTTGATGTCTACTAATACTACTTCGCTTGCGATTCCTCTGTACGAAATAACATCTGCACATGTTGCACCCACGTTACCCGCACCTACTATTGTTACTTTCATTTTGTTGTGTATATTAAAAATTGTTAAATTAAAATTGATATTGAACTCCAATATTTCCGTTGACAAATTTACCAAAAGCAATTGAACTTTGCACATAAAATTTGCTTATTTGGTATCTACCCGAAACTTCTCCCAAAACATTTGTTTTATCTTTTGCAATTCGCTCTAAAAGCCCGTTAATTACACTTTGAATTGGGATAACTTCTTCTATTGAACCTTTTTCGCCACTTACTACATATTCAAACGAACTATGATTTACAATAAAATTTGTAATCAATTCAAAACGCTTAAATTCTTTAGAAGCACTCAATTGAAAATGATAAGTATCTACCAAACCATTCAAATTATTAATTCCAAGACTACCATAAGCAGTATTAATATCTAGAAAATCAAAACTAATATCTTCTTTAGAATAAATAGCTGCCGCTGCAAAATGTATATTTTTAGCTTCTACTTTTGGAAAATATTGACTAAAATTATGTTTTAATCCAAAACCATACACTTGATAATCACCTCTTTTAAGCTTTGTTTTGGTTGAATATCGAGCAATAAATTCAAACCCGTAAGGCAATTCTATTCCGCCTTGCAAGTAAGGATAAATTACCGCTTCTTGATTGATTCCTTCAGGAGTTTTGAAACGTACTTGTTCGCCTCCTAATTCCCCTACTAAATACAACTGATTATCATTACCTAAAGCTGTGGGAACCGTTGCCGAATTCGCACCTTCTATTTCAAAAAATTGAAAATCAGAATTTTGAATTTGAAAGGTTCTATCTGTATTTGGAACAAAAAAAACATTGGTATGCAATCCTAAAACCACATCCCATTTTTTTCGTTTTTTAGGTGACATTACCCAAGCAGAAGACGCTTGATAAACCGCAGCATCCGTGGCAGGAACTATATATTGCTCAGAATACAAAAGGGCATCTGAAAGCAGATACCCTATTTGTTCTAAATCTGTAGCCGATTGTCCCTTAACTTTTTGTGTAAAAAAGAAAGCAGCAAACAACCCTATTATTATGCCTGATTTACGCATCAATTTTTGCGTAAGAAGCATTTTTCTCGATAAATTCTCTACGAGGTGGCACCTCATCACCCATTAACATTGAGAAAACTCTATCAGCTTCTGCTAAGCTATCAATAGTTACTTGTCTGAATGTTCTGTTTTCTGGATTCAAAGTGGTTTCCCATAATTGCTCAGCATTCATTTCTCCAAGACCTTTATAACGTTGAATTGCAGCGCTTCCGCCCATTCTTTCGTTAGCTACATCACGTTGAACGTCATTCCAAGCATACTCTTTTTTGTTTCCTTTTTTAACTAAATATAAAGGTGGAGCCGCAATATAAACGTGTCCTTTTTCGATAAGCTCTTTCATATAACGGAAAAAGAAAGTCAAAATTAAGGTAGAAATGTGAGAACCATCGACATCGGCATCACACATAATCACTACTTTGTGGTAACGTAATTTTTCTAAATTTAATGCTTTTGAATCTTCAGCCGTTCCAATTGTAACACCTAATGCTGTAAAAATATTTCGAATTTCTTCGTTTTCAAATACTTTATGTTGCATTGCTTTTTCCACGTTCAAAATCTTACCACGTAAAGGTAAAATTGCTTGGAAAAATCGGTCACGACCTTGTTTAGCTGTTCCACCTGCCGAATCTCCCTCGACAAGGAAAATCTCACATTTTGCTGGATCTTGCTCTGAACAATCTGATAATTTTCCAGGTAATCCACCGCCACCCATTACGGTTTTACGTTGTACCATTTCACGTGCTTTTTTAGCAGCGTGACGGGCTTGAGCAGCCAAAATTACTTTTTGAACAATGATTTTAGCATCATTTGGATTTTCTTCCAAGTAATTTTCTAACATTTCTGAAACCGCTTGAGAAACAGGAGAAACTACTTCTCTATTTCCTAATTTGGTTTTGGTTTGACCTTCAAATTGTGGCTCTTGTACTTTTACCGAAATAATAGCTGTTAAACCTTCACGGAAGTCATCTCCAGAAATTTCAAATTTTAATTTATCTAACAATCCAGAAGCATCCGCATATTTTTTCAACGTACGAGTTAATCCCATACGGAAACCTTGCAAATGCGTTCCTCCTTCGTGTGTGTTGATATTATTTACATAAGAGAAAATATTCTCAGTGTAACTTGTATTGTAAATTAAAGCAACCTCAACTGGAATTTCGCTTTTTTCATGTTCCATGCTAATTACATGAGAAATGATTGGTTCACGATTTCCATCTAAAAACTTAACGAATTCTTTTAAACCTTCTTTTGAATGGAATGTTTCAACTGGTTGAGAACCATCATCCGCTAAATGTCTTTTATCTGTTAACGTGATCGTAATTCCTTTATTCAAGAAAGAAAGTTCACGCAAACGAGCTGCTAAAGTATCGTAAGAATATTCTAAAGTTTGGGTAAAAATGGTAGCATCTGGTTTAAAAGTAACCATGGTACCTCTTTTATCTGTAGTTCCAATTTGTTTAACTGGATACATTGCTTTACCTCTTTCGTATTCTTGTTCATAGATTTTACCTTCACGATAAACCGTTGCACGTAAATGATCAGAAAGCGCGTTAACACACGAAACTCCAACACCATGCAAACCTCCAGAAACTTTATATGAATCTTTATCGAATTTACCTCCAGCACCAATTTTAGTCATTACAACCTCAAGTGCAGAAACACCTTCTTTTTTGTGTAAATCAACTGGAATACCACGACCGTTATCTTCAACCGTAATCGAATTATCTTCATTAATTGCAACATAAATAGTATCACAATGTCCTGCTAAAGCCTCATCAATTGAGTTATCTACAACTTCATAAACTAAATGGTGTAATCCACGAACTCCAGTATCTCCAATATACATAGAAGGACGCATTCTTACGTGCTCCATTCCTTCTAATGCCTGAATACTGTCAGCTGAATAACTACCTTTTTTATTTTCTTCACTCATAATATTTGTGCTAAATAAAGTATTTTTATATCAACAAATATAAGTAATTAGATAAAAAGAAGAAATAAAAACGAGCTTAACTCAACGGTAAGTTATCAACAATTGTTAATTTTAGACAAAAGTGTCTTAAATCAAATAAAAACGACCTTATTTTTAATTTTTGCCTATTTTTTGATTTAGGCAAAATAGAATAAAATAAAAAAACCTCTTTAAAGCTCAATTAAAGAGGCTTTTTAAAACAACAAAACCAAACTATAAAAACTTCTAAACTATATTTTCTCCATTTCTACTGAAATCGACACATCTGACTTAACGTGAGCTGCATTGGCTCTTCCACTTGGGTCTTGGTTTTCTTGCCATTTTGGAATCCATTTACGAACCGTTTGCGCTGCACTATCTTGTGGAAAATGCTTGTGAAAAATGGTTCTGTAATAAAATGCTTCTTTTGTAACTGGCGTATTGTATGGAAATAACGTTTTTGCTTTTGCAAATTCTTCATCTGTAACTTGACTTGCACAATATTCAATTAAAGTATCAATCCAGTTATACCCTACTCCATCAGAAAATTGTTCTTTCTGACGCCATAAAATCTCTTCGGGCAAAAAGGGTTTTTCGGGTGTATCAAATGCTTTTCTTAAAATATATTTTTCAATGCCATCATAGGTTTTTGGCATTTTTTCTTCGGGTTGAATTTTGATTGCCAAATCCAAAAATGCTTTATCTAAAAATGGAACTCGAGCTTCTAATCCGTGCGCCATAGTTGATTTATCGGCACGAAGTAAATCGGCTGTAAATAACTTTTGAACGCGTTCGATGGTTTCTTTTTGGAAATCTAACACCGATGGAGCGTTTCGGAAATACAAATAACCTCCGAAAATTTCGTCAGCGCCTTCACCTGATAACACCATTTTGATTCCTTTTTCCGTAATTGCTTTTGATAAGAAATACATAGGCGTACTAGCGCGAATTGACGTTACATCATACGTTTCCAAATGCCAAATCAATTTATCTAAAATCTCTATTCCTTGTTCGACTGTGAAATGAATTTCATGATGCGTTGTTCCAATGAAATCTGCTACTTTTTTTGCAGCCACTAAATCCGGAGCCGTAGCATCTAATCCGATAGAAAACGAATGCAATTCTTGTCCGGTTCCTTCTAATAATCTTGAAGTAATTGACGCAATTAAAGAAGAATCTAATCCGCCAGAAAGCAATACTCCAAAAGACACATCGCACATTAAACGTTTTTCAACAGCTTGTGTTAAACTTGCGTTTAAAGCTTCTAAATCTAATTTTTCAACTGCGGTTTCATGCGCTTCCCATTCTGGTTTATAATACTTTACGAAACCTGTTTTTTCAGTGTAATAATGTCCTGGAGGAAAAGTAGAAAATGATTTACATTGGTCGGTAATCGCTTTCATTTCGGAAGCAAAATACAAGCGACCTCTTTCGTCCATTCCGTAATACAAAGGTTTTACTCCTAGTGGATCGCGAGCTACAATATAATCATCACCATCGATAACAACTAAAGCGAAAATTCCGTCTAACATATCACAGAAATCATAACCAAACTCTTCATACAAATGCACAATAACTTCTGAATCGGATGTAGTTCTAAACGTGTGATGTTTTAAAGTTGTTTCTCTTAATTTTTTGTGATTGTATATTTCGCCATTATGTACCATCCATGCTGAATCGGTTCCTTGAATCGGTTGTTTTCCTGTGTGTAAATCGACAATTGACAAACGCTCGTGTGCCAAAATATGTCCTTTCTCGGTTACATGAATGTCACTTTCATCTGGACCACGATGGCTCATTCTTTTTGACAATTGCTGCACTAATGCTTCTTCTTTTCCTTTTCCTATAATGGCTAATATTCCGCACATAATCTTTAAGTTTAATCGTTGAAATGTTTAATTGTTTAAGTGATATTTTAGATTCACTTAATTTGATGAAGCAAAATTGAATATATAAGTTTAAATAATAAACCTTAAAATTAATTTTAGTTATAATTTAAAACTAAAAATTGATTATTTAATTAAATTTTAAATCACAAAGACTGTTTTAACTTTGTTTTGGTTACAAATCATAAAAAAACCACTCAAGTAAGTGGCGTTTGTTTTATTCGATGGATTTAATTTGAAATCGATTACTATTAAATACAACCTCATCTCCGAGACTTTTTCCCATTAATTGACTTCCTAATGGTGATTGTGATGAAACAGCAATAATCGTTTTATTTTCGAGTTGGATTTTTGGTAAAGCGGCGCTAATATAAAACAGCATTTCATTGGTTTGAACTAAACTTCCTAGAGCAACTTTGGCATGAATTGCATCCGCATCAATTTTATCAACGCTATTCTTTTGACTAATGATTTCCGCTAATTTTTGATTGAGTTTTTCTTGTTCTAAATGCATCATTGACAAAGCGGTTTCGTGCTTATCGCCAGCCGAACCTTTCGCATCATTTTGTGCATCTTGAGCTAAATCGGAAATCATAAAACGCAATTCGTTTATTTTTTCGGATAGTAGTTTTTGATAATGGGATTTTATTTTTTGTTTGAATGTCATGGTTTAACTGTAGGAAGTAATTATTTTTTTAATTGCATTACTTCTTCTAATAATGGCGCTAAACCATTTTCTGTAATTGTGTCGTTGTTCCAAAAACTCATACAGCAACTTACATAGTTTCCTCTAACTTCACAAGCTACATAATAAATAGTTAGTGTTTTTCCACCAGACATTCCTGCTAGTAAAGATTTAACTCCAGTGAAATCATAAATCACTTTTTTTGATTTGGTTTCTGTACCTTCAAAAATTACATCTACTTCTTCCTCAGAAATTACTTTTCCACCTTTTTTACTTTTAGTAACATTAAATTGGTTATCAACTGAATTTTTAGCACTTTCATAAGTTTGATGAACCGACCAATTCATTTCACCATAATATGGACATTGAACCGTATTTATATTTGTCCAATAACAATTACTTCCAAGTTCTATTTTTCTACCAGCGAAATCAATACTACCTATTGTTGTTGCTTCAAATACATCTTTTGGTATTTCATTATTAATGATTCTGTTTACATATTTGCGTTCAAATTCTTTATTGACTTTATCAAAATATCCAAACCAAATAATTGTGACCGTTTTATTCTTATTTTCTACAAAATAATAGGAATTAACTTGATTAATATTATCAGTTATATTTACTGATTTAGCAACATAAAAGTTATTAAAACTTAAATTTTCATCCTTAATTTTTATATCTGTTTCTTTAATATCGTACTTCTTATAAAGCTTTTTTAATCCTTTTTCAGAAAAATCATTGCTAAATGTTTGACTTGAAAAATCAACCCCATCGACATTGTAAAAAATAATAGTTTTATTATTAATTGCTTTTATTCTTTTCACAAAATCATCTCCATTTTGAGAAAATACAACGCTAAAATTTAAAAAAAATAATATGTAGAAAATATTTTTCATTGTTTACTAATATTAAAATAATTTACCTAAAAGTTGACAAAAAAAGCACTAAGGGCGAAAGATTTATTGTTTTTCTGCTATTCTTTCCAATTTAACAAACCTGTTTTCATTATTAATAAAAGTAATTGTATCTTCTATATACTCATTTTTAGAAACGATAATGGTTAATTCTTTATCACCAATTGAAAAACCTTTAATTTGATGGATTTCAAAATATCCTTGTTCATCAGTAAATCCAAGAGTATCACCCTTTTTAAAATCTGTTATCAGAACATCAGAAATTGGCTTATGTGTTTCATTATCAACAATCATTCCATCAATAGACTGAAAGCCATCACAAGAAACCAAAAGAAAAAATAAAGCCGATAGAATAAAAAATTTAAAATACATTTTGATTTTTTACTGATTAAAAACCTAATAAAACCAATTACTCAACTTCAAAATTCGTTGTTCAAAATTGAATATTCATTATTTTTAACTTGGAACAATGAATGTTGAATATTGAATGTTGAAGTTTTAGAAATCGAATTTATAATTCGCTCCTAATAACACCTGAATTCCTTGTACTGGGAAATTTGCCCAACGATTGTATTGTTGATTGGCTAAGTTGTTTCCTTTTAAGAAAGCGGTTAATCTTGCGTTGTATTTGTAGCCTACGTGCGCATTCAAATCGAAATAGCTATCTAAAGTTACTTCTGTTGTAGTAAAAGTCCCTGGATTAATCGTTAAATCGTCTTGAACGGAAATTAAATCTTTTCTTTCGCCTACAAAAAACACATTCGCTCCTGCGTACCATTTTTCGTTGATGTCAAAATCAACTGTTGAACCAATTTTTAATTGTGGTAAGTTCCATGCTTCCGCTTGTGAATCGGTTGAGTAATTGTTGTAAGTTCCGTTGATTCCGAAAGTTACATTTTTAGAGAAATCGGCTTTTAATTCTCCGAAAATACTTAGCGTGTTTAAATCGTCATACACAACTCCGAATGAATTTCCGTAGGCATAACCATTAATATTTCCGTAAGCTGGATTGAATTCGTTACTTACAAACAACGCTCTATCTGCTTGATTTTTATTCGAAACTCTAACATTAAACGCTACTGAATTTGCTAATTTTCCTTTCATCCCAATATATAAATCAAATTTATTATCTGTTGGCGCAATAAATAAGGTTGGTGACACAAACGGATTTTGATCTACGAAATCAGCATACGAATTTTGCTCTAAATCACCTTCTGCTCCGGCATAAGCCACTAAAATATCACCTACTAACTTGTATGACGCTTTAATATTTGGATAAATAAAAATCTTTCCATCGCTTTCTCCGTTGATTTTTGCTGTTGCATAATATACTCCAGCTCCAATTTGAACCGATAAATCATCTTGTTGGTACAAAATACTAGGTTTTGTTCCCGCGATAATAGTGCTGTATTTTAATTCCGAATCAACATCGTACATTCTTTCAAAACTTCCGCCTACATAATCCACTACAAAATCGGCTTTGATTTTTTGTTCCATTACTTCGAAATCAAAATTAGGTTTGATGAAAAAACGATTTTCGCCTGAATCCAATCCATCAGAAAAACGTTTGAATTGCATACTCGCATCTTTAAAGAAACTATCTTTGAAACTCATTTTTCCGCCAAGAGCAATCGTATTATAAGTTTGTTTTGAATCGATTCCTGCAATCGTTGGATCATCAAAGAAAATAGTTTCTATTGGTAAACCGTACCAATTGTAAATTTGGTTTTTCACACCTAAATCTACATTCCAACTCATATCGCGTTCACGCACTCCGTACGTTATATCTAAACTAGTGTTGTAGAATTTATCATCTAAAACTAAATCTTTGATTCCACCTTGAGACGACAAATGACGTAACATTCCGCCTACATAATTGCTTCGGCTAAGATTTTGTGTAATGAACAATTCTGCGTTGATGGTTGGGTAATTCCCGAAACCTAATGTAGCATAATTGTTATATAATTTTTCTTTTTCGATTTTATCCACACCAGCTGCTTTTCCTTTTGCTGGCGTAAACGTTGAAGCAACCGGAAACGAGAAAATATTGTACTGAATTACTTCTTTTTGCTGATTGTCTTCGTCATCTAACAATGGCGTTTCTTTAACCTTAAAGGCATCTGAAATGGTTGGCGTATAAGGCTTCACAATGTTTACCACTTCCGAACCAATGTTTTCATCTTTTACTTGGGCAAAAGAAAATTGAATTCCGAATACGACTAAAACTAAGGCGATTATATTTAATTTCTTCATGTTCTATATTTTTAAATGAGATGCTGAAATATGTTCAACATGACAATGAAATAAGATTATTAATTTGTGATTGATGAATTACGTTTTGCTTCTTCTCCTTTGATAAAATCTAATTCTTTTTGAGCTTCTTCGATTACATCTGTATATTCTTTGAAGTTTTCAATAACACTTTCTAAAATGTATGTTGCTTGGAAACTATCTTTTAATCCGTAGAAGTTTTTCGCCATAATTACTAAACTCTTCGCTCCAAAATATTTATAACCTGAATAATCTTGAGCAATTTTTTGTACCACTACATTTGAAGGTTCAAACTTACCTTCTTTGTTTTTGAAATACGCATCATAATACAAAGCTTCGGCAGCTAATTCACCTTTAGCAATTTTTTGAAGTTTCGCATACGCTTCTTTCGCTTTTGCTTCATCATTAGTTTTAATTGCCGAACGCGCTACAATAATTTGAGCATCACTTTTAATTCTGTCGTCGATTTTATCGTTTTTTAACACTTTATCAGAATATACAACAGCATTAGTGAAATCTTGTTTCTCATAATATGATTTCATTAAATTAGATTGCGCATACGTAGTATTTTGAGGAAACTCCGCTTCTGATTCCAAACGTTTTAAAACTGGAATAGCACTATCATAATTTTTAGCTTTTAAATGTACTTGACATAAACGCGCTAAAGCTTGTTCGGTGAATTCGTTTCTTGGTTTTGAAACTACAAACTCGTAATGTTTTAATGAATTTGATTCTAAGTTATCCGCAAAATACAATTGTGCTAAGTAGAAGTTCGCTTTTAATGCATGTAATCCGTTTGGAAATTTGCTTACATAACTTGAGAATCCCGAAATAGCCTGTTTGCTGTTGTTTTGTAAATATTGTTTTTCGGCAGATTCGTAGGTGTCGTTATCCAAATCTGCATCTGAAACTTCAATAAATGAAAGTGTTTTTACCCAAGCCGCATATTCATCTACTTGACCTTTATCTACATAAATTAAACGTGCTGTTGAAACGGCTTCAATTGATTCTGGTGAATTTGGATATTCGGCTACAACTTTTTTGAACTTAGTAATTGCTAAATCTTCCTTGTTTCCGTTGTAATAAATTAAACCTTGTTTTAAAATCGCTTTTGCTACATACGAACTTGATTTATAACCATTGATTAATCTATCGTAAGTTGCAATTCCTTTGTCGTTCTGATTCTGATTTACGTAAGTATTTCCTAATTCATACAAAGCATCATCTGCATATTGAGAAGAAGGATATGTTTTTACAAATTTCTCTAAATCTTCAATTTTACGCTCTGGTTTACTTACAAATCCGTAGCTAATTCCTTTTTGGAACGCTGCATAATCAGCATCAACACTTTTCATATCGATAGCTTTGTTGTAAGCATCCATTGCAGGCCAATATTTTGCTGCCATGAAATTACAATCACCCAAACGCAAATACGCATCGGTTAAACGAATTTTATCCTCTTTTACCGATTTGGTATACAAATCGAAATATTGAATCGCATTTTCATATTCTTTCAATTTGAAATACGAATACGCTAAGTTGTAATTTGCATTTGCGTTTTCTGGAGTATTTGAAGCTTCGGCTGAATTTAAAAACTGTTTGAAACTCAATTTAGCTTCTTCAAATTGGTCCAAATTGTATTCCGTTTCCGCTTTCCAAAAAGTAGCTCTTGCGGTGAACTTTGCATCTTTATTTTCAGTTATCGATTTTTTAAATAAGGCATAAGCACCTTTGTAATCGCCATCGGTATACAATTCTAAACCTCTGTAAAAAGTTACTTTTTGATACGCTAATTTGTTTTCTGGAGATTTATTTTTTTCTAATAAAACTAACGCTTCTTTATAATTTTTTGAAGTGATATACGAACTAATCAACAAGGTATTAATCTCTGATTTATAAGGCGTATTTGGATATTTTGCTACATACGCATTTAACACTTCAGGAACCGATTGATATGGATTTCCGATTTCGTAACTCAATTTCGCATAATTCAAATACGCATCTTCTTGAATTTTTAAATCAAATTCCATTTCCGAAGCTGTTTTGAAAGCGTTTAAAGCTTGTTGCTTTTTATCGGTTTTTAAATAACTTTCTGCTAAATGATAATACGCATTTTGTGCTACTGCATCATTTCCGCCAATAATTTTATTGAATTGCGAAATCGCGTTTTCGTAATCTTTTTGTTTGTAATAAGTGTAACCTAATTGGTAAAAATCAGTGTTATTCCATTTTCCTTTTTTTCCATTATAAGCCAATAAATACGGAAGCGCTTTATCGTATTGTTTTAAATTGAAATAACTTTCTCCAATAATTTTCGATAATTCACTTTTTTCTTCACCTTTTGATTTTGGCATTTGCTCTAAACCTAAATCAATTGCTTTTTGAAAATTCCCAAGCTTGAAATTCATATCCGCTTGAAAATAACCCATTTTCTCTTTGTACTTGTCTTGGTCTGAAACTTGCTCGAAATACTGATTTGCACTTTTGTAATCATCCGTTTCGTAAGACATATAACCTAAATAATATTTCGCTTGACTTCCAAAAGTCTTCGAATTCACTACCTGGTTGAAGTATTTTGTAGCTTCTTTCGTGTTTTTAGCTGTGAAATAAGCATATCCTTTTTGGAAATTATATTTTTCTCTATCGGCTTGCGACATGCTATTCGAATCCGCTTTATCAAACCATTCTAATGATTTTGGATAATTTCCTTGATCAAAATAATAATGCGCCACTTCAATATAGGCTTGATTCGTTTTTGTACTCGTTGGATAATCTTCAACAAAACTTTCTACCAAAACATCGGCTCCCATTTGATCCAAACGAATCGCACAATTAGCAATATAGTAAGCGCAATCCGATTCTACTTCCATATTATCGGTTTTCGATTTTACTTTGTCGAATAAAATTTGGGCTGCTTGATATTGCTTATCTTTATACAATTCGACAGCTCGGTTGAACTCGGTTAATTCGTGCGTATAAACAGAAGATTGTTGGGCAAAAAGTGTTCCCGAAAAGAACAACACTAAAAAAGAAAGTTTTAAATACTTTATCATTTGATTCGTTATTTATAAGTTCCAAATATAAGGCTTATTGAAAGTATTAACGAAGGTTCTTAACATATTATTGTACAATTTTTGAACATAGTTTTTAACCAAATACACAATTTTTAATCGAAATCGACTTAAAATTTTGATACAGAACCATAAGTTATTACTTTTACATTTTAAAATCCATCAAAAATATGTCACAAACAGTTCTATCCTTAAAAAACGTAACGATTTATCAAGATAAAAATCCAGTTTTAACCGATGTAAATATCGATGTAAAACATGGTGAGTTTCTTTATTTAATTGGTAGAACAGGTTCGGGAAAAAGTAGTTTTTTAAAAACATTGTATGCAGATTTAGCCTTAACAGATGGAGAAGGCAGCATTGTAGATTACGATTTAAATACTTTAAAAGAAAACGACATTCCGTATTTGAGAAGAAAATTAGGCGTAGTTTTCCAAGACTTTAAATTACTTTCTGACAGAAGTGTAAAAGAAAATCTATTATTCGTTCTTAAAGCAACTGGCTGGACAGAAAAAGAAGAAATGGAAGTTAAAATCGAGGAAGTTTTAGACAAAGTTGGAATGAAAGGTTTTGCTAATAAAATGCCACACCAACTTTCTGGTGGAGAACAACAACGTGTTGGGATTGCAAGAGCTCTACTTAACGATCCAGAAATCATTTTAGCCGATGAACCAACAGGGAATCTTGACCCACAAACGAGTGTGGAAATTATGGAAGTACTTAGAAAAATTAACGCAAACGGAAAAACCATTTTAATGGCGACTCACGATTATGCATTAGTTTTAAAATATCCTTCAAAAACACTTAAATTTGAAGGTGGAAAAATGTTTGAAGTAGTTCAAAGAACGGTGTAAATGCTATCGATTTTAATAACGATATACCATTACAATCTTTTGCCTTTAGTAAAAGAAATTCATCAACAATGCCTTGATTTAGGAATCGATTTTGAAATTTTAACGCAAGACGATGCCTCCCATTCGATTTATAATGTTGAGAACGAAAAAATAAATTCACTATCTAACTGCAGCTATGTTTCTTTAGAAAAAAACGTAGGCTATCGTGAAAATAAAAACATTTTAGTTAGCCAATCAAAATATGAAAATTTATTGATTTTAGATGGTGATTTTGTTTTACCTTTTCCAAATTTCATAAAAAATTACGTAGACCAAATTCCTGATTATGAAGTAGTTTATGGTGGAAGAATTCACGCTGAAAAAGCACCTTCAAAACAACAATTGCTTCGTTGGAAATATGGAAAATTCATGGAAGACCAAACGGTTGACCAAAGATACAAAAATGTGTACCGAGCGGCTTTATTCAACAATACTTTGATAAAAAAATCGGTTTTTAATCGCATTAAATTTGATAGCTCTTTTAAAAAATACGGTCATGATGACACGCTTTTTTCTTTTGAACTTCAAAAAATGAATACTAAAATCAAACATATTCATAATCCAGTTCAACATGATGATATTGACACCAATACTGTTTATGTTGAAAAAACTAAAAACTCGTTAGACAATTTACATTTACTCTATAAAAAACAACTAATCACAAAAGAATACAGCAAAATGGTTAACTTAGCTTCTAAGTTACATACTTTTAAAATTACGTATTTATTAGCGGTTTTGTATTCTGTTTTTGGGAAATTTTTAGAGCATCAACTTAAAGGAAATAATCCGTCTTTGTTTGTTTTTAATGTGTTTCGATTGACTTATTTTAGTAAAATTTATATTGGATGAAAATACTGATAATCAATAATTTTAATAGTGAAAATCGCGTTGGCGGTGTCGAACACTATTTGCATGAATTGATTCAGTATGCCGAAAAAAACAATTCTAATTACATCTTTAAATGGTTTGGAAAGGATAAAATAAAAACCAATTGGGTTGAAAAATTCTACCATAAAACGATAACGCATGAAATTATTCAAGAAATAGAAAGTTTTCAACCTGATGTAATTCACTGTTTTAGTATTGGTGCACCAATAACGCCGCATTTCATGGAATTTGCGAAATCTAAAGAAATTCCGATTGTGTTTTCTTTTCGCGATTATTATTACATCTGCCCGAAAAACTATATGCTGAATGATAAAAACGAAGTGCTTCACAAGCATGAAAGTGCTTTAGAATGTATTTTTCATCATCAACCGAAACGAAATATTTTGTTTGATACTTTGCTGTATTTAAAACAATCACATCATAAAAGTATCATTAAAAAGCATATTGATTATTTTTTAACGCCATCCGAAAACTTAACGCAATTTATCTCAAAACATTTTAAAAAAGAAGGCAAAACATTAGCAAATCCAATACTTATAGAGCAAAATCAAAATTCTAATTCAGAAGGAAACTATATTTTGTTTGTTGGACGATTGGTTCCAGAAAAAGGGATTTTGACTTTATTAAAAGCATTTCAAAACATTTCCAAACAATTTCCAGAGGAACAATTATGGATTGTTGGCGATGGAAATCAAAGAGAAGAACTTCAAGATTTTACAGAAAATAATAAACTACAAAACGTTACATTTTTAGGAAATAAATCACGTGAAGAATTACAAGAAATTTATGCTAATTCAAAATTTTCAGTGGTTCCGAGTGAATATTTAGAAGCGTATGGCAATGTAATTTTAGAAAGTCTTGCTTTTGGAAAAACGGTAATCACAAGTGATTTAGTTGGAATTAAAAATGAAATTAAACAAAATAATGTTGGCCTAACTTATTCCTTCAAAAACCAGAAAGCATTGGAAGAAAAAATGGTTGAACTTCTTTCTAATCCAGGTTTAAAAAGCGAATTAGAGAACAATATTCCGAAGTATTTAGCAACCAAAACCTTTGCGAAACATTTTTCAGATTTAGTATACGTTTATGAAAATTTACTTAGCCGAAATCGCTAGAAACTCATCGAATTCTCTGATGTAATCTGCTTCTTCAAACACATCAGAAGCCACTACTAAACAAACTGCTCCCGAAGAAAAGTTTTTCAATTCACGCCAAATACCATTGGTAATTAATAAACCTTCAAAAGGTTTGTTTAAAGTAACTATTTTTTCCTCTTTTCCGTCGTTTAAGATAACATCAAAACTTCCTGAAAGCGCTACTAAAAACTGTTGCAATTTTTTATGTGCATGTCCGCCACGTTCTGCACCAGCAGGAACATCATACAAATAGTAAACGCGTTTGATTTCAAACGGCACCACTTCCTTTTCGATAACGGATAAATTACCTCTTGGATCTTCAATTTTAGGGATATTTACAATTTTAATTTCCATAATTTAACATCTGTAACCATTGGTTTACTACAACTTCCGACTGAAATTTTGCAACACTCGAAACCGAGTTATTCTTGCAATTTTGATATAAAATTTCGTCTTCAACAAAGATATTCATTTTGTGAGTTAATTCAGTGAAATTCTGATTTTCTACTAAAATTCCATTGTGATTATTGATTATCATTTCGTTTGGACCGCTTTCGCAATCGAATGAAATTACAGGAATTCCCAAACTTAAAGCTTCCAAAATAGTCATTGGAAAACCTTCGTACTGACTTGATAAAACCAAGAACTTCGCATTTGAAATATAATTCAAAACATTTTCTTTAAAACCTAACAAATGAACTTTAGTTTCTAATTTCAAATCTAAAATTTTCTTTTCCAATTTGTCTTGTTCTTCTCCTGTTCCTAAGATTACTAGATGAATTTTTTTCTGAGGCAAATTAGAATTCGCATAACTTTCAATTAGCCTATCAAATTGTTTTAATTGAACTAATCTTCCAACTGCAATAACATATTCAAAAGGTATTTTTTCAGTAGTTGAATACGAACGAATTGAAACCGAATTCGGAATAACTTCAACCAATTTACCATCAAATTTAGTTTCAATTTTTTGTTTGATAAAATGGGAAACCGCTACAATTTTATGTGCTTTTTGAAGTATTTGCTTTGCAATCCGATTATTATCAGTCAAATACGTTTCCAATCTACTACTATGAATGGTATAAATAAACTTTAGATTGCGATAAATAAAATTCAAAAACACCCACTCCATTTTTGGATTGATACGATGACGAAAATCGATTACGTAATTAAATTGCTGATTTTTTAGGTAATTTCGTAATTTAAAATACTTAACAAACTTTGAATATTGTCCAAAAGCTACTAATTTCCCACCAAACTCATAATCAATTTTGTCTTCTAACACCAAAGTATGTACTTCTATTCCAGCCTCATGAAGCATTCTTGTTGTAGTTCCAAAAACCCTTTCCAAACCACCTTCAGCCAATTTATAACCAATTACGGCTACTTTTAATGGTTTTTTTGAGTAGTTTTTCATTTCGGTTGAATTAGTTTAGTAATTTAGCATAAAAATAGATTTAAAAACCCAATATGCAAAATTTTCCGCTTGTTAGTGTTATTTGTTTGTCTTACAATCACGAAGCTTACGTAGTGGAAGCCTTAAATTCTGTCATTAATCAAACCTATCCAAATATTGAATTGCTAATTGCAGATGATTGTAGTGCCGATAATTCCATTGGTGTAATTCAAGATTGGCTGCAACATCATCCTGAAGTGCATTTTTCTACTAACGAAAAGAATTTGGGCAACACCAAAACCTTCAATCAATTGGCTAAAATAGCAAAAGGCGAATTCATCGTTGATTTAGCAGCAGATGATGTATTAGTACCGAATTGCATTGAAAAACAAGTCACAACTTTTCAAAATTCAAAATATAAAAATCTGGGTATTGTTTATGGAAATATAATCGAAATTGATGAAAACGGTAACTTCCTAAATAATTATTACAACGAAGAAGATCGCCCAGAAAGTGGAGATATTTACAAAATGGTGATTGGTAGAACAACCAAAATTTGTTCGGTTTCTTCAATGATTAAAAAATCGGTTTTGGAAAAATTGGGATATTATGACGAAGATTTGGCCTACGAAGATTTAGATTTATGGATAAGAGCTTCTAGGGATTTTGAATTTGAATACGTTCCTGAAATTTTAGCAAAAAAAAGAATTGTTTCTGATTCTTTAAGTTCTCATTTTTTGATTGAAAACAATGCAAGAGCAAAAAAGCTAAACGAATCTACTTTGAAAATTTTAATCAAAGCTTATCATTTAAACAGGACAAAAGACGAGCAAAAAGGATTGTTGGGAAGAATTCGATTTGAAATGTATAAGTTTATAAAAGCGAAACACTTCAAGTTACTTTTTAAGCTTTTTTTGTTGGAAATTAAGGTACGTTTAAAATGCATTTAAGACTTAAAAATAACTTTTCTAAAATAGACAACCAAAGCTAAAAAGTAAATGAAATAAGTAGCTGCATAACTGATTACAGCTCCAATCGCACCATAAATTGGAATCCAAAACCAAGAAGCAACAAAAAACACTAAAAATGATATGCTTTCAGTAAGAAGATAGCCTTTTAAGTCTTTAATTACATAAAATCGAATTCCTAAAATTAGTGACATTGCTTTGAAAAAATCTCCAATAAGTTGCCAAGCAAACAATTCTCTCACTTGGTAAAAATCAGATGTTAGCAATAATTTAATTATAAAATCTTTGCAGAAATAAACACCAATTAAAGTAATTAAAAAAACAGGAATAACTTGTTTGAAAAACTTTGTTGTAATGGCTAATTTTTCATGTTCTGAAGAGGTTTTGATTAATTCTGGTAAGAAATAAAAACTTACCAAAGTTGAAATAAACATGAAATAAAAACCCGAAATTCTTTGCATCGCTTCAAACCAACCTGAAGCTTCAATAGAAACTTCTTTAGCAATCAGATTTCGAATAAAAATGTATAAAATAGGAGTTAAAACAGCCGTAAAAAGCGACATAATTCCAAATGGAATCAATCCTTTTAAAACACTGAAATCGATTTGAATTTTCCTAAAAATAATTCCAAATGAAAACTCTTTAAAAAAATAAAAACTTGAAAATAAAAACAATAAAAATGAAGTTATAGAAATGGAAACCAAAGCACCAAAAACTCCGTAAAACCAAATAAAAACAAATGATGTAAGTAAACTAGCAATGTAACCATAAATCGAAATCAAAGTTACCTTTTTGTAATAACTAAAACCATTTAAAACCGTAACAAAAAAGAGATGAAAAACTTGAAATGGAAGAAAAAAAGCAACAAAATTTAAAATAAAATTATACTCTAATTGACGATTGAAAATCATTTTTCCGAAATACGAATTTCCAAAAATTAAAACGGTAGAAATTAAAAGCGAGAAAAACAAAAGTGTCCAAAAAATAAGGCGTACAAAATAATTTAGTTTTACTCTATCTTGATGATTTTTAGCAACATTTTGCAAAACGCCATTCTGAATTCCGAGTGTTCCAACAGATTCTAACAATGATGTAAAACTTCTCAAATTTCCCATCAAAGCCATTCCTGATGGACCAACAAAATAAGCAATTACTTTTGACGACAAAAAGCCAGTAATTAATCGTACAAGAATGCTAAAACTACTGAGTGAAGTAACTTTAAACAATTGGTTTTGACTTATTTTTTTAAAAATATCCAAAATCAATATTGATTTAAAATTGTAATAATATGTTGGATTTCGGAAGCTTTTAAACCCGAATTCAATGGAATACTCAAAACCTCATCATGGATTTTCTCGGTGATTGGAAATGATAAATTTTTCCAATCTAGCAACGCTTTTTGTTTGTGAGGTGGAATTGGATAATGAATCATGGTCTCAATTCCGTTCTCTTTTAGATAATTTTGTAACTCTAATCGGTTTGAAGTTCGAATAACAAATAAATGAAACACATGATTTTGAGATAAATCCCAACTTGGCATTATAACCTTTTCGTTTTTAATTTCCGAAAGATAGCGTTTAGCCATGCTTCTACGAAATTCATTTTCCGAATCTAATTGCTTTAATTTAATATTTAAAAAAGCCGCTTGCAATTCGTCTAAACGAGAATTTACGCCGATAATTTCGTTTTCATATTTTACTTTTGAACCGTAATTTCGCATAGAAAAAAGCACTTCAGCTAATTCATCATCGTTAGTTGTAATTGCACCACCATCGCCTAAAGCGCCCAAATTTTTTCCAGGATAAAAACTAAAAGCCGCAGCGTTTGATAAATTTCCTGCTTTTTCGTTTTCTGAAAACTGACTTCCATGTGCTTGAGCAGCATCTTCAATAACCAATAAATTATGTTTTTGAGCTATTTTATTAATAACTTTCATTTCACACAATTGGCCGTAAAGATGAACAGGTAAAATGGCTTTTGTTTTTGAAGTTATTTTAGCTTCAATTTCTTCTGGATTGATGTTGAAAGTTTCTAATCTTGATTCCACTAAAACAGGGACCAAATCAGCTTGTAAAACAGCTAAAACACTAGCAATATAAGTGTTTGCTGGAACAATAACTTCATCTCCTTTTTCAAGTTTTCCTAAATGAATATAAGCCTTGAAAATTAAAACCAAAGCATCTAAACCATTTCCAACACCAATACAATGTTTTGTGCCGCAATAAAAAGCAAAATCAGTTTCAAATTGCTTGACTTCATTACCTAAAATATACCAACCACCATCTAAGAATTGCTTCATCTTTTTCTGAAAAGCAACTTCAAAAGGTTGATTTAGTTTTCTTAAATTTAGGAAATGTATCATAGTAAAACGTTATCTAAAAGTGTGTGATTTTTAATTTCAACTTCGTAAAAATCTTGTGTAATAGCTCTTGCACCAAAACTTTCTTTCCAATACAACAAACCTTCATTTATATTTTTTCCTTGATTTTCATTGGAAATTCCAAAATCGAAATATTTTTTATCTTTAAAAACGTTAGAAATTAAATAATCGTGTAAAAAATCTAAACTTCCCAATTCATTTTTATCTGAATTCCCCGAAATATATTGAGAATGTGCTACTAAATCCGTTTCAAAAATGGTTGTTCCAGCCACAATTTTATCATTTTGGTACACATTAAATTGTCGGATATTTTTTGGAAATTTACTAAACAACAACTGAATTTCTTCTAATGAATGAACTGGTTTTGCTTGATGTTTAACTTCTAAATTTGGAATTAAAATTTCATTCCAAAATAATTCAAAATTAGCTTCTTCTTTAACGACTAAATTATTTTTGATTCCTCTTTTAATCCCATTTTTTCTATCGCGTGAAAAAGAAAAATTGTTTTTCAAATCTACAACCGACAAAACATCTCTTCTAACCAGATTCCCTTGCATTAAGAACATCAAATATTGTAATTCATCGGAAGGAATTTGATTGTAAATAGTTGGAATTTCTTTGAAAATTATTTTCTGAAATTGTTGTGTCTTCAAATATTCAAAAACAGATTTTGCAATCGAGATAAAATCGGAAAGTTTTGTATTCTCATGAATTACAATTCCACCATAAGTTAGTCCTTGATGCGAAAAAAGGGTTTCTCCTACTCTATTTGCAGGTAAAACAGCTATTAATTCATGACTATCATCAAAAGCAAGCAATGAATAATCTTCAAATCGGTCTTGATGATATTCCATAAAATCACGATGAAACAAGAAGGTAGCATTTTTTGCATTGGCTACAAATTCGTTCCACAAATCATAACGTATTGAACTATATTTTTCTACGTGATACTTTCCCAAACTATTATTTTAAAGCGGAAAATTACTAAATTTTTACGGCATCTGATTTCTTTATTCTGTTTTTTAAAAAAAATATAGTAAATTGGAACCAAATTTTCACTAAATCAGTATGTTGAAAAAATTACTTTCCCCCATTTTTCTATTAGGAATTCTATTACCTACTTTAACAAAAGGTCAAGATATTTCGTTGTTTACCCAAATAAACGGGAGATACGATTTCACATTTGTGGGAAATACAATGAATATAGCTGAAAATAATCCAACCAATTTCTATGTAACCAATACTTCTTCATCTGCGACACTAAATTTAGGTCCGAGTGATACAATTATTAGAGCTTATTTATATTGGGCAGGCAGCGGTGATGGCGATTTTGAAGTTGATTTAAACGGAACTACAATTACTCCTGATAGAACTTTTTCACACTCTAGATTTTTCAACCCTAGTACTTTTACATATTTCAGTGCATTTAAAGATATTACAACTTTAGTTCAAACAACAGGAAATGGAACTTACACCCTTTCTAATTTAGACATTTCTCCTTTTGAAGCACTTCATTACAGTAGAAAGACAAATTTTGCAGGTTGGGCCATATTAATTGTTTATGAAAATCCGAGTTTAACGTTAAACCAATTAAACATTTATGATGGTTTACAAGGTGTTCCTGATGCCTTACAAATAGATTTAACTAATTTATATGTATTAAATAATGCCAACGCGAAAGCAGGATTTATTGCTTGGGAAGGAGATTCACAACTAGCTACAGAGAATTTTACTGTAAATGGAACCGCAATAAGCAATCCTTTTAATCCACCAAATAACGTATTCAATAGCACTAATTCGGTTACAGGCTCTAACCAGTTATACAATATGGATTTGGATATTTACGAAATTGATAGTTATATTTCTATTGGAGATACAAATGCTTCAATAGCATTAACTTCTTTTCAAGATTTCATTATGATTAACACTGTAGTTACCAAACTAAACAGTCAATTACCTGATGCAACCATTGTATTAGAAAATCCGGTTTCCACATGTAATTCAAGAGAAGTGACAATTGATTTTACAGTTTCAAATTTGAATAGTACAGAAGTTTTACAAGCCAATACTCCAATCACCTTTTATGCCGGAACACAAGCAATAACAACTGCATACACTCAAAACATAATTCCAATTGGAGTTAGCGAAAATGGGACCATAACTTTAACTATTCCAAGTTCTGTTCCTCTAAATTTTTCATTGCTAGCTGTTGTTGACGATACAGGAAATGGTTCAGGAATTGTTACAGAACTAGTAGAAAACAACAATACTTTCCAAATTGATATTGAACTTACGGTTTCTCCAACTTTCAATAATTTAAACCCGTTAACTTCTTGTAATCTTGGTTTAACTCGAGGCCTTTTTGATTTTTCCAGTTATTCCGAATTAGTTAAAACAAATTCAAGCCATATTGTTTCATTTCATGAAAGTTATGATGATGCGGTTCAAAATGTAAACCCAATAACAAATACGTCAAACTACGAAGCGCTTACCACTCCAAAAGAAATTTTTATTCGTATTGATAATGGTTGCTTTTCTGTCACTTCATTCTTTTTATTAACCGAAAATTGTCCTCCAACAGTTTACAATGCCGTTTCTCCAAATGGAGATAATTCAAACGACACGTTTTTTATCGATGGACTTCGTGATATTTTTGTGAACTTTGAATTATTAATTTACAACCGTTGGGGCAAACATTTATGGACCGGAAACAACAATAAATCAGATTGGGATGGCTACGTGGAAGAAGGCGTTGGAAGTACTTTAGCACCAGCCGGAACGTATTTTTATATTCTTCATTTAAATGATCCTAATTATTCTGAACCCTTAACTGGTTACCTTTACATAAACCGATAGTTTACTATTAACAAAAGTTAAAATTTCTTAAATCCGTTTCTTACATAATTAAAATCGAAGATAATTTTTATCTTTAGCCATTACTAAACCAAAAACCATGAAATACTTATCGTTATTGTTAGTATTCTTGATTTCATTTTCCGGAAATGCTCAAGAATATTTTCCAAAAAATGATGGCGTAAAACAAAGCTTCAAAAACTATGTTGCTATTACAAACGCCACTATTTATGTATCAGCAACGCAAAAAATTGAAAAAGCAACGCTGTTAATCAAAGAAAACAAAATTGTTGAAGTTGGCACAAACATTTCTATTCCAAAAGGAACTACAATTGTAGATGCAACAGGAAAAACAATTTATCCATCATTCGTAGAATTGTATAGCGAATTTGGAATTAACAAACCTACTCCAAGACCTAGTGGCAACTTCACACCACAATACGATACCAATCGTGAAGGTTATTATTGGAACGACCACATCAAACCTGAATACAATGCGTATGAAAACCTAAGCTACGATTCAAAAGCAGCTGGAGGTTTAAGAGAAGCTGGTTTTGGAACCGTTTTAAGTCACCACAATGATGGCGTAATTGCAGGAACAGGCTTACTTTGGACATTAAACGATTTCGGCACAAACGCTGACAGAATGATTAAAGATAAAGTATCGCAACATTTTACATTCAGCAGAAGTAAATTTACCAAACAAAGTTACCCTTCTTCCATGATGGGAAGTATGGCTTTAATTCGTCAGGTATTTCACGATGCTAAATGGTACGCACAAGGAAATGCAACTAACAAAGATTTATCTTTAGAAGCTTTCAATGCTAACAAATCTTTACTTCAAATCTTCAACGCTGGTGATAAACTAAATGCGTTAAGAGCAGATAAATTAGGTGATGAATTTGGAGTTAAATATCTGATCAAAGGAAGTGGAAACGAATTTGAGCGTATTGACGAAATCAAAAAATCGGGAGCTACTTATATTATTCCATTGAATTTCCCTGATGCTTATGATGTAACAGATCCATACTTAGCGCAACAAGTAAGCTTGAGCGATATGAAATTTTGGAATCAAGCACCTTTCAACTTGAAAATTTTAGCTGAGAACAATGTTTCATTCGTACTTTCAACTGCTGATTTAAAAGAAACAAAATCGTTCTTATCAAATTTAAGAAAGGCCGTTTTATATGGTTTACCAAAAGACAAAGCATTATTAGCTTTAACAGAAACTCCTGCAAAATTGGTTAATCAATTTGATAAATTAGGTTCTATTTCTAAAGGGAAATTAGCGAATTTCATTATCGTTTCAGGTGATATTTTTGAAGACAAAAGCAACATTTTAGAAAACTGGGTACAAGGAAATCGAAACATCATCGATAAAATCAATCCTACTGATATCAGAGGGACTTACGATTTAGTTTTTGATAATCACAAATTCGAATTAAAAATCGAAGGCGAAACTTCAAAATTTGAAGCAAAAGCAGTTAAAGATAGCATCAACTTTGGAACAAAAATTCAGTTCAATGATCCGTGGGTTAATTTGGTTATCAAAAATCAAGATACTACAAAAGCGAATTTCGTAAGACTTTCAGGAACTTTCGTAAAAGACATGATGCAAGGAAAAGCCGTTTTAGAAAATGGAAACGAAACCTCTTGGACTGCAACTAAAAGAGCAACTGAAGCTAAAGAAGACAAAAAGAAAGATGATAAAAAAGACGAACCAAAAGTGCCGTCTATGTATGCGGTAACGTATCCAAATATTTCTTTTGGAAACGACGAAAAACCAAAACAAGAAACGATTCTATTCAAAAATGTAACCGTTTGGACAGGTGAAAAAGAAGGAAATTTAAAAGAAACAGACGTTTTAATTGAAAACGGAAAAATTGCAAAAATTGGTAAAAACTTACCTTCTTCTGGAGCAAAAGTTGTTGACGGAACTGGCAAACATTTAACAGCTGGAATCATTGATGAACATTCGCATATTGCTATTTCAAATGGAGTTAACGAAGGCGGACAAAATTCATCAGCAGAAGTTACCATTGAAGATGTAGTGAATTCTGAAGACATCAACATTTACAGAAATTTAGCAGGTGGTGTTACTTCGGCTAACTTATTACATGGTTCGGCAAATCCTATTGGTGGTCGTGCAGCTTTCATCAAATTAAAATGGGGTTATTCTCCTGATGAAATGTTAGTGAAAGATGCTCCAAAATACATCAAATTTGCTTTAGGAGAAAACGTAAAACAATCGAATTGGGGCGATTTTGAAAGAAGCCGTTTCCCACAATCGCGTATGGGTGTGGAACAAGTTTACGAAGATTATTTCACCAGAGCAATCGAATACAAAAATGAGTGGGATACTTACAAATCAGGTAAAAATAAAAAAATGCCAAGATTTGATGTAGAAATGGAAGTTTTAGGCGAAATTTTAGCAAAAAAACGTTTCATCACTTGTCACTCTTATGTACAATCGGAAATAAACATGTTGATGAAATTAGCCGAGCGTTATGGTTTCAAAATTCAAACATTCACACACATTTTAGAAGGCTACAAATTAGCTGATAAAATGTCGGCACACGGTGTTGCTGGTTCAACATTTGCGGATTGGTGGGCTTATAAATATGAAGTTAACGATGCCATTCCATACAACGCAGCTATTATGATGAACGAAGGCGTAAAAGTTTCTATCAATTCTGATGATGCTGAAATGTCAAGACGTTTGAACCAAGAAGCAGCTAAAACGGTTAAATACGGAAATGTAACGGAAGAAGAAGCTTGGAATTTCGTGACCTTAAATCCAGCAAAAATTCTTCAAGTAGATAATAAAGTAGGAAGTATCAAAGTAGGAAAAGATGCTGATGTTGTGCTTTGGTCTGATAGTCCATTATCAATCTACACAAGAGCTGAAAAAACTTTAGTAGACGGAATTATTTTCTATGATTTAGAAAAAGAGAAAGAAGTGATGAGCGAAATTCAAAAAGAAAGAGCTGAATTAATCAACTTCATGTTAGACACTAAAAACAAAGGAATGAAAACGCAATTACCTAAGAAAAAAGAAAACGGTCATTACCATTGTGATACCTTAGGAGAAAATTGCAAAGAGTCTCACTATAAATACAATTAATAATGAAAAAATATATAGTTCTTTTATTTATTTCTTTGTTTGGGTTTGCCCAACAAACGCCAGCACCAAAACAAAGTAAATCGATTTTAATCTTAGGTGCCAAAGCGCATTTAGGAAACGGAAAAGTAATTGAAAACAGTTTAATTTCGATTATCGATGGAAAAATTGCAAACATTGGAGATGCAACAGTAATGAAACCAGCCAAACACGATATTGTGATTGATGCTTCAGGAAAACACGTATACCCTGGATTCATTGCACCCAACTCAACATTAGGATTGGTAGAAATTGATGCCGTAAGAGCTTCAGATGACGAAAGTGAGATTGGACAATTCAATCCACACGTAAGAAGCATTATCGCTTACAATGCTGAGTCAAAATTAGTGGAAACTACGCGTCCAAATGGCGTTTTATTGGCTCAAATTACGCCAAGAGGTGGAAGAATTCCAGGAACATCATCAATTGTTCAATTAGATGCTTGGAACTGGGAAGATGCTTCGATTAAAACCGACGATGGAATTCACTTAAACTGGCCAAGAAGCTACTCAAGAGCCGGTTGGTGGGCAGAACCAGGAGGAATCGAAATGAACAAAAACTACGATCCACAAGTAAAAGCTATTCAAGAATATTTTGACAATGCGTTTGCTTATTTAGGAAGTAAAAATGCTAAAAAAGATATTCCTTATGAAGCTATGAAAGGTTTACAATCGGGTGAAAAAACCTTGTTTGTAAATGCAAATGGAGAAAAAGAAATCATAGATGCCGTTTTATTCAAAAAGAAAAACAACATTAAAAACATGACGATTGTTGGTGGTTATTATGCTTTTAAAGTTGGCGCATTATTAAAAGAAAACAACGTTTCGGTTTTATTAAATCGTGTACACAGCTTGCCGTTATTAGAAGATGAAGATGTAAATTTACCATACAAAAATGCTAAATTATTAGTAGATGCTGGTGTCTTAGTTGGTTTACAAAACGCAGGCGATATGGAGCGTATGCAAACCAGAAACCTTCCATTTTACGCTGGAACTTGTGCCGCTTGGGGATTAACAAAAGAGCAAGCATTGCAATTAATCACAGGAAATTCAGCTAAGATTTTAGGAATTGATAAGCAATACGGAACTTTAGAATCTGGTAAAAGCGCTACATTATTTATTTCTGAAGGCGATGCTTTGGATATGAAAACCAATGTAATTTCATTCGCTTTTATTGATGGAAGACAAATCAGTTTAGAAAGCCACCACACGGAATTGTACCAACGTTACAAAGGAAAATTCGAACAACAAAAAAAATAAGACCAAAAGCCTTTCAGTAAATGAGAGGCTTTTTTTTTGTACTTTTGCTCTATAATTTCTTATTCATGAAACAAATCACCTCGGTTCAAAATCCGTTTATTAAATCGTTAGTTCAATTGCAAGAAAAAGCAAAAGTTCGTAAACAAACGGGCACTTTTTTAATTGAAGGAAAACGCGAAATTGAATTGGCATTAAAAGGCGGTTATGAATTAGAAACCATTTTATTTTTACCCGAAATCATTTCGGAAAAACAACTAAACGATTTAACAACTAAACCGTTAAACGTAATAGAAATTTCAAAAGAAGTCTATCAAAAGTTAGCCTATCGCGATACTACTGAAGGTATTTTAGCTATTGCGAAAACCAAATCCTTAGCCTTATCCGATTTAAAACTATCCAAAAATCCATTAATTTTAGTTGGTGAATCTTTGGAAAAACCTGGAAACGTAGGTGCAATTCTAAGAACTGCTGATGCGGCTAATATTGATGCCGTAATCATCGCAAATCCTAAAAGTGATTTGTATAATCCAAATATTGTTCGCTCTAGCGTAGGTTGTTTGTTTACCCGACAAATTGCTATTGGAACTACGGAAGAAGTTATTGCTTATTTGAAATCCAATAACATCAATATTTATTCCGCTACTTTACAAGATTCAACGGAATATCATACCCAAAACTACACCATTCCTACTGCTTTAGTTGTGGGAACTGAAGCCACAGGTTTATCTGAAAAATGGAGAACAGAAAGCACAAAAAATATCATCATTCCAATGCAAGGCGAAATTGATTCAATGAATGTTTCGGTTGCAGCCGCTATTTTGTTATTCGAAGCCAAAAGACAACGCGGATTTTAGTCTTTTTTCTTTTCTCTATTTTCTCTCTTGCACAATTAGAAAAATTAGCTTACTTTTAGTTGGTTAAAGAAAATGTATGACAGAGTTAGAATTAGAAGCCGAAAACAAAGCCATTGCGCAAGAATATAAAGAATTACTTCGCATCAGTTATCAAACCCTTACTGATGAAGACAAAAAAATCATCCGTAAAGCATTTGATGTAGCTGTTGATGCCCATAAAGACCAACGCAGAAAATCAGGTGAAGCTTATATTTTCCATCCTATTGCCGTAGCTAAAATTGTGGCGCGTGATATTGGTTTGGGAGCCACTTCTATTGCTGCTGCTTTAATGCACGATGTGGTGGAAGATACTGATATTACAGTTGAGGATATTGAAAAAATGTTCAACCCAAAAATTGCTCAGTTGGTTGAAGGTTTAACCAAAATTGCCAAAGTTAAAACCGATCAGGAAATTTCTATTCAAGCGGAGAATTTCCGTAAAATGCTACTGACGTTAAACGATGACGTTAGGGTAATTCTAATCAAAATCGCCGATAGATTGCACAATATGCAAACTATGGGAAGTATGGTGGATTACAAACAAGCTAAAATTGCTTCTGAAACCTTATACATATACGCACCACTAGCCCACCGTTTAGGATTATACAACATCAAAACCAAATTAGAAGATTTAGGTTTAAAATATACCGAACCCGAAGTTTACAATGATATTGTAAGTAAAATTAAAGAAACCAAAGAAGAGCAAGATGAATACATCAAAACTATTTCAGATGTATTGAGCAAATCAATGGTTGAAGAAGGAATAGAATTCACAATCAAAGGTCGCCCAAAATCGATTTATTCTATCCGTAGAAAGATGAAAGTTCAAGGCGTAACTTTTGATGAAGTTTACGACAAATTTGCACTCAGAATTATTTACAAAGCCAACCAGCACGACGAAAAATTCATTGCTTGGAAAATATATTCTGTGGTTACCGATCATTATCGTCCTTCGCCAAGTCGTTTACGTGATTGGATTTCTTCTCCAAAATCGTCAGGTTACGAAGCACTTCATATTACCGTAATGGGACCAAAAGGTCGTTGGGTAGAAATTCAGGTGCGAAGCGAACGCATGGACGAAATTGCGGAAAAAGGTTATGCAGCACATTACAAATATAAAAATGGCGCTACTGAAGAACACGGTTTGGAAATTTGGTTGAACCAATTGAAAGAAGCACTAGAAAATTCTTCTACCAATGCAGTTGACTTTGTAGAAGATTTTAAACTGAATTTGTATGCTAAAGAAATCTATGTGTTCACTCCAAAAGGTGAAATTAAATCGTTACCAAAAGGAGCTACTTCGTTAGATTTCGCTTTCAGTATTCACTCAGAAATTGGCGTAAAAACAAGAGGAACTAGAGTAAACGGAAAATTAGTTCCACTAAATCATGTTTTAAATAGTGGCGATCAAGTAGAAATTATTACATCGGCGAATCAAAAACCAACTTCACAATGGTTAGATTATGTAACTACTTCGAGAGCGAAAAATAAAATTAAAAACGTTTTAAACGAAAATACTAAAAAGATTGCCGAAGACGGAAAAGAAATTCTTACTCGAAAACTACGTCATTTAAAAATTGTACTTAACGAAAATACGACTAATGAATTGGTCAACTTCTTTAAGTTGCAAACTAGTTTAGATTTGTATTACCGAGCTGGAATTGGCGCTATCGAAAACCAACAACTAAAAGATTACGCTGCTCAAAAAAGCAACACCTTGGTTAATTTCTTTAAGAAAACAATCAAACGATCGCCATCTAATCAGCCTGAACAAATTCATAAAAATGAAATCAGTAAAAAATACGATTTATTAGTATTTGGAACCGAGCAAGATAAATTAGATTATAAACTTTCCACATGTTGTAATCCAATTCCAGGTGATGAAGTTTTTGGATTTGTAACCATAAATGAAGGCATCAAAGTTCACAGAAAAGATTGTCCAAATGCCATTAGTATGCAATCAAACTACGCATACCGAATTATTCCAGCAAAATGGATAGATTCCTCTCAAGAAGAATTTAAAGCCATTTTAAAAATTACTGGAATGGATATTTTAGGATTAACAAACGAATTAACTAAGGTTATTTCAAACCAAATGCACGTAAACATTCAAAGTATTTCCTTAAATACAGATGCTGGAATTTTCTATGGTCAAGTAGCTGTTGTAGTTCAAAACAATACTATCTTAAAAAAATTAATAGAAAACATCAAAACCGTTGATGGAATTGATAAAGTAACCAGGGTTTATAATAATTAGTTTATTCTAAATGAGAAAAATCATCTTACCTTTTATCTTTTTATTTTTCCTCTCATGTAATAAAAAAATAACTTCTGCACTATCTCAAAAAATGATAGAATTAGAAGCAAAAAATGGATTACCGAATGACTTTAAAAAATTAGACAAATTCATACAAAATAAAGAAATCATTTTACTAGGAGAAGCTGCCCACGGAGAAGGTAAAACTTTTGAGGTAAAAACCCAAATTGTAAAATATTTAGTAGAAGAGAAAGGGTTTAATACAATAGCCTTAGAAGGAATGGATTTCCTTGAAATGGAACACATTAACGGCAGAAGCATTTTAAAAAATAACTTAGTAGACAACTTTGAAAGTGAATGGTATAACTATTGGAATCCATGGTGTCCTGCCAAACAGTTAATTCCTTTTGAAGATTTCATTAAAAAAGAAAAGTTATCTTTTGTGGGAATTGAACCTTATAAAAGAATCAATGCTATGATAAATATTGATTTTATCAAGAATGAATTAGAGAAAAGCAATTGGGCAACTTTAAATAAAAAAGAATGGTCAAAACTAGCTCCAGTTTTTGACAAAATAAACAACTCTCAAAATAACAAATTTACAATTGAAGAGTTTGAATATTTCACAACTCATTTACAAAAAATAATTAATCAAAAAGAAACCATTCTTTTTCATGATGATTTTTTTCTACAGATGCTAGAAAATCTTATAACACACGTGAACATGAAAATGAATCCAATTTTTTTTGATAATGAAGATGACCAATTAGCATTTGAAGTGAATCAAAGAGACATACAAATGGCAAGAAATTTAATTCATTACAAAGAAAGAAATCCAAATGCAAAAATTATAGTTTGGCTTGCTAATTTTCATGGAGCTTCAAATTTAAAAGAAGTTACATTTGCTGATAGTGAATCCAACATATACAACAAACTTACAGTATTTGGAGAACACTTAAAAAACAAATATTCTGACAAAGTTTATAGTATAGCAACAACTTCTTCAAAAGGCTTTTCGAAAATGCCTTATAACATAGAAAGTATTAAAGAAACGAAAATTATTTCACCTGAAGAATCCTTAGAATTCGAGTTAGATAAACAAAATATCAATTTAGGTTTTGTTGACTTCAATGAATTTAATCAAAAAAATCCTAAGAAAATTGAAGAACTATTTAGCAGTATTATGCTGGGACATATTAATCAAGAAGGAAAATGGCTAAAGGTTTTTGATGGTTTACTTTACATCAAGGAAAACGAAATAGCACTACCAAAAAATTAAACTTAAACAGATAGAGATTTTAATCTGATTAAGATTTTAATAATATCTTAATAACTCTGTTTAAAAAAACTTCTAACTCCTAACCTCTAACTTCTAACTTTCACTATCTTTGCCAATATTTCATTAACCAAAGCAATGGAAAACAAAAATCAGGAAATTGTAAAGAATGTTTTTACTAAATATTTAGAAGAAAAAGCGCACCGTAAAACGCCAGAACGTTATGCTATTCTTCAGGAAATTTACAATGCAACCGAGCATTTTGATATCGAATCTTTGTATATCAAAATGAAAAATAAAAACTATCGCGTAAGTAGAGCCACGCTTTACAACACCATCGAACTTTTATTAGAGTGTGGTTTGGTACGTCGTCATCAGTTTGGACAAAATCAAGCACATTACGAAAAATCGTATTTCGATAAACAACACGATCACATCATTTTGACGGATTCTGGTGAAGTTATCGAATTTTGTGATCCAAGAATTCAGCAAATTAAACAAACCATGGAAGAAATGTTTGGTATTAATATTTCAACCCACTCACTTTACTTCTACGGAACAAAAAAACAACAATAAACAACTAACTACAAATAATAAACAACAACACAATGACTGTAGATTTACTACTTGGATTACAATGGGGAGACGAAGGAAAAGGAAAAATCGTTGACGTTCTTACTTCAAAATATGATATTATTGCTCGTTTTCAAGGTGGACCAAATGCGGGACACACTTTAGAATTTGACGGAATCAAACACGTTTTAAGAACAATTCCTTCTGGAATTTTCCATAAAAATGCCATCAATATTATTGGAAATGGTGTAGTAATTGACCCTGTAGTTTTTCAAAAAGAAATTGAAGGTTTAGCAAAATTCAATATGGATGTTACTGCTAAATTATTCATTTCAAGAAAAGCACACTTAATTTTACCAACACACCGTTTACTTGACGCTGCTTCCGAAGCTTCAAAAGGAAAAGCAAAAATTGGTTCTACTTTAAAAGGAATTGGTCCAACATACATGGACAAAACTGGTAGAAATGGTCTTCGTATAGGAGATTTAGAATTAGCAGATTTCAAAGAAAGATATAGAACTTTAGCTGACAAACACGAAGCGATGATTGCTTTCTACGATGTAGAATTACAATACAACTTAAAGGAAATGGAAGATGAGTTTTTTGCAGCCGTAGAAGACTTAAAGAAATTAACTTTCATTGATAGTGAAGAATATTTAAACAAAGCATTAAAAGAAGGAAAATCAATTTTAGCTGAAGGAGCGCAAGGTTCTTTATTAGATGTTGATTTTGGAACGTATCCATTCGTAACTTCATCAAATACAACTGCAGCCGGAGCTTGTACTGGTTTAGGAATTGCTCCTAACAAAGTAAAAGACGTATTCGGAATTTTCAAAGCATACACCACTCGTGTAGGTAGCGGACCTTTCCCAACAGAAGATTTCAACGAAGCTGGACAAACTATGGCTAAAGTAGGAAACGAATTTGGTTCAGTTACAGGTCGTGCGCGTCGTTGTGGTTGGTTAGATTTAGTTGCTTTAAAATATGCGGTTCAAGTAAATGGTGTAACGCAATTATACATGATGAAAGGTGATGTGCTTTCTGGATTTGACACCTTACAAGTTTGTACAGGTTACAACTACAAAGGACAGGCAATTCAACATTTACCATACAACATCGAACCAGAAAATGTAACGCCAATTTTCACAGAAATGAAAGGTTGGAAAGCTGACTTAACAGGAATGACAACGTATGATGAATTACCTCAAGAATTAAAAACATATATCGAATTCATTGAAAAAGAAGTTGAAGTGCCAATCAAAGTAATCTCGGTTGGACCAGACAGAAAACAAACGATAATGAAATAATTACCAAAAACGCTTTCAATTGAAAGCGTTTTTTTATGCTTAAAACTGATAAAAAAATCTTAATTAAGAACCGACTTTCTACTTTTTACTTAAATTTGGCTCAAAATAAATTCGACTTGAAAAACACATTTTTTTATATTGCCTTTTTACTTCTTTCAGTTACCTTTTCGGTGGCGCAGGAAAAGAAAAAAATTATCATTGAAAACTCCGATTTCGTAGATATGAATCAGACCGAAATTCCAGGTGCAATTGTATTTACTGGAAATGTTCGCATCATTCACAATGGAGTAAAAATGTTTTGTAACAAAGCGTATCATTTTAAAGATGAAAATTACGTAAAAGCTTTCGGAAATGTTCAAATGAATCAAGGTGATACGATTACCATGAACAGTCGCTATGCGGAATACAATGGTGATAAAGAATTCGCTTTTGCTACTGGAGATGTAGTTTTACGTTCGCCAGAATCAACTTTAACAACCGACACAGTTTATTTTGATAAGAAAAACCAAGAAGCGTTTTACAATACTTACGGTACTATTCGAAACAAAGAAAATACGTTAAGAAGTAAATCAGGACGCTATTATGTAGACCAAAAGAAATACAAATTCACAACAGCTGTAACAGTTACGAATCCAGAAAGCACAATCAAAACTAACAATTTAGATTATTACGAAAATTCGGGACATGCTTATGTTTTTGGACCTTCTACCATTACTAGTAAAGAGAACGTAATTTATACCGAAAACGGATTTTACGACACTACAAATGATATTGGAAAACTATCTAAAAATTCAAAAATTACGCTCGATAATAAGATTATTGAAGGAGATGATTTGTTTTATGATAGAAAGAAGAATTATTCGAGAGGAATTAACAACGTAAAAATTACCGATACCATCAACAAAGTAATCGCTACGGGTCATTACGCAGAATTGTACCGAAATGCCGCGACCAAAAAAGACTCGATGATTTTAACCAAAAGAGCCTTAGTAAAAACATTGGTAGAAAAAGATACTTTGTTCATGCACGGAAAAAAAATCATTGTTTCGGGTCCACAAGAAGATCGTGTGATTCGTGCCTTCAACAATGTTCGTTTTTATAAAAGTGATATGAGTGGGAAATGCGATTCGCTTCATTCCAACAACAAAACTCAGTTGACGAAAATGATTGGTAAACCCATTCTTTGGAACAACGAAAACCAAATGACAGGCGATGTAATGCATTTAATTGGAAACAACAAAACGCAAAAATTAGATTCGCTAAAAGTACTCAATAACGCCTTTATTATTCAAAAAGACAGCCTCAGTAAGAATGGTTACAATCAGATAAAAGGACAAAATTTGTATGGAAAATTCGTTGATAGCAAACTAAAAGAAGTCGATGTCGTTAAGAATGCCGAAGTCATTTATTACATGTACAACGATGCCAATGAATTTATCGGAATCAACAAAACGGTTTGTAGTAAAATCAATTTGGAATTAGAAGCTAATAAAATTAGTTCAATTACTTTCTTTACCAAAACCGATAGTTTTATTTATCCCGAGAAAGATTTTCCAGAAAATGCACGAAAATTGAGAGGTTTCCTTTGGCGTGGCGATGAACGAATTTTAAGCAAAGACGATGTTTTCCCTGCAGAAGAAATTGCATTAGACGATAAAATTCAAATCGAAGCAAAGAAAAAAGCAATTGAATCTGAAAAACCAATGGAAATACTTCCAGAAACTCTAGAATTCGACGACAACAAAAAAGTCGAAGAAAAGAAAACCGCAAAAAAACTAGAAGTAAAAAAAGTAAAAAGTAATAAATAAAAATGATAAGCTTAATTTAACTAATCACTAATTACTTTTCACTTATCACTAAATTATGATTGAAGATTTTTTTAAATACCAAGCACAAACCTCACCTCACCCATTAGCTATGGAGATTTCTCACGCTAAGGGTTCTTATATTTACGATACTGACGGCAATGCCTATTTGGATATGGTTGCCGGAGTTTCAGCAAACACATTAGGACATCAACCACAACGTGTGAATGATGCCATCAAAAAACAATTAGATACCTATTCTCACGTAATGGTGTATGGCGAATATGCCCAACATCCTGCAACGGAATTATGCAAATTATTAGCACAATATCTTCCCTATCCACTTACGAAAACCTATTTAGTAAATTCAGGGACGGAGGCTATTGAAGGCGCTTTAAAATTGGCGCGTCGTGTAACTGGAAGAAGTCAGTTGATTTCATGTCATAATGCGTATCATGGCAACACTATGGGAAGCATGAGTGTGATGGGATTTGAAGAACGTAAACAAATTTTCCGTCCGTTAATTCCTGATGTGGATTTTATTACGTTCAATAATGAAGCAGATTTAGAAAAAATCACCACAAGAACAGCTGGAGTTTTATTAGAAACAATTCAAGGTGGTGCAGGTTTTATTGAACCTCAAAACAATTTTCTAAAAAAAGTGCGCCAACGTTGTGATGAAGTAGGCGCTATCATGATTTTAGACGAAATCCAACCCGGATTTGGTCGCACCGGAAAACTTTTCGGATTTCAAAACTATGATGTTATTCCTGATGTTGTGGTTATGGGAAAAGGAATGGGTGGCGGAATGCCTGTTGGTGCTTTCACGGCATCCGCAGAAATGATGGATTTACTAAGTCATGATCCAAAATTAGGTCATATAACCACTTTTGGCGGACATCCTGTCATTGCGGCAGCTTGTTTGGCTACGTTACAAGAAGTTACCGAAACCAATTTAATGGCTGAAACTTTAGAAAAAGAACAATTATTCCGAAGCCTTTTAATTCATCCATTAATTAAAGAAATTCGCGGTCGAGGGCTTATGATTGCTGCGATGACAGATTCACCAGAGATAACCAACGAGGTAATTTTACGTTGTCATAAAAGAGGTGTTATTTTATTCTGGTTGCTTTTTGAAGGTTGCGCAGTTCGAATTACACCGCCATTAACCATTAGTAATGAAGAAATTACAAAAGGGTGTGGCATTATTATTGAGGTATTAAATGAGATAGAAAAAGAAATGAAGTAGGAAGTTGGAAATGGGAGCTAAAACTTTTTTAAATCTAAAATCAATTTTGAACTTAAAATTGTTAATTAAATTGTTTACAACAATTCAAACCCCAAACCACTACCCCAATATTATTCCTTAATTTTAATAAGGATAAAATCATAAAACGAAGCGCTATGAATTTGAGTCACGAAGAAGAAGAAAACAGCTTGTCCTTATCTAAATTTGAATCGATGTTAAAAACCAATAAAGTTTTTTTCTTTGATTCAGAAGAGTTTGAAGATATCATTCTTCATTACATGGATACCGGCCGATTGAACTTGGCCAAAAAAGCGCTAAAATTAGGTTTAGAACAACATCCAAAATCTACCGGATTAAAATTAGTTCAGGTTGAAATGTTGGTTTATGAAGACAAACTCGAAATTGCTGAAAAGTTACTTAACGAGTTGTACGCTATTGAGCCAACAAACGAAGAAATCTACATTCAAAAAGCCAATATTTATTCTAAAAGAGACGAACACGAAAAGGCCATTTCTTTTCTAAAAATCGCTTTGAAATATACTGATGATTATGCCGATGTGTATTCGATGATTGGAATGGAATATCTTTTCATGGACAATTTAGAACTGGCTAAAGAAAATTTCATCAAATGTTTAGACGAAGATACTGAAGATTATTCGGCGCTTTATAATGTAGTGTATTGTTTTGATTTCTTAGATCAGAATGAAGATGCTATTGTTTATCTAAACAAATTCATTGATAAAAATCCGTATAGCGAAGTCGCTTGGCATCAGTTGGGCCGACAATATTATGCATTAAAAAACTACGAAAAAGCAGTTTGGGCTTTCGATTATGCTACTTTAATTGACGAAACCTTCTTAGGTGCGTACATGGAAAAAGCAAAATCGTACGAAAAACTAAAAAAATATCAAGAAGCAATTGATTGTTACAACATTACATTAGAATTAGATGATCCTTCTTCTTTTGTACTGCTTCGTGTGGCGAAATGTTACGAGCGTTTAGGAAATACCGAATTCGCATTGAATTATTACCTAAAAACCGTTCACGAAGATCCATTATTAGACAAAGGATGGATTGCGATTACTGATTTTTACATTCGTCAAAAAAATTTCCAAAAAGCGTTGTATTATGTAAACAAAGCGATTGGAATTGACGGTGATAATTCATTATACTGGAAACGTTTTGCTGCTGTAAATACAGCACTTCATTTCTTTGAAGAAGCAGAATATGGTTACCGAAAAGCATTTGAAAGTGGCGATATCAATTTAGATACATTCACACTTTGGACAGACGTTTTGCAATATTTAGGCGAGTTTGATACTGCTATCGAAATTCTTTTAGAAGCTAGTAATGTATTACCAGACGAGTACGAAATGGAATATCGTTTAGCAGGATTATATTTCTTAACAGATGATGTTACTAAAGGAAATCTTCACCTAATAAATGGAATGAAATTAGAACCAAAACATCTATCTTTGTTTCAAGAGTTATTCCCAGTAGTTTGGGAAAGAACTGAAGTTCAGAAAACGATATTAAAGTTTAAAAAATAGAGAATTAACAACCCTAAATCCATTCCAAAGTAGCGATGCTTTGGAATTTTTATTGCAATGAGAAAACTATTTCCCGATTATTTAATTATTACGCTTAAAGGTTTAGCCATGGGTGCTGCCGATGTAGTTCCAGGTGTTTCTGGAGGAACTATTGCTTTTATTTCTGGTATTTATCAAGAATTGATTGATAGTATCAATAATGTGAATCTTTCGGTATTAAAAACATTAAAAAAAGACGGATTAAAAGCCGCTTGGAAACAAGTAAACGGTAGTTTTTTATTGGCTTTATTAACCGGAATCGGAATCAGTATTTTGACTTTTTCAAAAGTGATTACACATTTATTAGAAACCCAACCTATCTTAGTTTGGTCGTTTTTCTTTGGATTAATTATTGCGAGCATAGCATTAATTTGGAAAGAAATTACGCGTTGGAAATTAGTTGACATTCTCTTTTTATTAATCGGAATTACCGTTTCTTATTACATAACCATTGCTCGACCAGTGAGTTCTCCAGATAGTTATTGGTATTTATTTTTATCTGGATTTATTGCGATTATTGCGATGATTTTACCTGGAATTTCTGGCGCATTCATTTTGCTTTTAATGGGTTCGTATGAAACCGTAATTGGAACCATCAATACATTCAGAGAAGGATTAACCACAGCTAATTCAGAAATCTTAACACAAGCTTTATTAAAATTAGGTGTTTTTGCTCTTGGTTGTATTATCGGATTAAAATCGTTTTCTAAAGTATTACATTGGATGTTTGAACATCATAAAAACACAACATTAACTTTGTTAGTAGGATTTATGGTAGGTTCATTAAACAAAGTTTGGCCTTGGAAAGAAGTTTTAGAAACCAGAATCAACAGCCATGGTGAAGTGGTGCCATATATCGACCAAAGTATTTTACCTCAAAATTTTGATGGCGATCCAAAAATTACAATGGCAATTGTATTAGCCATTTTAGGATTTGTGTTGATTTTTGGAATGGAAAAATTAGCTAGTAAATTAGGGAGAAACTAATTTTTATAAAGTAAAAATTTCAAAATAAGCAAACGATTTTGACAATTTCATTAAAACTACCTTTTTCATTAAACTCTTAAATCACAAATAAATTTAAAATACCCCAACCACCATAATGGAAATTATCGATTTTTTATCTGCCTTTCTGAATGATCCGTTAACCGTAATACAAGACTTAATTCATCAATACGATTACTTAATTTACTTAATCTTATTCTTAGTTATTTTTGCAGAAACTGGCTTTGTTTTTATGCCACTTTTACCTGGAGACTCTTTGCTTTTTGCTATTGGCGTAATTGCAGCTTCAACAGGACAATTAAGCATGTCAATCATTATTCCGTTATTAATTATTGCCGCTTTGCTTGGTGATAATTTAAACTACTTTGTAGGAAATAAATTTGGCAATCTCATAAAGCAAAAAAAGAAAATCCTTTTCCTTAAAAAAGAATACATCACTCATACCGAAACTTTCTTCGAAAAAAATGGTGGAAAAGCAATCATCATGGCGCGTTTTGTTCCCGTATTAAGAACCATTGCACCTTTTGTTGCTGGAGCTGGAAGTATGCCGTACATTAAATATATTGTTTTTTGTGTCTTAGGAGCGTTTATTTGGGTAACCAGTTTAACCTTTCTAGGCTATTTCTTAGGTCAAGTCGTTTGGGTGAAAGAAAATTTTGATATGGTTATTTTATTAATAACACTTGTTTCTGTTTCTCCCGTTATCATTAAAGTAATTAAGAAGAAATTATCAAAAAATTAATTTATTTCTCTTAATTTCAAAAAAAAACATTGTCTTAACAATTTATAATAAAATACTCTTTAAATTTGATTTCTTAAACTCTGAAAATCTTTTACCAATGAAAAAGAAAACAAAAAAACAGTTGAAATTTGGCTTAATTGGTCGAAACATAAGCTATTCTTTTTCAAAAAAGTATTTCAATGAAAAGTTTGAAATTGGTCATTTTGACAATTGCGAATACAAGAATTACGACATTGAAAACATCAAAGAGTTTCCAAAAGTAATTACAGAAATTAAAGGCTTACGTGGTTTAAACGTTACCATTCCGTACAAAGAAGAGATTATTCCGTATTTGGATAAATTATCTAAAACGGCTAATAAAATTGGTGCAGTAAATTGCGTTACGATTTCCAAAAAGAAAAAACTAAAAGGCTACAACACCGATTATCACGGATTTAAAAAATCAATAAAACCTTTATTGAAAGACCATCACAGAAAAGCATTGATTTTAGGAACTGGTGGTGCTAGCAAAGCAATCGCTTACGCTTTACGAAGCTTAAAAATTGAATATGATTTTGTTTCTAGAACAGCAGATGAATTTCAATACAAATACGAAGAATTAGACGCTGCTATTTTTGAAGAATATACCATTATCATCAATACAACTCCAGTAGGAACACATCCTAATGTAGATGATTGTCCGAATTTAGACTACAGTTTGTTTACCAAAAAACACATTGCTTACGACTTAATTTACAATCCAGAAGAAACTGCATTTTTAAGAAAGGCTAAAGCACAAGGCACCGTGACTAAAAACGGTTACGAAATGCTAGTTTTACAGGCGGAAAAGGCTTGGAAGATTTGGAATGAGTAGATTGGCACGCGGATGACACGGGTTTTCAAGCGCGGATTATAACTGATTTTTTCTTTTAAACACATAGGCACAATAGTTCTGCTATGTGGTGATTCCAAAAAGTGTAAAACCAAAAACTACTTCAAAAAACCAATCCCAAGAAAGCCTTTTGATAACTATCTAACCCCGATAGAAGCGACATCTCGCCTTGGCGGATATAGCGGATAGCGGGAAAATGGATGGCAAAAAAGCCCAAAACACTCGTTTCAAAGAAAATAAGCGATAATTGGACGATTTTTTTTGAATTTTCGGAGTGCTTTAGTATCTTCACAAAATATTAGTAACCTTAAGCATTTACACAATGTCAGAAGCAACACATGATAACCTGCACAACGCAGATGGACAAGACCAAATGGAACAATTAGATGGCGTTACCATTATTAGTCAATCGGTATTAGAGGAAATAGACAATTCTAATGCAGAAGAAAGCGAAGATGATTCGATAAAAGAAAAGCACGAAATTCCGGTATTGGATTACGATGCGATGTCGATGGAAGCCTTAACCGATGAGCTAGAAAAATTAGTCGATAACGAAAAAGTAATGGCGATTAAAGACCATGTAGAAGGCATTAGAAAAGCTTTTTCGGACAAATACCACCATTTTATAGACGAGAAAAAAGAGGAATTCTTAGCTCAAAATAACGAAGAAGGTTTAGATTTTGAGTATCACTTCCCTTTAAAAAATAAGTTTGATGGCATTTACAACGCTTACAAAGCAAGCAAAGCCAAGCATTTCAAACAATTACAAAACAATTTAGAGCAAAATTTTGCCGTTCGTGAAGGCTTAATCGAAGAGTTGAAAAACTTAATCGATTCGGGTGATTCGAATATTGGCGATATGTTCAAAAAAGTAAACGACATTCGCGAGCGTTGGAAAAATGCAGGTGCGATTCCAAGAGACAAATACAACATCTTGTGGAACAATTACCATTTTCATATTGAGCGTTTTTACGACATTATGCACTTAGATAAAGAAGCGCGTGATTTAGATTTGAAACACAATTTAGAGCAAAAGCAACTAATTATTGCTAAAGCGAAGGAATTATTGAACGAAGAAGACGTAATGAAAGCATTCCGTGAATTGCAATTGTTACACCGCGTTTGGAAAGAAGAAATTGGTCCAGTTGATCGTGAACACAGAGAAGCGATTTGGGACGAATTCAGCGAAATTACCAAACAAATGCACGACAAGCGCGAAGCTTTATACGCAGTAGCAAGAGGAAAAGAAACGGATAATTTAGCGGTTAAAAACGAAATTATTGTGCTGATTGAAGCTTTAGGAACCGAGAAAATCGATTCGCACAGTGGATGGCAAGCGCAAATTAAGAAAATGGAAGCGTTGCGCGAAGCGTTCTTTAAAGCAGGTAAAGTTCCAGCGGAAGTAACGGAGGAAACTTGGGCTAAATTTAAAAATGCGGTTCGAGCGTTTAATGCACACAAAAACGTTTTCTATAAAGACATCAAACACGAGCAACACGAGAATTTAACTAAGAAATTGGAATTAGTTGAAAAAGCAAAATCGTTAAAAGAAAGTACCGATTTCGGTGCGACTACTCCAGTTATGAAGAAAATTCAGGACGATTGGAAAAAAATTGGACATGTGCCTCGTAAATATTCGGATAGCATTTGGAAAGACTTTAAAGATGCGTGTAATGCGTATTTTGATAGAATGCACGAAGCTAAAAATGCCGAATCGGGTGAAGAAGTAGAAGCATTTGAAAAGAAAAAAGCATTTTTAGAAGAGTTGAAATCGTTTACGTTAAGTGGCGAGCACAAAGCCGATTTAGATGCGATAAAAGAACATATTGCGACTTGGAAAACTTTTGGAAAAGTACCTTTTAACAGAAGACACATTGAAGGGAAATTCAATAAGATCTTAGATGCCTTGTTTGAAAAACTAAGCATGTCTAAAAAAGACACCGAAATGATGCGTTTTAGCAACCGTTTAGAGCAAATGAGCGACAACGATGACAAACGTGCTTTAGAACAAGAGCAATTCTTCATTAGAAAGAAAATCGACGAAGTACAAAGCGAAATTTTCCAATTAGAGAACAACATTCAGTTTATTAGCAGTAGCTCTAAAGGTGAAAATCCTTTTATTAAAGAAGTTCAGAAAAACATTGAACGCCACAAAGACGACTTGAAATTGTGGAAAGAAAAGCTACAGCAAATTAAAAATATGTAAGATAGAATCCCGAGTGAAAACTTGGGATTTTTAAATAATTTAAAAAATGACTAAGAATTTAATTTTTTTATTATTTGTTTTTTTTATTTCAATATCATGTTCAGATGAAGATATTTTTAAAACTACTACTCAGGAATATGCAAGTAAAAAAGGTAAGTTTATAGCTAAATTTCCTCAAGCACCAGAATTAGTTGTTTTTGAAAATAAAGTTGGTTTAAATGAGTATTCTATTCATCGTTATGGATTAGCTTATACACCTAATAAGAATTTCAGTATTGAATACTTAGACTACCAGCCTAAAGAAATCGAACCTTTTACGGATGATGAATTATACAATAAAGCAATTGAAAATACACTATTTATTTTAAAAAATCAATTCAAAATACAATATCAAGAAAATATTGTACAACATGGTTTAAAAGGAAAAACATATATTTTAGAATTTAA
>DNNO01000023.1 GCA_003497625.1 Flavobacterium sp. | reverse complement strand
GATAGTTTAACAAAAGAAGAAAAGGAATTCCTATTTAAAGCAGGAAAGTAATACATGCAAAAACAAAGTTGGTTAAGCAAATTAATGTTTTTTCTTAATATAGTTCTGGCTGTAGTAACTTTTGTTGCTTATACTTTGCCTTTTTTAGCGCCAAAAGTTTTTCCGTTTTTAAGTGTTTTAACATTAGGATTGCCAATTTTTTTATTCCTTAATTTTTTCTTTTTTGTGTATTGGTTACTTCAGTTAAAGCGTTATATGTTGCTTTCTGGATTTGTTTTGTTGCTAGGAATTACGTTTGTAAATCGATTTTATAAATTTTCTGAAACCAATATACTAGCTGAAAATTCCGATTTTAAATTGATGAGCTACAACGTAAGATTGTTCAATTTATATGAATGGTTGCCCAATACAGATGTGCCAGAACAAATTTCAAAATTCATAGTGGAAGAACAACCTGATATTTTGTGTTTGCAAGAGTTTTCTCCTAACGAGTTGGTTTCGAAATCGTTCAACTTTAAATATAATTTCACTAAGTTGTATGGTGGAAAAAATAAATACGGACAAGCCATTTATTCTAATTTTAAAATAATTGACGAAGGCGAAATTGAGTTTCCAAATTCGAGTAACAATGTCATTTTTGCAGATATTGTCAAAGGTAAAGATACTATTCGTGTGTATAGTATGCATTTGCAATCCATAAAAATCAGTACGGATATTCACGAAAAAATTGATGAGGAAAAATCAAAGTTTATTTTCAAACGTTTAAGCGAAGCTTTTACTGTGCAACAACAACAAGCTGAATTGATTAAAATGCATTTTGAAGATTGTAAATTTTCAAAAATTATTTGTGGCGATTTGAATAACAGTGCTTTTTCTTATGTGTATCGAACCATTAAAGGTGATATGAAAGATGCTTTTGAACAAGCTGGAACAGGTTTTGGTAAATCGTATAATTACAAATATTATCCTGCTCGAATTGATTATGTTTTTGTAGAAGAAAACATTGAAGTGAAAGAATTCAAATCGATTGAAACTTTTCAACAAAGTGATCATTTTCCGCAAATTACACGTTTGAAAATCGAGGAAAAAGAGTAGCGCTAAAGTTGTTGTTTCTTCAAATAATCAACAGCATATCTACCATCGTTAAATAACAAGTCCAGAATACTTAAATTATTGATAAAACCATGTTTTTCATTGAAAACTTGCGTGTATTCTTCTAATTGAGTGGTGTCTTTTTTTCCGTTGACTAAATGTCTGAAATCAGTATAATCAGGAACTTCATGAAAGAATTCAATTGTTTTTTTGGGTTGGATATTAATTCCTAATGAATCGTTTACCAATTGAAAAACTTCTAAATTCAAATCCATTAGAAATTCATGTTTCTTTTCAAATAAAGGACGAAAATCATCTTCAAAATATTCAAAGAAAGGTGAAGTTCTGTAAGCCGCTTCAAGTGATTTAAAGTGGTTTTTCTGCCATCCAAAATCGTTTTCAATGCGAACATCTTTATATTTCTGATGTTTTTCAACAGCATGTTTTACAGGAATATTCAACAATTGAATTCCGTTTGGACTATAAATATACATCCTATTTCTATTGGTTTGTTTTTGAAAATTATCTTCCATTTCAAACGTAACCGAATCCGCTTGAAGCATTGCCACATAATGGCTAATTGATGGGAAATAAGTTGGATGTATTAGGATGTTCATTTTGGTAATTTGAAATTATGCTTCTTCTTTCTTTTTCTTCTTTTTTCTGAAATAATCAAAAGCAAAGTAAGCTGCTAAAGCAATTAAGAAATATTGGAAATACGATTTTGGTTGTCCATCACCGCTGACAGTTGTAAATAATCTGTCCCAACGAATGCTCCAGTTTTTAAGACCATCGTTGATACCATCAATACTCATCCAAATAAAAATAGGTTTTCCAACGATGTGATCAGCCGGAACAAATCCCCAATAACGTGAATCTAATGAGTTATGACGGTTGTCTCCCATCATCCAATAGTAATCTTGTTTGAAAGTATATGAAGTTGCAATTTGTCCGTTGATACGAATTTCATCACCATTTATTTTTAAATCGTTTCCTTCGTATTCACCTATTACTTTTTTGTAAAAAGGAATTGTCTCTTTGTTCAATTCGACTGTTTTTCCAGCTTCAGGAATATAGATTGGGCCTAAATTGTCTACGTTCCAATCTTTTGTTCCAGGAAAAATAGTTTTATCAGTTTCTTTATGAATGATGCGTTCTACTTTAGTAAGTCCTGGAATGTTTTTCAATCTATCTACAGACGATTGAGGTAAAGCACTGAAAATTAAAGTGTCGTTTGCTATCTGTCCAAAAGCATCTGTTATATTTAGTTCTTTTTTGATATAGTCTAAATCAACAGGAGTTTTGCCATCCCAAGCAACTTTATATGAATACTGTGGTTTTGCTCTTTCTGGAAGGATTGATTCTTTTCCGTTGATAAAAACAATACCTTCTTTAATTTCAATTTTATCACCAGGAATAGCCGTACAACGTTTTACATAGTTGGTTTTTTTATCAATTGGTTTATCGTATCTTTTATCAGCTGCTTTGTACATATGAAATAAAGTGTCAGCTGGCCAGTTGAAAACTACAATATCATTACGCTCAATTTTTTGCAATGCAGGAAATCTAAAATAAGGCAATGAAGGTTTAGCACTATATGATTTTACTTTTACAATTGGTAAAGTATCATGAACCATCGGTGCAGCAATAGGAGTCATAGGAGTTCTGGCTCCATAATGGAATTTACTCACAAATAAAAAGTCGCCTACCAATAACGATTTTTCTAACGATGAGGTTGGAATTGTATAGGGTTGAATGAAATACGTATGCACTAAAGTCGCTACAACAATTGCAAATGACAACGAACCAAGTGTATCCATTGTTTTGTTTGGTGCAGTTAAATCGCGATTGGCACGATAGGTTACTTCTTGTGTGTAATTTACATAAGCGATGTAAAATCCTAATGTAACAACACCTAAAACCATATCAATAGTTGATTTTTTACCAAAAGTTCTCAGCGTTTCAATCCAAATAATTGGAAATAAAAACAAATTGATAACAGGAATAAAAAGCAATAAAATCCACCATTTTGGTCTATTGATGATTTGCATTAATACAATTCCGTTATACACTGGAATAAATGCTTCCCATGCTTTTCTACCTGCTTTTACATATAATTTCCAAGTTCCAATTCCGTGAATTACTTGAACTAATAAGATAAAGATTAACCAACCTGATATTTCCATTTTTAATATCGTTTACTTGTTAAATTGTATAATTGTTTATTTTGAGTTTAAACCTAAAACATCTTTCATAGTGAAAACCCCTTTTTTTCCAACCAACCATTCCGAAGCAACAACAGCTCCTAAAGCAAAACCTTCTCTGCTGTGTGCTGTGTGTTTGATTTCGATTTGGTCTACTTCGCTATCATAGAAAACGCTATGCGTTCCAGGTACGTTTTCGATGCGTTTTGCTTCAATGTGTATTTCGTTGCTAATTGGTGTTTCTAATGTCCAATTAGAATAATCAGTGTGCTTGATAACTCCTTCTGCAAGAGTAATTGCTGTTCCGCTTGGTGCATCTAATTTTTGTGTGTGATGAATTTCTTCCATTGAAACGTTGTATTGTTTCAAATTGGCCATCATTTTGGCTAAATATTCATTCAATTCAAAAAACACATTTACGCCTAAACTAAAATTAGAAGCATAAATAAAACTTCCGTTTTTAGCTTCACATAAGCTTACCATTTTTGGATAGTCTGTAGTCCAACCTGTAGTTCCTGAGATTACTGGAATTCCGTTGTTTAAACATTCTGAAATGTTTTCAACAGCACTGTCTGGAACGCTAAAGTCGATAGCAACATCGGCATTTAATAAACCTTCAAAAGTGTTATTTTGGTCTTTTTTTAATACGATTTCATGACCTCTTTCTAAAGCTATTCTTTCAATAACTTTTCCCATTTTTCCGTATCCTAAAAGTGCAATTTTCATAGTAGTTAGTTGTTGGATTGATTGAAATGTTACCCAATTTTTTGTTAAAAACTATAGGTTAGTGTCATTCCGTAATTGAATCTGTAATCCATTTGATTTTGATTCATATCGGGTTTAATCGATAGATTGTCATTAACATTGAATTGCATTAAATGCGCATCTATATTAGCATCTACTATATTTAAGATATAAATTCCAGCTGTGATTAATGCAGACAAATCTCTGTTTCTTTGGTGAAATTTTTGAGCACGAATTAATCTATCGTTGTCTAAACTTCCATAAATAGGATGATTAGGGTCAGAAGTTCCATCTAATCTTCTTTTGTATTCGTCTCTGTATTCGTGATATTTGTTTTGATTAAAGGTGTAGTAATAAATTCCAGCACCCAAACCTGCATAAACTATCGGAATTTTCCAATATTTTTTATTATACGCTTGACCTAAACCAGGAACAAGTGCCGAATAAAAAGCAGCTCTAGCTGGGCGATTCGGATCAATAACTGCTTTTACAGTATCTTTTGGAACCAAAGAAATCTCTTCTTGCGCTCTTCCTTCAAAACTCAGAAAAAGACAAGTTAAAATAAATATGTATTGAAGTTTGCTCACTAAGAATTAATTAGTTTCAAGATGCGATTAAAGTCTTCTTCTGAATGGAAAGGAATTGTGATTTTCCCTTTTCCATTACCCGCAACTTTAACGTCAACTTTTGTTCCGAAATAGTTAGCAAATGCTTTTTTCTCATCTTCTTTGATGTCAAATGAGTTGCCTTTTGCAGGTTTTGCAGTTTTTGGTTTTAAACTATCTTGATAATTTTTAACCAAAGCTTCTGTTTCTCTAACCGAAAGATTTTGCGTTACTACTTTATGATAAATATCGCTTTGAACATCTTGATTGTCAATGTTAATCAATGCTCTTCCGTGTCCCATCGAGATAAAACCATCTCTCATTCCTGTTTGAATGATTGGATCTAATTTCAATAAACGTAAATAATTGGTAATCGTAGAACGTTTTTTTCCAACGCGCTCACTCAATTCTTCTTGTGTTAAATTGATTTCCTCGATTAATCGTTGGTACGAAATAGCGACCTCAATTGGGTCTAAATCATGACGTTGAATGTTTTCCACCAAAGCCATAACCAATGATTCATTATCATTAGCTAAACGAATGTATGCCGGGATCGTTTTTAGTCCGATTAATTTAGAAGCACGCAAACGACGCTCTCCCGAAATTAATTGGAACTTATTAAATTCTAATTTTCTAACAGTAATCGGTTGAATTACGCCTAATTCTTTAATCGATTTGGCTAATTCTTGTAACGTTTCCTCGTTGAAATTTGTTCTCGGTTGAAACGGATTAATTTCAATCGATTCAATATCTAATTCAATAATATTTCCTACTACTTTATCTGCGTTTTTGTCCTCAACCGATTTAATATCGTTTTCAGGATCTTTCAATAAAGCCGATAATCCTCTTCCTAAGGCTTGTTTTTTTACCGCTTTTGTCATCTTCTCTATTATTGATTTTTCTTAATAATTTCTTCAGCCAAGTTTAAATAATTAGAAGCTCCTTTACTGGTAGCGTCGTAATTAATAATACTTTCTCCAAAACTTGGTGCTTCGCTCAATTTGATATTTCTTTGAATAATCGTTTCAAAAACCATATCGTTAAAGTGTTTTTGAACTTCTTCAACCACTTGGTTCGATAAACGCAAACGAGAATCATACATGGTTAACAACAATCCTTCAATATCTAAATTTGGATTATGTATTTTTTGAACACTTTTAATGGTGTTTAATAATTTTCCTAAACCTTCTAATGCAAAATATTCGCACTGAATTGGAATAACCACACTATCTGCAGCTGTTAACGCATTCAATGTTAATAATCCTAAAGAAGGAGCACAGTCAATTAAAATATAATCGTATTTATCTTTTACGCTTTCTAATGCTTGTTTCAGCATGTACTCACGATTTTCTTTGTCTACTAATTCAATTTCGATAGCCACCAAATCAATATGAGCCGGAATCACCATAACATTTGGTGCCGAACAAGAAACAGTTGCCTCTTCAGGTGTTGCGCTATGTTCTAGAACTTGATACGAACCAATTTCTACACTTTCTACATCGATTCCTAAACCCGAACTGGCATTAGCCTGCGGATCCGCATCGATTAAAAGTACTTTCTTTTCTAAAACACCAAGAGACGCCGCTAAGTTTACAGATGTAGTTGTTTTACCAACACCGCCTTTTTGATTGGCAATTGCAATGATTTTACCCATTTGATAGTTAAAAATTTTAAGTGGTAAAAATACAATTATTTATGGTTTTTTCAAGGCAATTTTGTTAACAATGGGTTAAAGTGTAACTTAACTGATTTAGAGACAGAAAAATACCGAAATAAAAATATTTTGAAGCCACACTTTAGGCGTTTTTTAGAGGTCGTTTCCCGCTTTCCGTTACAATAATTTTGCAAAAGTTTTTTAACTTTTACAAAATGGATTTTCACTACAATCGGGGCTACAATCAATCGTTTGGGAATAAAAAACAAAAACACGAAGATAATTCGTGTTTGGATGTGTATTAATCACGCTTTGGTGAATTTTTTTTATTTCGTTTTTCTTCTTTTTTTTCTTTTGCGGTTTTCAAAGGTTCTTTCTTTGCGGTTTTCTTCGCGTCTTGACTTTTTGCCATAATTTCTAGGTTTTTAGTAAATGTAGTAATTAAAAAGCAAATAGCACTTAATCTTTCTCATTTAAGTATCATCGAATCAAACTGAAATTAGCTCTAAATTTCTTAGTAGCATTGTTTTCTTGGTAATCAATAGTAAACCAATAATCACTTGATGGTAATTGATTTCCATTGTATCTGCCATCCCAAGATAAATTAGTTTCAGAAAGTTGTGTAATTAATTTTCCATAACGATCAAAAATAGAAATTTTCCAATTTTCAAAAATATCCATACCTACAATTGTCCAAAAATCATTTATGCCATCACCATTTGGAGTAAAATAATTAGGATAGTTAATTACAAAAATGTCTTCAGATATAAAATTACCACATCCATTCTGATCCATAACTGTTATGGTATGATTACCTGGACTCACATTTTCAAAAATATTACTTTCTTGAAGCGCTCCATTATCTAGTTGATAGTAATAATTACCTGATGGAATTGCAGTGATAGTTATACTCTGATTATCTGTGAAAGCTCCTGAAACATTATAAGAAAAGCTTTGTAGTTGCGATTCTAAAATGGTCACCGCAATAGTTTGAGGATTAGCACATGAACCCAAATTAGGTGTAAAAGTATAACTGCTCGAAACTAAATTATCAATTACAGCCGGTGACCAAGTTCCTGAAATTCCATTTGGAGAAGTAGTTGCTAAAATAGGAGGTGTTTCTCCTGAACATAATGAAATGGTGCTGGGAAAATCGGGAGAAAAGCTGTTTCCAACCGTAATATTTATTTGATAAGGAAGAATATTTTGGCAAGAACCCACTTGCGGTGTAAAAGTATACGCTGTAGTTCCTGATGTTGTTGTGTTTATCGTTGAAGGATTCCAAGTTCCAGCAATTGGAGTTGTATTTGAAGATGATGTTGGTAAAACTTCAGGTGTTGCATTTATACAATAAGTAGTAGTTATCGGTGGAAAAACTAAAGTAATAGTAGTTGCAGGTGTTAAAGTTACCACAATAGTTTCGGGAGTTCCTGCACAACCATTTAAAATAGGAGTAACTACATACGTTACAGTTCCAGAAGTAGTTCCATTATATTGTAATGTTTGATTGATGTTTGTTCCCGAACCATTTGAAAAACCTGTAACATCAGTAGAGGAAGCAGTCCAATTCAAAATGGCATTTACATCAGAAGCAACAAGTGAAATAGCGGTGTTGGTATTCGTACATAAAGTCGTTGGTCCTGAATAAGTAACTGAAATTGCGGGTAATAATGTTACTGCAGTTCGTGTATTGCTTCTGCATCCACTTGAAATAGTAACTGTTTCAGCATAATAAGTTCCGGTGGAAGTTGGTGTGTAAGTCGTTGAATTTGCTAACAAAAGATTTCCGTTTGTGGGACTATCATACCAATTAGCACTTTCTCCAGCCAAAACACTAACGCTTAAACTCGTAGCTTGATTGGTGCAAAAACGTTGAGCACCATTTGAAATTGGAGCATTTGGAGCTGAAATTAAAGATACGGTGTAAATATCTGAAAAAGTCGAACAAAACGCATTGTTTAAATTGGCTATATCTTGCGCTACTTTAACTCGGTAATACGTTGTGGTTGTTATGTTTGGAATGGTATAGTTTGCTGTATTTTCACCAGGAATATCCGTGAAATTTATGTTGTCATTACTTTGTTGCCATTGGTAAACATGAGAAATACTACCTGTTGTTACTACTTGTAAATTCGGGTTGGTAATGCTTGAATTTTGACAAACGGTCATTGCACTTCCAGTAGTTGCCGTGTTGATAATGGCGCTATTTTCGCCACAAGCTCTAAACATGATATCATCAATAGCCAAATCGTTTCCGCAACCACCAACGCCATTATTTCGCATTTTTAAAATTACCGAAGTTTGCCCTGCAGGCATGGTGAAAACTAATCCAAATTGATTCCATATCGGAGTTGAAGTTCCTGCAATATTCCCAGTATTTCCAGAACGTAATAAAATGGTATCGGATTGATCCCAAATTTCGAAAGTAACATTAATTGGAATTCCAGTTCCAGGACAACCGCCTGATGCCGCATTGTAAATATTCAAAAGCCAAGCCGAAAATTCAAAACGCGTGTTGCTACATAATCCAGTTACGGTTCTTCTGTAAAATTGTCCGGGCGAATTACTAGCATTTACGATTAAACATTTTCCGTTTAAACCGTCAACTTCATTGTCGGGTGTGCGATCAAGCGAAAAAAGCCAATTAGGAGAATTCGGAATTATATTGGTTCTATGAAACAAAGTATATTGGCCATCTTGAGGAAAGCCAGTATTAACGTAGCTATAATTGGTAACTCCAGCAGGTAACGCAGGACCGTAATCTAAACCACTTCCAAAATTTTCTAAAAAAATAGGAGCGCCACTACTACCATTACAAAATCCTAACTGCCCAAATGAAAGGGCAGAATAAAAAATCAAAACAATAAAAAAATAAAATTCTTTTAATTTTAGTGACATGTTTTTCGGGATATTCATAACTTCTTAAAATTAGAATATCTTTTCAAGAGTTAGAAGCGAAAATCTGTCATAAAAACTATACAAATTATCACGACGCAAAAAAAGTCAATATTTACTGGCTTTAAGGCTGATTTGATAGTGTAAAATGTTATTTTGTATAGGTATTGTTTAGGTTGAAATTTAATTTTGCAGACAAATAAATTTGCTGTTTCTAAATTGAACACAGTTTTTCAGCTGCAGCAATCAAAGTTTCATCGGTTTTCGCAAAACAAAAACGAAGCATGTGTCTATCAGTAGCATCATTATAAAAAACTGAAATCGGAATGGAAGCCACTCCATGATTTACTATCAATTCTTTAGCAAAATCCACATCGTTTTTATTCGAAATTTGGTTGTAATTCACCACTTGAAAATATGTTCCATCGCAAGGCATTAACTCAAAACGGCTCTCTTTGATTAGGTTTTGAAACAAATCGCGTTTGCGTTGGTACATTTTCGAAACTTCGCTAAAATCAACTACATCCAAATATTCTGAAATAGCATGTTGTGAAAAACTATTCACACTAAACACCAAAAACTGGTGCACTTTCTTCATTTCGAACATTAGATTTTCAGGTGCAATTAAATAACCGACTTTCCAACCCGTAACGTGTAACGATTTTCCAAAAGAAGAAGCAATAATGGTTCGTTCTACTAATTTTGGACGTGTGTTAAACGAAATATGAGGTTGCGAAAACGTAATATATTCGTACACTTCGTCTCCTAAAATAAGAATTTGTGGATGTTTTTCTAAAATGGTTTCTAAAGCTTCAAAATCTTGTTCTGTCCAAATTCTTCCAGTAGGATTATGTGGATTATTAATGACAATCATTTTGGTTTTAGCCGAAATCGCGGTTTCAATTCGGTTGAAATTTGGCGTGTAATCATCGTTTAATGAAACACGAACTGGTTTTCCACCCGCTACCAAAACCGAAGGTTCGTAACTGTCATAACTTGGATCTAAAATCAATACTTCGTCGCCATGATTTACAAACGTGTTAATCGTTGTAAAAACGCCTTGCGTAGCGCCAGCGGTAACTAGCATTTCAGTTGCTGTATTGACTTTTCTACTGTATTGTTTTAACGTTTGATTCGCAATTTTTTCCAATAACGAAGGCAAACCCGCCATTGGTGTATATTGATGAATATTTTCTCGAATAATACGCTCCGAAATTTGCAACAAACTTTCATCTTCAGGGAAATTTGGAAATCCTTGCGATAAATTAATAGCTCCTTGCTCGTTCGCTAATTGCGACATTACAGAGAAAATACTAGTAGTGATGTTAGGTAGTTTTGACATGTTACAAATTTAGGAAACTAAGATAGATTTCTTTTACTTTGTATTTCAAAAAAATGCACATTGAAGATAATTATCCTAACCCCAATGGAAATTGAGCGAGAAAAAGTCCTAAACGCTTTAGCTCGAATTCCTAATTTGAATCATACGTACGAAGTAATCGTTTCTGGAATTGGTCGTGAAAGTACGGCTAAGGCGATGATGCAAATGCCACCACACGATATTTGCGTGTTAATGGGTTTTGCTGCGGTAGTAGGAAAAGAAGCCCATTTACCTGATTATTTGCATTTAGGAAAACCTATCGAAATTACCAATGCTTCGCTATACGGTTACGAAGGCGGCTTGTTTGAAAACGGAAAACCCATTGTCACCGAAAAGCCAAAACTAAATTTACCTTGCTTATCGTCTTTAACTTCCGATAAGTTTGTAAGAACAACCGATTTAGCCGAAAAAACGGTTGTAAATATGGAAGATTACACGTTTAAATATTTGAAAAAACCACAAGATTTTATTGTGCGCATCATCTCCGATTTTTTACCTCACGAAACCGAAATCGACTTTTTTGAAGAAGTGAAAGGGATTGATTTTTTGGAAGGTGTGATGGCTGTTGATGGGGTGAAGTAAATAAAAATTAGCTTTAGGATTGTTTTTTTCTTTTTTTCATTATTTTAATTACGATGTGTTTATTTTTATTATCTTGTAAGAAAATATTGTAATGAATTATTGGATTTTAAAATCAGTCATTAATGATGATTTGTCTTATATTAGTAATGATGGTTATGCAGATGAGTTGACTACAAAATATGTTTATGATAATTTTGTACCGAATTGTTTGCAAATAAAAAAAAGAGACATTGTTGCTATTGTTAATAAAGAGAAAGTTTTGGGAATAGCAAAAATATCCAACATTGTAATTTATAATTCAAATAAAACGAGAAGAAGATGTCCAGTTTGTAATAATACAAATTACGAAGAGCGAAAAACGAAATTGCCAAAATATAGATGTAATAAAGGGCACGAATTTGAAGAGCCGATATCAGAAACTGTTGAGGTAATTAAATATGAAGCCTTTTATAGTGAATCTTTTATTTTACCTAATAAAAAAATCACAGTTGATAAGATTAAGCCTTATTACGATAAAGGTTACAATAGAAATATGTCAATGCAAAGTATTTCTAAAACTTTTTTTGAAGACTTTTTTAATAAAGAATATAAACAATTATTAAATGAAGTTATTTATCCTGAAGCAGATGATGCTGATAATAATTTATTGAGTGATGTTTTTTCAGGTGACTATGTGCCTAATGACGAAGATGAAAGAAGTAAAATATACAGGTCTATAGTTCAGAGAAGAGGACAAAAAAAATTTAGAGATGAAGTCAGAGAATTATACGGTGATAAGTGTGTTATTACAGGTTGTGAAATTTTAGATATTTTAGAAGCTGCACACATAAATCCTTATAAAGGAGAAAAAGACAATCATGCTTCAAATGGTTTGCTGTTAAGAGCAGATATTCATACTTTATTTGATTTAGATTTAATTGGTATTGAGCCAAATGAATTGAAAGTACACTTAAATGAAATTATTAAAAAGGATGGATATGAATTTTTACAAAATAAGATTTTATTGACTTCAAATAAAAAACCAAATAGAGATGCTTTAAAAATACGATGGCAAAAATTTCTAAAAATGTAGTTCTTTAATCTAAACTAAATGAGAAAATTAGGTTTTAACTTACTCAAAAATAAGAAACTTCTATTGCTTCATTTATTTGTTAGACAATAAAATACTAGACATTCTTCAGTTTCTATTACTAATGAATTATCGAGAGTCCTAAACGTGCGGTATGAGAAGATAATTTTTGTAGTATATCTGCAAAAAGTTTATCTTTTGTTCTAAATAAAATTTTATAGTTTCTTTTATCAAGTAATTTTTTTTCATCCATAGATCCGAAATACCTGAAATCAAAAATTATCATTTGTGTTTTTCCCTCTAAAGATATTGGCCATATTTCTTTATAGTAATTATCGCCATTAAATTTTTCTTTAAGTTCTTTACTATAATCAGTCATAAAACCTGAAATAATCCTACGTTTTTTTAATTTGTTTTGAGAAAAATCACATGGTGGTGTAATTTCAATTACTAAAGGAATAGAATTTTCTGGTAATTCTTTAATGAGAAAAAAATCATTGTTTTTCAAAACTTGATAAACATTTCCTGGTAGTATTTTATTCGTATTCGTATTTGTGTGATCAATTAACAAAATACTATTTATTTGAGATTGTATTTTTCGAATTTCCTCCTCAAGATCATTTACTTGGCCTGAATGAAGTGTTTTCTTATCTGATTTTGTGAGTAATGTGCCATTTTTATAAATTTCTTTCTTATCGCTAGAGTCGGGTAAGTAATTTTTAACACTATACTTATACTCAGTTATATTGTCTGCAACCCCATTATATGATATATTTTCCCAATCAACAAATAAATTTTTTCTAGAACTGTTGGCGTTAGAAATGTTATATGCAAGTAAATCACTAAAAGCTTTTATGGCATCATGTTCTAAATCATAATCATTTAATTTATCATATGGAATTCCTGTAAAATTTCTGGCTAATTGAAACATGATATACTTCAGGTTGTCATTAAGACTTTCAGAATTTTTATTGACTAGGTTATATACACTCCCGATTGATAAATCTTTTGATTTTTTTACTATAACTTCCCAGTTTATAAAGAAGCTTGCTGAAGGATTTTCATAAAGCTGTTTTTGTAAATCAACAAAAATATTTTCGAATCCATCTCTTAAATATTTAGACTTATCTAAAGCAACAATAAACATTGGTAATTGATATTTTTCATAGGATTTATAAAATCGCATTTTAAAATCATCAAATTGGTCATAATGTTTAGTCCATAATATTAGTCCATATGATCCAAAATCTGTTCCGATCGAATCACTAAAAATTCTTCTAATAATTGAAACTTGATCTTTTACTTCGGCTTTACTTTCATCAACAAATAAATCCAAAAAAATTAATTTTCTATTTTTTATTTTTAATTTATTTTGTAATAAGTCCTCAGGGAGCAAGTGCATACTCCAGATCTGCTTTTCATCAAGAAGGCTCTTTAGTTTAGATATATCATTTTCTTTATCATCAATAATTAAAACACTATCTACAAAATCTTCTATCATCAGTTTGATTTTTTTATTTTTTTTGTATCGGGAAGCATAAGGCGATAATTGCCTTGTTGGCCTTATTATTTTTAACTGCTTGCGGAAATTCGATTTCGTTTTCATCTGAGATAAATAATAGTTTTCCATTCATGGCATTCATCATTTCATTGGCAACATGAAGTCCTAAGCCCGAACCAATGTTGTGAGGTTTTCCAGTCATAAAAGGCTTAATAGCAACATCGACGGGAATGTTAAATCCTGGTCCGTTATCCGAAACTATTATTGAAATATATCCTTCTATTTGATCTGTTATGTAAACAGAAATATACCTTTCGCTCTTTCTTGCGTACGTTAACCAATAAATTGCATTATCTAATAAATTAGTCACTACTGAAATAGATTCAGCTTCTGCCAAATAAGCCTGTAACTTGTTCTCTTTCCAATTTGTGATTATATTAATTGAATGATCTGAAAATCGAAATTCATAATTGTCTAGAGCAATGGAAACAATTTTACTTAATGAATTTAATTTTATATCAGATTTTTTGATCATCGCGGAATAACCTCTAATAATTTTTTCGAGCATTTGCGAAATTTTTATCGCCTTTTCTTTTTCATTCCTTTCAATGCATCCTGTTAATTGATTAATTAATTTATCAATTTCATGAATTACAACACTCAGATTAAGACCAGCATTTGCACTTTTTATCAATACTTCCTTAACTTCTTTGTATTGGTCGTTAATTCGATGTAAATAAGTTACAATTTCTTCTTTGACATCTTTATCTTCAACTTTTTTCTCGACAATACTAACTAAATCATTAAGATCTGATAATACTGGCTCAACACTTCTGTGCTTTTTGTAAAGTGCTGTTAGAAATGATTTGTCATTATTTCTTTCTCTAACAAACAGAGAAAGAACATAATTTATAGCTTCTTGAAAATCATCATATGATTCATTTTCAATGAATCCTTCACGATTTGTCTTTTCTGTAAGACCAAAACTATTTGCTCTTTCAAGCTTTACAGATCCTATAATTATGTTATTACTGACATTTCCTCCAACTCTTTGAACTCTTTTTAAATCAATTCCAAGCCAGTCATTATCTCTTTCTCCATAATTATAAACACGAATTCCATCCCGATAAACTCTTATGCCGCCATTCATTTTTAAATATTCACGCAGACTTGTTTTTTCAGAGTTAGCAAAATTTAATATTTGTGCATCCATATCAAAGATAATGATATCGAATTCTATGGAACCAATTTTACTTTTGTTAAGATCTATTTCTTCAAATTCATTTTTTTGAGGATACTTTTTTAAAATCCTGTCTTCTTCAAGTAAATCATTAAGAGTGATTTTCCTTCCTTGTTCAACTTTCTCAAGTGATTTCCAAGGTTTAAATTTATAATTAAATTCAGTAATTTCTTTTCCTTCCATTTTACAATGTCCAAAATAAAGAGCATCTTTTTTAATGTCTTCAAAATTTGGTAAACCTTCAAAAACATTATTATTGCTAGTTGTAATTACTCTGAAAGTATCATTTGTTTCTGTAAAAGGGCTGTTTAAAGAATTAATATTTCTATATACCTCTCTTAGTTGCCTTCTGTCCCAAGTAGTTTTTAAATTCTCTATTACTATTTTAGTACCAGTTGAATTTGTAAATTCTTTTGCAGTTTCATTTTCTGAAAGATCTATTTTAAAATCATCTATTTTTTGTGCTTTATATAATGTATCCCAATCTATATTTACTTCAACCTCACTATTTCCAATAGATTTTGAATAAAGAGTGATTTTATTACCTAGTTTATGAATCCCTAAACGACCAATTCCTTTTTCTCCCAATGGTATTCTTCCACAACTATTAGGTTCTAATATCTTTTTTTTATTGTCTGTACCAACTATTAACCAAACATTTTCGATAATTTCTTTAGTCATGCCAAATCCATCATCCTTTATTGTAATCCTTGTAAGCTTCAAATCTTCAAAATGAAAATCAATTTCACATTTTTTAGCACATGCATCATAAGAGTTTTTTATCAACTCAAATAATGCAATACTTTCATTCTTTATTAAGTCTTCTCCTAAATGTAAAAGTATTCGAGGTGATATTGAAAAATGATGTTCCATTTAGAGTATATTATTTTGTATGATTTTGTATAATTGCTTTGCCAATTGAGGCAGCATATTTTGGGGGAACTGCATTCCCTATCATTCTAGCAGTATTAGCAACACTAGTTGTCTTAAAAATATAATCTTTTGGAAATGATTGTAAAACAGCTCCTTCACGAAGAGAGATTGCTCTGTCTTCTTCTGGATGAGCAAATCTTCCATTAGAAATGCTAAAAAACTTGGTAGTTATTGTTGGAGATTGTCTATCCCACCATATTCTACCATATGTGTCTTTAAAATTTGTAGTATCGTTTTTGTGACATTTTGGAGCTAAATCTTCATTGTTTGCGTATGACATTCTTGAGCCACCATTTTTTTCTGTCAATTTTAGTCGGTCGATGTTAATTTGTTTTAAACCAGCAACTGTATGCATAAAACCAGTTTCGTCTTTATGACCAGCTGGAACTTTAGGAAAACCATTATGTTCTCCAATAACATCATAAACTGTTAGTTTTTTACCTTCAAATTTAACAGGTTCAAGTTCGGAATCAGTAATTCTATTTGCAATTAAAGTTAGTCTTTTTCTACTTTGTGGAACTCCGTATTCAGAAACATTATGAATTTTACAATGTACTTTGTAGCCTTGATTGTTTAACCAAACAATAAAATCTTCTAATCCACTTTCATCTTTTCTTCTTAAAACACCTGGCACATTTTCAACAACGACATAACCAGGATTGAAATATTCAACAAATCTTCTAAACTCAACAAGTAAGCTCTTAGATTTGCTAGATTTTTCTTTGTCTGTATTTATAATACTCCAAAATTGACAAGGACTGCATCCAATTAGAACTAAATTATCGTCATTTTTTTGAAGATTGAGTTCTTTCTCAAGGGTTTCTTCTTTGTATTCAAAAACATCAGCATGAATAAATTTTGCTCCTTTGATGTTAGCTTCGTATGTTTCTTTACAAGTATTGTCATAATCAATTCCAGCTAGAATTTTTATGCCAGAATTTTGCATGCCAGAACTCATTCCTCCACCAGAACAGAAGAAATCAACAGCTTTTAAATTGGTTTTTAACATTTTAGCGTTTTCTAAAATAATTAAGTTATTCAAAAATAATAATTTTACTTAGAATTTAAGGCTTTTCATATGAAATTTTATTGTAAAAATGTAAAATTTAACAATAAAAAACACCAACATTTTTGTTGGCGTTTTTTATTTTTAGATGCTGAAACGAGTTCAGCATGACAAGTTTTTATTTATTCCTCCAATAAAACCTCTAAAATCGTAATCGCAGCTTCACTAATTTTAGTCCCAGGACCAAAAACTGCTACTGCTCCGGCGTCGAATAAGAATTGGTAGTCTTGTGCTGGGATAACTCCACCCACAATTACCATAATATCTTCTCTTCCGTATTTTTTTAGTTCTTCAATTACTTGTGGTACTAAGGTTTTGTGTCCCGCGGCTAAAGAAGAAACGCCTAAAATGTGCACGTCGTTTTCAACCGCTTGTTTCGCAGCTTCTTGTGGTGTTTGGAATAAAGGACCAATGTCTACGTCAAAACCAACATCGGCATAACCTGTTGCTACTACTTTGGCACCACGATCGTGACCGTCTTGTCCCATTTTCGCAATCATAATACGAGGACGACGCCCTTCTTTCTTCGCGAAAGCATCGGCTAATTGTTTTGCTTTTTCAAAACTTTCGTCGTTTTTAATTTCTTTACTATACACGCCGCTAAAACTTCTAATTTGTGCTTTATATCTTCCGAAAACTACTTCTAAAGCATCACTAATTTCGCCTAATGTAGCTCTATTTCGTGCTGCTTCTACTGCTAAAGATAGTAAATTTTCACCACCGTTTTTAGCGCTTTCGGTTAATTTGGCTAAACATTCGGCAACTTTAGCGTTATCGCGAGTCGCTTTGATTTGGTCTAAACGTTCAATTTGTTGTTTGCGCACCATTTGGTTATCCACATCCAAAATATGTAACGGATCTTCTTTTTCCAAACGATATTTGTTCACCCCAACTATAATATCCTGACTACTATCGATACGCGCTTGTTTACGCGCAGCAGCTTCTTCAATTCGTAGTTTTGGAATTCCAGCTTCAATGGCTTTCGTCATTCCGCCAAGAGTTTCTACTTCTTCAATTAAAGCCCAAGCTTTTTCAGCAATTTCAGCGGTTAAACTTTCTACATAATAACTTCCTGCCCAAGGATCCACCGTTTTACAGATTTTGGTTTCTTCTTGTAAAAAGATTTGCGTATTACGAGCAATTCGTGCTGAAAAATCAGTTGGTAAAGCAATCGCTTCGTCCAAAGCATTCGTGTGTAACGATTGTGTTCCTCCAAAAGCTGCTGCAGCTGCTTCAATCGCAGTTCGAGCCACGTTATTAAAAGGATCTTGCTCCGTTAAACTCCAACCCGAAGTTTGGCAATGCGTTCTTAAAGCCAATGATTTTTCGTCTTTTGGGTTGAATTGTTTCAATAATTTTGCCCAAAGCATACGACCGGCACGCATTTTCGCAATTTCCATAAAATGATTCATTCCAATCGCCCAGAAAAACGAAAGGCGAGGAGCGAAGGTGTCAATATCCATTCCAGCAGCTAAACCGGTGCGAATGTATTCCAAACCATCTGCTAAAGTGTATGCTAATTCAATATCAGCAGTAGCTCCCGCTTCTTGCATGTGGTAACCCGAAATAGAAATCGAGTTGAATTTTGGCATATTTTTACTCGTATATTCAAAAATATCCGCAATGATTTTCATCGAAGGCGTTGGTGGATAAATGTAGGTATTTCGCACCATGAATTCCTTCAAAATATCATTCTGAATCGTTCCTGATAATAGGTTAGGAGCAACTCCTTGTTCTTCCGCTGCTACGATATAGAATGCCATAATTGGTAAAACCGCACCATTCATCGTCATCGAAACCGACATTTCACCTAATGGAATTTGGTCGAAAAGCACTTTCATGTCTTCCACCGAGTCAATCGCAACTCCAGCTTTTCCTACGTCACCCACCACTCGTTCGTGGTCTGAATCGTAACCTCTGTGTGTTGCTAAATCGAATGCAACGGATAAACCTTTTTGTCCTGCAGCTAAGTTTCTTCTATAAAAAGCATTACTTTCTTCCGCAGTAGAAAATCCCGCATATTGACGAATCGTCCAAGGTCTGCGAACGTACATAGTTGCGTATGGTCCGCGTAAATTTGGTGCAAAACCAGCGCCAAAACCAAGGTGTTCTAAATCGGAAATATCTTCTTTAGAGTAAGTTGGTTTTAGCTCGATGTTTTCGGCAGTAGTGAAGTGTTGTTTTTCAGAAACTTCTAACTTCTGACTTCTAACTTCTAACTTTAAATGTTGTATATCTTTTCTCATGATTATTGCTCTTGAGATAATCGTTCTTGTTCTAATTTTTCAGCCAAACGTTTTTCGATAATCGGTGTGATTAGCGTTTTTCTGGCGTTTTGTTTTACGAAAGGATACAATTCCAAATCGTTTTTCATTTGGTCGTTTTTGTTTGGATACTTGTTAGTTCCCAATAAAACTTCTTTCCCTGAATCGAAAAGTTCTTGTTCTTTTTGTGCGCTTTCGTTGATTTTTCTTTGGATAGTTCCATCGATTAATTGCGAAATCAATCCGCCATTTTTCTCGATATCTTTGAATAATTCCAAAGCTTTTTCGGCTAATTGTTCTGTTAACGTTTCGATATAATAAGCGCCATCAGCAGGATTATTCACTTTGTCAAAATAACTTTCGTGTTTTAAAACTAACAATTGGTTTCTTGAAATTCTATCGCCAAACTCGTTGTCTTTGTGATAAATCGCATCGTAAGCTAAATTCGCAACCGCATCGGCTCCACCTAAAATGGCCGACATACATTCAGTAGTCGTACGCAACATGTTTACATTGTAATCGTATAAGGTTTTATTGCGTTTTGTTGGAGTTGCTACAATGTGACAATCAAAATTATGATTGTATTCTGATGCTAATGTGTTGAATAGTATTCGTAAAGCTCGAAGTTTTGCAATTTCGAAAAAGTAATTCGTTCCAACTGCAACTTCAATTGTAATCGGTTGGTTGATGGCTGGAATTCTATTGAAATATTCGTTTGCTTGCGCTAAAGAGTAAGCTAATTGTTGCACGATATTCGCACCTGCATTTTGATAAATTCCGCTTGAAATAGTTAAAAAAGGAACAGTTGTTTTTGAAGCAATTGTATTTAGTTTTTCGAAATCTTTTTCAAGGTTTTCAAACCAATTCCCATCTTTTACTAATTGACCGATTGGATCGTTTTGTATAAAGATGTTGGCTTTGTTTTTTGATGCGAAATCATTGATTTTATTCGAAAATTCAACAGAAAGAAATGGCAAATGGAAATAATAATTCACATTTTCCAACGGAAGATTTTGCATCAATTCTTCAATCAAAATTGCATCATTTTCTAAAGTAAAACGAACGCTTTCAGCTCCTCTTTGTAATGTTTCTAGCGCACGAGCATTCGATTTTTTCACATCGTGAACAAAAATATTTTGAACGATTGCAAAAGGTTTTGTTGGAACAATGGCGTCAAGATTTACTTCGGTTTCATCATTGTGATAAAACGGTTTTACTTTAATGCCTTCTGGACTTTCCCAAACTAATGTTTCGTTGTAATCGGCACCTTTTAGTTCGTATTGAATTTGTTGCTTCCATTGTTTAGAAGAAACGGCTTCAAAATCGGAAAATAAATTATTGTTAGCCACGAATTATATGTTTAATTGTTACTAGTTGTTTTCTCAGTTTCAGCTTTCTTTTCGCCTTCAAATTCGATGATGTAAATATCTTCGTTTTCGCGCTTCATGTAATATTTTTCGCGAGCGTATTTTTCAACACGATCATCATTTTTAAGGTGTTTTATATTGGCGCTGTCTTTTTTGATTTCGGTTTTGTAGTATTGAATGTTGTCTTCAATTTCCTCAATTTCCTTATCTAAAACACGATGTTCTAAATAGGAATAATTGTCGAAAAATAACATCCAAATAATAAAGAAAAGTAATACCAAAACATATCGATTCGCTAAAAACTTTAGGAACGGATAGCTGGCAATTAAATTCTTTATTTTTTTCATCTTAAGCGATTCTTTGATTAATTACAGCTCGCACTACATCAATAGCAACTGTATTGTATTTGTCATTTGGAATGATAATATCAGCAAAAGCTTTTGTAGGCTCGATGAATTGCTCGTGCATTGGTTTTAATGTATTTTGATAACGGTTTAAAACCTCTTCCATGTCACGACCACGTTCTGCAATATCACGTTTTAAACGACGGATTAATCGTTCGTCAGAATCGGCATGCACATATACTTTAATGTCAAACATATCTCTTAATTCTGGATTGGTTAGAATTAAGATGCCTTCTACAATCATTACTTTTCTTGGATGTGTGATGATTTTATCGTCGGTTCTATCATGAGTAACGAAAGAATAAACCGGTTGTTCAATAGTTTTTCCCGCTTTTAAATCTTTAAGATGTGCTACTAATAATTCAAAATCAATCGCTCTTGGATGATCGAAATTAATTTTGGTACGCTCTTCATAACTTAAATGATGCGTTTCTTTGTAGTAAGAATCCTGAGAAATAATACCTACTTCTGTAGCAGGTAACTCATTCATAATCTGATGTACAACTGTTGTTTTTCCACTTCCGGTACCGCCGGCAATTCCAATAATTAGCATAAAGATTCTTAGGTTGATTGTTTTAGCAAAAATAGAAATAATATTCTATGTGTTTTTTGTTTTGATGAGAAAGTTTTGGGAATAAATGCTAAAAAAATATAGGTTTTGGAACGCGGATAATACAGATGCTTTGCATCGCTGATTGAAAACGGATTTTTGTAAATGAAAAAAGACCCTCAATTGAAGGTCTTTTGTCGGGGTGGCAGGATTCGAACCTGCGGCCTCCTGCTCCCAAAGCAGGCGCGATAACCGGGCTACGCTACACCCCGAATTTGTGAGTGCAAATATAGAACTATATTGTTATTTTCAAAACGTTTTTTAAAAATAAATTTAGTTTATTATGAAATAGTGAATTCTAATCTATTTTTAAGAAATAATTTTAATTAAAAACTTACATTTGCTTTTCTTAAAAGAATAAAGTTATGTCAGATACAATCGAAAAAGTAAAATGCTTAATTATAGGTTCTGGTCCAGCGGGTTATACTGCAGCTATTTATGCGGCTAGAGCTAATATGAATCCTGTTTTATATCAAGGACAACAACCAGGTGGTCAATTAACAACAACTAATGAAGTGGAAAATTTTCCAGGATATCCTGAAGGCGTAACCGGACCTGAAATGATGGTTCAGTTGCAAGAACAAGCAAAACGTTTTGGTTCAGATATTCGTGATGGATGGGCTACAAAAGTAGATTTCTCTGGAGATATTCATAAAGTTTGGATTAATGATACCATAGAAATCCATGCAGAAACAGTAATTATTTCTACTGGAGCTTCTGCTAAATATTTAGGATTAGAATCGGAACAACACTATTTAAAATTAGGTGGTGGTGTTTCAGCTTGTGCGGTTTGTGACGGATTTTTCTATAGAAATCAGGAAGTTGTAATCGTTGGAGCAGGAGATAGCGCTTGTGAAGAAGCACATTATCTTTCTAAATTATGTAAAAAAGTAACGATGTTAGTGCGTAGCGATAAGTTTAGAGCTTCTAAAATTATGGCTGAACGTGTTCAAAAAACTGAAAACATCGAAATTTTAATGCACACTGAAACAGAAGAAGTTTTAGGTGACGGTCAAGTGGTAACAGGAGTTAAAGCAAAAAATAGAGCAACAGGTGAAATTACTGAAATTCCAGCAACAGGATTTTTCGTAGCCATTGGTCATAAACCAAACACGGATATTTTTGCCGATTATATTACGTTAGATGAAACAGGTTACATCGTAAATGTTCCTGGAAGTTCTAAAACAAATGTAGCAGGTGTTTTTGTAGCAGGTGATGCTGCTGACCATGTATATCGTCAGGCTATTACGGCTGCGGGAACAGGTTGCATGGCGGCTTTGGATGCAGAGCGTTATTTGGCAGCGAAAGAGTAATTACAATACTATAAAAACAAAAAGCTCCTATTTTTCAATAGGAGCTTTTTTGTTTTAAGACTATCTACTAATAGTAGCTATATCTTCTCACTTTAGCAATGTATTTCGCTAAACGAATAACTTGATGACTATACCCATATTCGTTATCGTACCATACGTACATTACAATGTTTTTTCCGTCTCCAGAAACAATAGTTGCATTACTATCAAAAATAGCTGGAGCAGAAGTTCCTACAATATCCGAAGATACTAACTCATTGTTTAAAGAGTATTTAATTTGCTCTACAAGATCACCTTCTAAAGCGTATTTTTTCATAATGTTGTTTACTTCTTCAATAGAAGTGTTTTTTCCAACTTCTAAATTCAACACTACTAATGAACCGTTTGGAACAGGAACACGAATTGCATTTGAAGTTAATTTTCCGGCTAATGCAGGTAAAGCTTTTGCAACAGCACTTCCAGCACCAGTTTCAGTAATAACCATGTTTAAAGCAGCAGCACGACCTCTACGGTATTTTTTGTGCATGTTGTCTACTAAGTTTTGGTCATTCGTATAAGCGTGAATCGTTTCTAAGTGTCCTTTTACCACACCTAAAGTATCTTCAACAGCTTTTAAAACTGGAGTAATTGCATTGGTTGTACAAGAAGCTGCAGAGAAAATGCTCACTTCGTCTGGGTTGTAATCTTCATGATTTACTCCGTAAACGATATTTGGAACTCCTTTTCCTGGTGCCGTTAATAAAACTTTATCAGCTCCTTTTGAAGTTAAATGACGTTTTAATGCTTCTTCTGTAGTGAAAGCTCCGGTGTTGTCGATAACTAAAGCATCTTCAATTCCGAAAGCAGTATAATCAATTTCTTCTGGTGTGTTAGCTGTAATGATGTGAACCGTTGTTCCATTAATCAATAAAGCATTGTTTTCTGGATCTGCAATAACCGAACCATTGAAATCGCCATGAACTGAATCGTAACGTAGTAACGATGCTCTTTTTTCTAATAGAACCGCATCGTTTTTATCTCTAGTTACAATCGCTCTTAAACGTAATTGTTGTCCTTTTCCAATTTTCGACATTAATTCACGAGCTAATAAACGACCAATTCTACCAAATCCGTATAACACGACATCTTTTGGTTTAATTTCTTGGAAGTTTTTAGCGTTTTTTAATTTGTCGATAACGAATGCTTTTGCATCATTGTATTTGTCGTCTTCTAAATGATATTCGTAAGTTAATTTTCCAATATCAATTCTTGATGGTGGTAAATCTAAATCTACAATAGCACTTGCAATCTCAACTGAGTCAAAAACGTTGATTGGTTTTTCAACAAAAGCACCAGCGTACTCGTGTAAGTTGATGATTTCGCTTACGTTTTTATCGATCAATTGATTACGAAATAAAACCAATTCGATTGATTTGTCATACCATAAATCACTGATGATTTTAATGAATTCTACACCAGCTTTTCTTCTGTCTGCCTGAAAAGCTAATTCTTTTTCGTATAAAGAGATATTGCTCATGAAAATAAATGTGTTGTTTTGTGGTGCAAAAGTATAGATTTCAATCGTTTTCGTAAAATTTTTTTAATAAAAAAACCAGACATAATTTTTGTCTGGTTTTAAAACTTATCGGTTTGGGTTGTTTTACATGATGATACTATACATTTGACCGTTTTTAGAAATAATTTGATAGCGCGCTTTCTGATTTTCTTTCTTAGCCAAATAGCTCGAAACAGTTTCCATATCTTTTGCTTTCAGGCCATCAATACTTAAAATAACTGCACCATCTAAAATATCGCTATATTCTGCATATTCTGGATTATTTACTTTTTTAATCTTAATACCTTCTTTCACATTGAATTGTTTTTTATCGGTAGCATCAATATCTTCAAATTCAATTCCGTTGAATTCGTAATTCAAAATTTCTTTTTTAGTCAACTTAACTGGAAGCGTTTTTTGTTTTCCATCACGTAAAACACTTACTTGAATGACATCATTTGGTCGTTTTGTATTAATGTAAGCTGATAATTCAGAGAAACTCCTGATTTTTTTATCGTCTAATTGTACAATAATATCACCTTTAGTTAATCCAGCTTTTTCGGCTCCAGAATTTTTGGTCACCTTATTAATATAGAAACCTTGCGTTTCTTTAATGCCTAATTCTTTTGCGAAATTTGAATTCAATTCGCCACCTTCAACTCCTAAAACGCCTCTTTGAACATTTCCAAATTGCATTAAATCTTCAATAATTTTTCGAGTTAAATTCGATGGAACAGCAAACGAATATCCAGCATAGCTTCCTGTTGGAGAAGAAATCATGGTGTTAATTCCAATCAATTCCCCGCGAGTGTTTACCAATGCTCCACCGCTATTTCCTGGATTTACCGCAGCATCTGTTTGAATAAACGATTGAATCCCGTTGTTGGATAAATTTCTGGCTTTTGCCGAAACAATTCCAGCAGTAACGGTAGAATTTAAGTTATACGGATTTCCAACTGCTAAAACCCATTCTCCCACTTTAATGGCATCAGAATCACCAAAAACAGCGTAAGGTAATTTTTCATCGGCTTCTACTTTTAAAAGTGCTACATCCATTTTAGAATCGGTTCCTACTAATTTTGCTTTATAGGATTTATTATTGTTTAGCGTTACTTCTAATTCTGTAGCATCTTGGATAACGTGATTATTGGTAACGATATAGCCATCTTCGGTAATGATTACTCCAGAACCAGTTCCTATTTGTGTTTGTTCTCTTGGTCCTTGATACCCATAGAAAAACTCCATTAAAGGATTATTTGGTACTTTTGAAACGCTTACGTTTTTTACGTGAACTACAGCGTGAATTGTGTTTTCGGCTGCTGCGGTGAAATCAATGTTTTCGGCGCCTAAATTTACATTTTTGGCATAATTAGGTGATGCAAGTGTTAGTTTTCCTGCATTATTTGGCTCTAAAAAGAATTTGTAAGCACCTAATGTTACGGCTCCACTCAAGAGCGATACGAGAAATAAACTTCCAAATTTTTTCATATGTATTAATTTTTGTTCACTCAAAATTATAACAAAAAATATTCCAAAAAATCACTTTAACGCTCGATTAACAATGTTTAACATCTTATTAATAATTCGTACTTTTGTATAAATTAATTACACAATGCAACTTACCTTTTATAAATATCAAGGAACAGGAAATGATTTTGTTATGATTGATAATCGTACTGATTTTTTTCCTAAAAATAATACTAAACTGGTAGCACAATTATGTGACAGAAGATTTGGCATAGGTGGTGATGGTTTGATTTTGTTAGAAAATCATCCACAATATGATTTTAAAATGACCTATTATAATTCGGACGGAAATGAAAGTTCGATGTGTGGAAATGGAGGTAGATGTCTAGTGGCTTTTGCCAAACAAATGGGCGTTATCGAAAGCAAAGCCGAGTTTGAAGCCGTAGATGGATATCATTACGCAACTATCGATGCTGAAGGAATCATAGCGCTTCAAATGAAAGATGTTGATACAGTTAATCAATATGAAGATTATACCTTTTTGAATACAGGTTCACCACATCATGTGCAATTGGTAGATAATTTAGTAGAATTAGATATTAAAACAGAAGGCGCTAAAATTCGTTATTCTGATTTGTATGGAAAAGCGGGAAGTAATGTCAATTTTGTACACCAATTAGCAAATGACATTTTTGCAGTTCGCACCTACGAGCGAGGCGTTGAAGATGAAACTTTGTCGTGTGGAACAGGTGTAACAGCAGTAGCTATCGCGATGCATCAAACCGGAAAAACAAATAATAACATCATAGATTTAAACGTAGAAGGCGGAAAATTAAAAGTACAATTTGACGTAGATAACGGAAAATACACTAATGTTTTCTTAATCGGACCAGCGACTTTTGTTTTTGAAGGAAAGATTGATTTAGATTTTTGATTGAAGAGTAACGATTTTTGATTTTTGAACTTGTATTTGAACTTGTAATTGAAAATGATAACATTAAAAGGAACTAACATATACCTTCGAGCACTCGAACCCGAAGATTTAGAGTTTATCTATGCCATAGAAAACAACGAATCAGTTTGGGATGTGAGTAACACACAAACGCCTTATAGTCGATTTCTAATTCGACAATATTTAGAAAATGCACATCAGGATATTTATGAAGCCAAACAATTGCGCTTAGCTATTTGCTTAAATGATACTTTTGAAGCAGTAGGATTAATTGATTTATTTGATTTTGATCCGAAAAACAATCGAGCCGGAGTTGGGATTGTAATTTCAAGTGAAAGTAATAGAAATTCAGGAATTGGTTCTGAAGCATTGCAACTTGTAATCAATTATGCATTCAATCAATTGCAATTGCATCAATTGTATGCAAATATTGGAAGCGATAATGAAATTAGTTTACAACTTTTTACTAAATTTGGCTTTCAAAAAATTGGAGTAAAAAAAGATTGGATAAAAGTAAACAACATTTTTAAAGACGAAATTTTATATCAATTAATCAATCACATTTAAAAAATAATCCCTTGAACGTAAAAAAAATAATTTCAATAATCGCTGTTGCCGGAATTGTAGTTGCAACTGCTGTTGGTGTTTATGTATATTTCAAAGCCTTTACACCAAATACTCAATTTTCTCAAAACGAGGTTTATGTTTACATTCCTACGAATTCAACTTATGAACAAGTAACCGAAATTGTAAAACCATTCATCAAAGATTTTGAAAAATTTGATTTTGTTGCCACATCAAGAAATTATAGTACAAATGTTAAAGCAGGAAAGTTTCTTTTCAAAAAAGACATGACCAGTTTTGATATGGTAAGAAGTTTACGTTTAAATGTTCCTGTAAAAGTAGCTTTTAACAACCAAGAAACGTTAGGTAAGTTAGTACAACGTTTGGCTACCCAATTAGAACCTGATAGTTTAAAATTAGATGTAGCGTTTACCAATACACCTTTTATGGAAGAGAATGGCTTAACGGAAGAAACCATTTTAGCGCTTTTTATTCCTAATACATACGAGTTCTATTGGAATACACCGGCGGACAAAATTGCTCAAAAATTAGCAAAAGAATACCGAATTTTTTGGAATAATGAGCGTACAGAAAAAGCAAAAGCGTTAGGATTAACTCCAATTCAAGTATATACTTTAGCCTCAATTGTACATAAAGAAACAGCAAAAGTAGATGAAAGACCAACAGTTGCTGGCGTTTATTTAAACCGCTTGAAACAAGATATGCCACTTCAGGCTGACCCAACCATTATTTACGCGATTAAAAAGCGTTCGGGCGATTTTGACCAAGAAATCAAACGTGTTTTCTTTAACGATTTACGAATAAATTCCCCTTACAATACATATATCAACAAAGGATTACCTCCTGGACCAATCGCTATGCCTGATGTTTCGGCTATCGATGCGGTTTTAAATTCGGAAAAACACGATTATATTTATTTCTGCGCAAATCCAGATAAACCAGGTTATCATGCCTTTGCTTCAAGCTACGAAGCACATCAAGTAAATGCCAAAAAATATGCTGAGTGGGTTAGCAAATTAGGTATCAACCGATAATTTCTAAAGCGAATGGCTTGGGCTTTTTTGGTTTCCATGTTCCTGCTTTTCGTTGCAATCTGTCATTGCGAGCTTGCGAAGCAATCTCACAATAACAGGATTTTCTCTTCAAATGCTAATTCAACGAACACCAATAACAAATATAAAATTAGTGAGTTAATCAGAGCTAGCTGGCTGTCCATTTTTTTGTTTGTGTCTGTTTTTTCTCAGGCGCAATCAGATAGTATTAATTTCTTAAAACCTTCTGATACACTAAATAAACCAAGAAGAACTGGCGTATATGTTGGTGAATCGGTGGCTTTAGGAGTTACTTTAATTGGTTTAAACCAACTTTGGTACAAAGATTATCCAAAATCGAGTTTCCATTTCATCAACGATAATAATCAGTGGTTGCAAATGGATAAGTTAGGACACCTATATTCTACCTATCATTTGGGAAGGCTAGGAGCTGAAATGTTGCATTGGAGCGGTGCTTCAAAAAAAGAACAACTAATTTATGGTTCCACTCTTGGATTAGGCTTTTTAACCGTAGTTGAGGTTTTTGATGGGTTTTCACAAGAATGGGGAGCATCATCTGGCGATATTATTGCAAATGTATCTGGAACAGCTCTTTATGTTTCTCAAGAACTACTTTGGAATGAACAACGAATTACTCCAAAATTCTCCTTTCATCAAACCAAATTCGCGTCACAACGTCCGGAAACACTAGGGACTTCTTTAAATGAACAAATTTTAAAAGATTACAACGGCCAAACGTATTGGTTGTCGTTTAACATACAATCATTTACCAAAGATAGTTTTACTCCAAAATGGTTAAATCTAGCTTTTGGTTACGGTGGAGAAGGCATGCTGTATGGAAAAGACGCAGAAGCCATTCAATATAGTGTTTTTCAAAACCCATATCGTCAATTTTACCTCAGTTTTGATATCGATTTGACTAAGATTGAAACAAAATCTCACTTTTTAAAGTCACTTTTCTCGGTTTTTAACACGCTAAAAATCCCTGCACCAACTTTGCAATACGATGATTTTAACGGAGTTAAAGCACACTTCATCTACTTTTAGAAAAGATTAACATGCTGTAAATCAATATTATAATTTTTTTTGTATATTTGCATCGGTAATTTCAGATGGGTGACAGACGCTGAGAAATAACAATTCATGATAAAAAAAAGGTCTTACTTTATAGGATTGACACTCCTAGTTTTAGTCGTTTCTTCAGGTTTTATAACCTTTAAAGAAGAAAAATTGGAAGGATTTCATTTGTCGAACTCAGAGGTAATAAAATACCACGTTCCAAATGAATACGAAAACGAAGAAGTAATTATACCAGTTAAAGTACCACACGTTGGTAAATCATTTGCTGGTTTTGCTCAAAAAATGGCTTACAAAGAGTCAAGAGGTATTTTACATTTAGTGAATCCATACGGATACATGGGTAAATACCAATTTGGTAGAAGTACATTACGCACTGTAGGTGTTTATGATTTTCAAGAATTTTTACGTAATGCTGTATGGCAAGACAAGGCTTTTGAAGCTTTAATTGCTCGTAACAAATGGGAATTGCGTAAAGAAATTCAAAAATACTCAGGAAGAATTATTAATGGTGTTGAAATTACAGAATCAGGTTTAGTTGCAGCAGCACATTTAGGTGGTGCAGGTTCGGTAAAGAAATATCTAAGAAGTAATGGACGTAATGGTTTCAAAGATGGTTTTGGAACATCGTTATCAAGCTACATCAGAAAATTTTCAAATTACGATATTTCGCACATTGAAGCAGATGCAAATGCTAAAGTGAATTTAGAGTAATTTTACATTTTGTGAATAATAAAAATACAAGGTCGATTATGTAAATCGGCCTTTTCTTTTTTCCATTCGTTAACCGTTTTGGTTTTTATGTATTCTGTTGGTAACGTAATATCACAAGCCACACATAAATAGGTACTTGGTTGTAAAATTTGCAACAAATCCTCCATTAATTTATTATTTCGATAAGGAGTTTCAATAAACAATTGCGACTGATTTTTATCTTGCGATATACGTTCGAAATTTTTCAACGCTTGCTTTTTATCGTTTTTGTCAATAGGTAAATACCCATTGAAAGCAAAACTTTGTCCGTTCATTCCACTTGCCATTAGAGCTAATAAAATTGAACTCGGACCAACTAAAGGTACTACCTGAATTCCTTTTTCATGTGCTAATTTTATAATAACAGCGCCAGGATCGGCAATTCCAGGACAACCAGATTCACTCATTAATCCGATGTTTTCACCTCTTAATAAAGGTTGAATAAATTCGTTATGTTCAGCTATTTCTGTGTGTTTATTTAAAACCGAAATCTTTAAATCAGGTTGTTTTTTTTCGGGATGAATGCTTTTTATGAATTTACGAGCGGTTTTCTCGTTTTCAACGATATAATAATCTACAAAATCAATGGTTCTTTTTATGGTTTGAGGCAAAACATCTTCAGGAACTACCGTAGTTTCTCCAGGATTGGATAAAGTAATGGGAATTAAATACAATTTGCCTGCAGCAGTTGATTTCATGATTTTATCTCTTAAGTTTTCTTGCAATTTCCTCACAAGCTTGGTCTAACATATCAAAAACGTTTTCAAATCCGTCTTGACCTCCATAATATGGGTCGGGAACGTCAACGTTTTCATTTGGGAAAATTTCGTTTAAAATCAGTTTGACTTTTAATTTTGCTTCTTCATTTGGAGCTAACGCCAAAACATCCTTGTAATTGGAATTATCCATTACAAAAATATGGTCAAAAGTATCAAAATCACTTTTTTTGAATTGTCTTGCTCTTTGATTGGTAATATCTAAACCTCTATTCTTTGCAGTTGAAATAGAACGTTTGTCAGGTTGTTGCCCTGCATGCCAACCACCAGTTCCTGCTGAATCAACTGTGAAATCTTCTGAAAGTTTAGAACGCATAATACCTTCTGCCAAAGGAGAACGGCAAATATTTCCTAAGCAAACCATTAAGATTTTAGAAGCCATGAATTACAGCGATAATTTCTTGTTGATATCGTCTACGAATTTTCTAAATTGTTTGTCGGTAGTCACTAAGTTGTCTACTGTTTTGCAAGCGTGAAGTACCGTTGCGTGGTCTCTGTCTCCAATTTGCGAACCAATGTTTGCCAAAGAAGCTTTCGTAAATTTCTTAGCAAAGAACATCGCTAATTGTCTAGCTTGTACAACGTGACGTTTTCTAGTTTTTGACTGTAAAGTTTCAACATCCAATTGGAAATAATCAGATACAATTTTCTGAATGTAATCAATTGAAATTTCACGTTTTACGTTTTTAACGAATTTCTCAACTACCTGTTTTGCTAAATCAATGGTAACTTCACGTTTGTTAAAAGAAGATTGTGCAATCAAAGAAATGATAGCGCCTTCTAATTCACGAACGTTTGATTTAATGTTTTTAGCAACATATTCAATAATGTCATCAGGCATTTCAACTCCATCTCTATATAAAATATTTTTTAGGATAGAAATACGCGTTTCATAGTCAGGTTGGTGTAATTCAGCTGATAATCCCCATTTGAAACGAGATAGTAAGCGTTGCTCAATATCTTGCATGTCAACAGGTGCTTTATCAGAAGTAAGAATTACTTGTTTTCCGTTTTGGTGTAAGTGATTGAAGATGTGGAAAAATACATCTTGTGTTCCTGATTTACCCGATAAGAATTGAACGTCGTCAATAATCAAAACATCAATTAATTGATAGAAGTGAATAAAATCGTTACGTGTGTTTTTCTTAACCGAATCAATATATTGTTGTGTGAATATTTCAGCCGAAATATACAACACGGTTTTTTCTGGATATTTATCTTTAATCTCAACCCCAATAGCATGCGCTAAGTGTGTTTTTCCTAAACCAACACCGCCAAAAATTAGCAATGGGTTGAATGAAGTTCCACCTGGTTTATTAGCAACAGCCATACCAGCACTTCTTGCTAAACGGTTCGAATCTCCTTCAAGGAAATTATCAAAACTATAATTAGCGTTTAGTTGTGATTCGATTTTTAAATTACGAATTCCAGGAATAACAAAAGGGTTTTTTAATTCTGGATTTTTATTCACAATTGGCACATCTACTTCCTGAGGTTTTACCGCTGTTCTATTATAACTCGGAATTTGCTCAGTAAATGGAAGTTTATTGCCATAAGTGTTTTCCATCTTAATTTTATACAATAACTTTGCGCCTGGTCCTAATTCTTTAGTTAGGGCTACTTTTAATAATTTTACATAGTGCTCTTCTAACCATTCGTAGAAGAATTTACTAGGTACCTGAATAGACAACGCGTTATCGTTTAGCTCAACTGACTGTATAGGTTCAAACCAAGTCTTGTAAGCTTGATCTTGAATATTGTCTTTTATGAAAGACAGACAGTTATTCCATACCGATTGCGCAGTTTTCGTCATAAATTCATTTAATTATTACTTGTTTATTTTAGTTTTGTATAGGTTACAAAAGTGAACAGAACGGATATTCTGTTCGGATAATTTGGGTTAGCAAATATGTGAACAAAATTCTATAAAAAAAATTTTTTTGCACTTGATTTTTAAAAAAAAATATTGTAAGCCTTAAGAGATTTTTTTTAATGTTAATTTAATATAGATTTAATATGAGGGAATATCAATTTCAAGTTCGTGTGCGTTACGCGGAAACAGATCAAATGGGAGTCGTTTATCACGGAAATTACGCACAATATTTTGAAATGGGACGTGTGGAATGGCTAAGAAACATGGGGGTTTCTTACAAATGGATGGAAGAAAACGGGGTAATGTTGCCTGTAGTTACTTTAACCATGAATTATAAAAAGCCAGCACGCTATGATGACTTACTAACGGTTAAGACAATATTTAAAAGTCAGACCTCTGTTAAGATAGAATTTGACTATGAAATCTATAATGAAGCGAATGAGTTATTAACAACGGGCTACTCCATGTTGGTGTTTGTAGACATGAAAACAGGACGTCCAATGTTACCTCCAAATTATGTTTCGGAGAAGATAAATGCGTTGTGAAATTTTTAAATTTCGGTTAATTTAATTTCATACAAACTTTCAAAAGTGTCCAATAAATTTTGGACATTTTTTTTTCGGATAGAAATTTCAATTTCGCAATCCATTTCCATTTTTTGAGAAACGATTTGAAGATTTTTCTCTTTAATAATTCGCATCACTTTATTCATGTGTGCATAACTAAATGAAATAATAAAATGTTTATTAATTGTTTTTTCAACAATAGTTGCATTTTCTAAAGCCATTTGAGCGGCCGTTTTGTATGCTGAAATCAATCCGCCAACGCCGAGTTTTACGCCACCAAAATAACGAACCACTACAACTAACACGTTTGTAACTTCAAATGACTGAATTTGTCCATAAATAGGCATTCCGGCGCTATTATTTGGTTCACCATCGTCATTGGCACGGTATTGAATTTTCTCTGTGCCAATTTGATACGCATAACACCAATGACGTGCCGAAAAATGTTCTTTTCGCAAACGTTCTAAATTTTCTTTTATATCTTCTTCAGAAGTTACAGGAAAAGCGTATCCAAAGAATTTGCTATTTTTTTCTTTGAGTAAAACTTCTTCCGACGGAAAATCTATGGTTTTGTATAAATCGTTTTCTGAAAAATCCATTTTAATAGGTAACTAAATAAAGGGCAAATAAAGCTAATCCAATTCCGAATGCATTGCGAAGCGAAATCTTTTCTTTAAAAAAAAGAATGCCTACAAAAGTAGAAACTAAAACGATAGAAATATTGTGAATTGTAAATAAAGCTGCACTTTGAAAAGCTTTTGCTTCTAACATTTTTACTAAATAATACAAAGAAAAGTAATTGGGTAAGCCCAAAGCTATTCCGCCTAAAATATTTCTTCCTGAAAATTTAATTTGTCCTCGGATAGTTAAAAAAAGTATTGTTAAAACACCAACACTAAAAGCACAAAAAAATGTGACTGTTGAAAATAATCCAATTTGATTGGCAGGAACATGATAGGTTTGCAAATATTTTAAACTCGCATCGATAGTTCCAGCGCCAAGAAAAACTAAAACTGGGAAAAGTAAATTGTTAGCTTGTTGAACTTCGCCAGTTTCTTTTTTGGAAGTAAAATAAACGGCAATTAACGCCAAAAGTATTCCAATAATCTTGACGAAACCGAGAGATTCATTGTATAAAATAACACCCAAAGTAATTGGAATAATCACTGACATTTTAGAAGCAACCGAAGCAACCGAAAGTCCGTTTCTTTGAGAAGTTAATGTTGTGGCGTAGAAAGTCGATATAAAAACAAATCCCAAGACAATACTTCCTTTAAACCAATCATGACTAATAATTTCTTTTGGAGCAAGACTATTATCTAAAAAGAATAATCCCACTAAAAAAGCAACAAAGTAATTTACTACTAAAGCTTGTAATGCATCAATATTAAATCTGGCAAAGAGTTTAATAATAACAAAAAGTACAGCATTAAATACAATGCTCAGTAATAAATAAATCACGGTGTTAAATTATTTTTTTATCAAAAAGTTCTACGACATCGTCAGTGCCGGGTTGTAAATTCCAAACTTGAAAACCTAACTTTTCAGCCATATCAGTGTTTTCTTTTTTGTCGTCTACAAATAATGTTTTTTTAGGATTCAAATTATGATTGTTAATTACATATTTGAACGCATTTTCGTCTGGTTTACGAATTCCGATTTCGTATGAAAAGTACACTTTTTCAAAACAACTATAAAAATCGCGAGCAAAAGTTTGTCCTTCTTTATGTTCAAATTTTTCAATATGAGTATGGTCGGTATTACTCAATAAAAACAATTTATATTTTTGAGAAATCATTTGTAAAAACTCCAATCGATATAAAGGGAAATCACCTAAAATGGAATTCCAAGCAGCTCTAATTTCTGATAAATCTGCATTTGGTAAATGTTTTTGAAAACCTTGCATGAATTCGAGTTCGTCAATTTTTCCAATTTCGTACTTTTTATTCAAAGCATCCAAATCGTCATGCCAAGCGGTTAAACCTAATTTTCTAAATTCGGTATCAATAGCTTGTTTGTTTAAGTCGATAAAAACATCGCCAAAATCAAAAATAATTGCTTCAATCATAATTCTTGAAAATTTTAAGTTCATCATTCATTATGTCAAAACCAGCAACCGGATTTCCGGAAATAATTGGGGCTGTTGTGCCGTTTTGAAATGTTGTTTGTCCAATAAAAACTCTTGCTTCATCCCATAAATTGGCATCTATGAATGATTGGAGAGTTTTACTTCCTCCTTCAATAATAACCGATTGTATTTCGTTTTTATACAAAATATCACAAATTGAAGAAATCAGGTGGATATCAAAGATAGCATTTTCATAGATACAATTTTCAGTTGAAATGAAATTTTCACTTTCGGTAATAAAAATTGTTTTTTGCGAATTGTCTTTTACATGATAGTTTTTCGAAATCTTCCCGGATTTATCCAACACGATTCGAACTGGGTTATTTCCTAAAAAATCGCGCGCATCTAATTTTGGATTATCATCTAAAACAGTAGTCGTTCCTACTAAAATAGCTTGTTCTTCAGTACGCCATTTATGAACCAATTGTCTAGAATATGGATTTGTAATCCAAACGGGAGCTTTTTCTTCTTTCGAAAGTGGAGCAATAAATCCATCAGCAGTTTCGGCCCATTTCAAAATAATATAAGGTCTTTTCTTTTGATGAAAGGTAAAAAATCGTTTGTTGAGTTCGTTGCATTCGTCTTCTAAAATACTAACGGTTACATTTTTGCCACTTTCAACTAGTTTTTTGATGCCATTTCCAGCCACTTTTGCAAATGGGTCAACGGTTCCTACTACAACATTCGGAATTTCATTTGCAATAATTAAATCACAACACGGAGGCGTTTTTCCAAAGTGACTACATGGTTCTAAACTCACGTAAATCGTAGCATCTTTCAGGAAAGATTTATCTTTTACCGAATTCACCGCATTGACTTCAGCATGTGGTTCGCCTGCTTTTTTGTGCCAACCTTCACCAATAATTTTACCTTCGTGTACAATCACACTTCCCACTAAGGGATTCGGATACGTAGTTCCCAAACCATTTTTGGCGAGTTCAATACAGCGTTTCATGTAAAATTCGTGCGTCGTCATAATACAAAAGTAGTATTTTTAAGATAGAATTAATAATCGATTCTACCAATTTACGTACTTTTACCCAACAATAAAAATGCTATGCTAATTAGAGAAATCCAACAAAAAGATAATGAGTCGATTGCTAAGGTAATTCGTGATATTTTTCATGAATTAGATGCACCAAAAGTAGGAACGGCTTACGCTGACCCTATTTTAGATACTTTACACGAAGTCTATCAAGCACCTCGTTCTGTTTATTATGTAGTGGAACATGATGGAAAAGTTGTTGGTGGTTGTGGTGTTGCTCCTTTAGAGAATGCAGATGTTTCGGTATGTGAGTTGCAAAAAATGTATTTTGCTCCCGAAATCAGAGGAACAGGTTATGCCGAGAAAATCATTGAAAAATGTTTGGAATTTGCCAAAGCACAAGGATTTGAAATTTGTTATTTGGAAACCTTATCTTTTATGACAACTGCACAAAAACTATACAAGCGAATAGGATTTGAAAATATTGACGGTCCAATGGGAAACACAGGACATAATAGTTGTGAAGTTTGGATGACGAAGAAATTAGTTTAAAATTATGCTACTAAAACAATATAAAACCCACTTTTTCGATTCACTAAAAAATATTCAAGATGAACAAGAAATCGAAAGTTTCTTTTTTATCCTAACCGAATATTTACATAATTTGAAGCGAGTAGATGTCGCTTTAAATCCGAATTTTGAGATTTCGGAAGAAGAAGTTGAAAAATGGAATACTATTTTATCCGAATTACTACAAGAAAAACCCATTCAGTACATCACAGGAGAAGTTTGGTTTTATGGATTACGTTTTGAAGTCAATGAAAACACTTTAATTCCAAGACCAGAAACAGAAGAACTTGTTGAATTTATTCTAAAAGAAACTTCCAACTTCCAACTTCCAGCTTCCAGCTTAAATATTTTGGATATTGGAACGGGTTCTGGTTGTATTCCTATTTCATTAAAAGCTAATTTATCACAAGTAAATGTTTCAGCAATTGATGTTTCCGAAAAAGCATTAGAAGTAGCCAAAAGAAATGCGGAGTTAAACAAGGTTGAAATCAATTTCATTCAAGCCAATATTTTAGAAGTGGAAGATTTGAATCAACCTTTTGATATCATCGTCTCCAATCCGCCGTACGTTCGTAATTTAGAAAAACAAGAAATCAAGAAAAATGTCTTGGACTACGAACCGCATTTGGCTTTGTTTGTAGAAGATACCGATGCACTACTTTTTTATAGAAAAATTGCACAATTGGCGTTAAAAAACTTGTCTCCAAATGGATTGTTATTCTTCGAAATCAATCAATATTTAGGAAAAGAAACAGTAGAATTACTTGAGAATCTAGGTTTCAAAAATATCGAATTGAAAAAAGATATTTACGGTAATGATCGAATGATAAAATGTACAAGGTAAGAAGTACGAGGTACGAAATACTAAGTACTAAGTGTATTTCAGTTATTAAGTAGGAATTTTATATTTACAAATTATTTTTAAAGGTAAAAATATGAGAATTGATATGAAAGCAAGAACAAAAAAGTTTACAATTGATTGTGCTAATTTGTGCTCTAAATTACCTCACTCAAGAGAATTTAATGCTTATGTTAATCAACTTATTAGATGTTCTAGTTCAGTAGGGGCAAATTATAGAGCCTCTCAACGGGCCAAATCTACTGCTGACTTTATTAATAAATTAAAAATTGTTGAGGAAGAAGCAGATGAAAGTAATTTCTTTCTTGAAATCATTCTTGAGATAAACAAAAATCAAGAATTACATTCTGAAATTGAGGCGCTTTTGAAAGAAGGTAATGAAATTTTAGCAATTATAGTTGCATCAATAAAAACCTCAAGAAATAATCAAAATTCTAATAAATAGAACTAGCGCCTCTTTTATCGTACCTCGTACTTTGTATTTCGTACCTTAAATTTACTCGTAACGCAAAGCTTCAACAGGATCTAATTTAGAAGCTTTTATTGCAGGATACAATCCAGAAACAATCGTTACAATAAATGTCGTGATAAAAGCTGCAATAATTGCCATCCACGGAATTACAAAGGCAAATCCAATGGCTGATGCGATTGCAAAACCTATCAGAATTCCTAAAATAATTCCAACAATTCCACCTAACTGACCAATTACTAATGTTTCAGTAAAAAACTGCCAAGCAATAGTACTTCTTTTGGCTCCAAGCGATTTTCTAACACCAATTTCACGTGTACGTTCGGAAACGGAAACCAACATGATATTCATTAATGCAATCGACGAACCAAAAACCGTAATAATTCCAATTACCCAAGCCGAAATTCCTAAAACTGCCGTATTAGAAAGTAAGGTTTGAATCAAATCATCACTTCGTTCAATTCCGAAATTTTCTTTTTCTACGGGACTCAATTTTCGAACTCTTCGCATCGTGATAATGGCATCGTCAACCGCTTCGTCTAAAAGTGCTTCATTAGTAACCATTACGTCTAAATCGTAGTTAATATTAGGTGCCGAAAATAACGAGCGAGCCACCTGCGTAGGAATTAAAACGCGTAAATCTTGACTGTTTCCGAAAGTAGAACCTTTCTCTTTTAATACGCCAATAACCTTGAATTTTGCCCCACGAATGGATATGGTTTTATCTAACGGATTGATATTTTCAAACAAACCTTTTTCAAAATCCGAACCTAAAACACAAACGTAATTGTTGTTTGAAATGTCAAAAGAATTAAAATTTCTTCCTTTTACGACTTCTAAACCTTTGTTCGGACAAAAATTTTCATCTACTCCAACAATAGAAATTTCAGGATCGGTCTTTTTTTCGCCATATTTCACTTCAACTGCAGAACCTGCTGTAAATGATAAAGAGGTTGTGGTAAATGGAAAATTAAATTTGTCTTGAAAAGCCTTTGCTTCTGGATAGCTAATGATAGGATTTACACGTTGTTCTGCATCGTTTTGATTAATTTCAGAAGAAAAATCGTATTGGCTAATTGAAAAAGTATTCGCTCCCATAGAAGCAAAATCTTTCAAAATCGTATTTTCTAAAGCCGAAACTACGGTTAGAATTCCAACCAAAGCTGTGATTCCAATTGCAATAATCATAACCGTTAACGAAGTACGCAAAGCCTGTCCTTTAATAGAATCAAGCGCAATTCTTGTATTTTCTTTAAATAATCCTACCATGACTATAAGACTACAAATTATTTATTTTGTTACATTAAAAAAGTAATTAGTAAAAAGTAACTAGTAATTAGTCTTATAATTTTTTGAAGTCAGTAATATATCCGATATTTGCATTGCAAAAAATCAGAATTGTCTTATTGACACATTTTCAAATTGACACATTAGAAAAATGGCACAAAAACCAAGCATACCAAAAGGAACCCGAGATTTTTCTCCAGCAGAAGTGGCGAAACGCAATTATATTTTCAGTACGATAAAAACCAATTTTGAAAAATTTGGCTTTCAACCTATTGAAACGCCTTCGTTTGAAAACTCAGAAACCTTAATGGGAAAATATGGAGAAGAAGGTGACCGATTGATTTTTAAGATTTTGAATTCGGGAGATTATTTGGCTAAAGCGGATGCAACATTATTAGAAAATAGAGATAGTTTAAAATTGACAAGTCATATCTCCGAAAAAGCACTTCGTTACGATTTAACGGTTCCTTTTGCGCGTTATGTGGTGCAACATCAAAACGAAATTGAGTTTCCGTTCAAGCGTTATCAAATTCAACCGGTTTGGCGTGCCGATAGACCTCAAAAAGGACGTTTTAGAGAGTTTTATCAATGTGATGCCGATGTGGTGGGTTCCAATTCGCTTTGGCAAGAAGTAGAGTTGGTGCAATTGTATGACTCGGTTTTTAGTCAGTTAGGTTTAGGTGGCGTTACGATTAAAATTAACAATCGTAAAATATTATCTGGAATTGCTGAGGTGATTGGTGCTTCGGATAAATTGATTGATTTTACGGTAGCGTTAGATAAATTAGACAAAATAGGAGAGGACGGAGTGAAAAAAGAAATGTTAGAAAAAGGCATTTCGGAAACAGCGATTGAAAAAGTACAACCGTTGTTCAATTTCACGGGAACCATCAACGAAAAAATAGAAAAATTAGCGCAATTATTAGCGAATTCAGAAGAAGGAATGAAAGGTGTAAACGAGTTGCAATTTATTTGTGACAACGTTATGACTTTAGGTTTACAAACCGCTTTCTTGGATTTAGATGTTACGTTAGCTCGTGGTTTAAATTATTACACAGGTGCCATTTTTGAAGTCGCTGCGCCAAAAGGTGTTGCTATGGGTTCCATTGGTGGCGGTGGTCGTTATGATGATTTGACGGGAATTTTCGGATTGAAAAATATGTCGGGTGTTGGAATTTCGTTTGGTTTAGACCGAATTGCTTTGGTAATGGAAGAAGTAGGTTTATTTCCAGAAGCTGTTTTAGCCACATCAAAAGCGTTGTTCTTGAACTTTGGGGATAAAGAAGCGTTATATGCGATGAAAGCCATTGGGAAATTACGTCAAAAAGGAATTAAAGTTGAATTATATCCAGATAAATCAAAAATTGATAAGCAATTCAAACACGCAGATAGAAGAGGAATTCCATTTGCAGTTATTGTAGGAGAATCGGAAATAGAGCGAGAAGAATTTGGTTTAAAAAACTTAGCTACGGGCGAACAACAAAAAGTAGACTTTGCAACATTAGTTACGTTATTGCAATAATTAAAATCAGAACTTTGTTGTTGAACTTATAATTGAAATTTGATATGAATGAAGACAACGAAGCTAAAAAAGTAATTTGGTCAGTTCAGAACAATAAACGTACTGAAGCGGAACGAAATGTGTTTCAGCCCACAGGTAAAAAACCGATGAACAAAAGCTTAGTTTATATACTTTCGGCTATCGGAATTACTTTTTTGATGAGTTTTGCGTTGTCGCAATTTTCTAAAGAAACGACTCAATTTTGTTTTTTGATTGAAAATTATTGCTTCAATTCGACTGAAAATCCATTGGCGTACACGTTTTATATTTTCATGAATCTTTGGATTTTAATTTTAGGAATTGGAATCGCATATTTGATTGGAAAAAAGTTAGGTGATCGATTTAAAATTTAGAAAAAATAGTCCATTTATGACAACAGAAAGTTTTCAAACCGATTTGCAACTTGCTGAAAAATTACTTTATAACGAATGTGGTTTTCAACTTCAACATCTTGTTTGGAATCCTGAAAGCACAAATTATGGTGCTTGTTCTTTTGAATTGAACAACTATAAAATTCAATTTCGTGTTGCGAATATTACTCCTACAAAAATCGGTCAGTTTGTGGCTATTTGGAAACGAAATAATAACGGTATAACAGCTCCTTTTGACGTGGCTGATTCGTTAGATTTTTTGATTATTTCAGTACGAGATTCAGAAAATTTCGGTCAATTTATCTTTCCAAAATCGGTTTTAGTTTCTAAAGGAATTGTTTCTCAAAATGAAAAAGGAGGAAAGCGCGGTATTAGAGTTTACGCACCTTGGGATAAACCCGAGAATAAACAGGCAATAAAAATGCAGGCTTGGCAAGTTAATTACTTTGTTGAAATTAAAGAGAACTCACTAATAGATTTAGAAAAAATAAAACGGATACTTTCAAATGAATAAGTATCCGTTTTTAAATTCTATTATTTGATGATTATTTTTTCACCAAAGTAATTACCATCATTGGTTTTTATTTTGACGATGTAAATTCCAGATGCAACATTTTTAACTGGTAATTTGATACTGTTTTCAGAACTATCAACTTTCCATAGATTAATTTTTTGTCCCAAAATTGAAAATAAAGTAACTTCTTCAATTTCAGTATTTTTTGAATTTATAATTTCTAATTGATGACTTTCAGAATTAAAAAACACTATATTTTGATTGTTTTCAAAATCATTGTTTGATAATATTTGATTTGAAAATCGCAAAGAAAATCTATCATTAATTTCACCAATTGGAAGTACTACACTAAAATTTGATGATCTAATATCGTTGTAAGTATCGTTTGTATTATCGTGGATGTAAATAGGTTGATTTAAATCAAAATTTTCCAATCCATCAATCATGAAAGTTACGGTTCCTGATTGACTTGATTTTACAGTCAATGGATAAATAGCATTTGAATAAAAGTAACCAACACCTTGTATCACTAATTTGTAGTTTCCAGTCTGGAAATAAACATCATCAGGTTGAAGATCTATGATTTCTCCATCATATCCTAAATTGTAGTCATCATTAGCATTTTCATTCATGAAACCAATTAATAACTGACGGTGAAAATTCGTACTTCCTGTATATCCTAATCTTAATCTAGCAAAATTGTCAGGAGTTTCATTGTCATCTCCATTTTGTGCGCTTGTGGCAACATTATTTTGTCTAAACATTTCATTTGAGTTGATATTGGTTTCTTTTACAAATTTTCTTTGACTGTTTTGAAAAGTAATTTGTCCACCATTTGAATTTCCTTTAACAAAATAACCTTGTGCAACAGGAATATATCTGCCAGGAATTCGCAAACTAGAGCCTAAACCGCTTATTAATGCTGGTGAAACTGGAGGAACTCCACCTACTAAGTTGCGAGCTGCATATCCACCTTGATATCCTGATAATACATGGGTGTTGTTTGAAGAATAATGTTCCCAAAAGTATAATGTTCCTGTAATTGCATTTAAATTATCACCAATGAATTCATTAGCATCAAGTGCAGAAGGATATGGATTTCCAACTAAGTTGATATTGTTAACTCCAATCTGAATTCCGCTATGATTGATTAAACCATTATTAGGTTTTCCTGTAAATACATAGTTTTGGAGCTGAATATTTGGTGGTGCGACGATTCCGCTTCCTTTCATCGTATAAGCTTGTCCACTTTGTAGGACTGTATTTTCATTGATTTGTTGCCAATTAGCATATTCTGATGTTAAATTGGTAAACTTGTATAGCCAATATCTAGCTAATCGCATTGGGTTTGAAACTCCATTGAGGCCTGAAATCCATGAAATGGTCTGAGGAGTTGCTACATTTGTTCCATCACGAAGTACACTACCAACTGTAAAACCCGTATTGTTATTAATTGTGCTAGCAACAGAACTTACTGGAGATGACCAATAATTATAATTGTATAAATTTCCAGTTCCTTTTTGATCTTTTTCTATGGTTCCAATACTTGTAGGATCTAAATCACTATCAGCAGTTTGAAGCAACTGCGAATAATCATGCAAATCGATTTTCCCATCCAATTTTAAATACCAATTGTTTTGTAGTTTGGTATCATTGACAACGTCAATTAAAACATTGGAATCGACAATCATTCCTAAATCGATTTGATTTATGTTCGATATGATATTGTGTTTCACATGAACTATTGACCAATCGTAATCGGCAATATCTAATCCACGAATTTCCTTTGAAATTGAGTTTACAGCTGTTGGAAAATCGCCAGCTTGATCTGTTACAAAAGGCATTGGCGCTTCTTGTACAGTAATCGTTTTTACATTGAAAATTCTAGCTCCTGGAGTTGTATCTATTGTTGAGGTAGTATGATTATCAATTACATCATCTTTATAATTATCCATTCTGTAGTAACGAACAAGATTAATCCATGGTAAACTTGGTATGTCTTTTGGGATAATAGTTCCGCGAATTTGGCCACTATTATCTTGAATTTCCTGATATACCATTTTTTGGAATTGAGAATCCGCTAAAGCGACATTAAACAAGCGAACTTCATCAATTTTCCCTTTAAAAAACTGCGTGTTTGCAATTGAATTTTTTCCAATGGTAAAAATAGAAGTATCTGAAATAGTTCCAGAAATGGAAGTACTTGCAACCATTTCGCCATTTACAAATAATTTCAATAGTTCGTTTGAACCATCATAAATCGCACCAACATGAATCCATTGTGCCGAATTTAGCACCAAATTGTTGCTTAACGTTATTCCGTTTGCCACTACTTCTACTTCTTTTGAATTAGTAATTTTTATGTAAAATTTATCTTGGCCCACCACAATTCCTTCAGAAGAAAATGCAGGGTTAATATTAATCCAAGCCATCAAAGAAGCATTTGGCCAATTGGTTATAATGTTGTTGTCAGTTGCAAAGTCGTTTCTGCCATCAAAAGCAATGAAAAGTTTTCGTTCTAAATCTCTTGGCGACCCAAAAACTGCGTTATTAGTATCAAAAGCATCTAAAATTCCATCGCCATCTGTATCGATATTTCCGTCGATAATTCCGTCGTTGTTGTTGTCTAAACTAGCGTAAAGGGTGTTTGAAATATCAAAAGTTACTCCATTAGACATAACATCTAAATAGTCTGGAATTCCATCGCCATCAGTATCTTTAACATAATAAGTAAAAGGTACTACATTCGTACCTTGATTATCATTTCCATAAATATTAAAGGCATAATCATAAATGTCTAAGATTCCGTCACCAAAGCCTTCTAAGTTGCCATCTCCGTTTGTATCTTTATTTCTAAAATCTTCCGATTCAGGACCGTCTCCTGCACCATCACCATTAATGTCGCCATCACCATTTTCAAAACCTGCATAAGAATTTATATTTCCAGCCCAAGATTCATCTACGTCAAAAACACTATCGTTATCGCTGTCTAAATCTAAATAATTAGGAGCGTCATCGCCATCGTTATCAGGTACAATGTGAGATTCTGCTACATCGTGCATTCCGTTTTGATTGGCATCAGCCCATTGGTATAAGTACGCTTTTCCATCGGATAAATTGCCTAAACCTACTTCAACAACATCAGGAATGCCGTCGTTGTCTGAATCTAAATCGAAAACATCTGCAATGTTATCTCCATCTAAATCACATAAAGTTTGGGAAATTAATATGTCGTCTAAAGCCAAGTCATTTCCGGTACCACCCGTTTCATTATTGATGAAAATTACCTGAAAAGCACTTACATTAAGGTTGATGTCTGCTGTGAAATGTTGCCAATCGCCAGCTAAATTTCCAGCTGTAGTAGGAGGAATGTCTCCGGTTTCAATAAAAGTAATTAAGTTATTACTCATATCCCGAAATTCTACCCTTACATCAGGTCGTAATCGAGTAGCAATTCCCGGAGCATCTGTTCTATCTAAATTTAAAACCCAAAAACTGTAGGTAATTGGAATGTTTGGAAGCGCTCCCGTAATGGTTGCTGTATAGAAAATCCCCGGTGTGTAAGATGCATTAAAAATTGCCATTCTACCGTTTGGATTTCCTGTATGATCACCACCCATGTGCCAATATGAGGGTGCCCAAGAAGCTATTTGTGCCGATGGACCAACAGTATATTTTCCGTCATTTAAGTCGGTTAAGTTAAGATTTGGACATTCTGGAGTATTTATCCCAACGGTTCCGTCTTCAAAACAATAAGTAGTTAATGCATTATAAGTGGTATTGATAGTTGTACGACTTCCAGCACCAAAAGTCTCATGAAGGAATTTATAATTTACTTTATTTCCGTTCAAAGAATTGCAATTAGATTCTTCCACATCATCTCTAATTCCGTCATTGTCATCGTCTATGTCAACATTGTCAAAAATCCCATCGTTGTCACTATCGTAAAAAGTTTGAATGCCTTTTCCAATTATGTCAAATAAAAACGGACTCACATCATCGCTGTTACTAGCGATTGAAACTTGTGCCGTTTTAGTTCCAATTGAACTAGGATTAAATCGTATTTGAAAAGTACTGGAGTTGTTAGTATTGATGGAACTACTTGGATTTTGAATAACTGTAAAATCAGAACTTCCTATGATTTGTACCAAAGGAGTTCCAGTTAAGTTAATGGTATTAGTTCCGATATTTTTTACGGTGAAAGTTCTAATTACAGGATCTGAAACAATTTGAGTTTCTCCTAAATCAGTTCCATAAATCGAGGAAGCAGATGAATTATGTGGAATAGTCGTATTATTTAATCCAAGAATTTCTAAATGATTTCCAGTTAGATTTCCATACAAACTAACATTGTCTATGAAATAATAATCAGAAGAATTACTTCCTCCATTAAGTTCATCAAATCGAATTCTAATTTTTACCTGCGTATTGCCATTTGGAATAGCATAAGTGTAAGGAGAGTCCGCAGTATTACCAGCACTTGCGGCATGATTAAACGAATAAACATCTGAAGTTGTACTGTTTTTTCCATCAATTAACTTAATTGAAGTTGTATATGAAGTTCCGTTGTTGTAGGAAATATCTAAATATAAATCATCGTTATCATCAGGAGATCCGCTAGATGAAAAATAAATATTTACATAAACATTAGTAAAACTACTAATATCAATATTATTAAAGCCAATATTAGGATCATCAGGAGTAGAACTGTTTGAACCTCCAAATCGTATCGAATTTGGACTAGAAACAAAAGTGCTTGTATTAGTTTGAATTGTTCCAGAATTTAAAGTTGAAGTATAACTCCAAGAATCTTCTGGTTTGTTATCAAATCCCTGATAAGAAATTCGGGTTTGAGCCTTTGCGATGCAAAAAAAGAATAGACAAAATAGTACTATCAATTCTTTATGGAACTTTTGGGTAATTTTTCTTTCCATAACACATTTGTTTTTAAATAAAACAATCAATAATTTTAAAACGCTGTAAACAAGGTGTTTGGCTTTTATTTATCGAGCAAATGTTAGGAAAATCTATTTATTAAATAGGAGTGAAGTAATAAGTGGTATTATTTTTTTAATAACTGGTAATTAATTGATAATAATTATTTTATTGGTTTTTTACCCATTTTTAAAAATTTCTTTGACAGCCGCTTCATAATTCTTACTATTTCCGGCTTTTTTTATTTTTTTAAAAGTCTTTTGCGGATTAGAAAACGATTCCGAAAAGTATTCCCAAAAACCAAGCATTTTCATACGAATAGGTGTTGGACCTTGTAAATACGCATCGTATTCTCTGTAAATTTCATCGTGAAAAGCTTCAAAAATTTCCAATCTATTTTTTGGGTATTCAGTTGTATTATTTTTAATCATTGAAGGTAAAAACGGATCTGCAATTAAGCCTCTTCCTATCATCCATTGGTCAATAGAAGGAAAACGTTTTTGTAATTCGTTAAATTTTGTTACCGAAGTAATATCTCCATTATAATAAATCTTCTGTTTGGAAGTATCTAAACATTTTTGAAACGAATCTAAATCGACACCACCTTTGTATAATTGTTTTCCAATTCGAGCATGAATCGCGATATTTTTTATTGGATATTGTTCTAAAATAGGGAAAACATCTAAAATTTCGGTTGCATTTTCATAACCCATTCGCATTTTCATAGAAACGATAATATCAGTTTCGTTGTGTACACGTTCTAAAATATGTTCAATTTGGTCTGTATTTTTAATCAATCCAGAACCCATACCACATTTAGCTACCATTGGGTACGGACAACCTAAATTCCAGTTCAATTCTTTGTAACCGAATTGCTGTACATATTTCGCAACGAATAAAAATTCTTCGGCATCGTTAGTAATAATCTGAGGAATAACTTCTAAAGTACTATTGTTTTCAGGAAGAATATCACGTTCGTACGAACCTTTTACAACCAATTTTCCGTTAAGTTTGATGTAAGGCGAATAGAAGGTGTCGATTCCACCAAAGTATTTGTGAAAAGCATTTCTAAATCTAAAATCGGTAAAACCTTGTAAAGGGGAAGATAATAATGTAATACTCATGCAGCAAAGATAAGAGAAAGCATTGAATTACTCTCTTTTCTGTTTAAATAACCAATCGTACATGGCATCTTCATGAAAAAGACGTTCCACATTGCCATGATTTCCGCCTTTGATAATCGAAAAGATTAGATTTGCTTTTTCATTACATTTTCTAATTGCATCTACCACTTTTTGAGATTCCGAAAGCGGTACAATATAATCTATATCTCCATGTTGAATCCAAAGCGGAATAGTGGCTAATTTGCAACCATCACTAACATTTCCACCACCACAAATAGCTACTGCTGCAGTAATCTTATCAGCATGTTTTCCTGCAAAATGTAATGTTCCGTAACCGCCTAAACTCATACCACAAACATAAATTCTAGATTCGTCTACGTTGTAGTTTTTCTTTACGTATTCTAAAACTTCTAAAACTTTATCTGGATTCCAACTCCCTTTTGCCAATTGTGGTGCTACAACAATAGCAGGAATTTTTCTTCCTTTGTCCATTGCACGTAAAACACCATAACGTCTTACGCGATTCAAATCAGTTCCAGAAAGACTTTTTCCGTGAAGAAAAATCAGAATAGGTTGCTTTGCGGAGTTTTCTTTATCGGGAACATTAATCCAAAATGGATAAGTAGTTTTATCTGTTATGGTTTTTAATTGAGAAAATCCCAAAGAACTAATTAGTGCAAAAAGGGCTATGTAAATATGTTTTAATTTCATTATCAATGAATTAGATTTAAAAAACAAAACCCGAAATTTACAATAAAGTAAAATTTCGGGTTTTCGTAGCGAGGACGGGAGTTGAACCCGTGACCTCAGGGTTATGAATCCTGCGCTCTAACCAACTGAGCTACCTCGCCAAAGGTCGGTGTGACATCCTTGTTGAATGCGGGTGCAAATATAAAACTATTTATATTCTTTGCAAATATAATTTTGTAAAAAAAATAAATAAAATGTTTTTTTGTATATTCAATTAATTCTATATATATTTCCAACTTAAATATTACAATAATGAGTGCAAAAGTAAAATATGAATTAGAATTCCCCATTCAATCTTCGCCACAGTTGCTATATCAATACATTTCTACACCATCTGGTTTGTCGGAATGGTTTGCCGATAACGTAAATTCGAGAGGTGAGTTTTTTACTTTTATTTGGAATGACTCGGAAGAGAAAGCAAAATTAGCTTCTAAGAAAACAGGAGAGCGCATTAAATTCAGATGGTTAGAAGAAGATAATACTGAAACTGATTACTTTTTTGAATTAAAAATTATGGAAGATGAAATTACGAAAGACGTTTCTATTGTAATTTCTGATTTTGCTCACGAAGATGAATTAGATGAATCTAAATTATTGTGGGAAAATCAAATTTCTGACCTAAAACATGTATTAGGTTCCGTTTAAAAAATCAATTATATAAGTTATATTTGTCCCGATTTAAAAATCGGGATTTTTTTATGGTAAATTGTAACGGGAATATTCAGGAAAATAGCACAATTCTTATTGATTCTAATAGAGGTTTTTTATTTGGAGATAGTGTTTTTGAAACCATTAAAGTGCTGGATAATAAAGTGCTTTTTCTGGAAGATCATTATTTTAGATTGATGGCTTCGATGCGTATTTGCCGCATGGAAATTCCAATGAATTTTACCATGGAATATTTTGAATCTCAAATTTTAAATCTAATTGCTACATTTTCAGATTCTAATTCGTATCGTGTTCGCTTTTCTGTTTACAGAGATTCAGATGGTTTTTATTTGCCAAAATCGAGAAATGTCCAATTTATAGTCGCTGCTTCTGCATTAAATTCCGAATTATATGCAATTGGTAAAGAATCTTATGAAGTGGAATTATACAAAGATTTCTATGTTTCAAAACAATTGCTTTCCACTTTAAAAACCAATAATAAAATGCTTCAAATCACCGGAAGTATTTTTGCAGACGAAAATGGTTATGATAATTGTTTGGTTTTAAATGACGAAAAGAATGTAGTGGAAGCTTTACAAAGTAATTTGTTTATGAAAACGGGTAATATATTGGTAACTCCTCCAGTTTCTGATGGTTGTTTAAATGGAATTATGCGCAAACAAGTACTTGAAATTTTGAAAAAAATAGAAGGAATCGAAGTTAAAGAAGCTTCAATTTCTCCCTTTGATTTGCAAAAAGCGGATGAGTTATTCTTAACTAACGTAATTTCGGGAATTCAACCTATAACTAAATATCGTAAAAAAGAATACACTGCTGAATTTGCTTCAGATGTACTTAAAAGATTGAATGCTAAAATCCGACTTAGTTAAGCATTGGATTTTCTGGTGCGTTTGAAAATAACACGTATTCGCCACCTTGCTCAATTATCTTTTCTTTCCAAAATAAAGTGCTAGCTTTTGAAAGTAGTTTGTTTTTTAAGGTGTTTTCAGCAACAATCCAGGAATTTTCATGCATCTCCATTTCTAGTTGGTTTACACTCCAACCACTATAGCCAAGGAAAAAACGAATATGATTTTTCGTAATTCTTCCTTCGTTTATCAATTGTTTGGTGGTTTCAAAGTCGCCACCCCAATAAATTCCGTTAGAAATTTCAACGCTATTTGGAATAATATCCGGAATATTGTGAATGAAATACAGATTGTCCTGTTCAACAGGGCCACCATTGTATATTTTAAATGAAGCTTCAATTTCGGGAAGCAAATCATTGATGGTATAGTTCAAAGGTTTGTTTAAGATAAAACCAATTGAGCCTTCATCGTTATGTTCTGCTAATAAGACCACAGAGCGATTAAAAGAAACATCGCCTAAAATCGAAGGTTCTGCAATTAGCAGATGGCCTTTTTTGGGTAAAGTTGATATCATATTTCTGTAGTTAATTAACTAAAGTTATCAAAAAAAAATCACAAATTCAAAATATTCTCGATG
>DNNO01000013.1 GCA_003497625.1 Flavobacterium sp. | reverse complement strand
CATCAAGGTGTGTTGAAAATGGTTGGAATGGCAAACGATGAGGAAAAAGGAATGGACTTCTTTAAGAAATTAAAAATTGTTCCTGTTTCTATTTCGTACGAATATGATCCAACCGATGCTTTGAAAATGCCTCAATTAATAGCGCTTTCAAAAGACGAAGTATATATTAAGGAGAAAAACGAAGATTTTATAACTCTTTTAAGTGGAATTATTGGTCAAAAGAAACGCATTCACATACATGTGGGTGATGTTTTAGAAAAGGAATACGAAAAAATAAAAGCGGAAACCGATAATAACAACAAGCAAATTCAAGCGTTGGCTCAAGTAATTGATGATTCTATTCTTCAAACTTATAAATTGTGGCCAACAAATTTTATTGCTTACGATATTTTATACAAAACAACTCGATTTGAGCATTTGTACAACGAAAAAGAGCGTCAATTGTTTGAAAGAAGATTAGAAATGCGAATTGACGCTGACAATGAAACTATGAGAGAAGGTTTCTTGGCGATGTACGCTAATCCGGTTGTGAATAAATTGAAATATACTGATGACATCTCATAAACCAAAAATACTTTTAATTTACACCGGTGGTACCATCGGAATGGTAAAAGATTTTGAAACAGGAGCTTTGAAGGCTTTTGATTTTAATGAGTTGTTAAGCAGAATTCCCGAATTACATTTGTTAGATTGTCAAATTGAAACCATTTCGTTTGATGTGCCTATCGATTCTTCAAATATGAATATTTCCAATTGGCAAAAAATGGCCAAAATTATCGAGGAAAATTATTCAAAATTTGATGGATTTGTTGTTTTACATGGTTCGGATACTATGTCGTATAGTGCTTCAGCATTGAGTTTTATGTTGGAGGATTTGTCAAAGCCAGTAATTTTCACTGGTTCGCAATTGCCAATTGGCGATTTAAGAACGGATGCTAAAGAGAATTTGATTACGGCAATTCAAGTAGCTTCGCTTCAAGAAAATAAAAAGCCAGCTATACAAGAAGTTTGTTTGTATTTTGAATACAAATTATACAGAGGAAACCGAACTACAAAAATCAGCGCCGAACATTTTAATGCTTTTACTTCACCAAATTTTCCTGAATTAGCAGAATCTGGGGTGCATTTAAAAGTAAATAAGGATATTATTCTAAAACAAAAATCAACTAAAAAGCTAAAAGTACATACCGATTTTGATGACAATGTGGCTATTTTAAAGATTTTTCCGGGCATCAATCAACATGTTTTAAACACTTTTTTTGCGATTCCTAATTTGAAAGGAATAGTTTTAGAAACCTATGGTTCAGGAAATGCGCCAACAGAAGGATGGTTTGTGCAAACATTAGAGCGCGCTATTCATAATAATATACATGTAATTAACGTTACACAATGTAGTGGAGGTAGTGTTTCCATGGGGAATTACGAAACCAGTACACAATTAAAAAATATAGGAGTAATTTCAGGCAAAGACATTACTACTGAGGCTGCTATCACTAAATTAATGTATCTCTTAGGTCAAAAAGTATCAAATAATGTTTTCAAGACCATATTTGAAACAGGAATCCGAGGAGAAATGTTATAAAAATAACGTTTAAAATTTTTATACATGAGTTTTTTTGCGTTATTTAGCACCCTTAAAATTTGGTGTCGTTTCAATAGAGAGGTGGCCGAGTGGTCGAAGGCGNNGGGTATCGAGGGTTCGAATCCCTTCCTCTCTGCAGAATGATATTAATTTTAAAATTTTATAAATATTTTTATATCTTTAAACCCAATTAACTAATTAAATTTAAGAACAAAAGCGATGAAAAGATTATTTTCTATTTTAGCAATCACGGGGCTTATGACTTTTGGAAATGTTCAAGCTCAAGATTCAACTCAAGCAGCAGCTCCTGCTACAGAACAAGTAGCTGATACAACTGCAACAGAAGCAACAACTGATGAAGCAGCAGCAACAACTGAAGAGACTGTGGCTGAAGAAGCTACTTTTACTCAATCAATGAAAAAACGTTTCATTGAAGGAGATCCAATTTGGATGTCTCCAGTATTATTGTGTTTAATTTTAGGTTTAGCTATTGCTATTGAAAGAATTATTTATTTAAATCTTTCTACTATTAACACTAAAAAATTCGTTTCTGATGTAGAATCTGCATTAAATTCAGGTGGTATCGAAGCAGCTAAAGAAGTAGCTAAAAATACAGCTGGTCCAGTTGCGTCTATTTTCTATCAAGGTTTAGAGCGTTCATCTCACGGATTAGAGTCTGCTGAAAAATCTATCGTAGCTTACGGTGGTGTTCAAATGGGTCAATTAGAGAAAAACGTTTCTTGGGTTTCTTTATTTATTGCTCTTGCACCGATGTTAGGGTTCTTAGGAACAGTAATTGGTATGATTGTTGCGTTTGACCAAATTGAGTCTGCAGGATCTATGGAGCCATCATTAGTAGCTGGAGGTATTAAAGTAGCGTTATTAACAACGGTATTTGGACTTATCGTTGCGATGATTCTTCAAGTTTTCTACAACTATATTACAGCTAAAATTGACTCTATCGTTAATGATATGGAAGATGCTTCTATCAGCTTAGTTGATATGTTGTCAGATTACTTCAAAGAGAAATTAAACAAATAATACATTAACAAATTATTGTTATGAACGTATACAAAATTTCAAAAATTGTAGTAATTATAATTGGTATTATTGCCTCTATTTTATTCGTATCTGCTTTAGGTATGGAGATTTCAATGGAGAATAATTCTTATATTGTAGATTACTTTATATATGTATCCTATTTAGCAATGGCAATTGCTTTCTTTTCTGTTGTTTACTTCGTATTTAAAAATTTAATTACGCACAAAGATCAGTTAAAAAGAGCGCTTATTTCTTTAGGATTGTTTGCTGCTATTGTTTTAGTAGCCTTTATTCTTGCAGATAGCACTGAAGTTAAATTAAAAGATGGTGGAGTTATTTCTTCATTTTCTTCTAAGTTAATCAGTACTAGTTTGAATACATTTTATATTCTTGCTTTTATTTCAGTAGGAGTATTAGCTTGGACTGGATTTTCAAAAATTAAAAGATAATAATCATGGGTAAAAAAAGAGGTGCACCGCCAGAAGTGAATGCTGGTTCTATGGCAGATATTGCATTCTTACTTTTAATTTTCTTCTTAGTTACTACTACAATCGGAGTAGATCAGGGAATTAATAGACTCTTACCTCGTTATGAAGAGAACCCACCTGTTCCGCCTATTAATGAAAGAAATATTTTAACAGTTTTAGTTAATAAAGACAATCAGTTACTTGTTGAAGAGAAACTAGTTGATATTAAAGACTTAAGACAAACTGCTATTGATTTTCTTGAAAATAATGGAAAAGGTACTTGTACATATTGTAATGGAAAAAAAGATCCAAATTCATCAGACGGTCCTGATGATGCGGTAATTTCATTAAATAATGATGGGCAAACTACTTATGAAACTTATATTGCGGTTCAAAACGAACTAGTAGCAGCATATAACTTTTTAAGAGATAGAGAATGTAAGAAGCGTTACGGTATGACTTTTACAGAAATGGAATACATTTTTAATGATCCAGCTTCTAAAGCAACCGAAGGTTTAGTAGAGGATTTAGAGCCGAAAGTAAAAAAGATTCAGGAATTATTTCCTATGAGACTTTCTGAAGCAGAGCCAAAAAAATAATTATATAATATTAAGAAAGTATGTCTAAATTTAAAAAGAAAAATACGGAGGGTACTCCTGCAATTTCAACAGCATCTTTACCAGATATTGTATTTATGCTTTTGTTCTTCTTCATGACGGCTACTACCATGAAAGACACTGATTTAAAAATTGAAAATACATTACCTAAAGCAAATCAAACTGCTAAATTGCATAAGAAAGAATATGTAATGTATATTTACGCTGGTAAACCAAGTGAAAGATATCGCGCTACTCTTGGAGGTTCAGATCGTATTCAATTAGCTGACAAAATGGCTTCGCCATCAGAAATCAGAAATTTCATTATTACGGAAAGAGCACAACGTAACTCTGAAGACGAAAAATACCTTACTGCCTCATTGAAAATTGACAAAAATGTCAAAATGGGATTAGTAGGTGCTATTAAACTAGAATTACGTAAAATAGAACAATTAAAAGTAAATTATACAACAGCACAAGGAAATCCTGTTGAATAGTATTTTTATGTTATAAATTAAAAGGTACGCAATTGCGTGCCTTTTTTTATTATTTTTATAAAAAAATATAATGCGACAATTTGTATCCCTTTTTTTTCTACTTTTTGCAACAATAGGTTTTTCACAAACTGAAACTGTGTCAAAACTAGTTGTAGATTCTCTTTTTAGAGAAGATCAGTTCTATGTTTCCATCGCCTATAATTTTATTCAAAAAAAACCTGATAATTTTAATCAGTATTCTTTTTCTACAGGATTGTCCGCAGGATTTTTAAGAGATTTTCCAATTTCTGAAAACAGACATTGGGCAATAGCTCCTGGAATTGGTTATTCATACAACGATTTAAAGCAAACAATCGATTTGTCTTCTGTTACAGGAAATCCCGATTTTGAATTGGTGAAAAGTAGAATTATTTTGCATTATGTTGATTTACCATTAGAAATCCGTTGGCGAAATGCAACTCCAGATAGCCACAAATTTTGGAGAATTCATGCTGGTTTTATGGCAAGCTATTTAATTAATGGCAAATTCAAATATGAAGGTGGTTTAACAGGAAGCGAAAATATCAACGACATTTTAAATAAGTTTCAATACGCAACGTATTTAACTTTCGGATTCAATACCTGGAATGCTTACATTCATTATGGGTTAAACCCTTATTTTGATAAGGATAAAACAGCTGCTGAAAATAACATGACGACTTTGAAAATTGGACTGATGTTTTATATTTTATAACCAATACTGATACAAAAATACCTGTGGTCCGGCTCCAATAATAATTCCGGCAATAAGTTCGGTGTAAGTGTGCGCTTTCATGTATAAGCGCGAAGAAGCTACTAAACCAATACAAACAATACAAAAAGCAATAAGGTTTACAAAAGGCAATTGGTAATACATGCTTAAACCAAAAATAAAGCACGTTAAAGCACTAATTCCTATCATGTGTAAGCTTGCTTTGAATTTTAATATAACGCTCGCTAAGACGATTACACTACTTAAAAATCCGCCAAGAAAAAAGAAATACAATTCGGCAATAGAATCTTGTGAAACACTAAATTTTATTAGTACAAACAACAAAATAGCTTGTACAGCAATAGGCATTTTTCTCTCGCTAATGCTGGCTTCGGTAAATGAACTCACAACGCCTAATGATCTAAATAAAAAATACATCGATAAAGGTAATAGCAAAGTAAGAATTGTTACTTGAATTAACGTTACAATGATTTGTGAGTTATAAAAAAATGAATTGGCAATTAAAAAGAAAAATAAAGTACCATATATAGAAACAAATATGGGATGAAAAATATATGAAAAAACAGGTAATATTTTTTTTAAATCCATGATTACTCTGTTAGATTTTCTTTCTCAAACGCGCTACAGGAATATCTAATTGTTCGCGATATTTAGCAATAGTTCTTCTAGCAATTGGATAACCTCTTTCTTTTAAAATTTCGGCTAATTGATCATCTGGTAAAGGTTTCTTTTTGTCTTCTTCCGAAATTACTTGTTGTAATATATTTTTAATTTCGATAGTTGAAACCTCTTCTCCTTGGTCATTCGTCATCGATTCACTAAAGAATTCTTTGATTAATTTCGTTCCGTAAGGTGTATCAACATATTTACTATTTGCTACACGCGAAACAGTTGAAATATCTAAACCAACCATATCAGCAATATCTTTTAGAATCATCGGACGAAGTTTGGTTTCTTCTCCTTCTAAAAAGTATTCTTGCTGATAAAACATAATCGCATTCATGGTTACATATAAGGTTTCCTGACGCTGTTTAATCGCATCAATAAACCATTTTGCAGAATCTAATTTTTGTTTGATAAATTGAACCGCGTCTTTTTGAGAACTCGATTTTTCAGAAGTGTCTTTATAACTCTGCAACATTTCTTGATAATCTTTAGAAACGTGCAATTCTGGAGCGTTTCTTCCGTTTAGAAGTAACTCTAATTCGCCATCAACAATTCGAATCGTAAAATCAGGAACAATGTGTTCCACCATTTTTTGATTGCCGTCAAAACTGCCTCCTGGTTTTGGATTTAGTTTTTCAATTTCGTCAATGGCTTTTCTTAGTTGTTGTTGCGTAACGTCAAATTTTTGCAATAATTTATCGTAATGTTTTTTACTAAAAGCATCAAATTGTTGTTCAATAACTTGAATGGCTAAATTGATGGAATCTGATGGTGTTTTGTGTTTTAATTGCAACAACAAACATTCTTGTAAATCGCGGGCACCTACACCAGCAGGTTCTAAATCCTGAACCAAATGCAAAATGCGTTCTACAGTCGCTTCATCTGTATAAATACCTTGAGTAAACGCCATGTCGTCAACAATATCTTGTGTTGTTCTTCGGATATAACCCATATCGTCAATACTTCCGACTAAAAATTCGGCAATATCACGTTCGTCATCACTTAAAATAAACGTATTTAACTGATTGATTAAATCTTGATGAAAACTAACAGGCGCAGCAAACGGAAGTGATTTGTCATCATCGTCATCGCTGTAATTATTAGTTTGGTATTTATAATCTGGCGTTTCGTCGTTACTTAAATACTCATCGATGTTGATGTCTTGTGCGTCGATATGGTCGTTGTCATAATCGTCGTAATCATCATCGTTTGTGTTTACTTCGTAATCATCTGCTTCGTAATTATCTTCCTTGCTGCTTTCTTCCAAAGCAGGATTTTCAACCAATTCTTCTTGAAGACGTTGCTCAAATGCTTGCGTAGGCAATTGAATTAACTTCATCAACTGAATTTGTTGAGGCGATAATTTTTGAGATAACTTGAATTGTAAACTGTGTTTAAGCATGTTTTTATGTTTAAGAGTTTATAGTTTAAGAGTTTATAAGGTTTGTATTTCCTTTTTAAACTCTTAACCCTTTAAACTTATAACCTATTTATTAGAATTCTGCGTTTTGTGGCGTTCTTGGGAAAGGAATTACGTCTCTAATGTTACCCATTCCTGTTACAAAAAGCACTAATCTTTCAAAACCTAATCCGAAACCTGAGTGAACAGCCGAACCGAATCTTCTTGTGTCTAAATACCACCAAAGTTCTTCTTCGTCAATTCCTAAGGCTTTCATTTTTTCTACTAATACATCATAACGTTCTTCTCTTTGCGAACCTCCAACGATTTCTCCAATTCCTGGGAATAAGATATCCATTGCTCTAACAGTTTCTTTTCCAGGCTCGGTGTTGTCGTTTAATCTCATGTAAAACGCTTTAATTTTTGCTGGATAATCAAATAAAATCACAGGACATTTAAAGTGTTTTTCTACTAAGAAACGTTCGTGCTCACTTTGTAAATCAGCACCCCATTCGTTAATGATGTATTGGAATTTTTTCTTTTTATTTGGTGTTGAATCTTTTAAAATATCAATAGCTTCCGTGTAAGAAACACGTTTGAAGTTGTTATCTAATACAAAACTTAATTTTTCTAAAAGCGTCATTTCGCTTCTATCCGCTTGTGGTTTTGACTTTTCTTCTTCTAACAATCTGCTTTCTAAGAATTTTAAATCATCACCGCATTTATCAACTGTATATTTGATAACGTATTTGATGAAATCTTCAGCCAAATCCATGTTATCAGCTAAATCATTGAAAGCCACTTCTGGTTCAATCATCCAAAACTCAGCTAAGTGACGCGAAGTGTTTGAATTCTCTGCACGGAATGTTGGTCCAAACGTATAAATTTGACCTAATGCCATAGCAAAAGTTTCACCTTCTAATTGTCCAGAAACCGTTAAATTGGTTTGTTTTCCGAAGAAATCTTCTTTGTAGTTGATGCTTCCGTCTTCGTTTCTTGGAGCCGAACCGTCAATTGGTAAAGAAGTTACTTGAAACATTTCTCCAGCACCTTCAGCATCAGAACCAGTAATAATTGGTGTATTTACATAGAAAAATCCTTTTTCTTGGAAATATTGGTGCACTGCAAAAGCAAGAGTTGAACGCACACGCATAATTGCTCCAAAAGCATTCGTTCTAACACGTAAATGCGCATTTTCACGTAAAAACTCTAAGGAGTGTTTTTTAGGTTGCATTGGGAATTTTTCCGCATCACTATCACCTAAAATCTCTAATTTGGTTACTTGAATTTCTACTTTTTGCCCAGCACCACGGCTTTCTGCCAAGGTTCCTGTAACGCAAATTGCAGCTCCAGTAGTAATTCTTTTTAAAGTTTCGTCTGGTGTGTTTTCAAAATCTACCACACACTGAATATTATGAATGGTTGAACCATCGTTCAACGCAATAAATTGATTGTTTCTAAATGTTCTAACCCAACCTTTTGCTGTTACTTCATGTAATGTTTTCGTGCTGTTTAAAAGGTCTATAACTTTTGAGTGTTTCATTTTGTCTAATATTATTATGCAAATATACTATTTATCGTTTGAATTTTCTTCTTCAATATCTTCGGCTAAAATATCTAATGTTGGTTCTAAGAATTCTTGTTGGTTGGCAATGGTTTTGTCTAAAGAAAGTAGCAAAGCTGGCAACAAAATTAAGTTGGAAAGCATGGCAAATAGCAAAGTTGTTGCAACTAATCCTCCTAAGGCAACTGTTCCTCCAAAATCTGAAAGCGTAAATACAGAGAATCCAAAAAACAATACAACTGAAGTGTAAAACATACTAATTCCTGCTTCTTTTAAAGTAGCATAAACAGAGCGTTTTATTTTCCAATCATTGGCTTTTAATTCTTGACGGTATTTAGCCAAAAAGTGAATGGTATCGTCAACTGAAATTCCGAAGGCAATACTAAATACCAATATAGTTGAAGGTTTGATTGGTATTCCTAAGAATCCCATTAATCCTGCTGTCATAACCAAAGGTAAAATATTTGGCAATAATGATACGATAATCATTTTGAAAGAACGGAACATATAAGCCATTAATAACGAAATCAAAACAATAGCAAAAAGTAATGATTGTACTAAGTTATCAATTAAATAATGGGTTCCTTTTTCAAAAACATAGGCTTTTCCAGTAAGTGAAACTTCATAGCGTTCTTTTGGAAAAATATGATTGATTTTATCTTGTAAACGTTCTTCAATTTTTTGCATTTTATCGGTACCAATATCTCGCATAAAAGTGGTAATACGAGCATATTGACCTGTACTATCTACATAGCTTTTCAGCATGTTTTCATTTCCTTTTTGAGTGGAATTTTTTATGTAGGATAGAATAAACGCTTCTTCTTGTTTTGTCGGTAATTCGTAAAATTCTGGATTTCCATTATAATAAGCCTGTTTTGAATATTTTACCAAATTCACAATTGAAACTGGTTTTGATAATTCTGGAATTTCAATAATGGTTTCCTGAAGTTCTTCAATTCGTTTTAACGTAACCGATTTTAAAGCGCCTTTTGGTCTTTTGGTGTCAATTACAATCTCTAAAGGCATTACACCATCAAATTCTTTTTCGTAGAATAAAATATCTTTAAAGAAAGGAGCTTTTTTAGGCATATCTTCGATAATACTCCCTGAAACTTTGATTTGGTAGATACCGATAATTCCTAAAACTAATATTCCAATTGCAGTTGAAAAAACGGCTACACGATGATGTCTAATGGTGTTTTCAATCCAATTTATGAAGGCTGCCATATAGTTTTTGCCCAAATGCGCCAAGTGTTTTTCTTTTGGCATTGGCATGTAACTGTAAACAATTGGGATGATGATTAAGCATAAAATAAACAAGAAAACAATGTTTAATGATGCAACAATACCAAACTCACTTAACAATTTACTATCGGTAAAAATAAAGGTACCAAAACCAGCTGCAGTAGTTAAATTCGTCATCAAAGTAGCATTTCCTACTTTTGAAATTACACGTTGTAACGACTTGGCTTTATTACCATGATTCTTGATTTCTTGTTGGTATTTATTAATAAGAAAAATACAGTTGGGAATTCCAATTACAATAATTAATGGTGGAATAATGGCAGTTAAAACCGTGATTTCGTAATTTAATAAACCCAGTGTTCCAAACGACCACATTACGCCAATAATAACCACAAACATAGAAATCATAGTCGCTCTGAAGCTTCTAAAGAAGAAGAAGAACAACAAAGAAGTAATTCCAAGTGCGGCACCTACAAATAATCCAATCTCGCCAATAATACTATTAGCGTTTAATGTTCTAATGTATGGCATTCCCGAAACGCGAAGGTCTAATCCGGTTTCTTTTTCAAAGGCGCTTATTTTTTCTTGACTAAGATGTTTTTCGATAAAAGCTTTTCTTGCTGGCGTGTTTACAATTTTTTTATCCATATAAATTGCAAAACGTACGGCGCCACTTTCTTTGTTAAAAAGCATTCCTTCGTAAAAAGGTAAGTCGTTATAGAATTCTTTTTCTTTACTTTTTAAATAAGTGTCGGAAATACTATCGTTGTTTACAAAAGGAACTAATTTGAATTTTTGAGCAATCGTATCTTTTTCTAATACGCGTAAATCTTCAATAGAAAGTGTAAGTTCAGTTGCTTTGTCTTTTTTTATTTCGGAAACAAATTTTTCCCAAGCTTTGTAATTTTTTTCGGTAAAGAAATTTTTGTCTTTAAATCCTAGAACTACTAAATTTCCTTCTTCGCCAAATTTTTCTAAAAACGAATTGTACTGAATATTTACCTCGTGATCATCAGGTAATAAGTTGGCTTCAGTAAAGGTAAAACGCATGTTTTTCCACTGAAAACTCATAAAAATAGTAAATAGTAAAATAAGGATTAAAAGAAAAACGCGGTTTCTTAAAATTTTACTGGCAATATAATCCCAAAAACTGGTGCTTAACCACTTTAACATCTCTCAAAAATTAGGGTGCAAAGGTAGTAAATCTTACTTAATTTATTGGTTTTGAACGTGACAATTAAGTTAAATTTAAAGTCCTAAATCCAAATAGTATGAAACTTTAATAGCAATGTTGTCATCAAAATTAGCTAATTGGTAAGGACCATATCTGTAAAATGCCACTAAACCAATTCCTTTGTAGATTTTATTACATTCTATACCACTTTCAAAAAAGCCATCTTCCATCGTGTTGTAGCTGATGCCAAGATGTTGATTGTCGTCTTTGTTTGAACCAAATGCCATTCTTGTAACAACAGTAAATTCGGGATTAATTTTATAACCTAAACGGATTTTGTTAAACGTATGTTTTAATTGTAAAGAAGCATATTGATTAGAGAAAAACTCATTGAAATACATGGTTTCAAAACTGTTTTTTCCAGCAAAAGTTACTCGCTGTAAAATAGCGTCACGATTTAAATTATTGGGAACAATACTGTATAAATGGGTAATCGGTACATCGCCAAAAGCTATTCCGGTTTGCAATAAAATAGAACTTTTTTGACCTGATAAATAAGGTAATTCGTAGAACGTTTTGAAATCTATTTTTGAGAAAGTAAAATCATTTTCCAATACACCTGGTAGAGTTTGTGTAAGTTGAAGCGAAAATTTTGGATGTCTTTTTTCGTATTCAATTTTTCCCATTGGTGTTTGCATGTAATTACTAAACGGATTCCATTGGAATGCTAATTGCACTGCACTAATAGTATAATCAGTGTACGATTTTCCATCATTTACAAAAGTATAATCAAAAAGGGGTTGAATTTGATTGTGTGAAACCCCAAAATAACTCGATGTTTTAGGTAAAAATTTACTTTCTACATAAACCGAACTCATTCTATTGTTGTAAAAAGTGGAAATATTGATTGGTCGAGGATCGTAAATTTTAAATCTTCGAGAATCGGTAATAAAATTGGTTTGTGCAATCTCACTAATATCGTCTGAATAAGATGCACTAACCCAAGTTTCAGAGTTTGAATGCGCCAAATAGGAAGGTGTAATTCCGTACTTGAATTCGTCATCTTTAAATCCGTAGGCACCATAAAAAGCAACTTTGTATTTTTCTGATAATTTCGAATTGGTAACCGCACCAACACCTAATCTAAATCCTTCAAAATTGTTATATTTTACAATACTTCTTAAGTCTATGTCAAAAATTGAAACAGGAAAATAACCATTAATAATTTTTCTTCCTAAAAACACTTTGTGTTCTATTTTTTCAGAAAGTGATAAGCTATCGATTGAAGTATAAGTTCGAAGTTTTCTCTTATCGAGTGTATCTTTTTTAAACGCATTCCAATAGTCATTTTCTTGTTTTAAGCTCGATTGTGGAACTTCAATTTTTACTCTGGGTTTAGAAATGCTAATTGGTTTGTTGATTTCAATATCAAAAGGCGTCGATTCTATTGAAATATAGGCTTGGTCGGTTGCATTTTTGCTTTCGGTTAAATCTAAATCGGAACTGAATTTTATAGTACCTCCTAAAATTTTAATATCGTCTTGGTTGTTTCCTTTTGAAACTTTAAATTTTCTATTTTTAGGAAACCAAATGTCGGTATCTTTTCTGTAATCAAAGGTGTAAGTGGCATTGATATTTACTACACCATAAATACGAAAATACGCTTTTGCAATCGCATAATTTTGAGTGTCAATATAGAGTAAACCTCTTAATCGATTTGTATTTAGTTTTTTGGGTTCAAAGTAAATTCTGTAAGCACTTCTTCCGTCTATTTTTACAGTATCAATTAATTTGTAGTTGTACAGTTTTCGTCCAAAATTTGAAATGGGATTTTGTACCGGAATTTCTAAAATTTCAAACGGATTTTCATAAACTGAATAAGAGATAAGTTTTAAACCTAAATATTCATAAACCGGTTGCTCGAATCCAGCCATTCGAGTGGCTAAAACCGTTTCCTTGTTTTGAAATTGATTGTGCTGAATTAAATTGACTTTTTCTGTTTGATACAAATGTTGTTTTTCAGAAAACTTCTTGAATTTATAATTCGTTGAATCTAATTTCATTAAAGGTTTTCTCAAGAATCTATTTTTGTAAATAGTATCAATTTTTGATGAAATACTATCTGGGTTTGCTGTTACTTGTAGATATTCGTAGTTTTTATACTGAAAACTCGATAATCCTTTTTCAGGATCATTTGATTTTCTGTTTTCAATTACTTTTTTTATGATATTGTTTACTCCGTTTTCGGTATAGATTTCAGACTTTTTTTCGTTTAAATCGTTTACCAACTTAATCGTAATATTGACAACCTTTGGTTCTGGATAGGTGATTTTTTCATAATAGCCTTTAAAATTGACTTTTATAGGCAATTTAAAATCTTTGACTACAACAGAGAATTTTCCTTCCCAGTCGGCATTGAATTTGGTATTGTTGTAAGTAATAGTAGCAAAAGCAATAGGCACTTTTGAATCAAAGTCGATAATTTGTCCTTTTATTTTGGTTTGCGCTACAAAGCTATTGGTGATAATAAAGCACAAAAAAAGCCAAAAATATTTCATGTAGGTAAATTCAAGTATTTGTACAAATATATTCAAAATAAAAAATCCCGAGTGTTAATCGGGACTTAAATTTATACTTTCATGATTTCAGCTTCTTTAACAGCTAAAAGTTCATCTATTTTCTTGATGAAAGAATCGGTTAGTTTTTGAACATCTTCTTCTGCTTTTTTGCAAATGTCTTCTGCAGTTCCGTCTTTTTCTTCTTTTTTGATGTCTGAATTAGCATCTTTTCTGTGGTTTCTGATGCCAATTTTTGCATCTTCCGCTTCCGCTTTTGCTTGTTTTACCAAGTCGCGTCTTCTTTCTTCAGTTAATGCTGGAATATTGATAATAATGTTATCACCATTGTTCATTGGGTTTAACCCTAAATTAGCAATCATAATTGCCTTTTCAATAGGATGTAACATGTTTTTTTCCCAAGGCGTTACCGTTAAGGTACGAGCATCAGGAGCATTAATGTTAGCAACTTGCGACAATGGTGTTTGAGAACCATAATAATCTACAAAAACACCACCTAACATTTGAGGCGAAGCTTTCCCAGCTCTAATGTTTAAAAATTCTTTTTCTAAATGCGCAACAGAACCTATCATAGCTTCTTTTGCACTGTCTAAAATAAAGTTAATTTCTTCTGTCATCTCTCTAAATTTTTACTTTGTACTTCTAGTTTTGTACTTCGTATTTATATTGTTACCGTTGTTCCGATAGTTTCTCCTTCGCACACTTTTAATAAGTTACCATCTTTATTCATATCGAATACAATAATAGGTAATTTATTTTCTTGACTCAATGTAAAAGCAGTTGTGTCCATTACATTTAATCCTTTTGCTAATACATCTTCAAACGAAATAAAGTCAAATTTTACTGCATCAGCATTTTTTTCTGGGTCAGAAGTGTACACACCATCTACACGAGTTCCTTTTAAAATTACGTCAGCGCCTACTTCAATTCCTCTAAGAACTGCTGCAGTATCAGTTGTAAAATAAGGATTTCCTGTTCCTGCACCAAAAATCACGATTCTTCCTTTTTCTAAATGGCGTGTTGCTCTTCTTTTGATGTAAGGTTCAGCAATAGCTTCAATTTTTAAAGCCGTTTGTAAACGCGTTTGCATTCCAGCTTCTTCTAAAGCGCCTTGTAAAGCCATTCCATTAATAACGGTTGCTAACATCCCCATGTAATCACCTTGCACTCTATCCATTCCGTTACTTGCACCAGCTACACCTCTAAAAATGTTTCCACCACCAATAACGATAGCGATTTCTACTCCTTTATCGTGAATTTGTTTTATCTCTTCAGCGTACTCAGCTAAGCGTTGTGGGTCAATTCCATATTGTCTGTCGCCCATTAAAGCTTCACCGCTTAATTTTAGAAGAATTCTTTTGTACTTCATCGTGTTGTATTATTTGTGGTGCAAATATAGTTAAATAGCTTTTTTCTAAAAAAAATGTTTTAACATTTATGTTGCTAAATTTTCAAATGCTTTTTTTGCTTCGTTGTAACCCGTTTCAAAAATTAAATCCATCTTGGCTTTATTGGTTTCAAACGTACTAAAGTTAGTCAATTCTTTAGGCTCGATGATTAAATCGCAATGATTAAATTTTTGAAGATTGGAATTAGCTGTCAATAATTCTAATGCTCTATAAGTAACCGATTTTATGGAATTCAAGTTTTTTGCCTCAATGTTTTGAACTGGACTTACATATACACCAATAATTGAATCACATTTTCCTTGTAATAAATCGACTGGAAAATGATTTAAAATACCACCATCGCTATATAATTTTTCTTTAATAACGTAGGGTGAAATCATTCCAGGAACAGCCGTTGAAGCCAAAACGGCATCAACAATTCTAGTATCGGGACTAAAAATTTTTAGCTTTCCTTTTACCATATCAGTTGCCGTGATGTAAGTCGGAATTTTTAAATCGCTAAGTGTAGTCGTTTCTCCAAAAATCTCTTCAAAATATTTTTTGAATGATTCGGAATCTACAATTCCTGGTTTTTTAAACGTAAAATGCTTCCAATGAAAAAAATAAATCGATTTGAAAAAATCTAGAATTTCCTCTGGTTTTTTTCCAAAAGCATACATGGTTCCTACAATGGCTCCTGCGCTTGAACCCGAAATACAAGAAGGTTCGATGCCTTGTTCGGTTAAGAATTTTAAAACTCCAGCATGAGCAATTCCTTTGGAACCGCCACCAGAAAGCGCTAATCCGATTGATTTTGAAGTTAAATCCATATGTAACAATTCTTACATTTAATTTCCAAAATTAGACTTAAATTTGCCAAATAAAGTTAAGAAGATGATAAATACTATAAAACAAACATTAGAAAACAGTTTTTCTTTTGCCGATTACAGAAAAAAAGTAACCAGTTTAATTGCTGAAGGGAAATCTACCGGTCACACACAATCAGAAGATTTATTAAAATATTCCGAACTAAACGAAACCAGAATGAATCGTTTGGAGAAAACTATCGAAGTTACTCCTGAAACGAAAACTAAACTGCAAAACTTAGATAAAAAGTACATTTGGTTAGTGCTAAGCGAAGGTTGGTGCGGTGATGCGGCTCAAATTGTTCCCGTGATTCATAAAATGGCAGAAGCAACAGATAAGGTGGAATTAAAAATTGCTTTACGCGATGATAACGATGCTTTAATGCAACATTTTTTAACGAATGGAGGAAAAGCAATTCCTAAATTAATCGTTTTAGATGCTCAAACTTTAGAAGTAGTTTTAGATTGGGGGCCAAGACCTCATGGTGCAAAACAATTGATTTTAGATTACAAAGCGGCTCATGGAGTAGTAGATGAACCAGCAAAAATTGAATTGCAAAAATGGTATTTACACGATAAAGGAATTTCGATTCAGAATGAAATTGTGGAAATGCATGAGAATATCCTAGCGTAAAGTTCCAATAATTTTTAATTTATCAGAAGTGGAAATTCCACCAGGGTTGCAACCTAGTTGACCTTCCGGGATTTCCATTTTTAGTTTCTCGTAATAGTCTGCCCAAACTTGGAAATACTCATTTGATTTTGGTGATTTGAACGTCATCGGATACAAATCAAATAATGGTTTTTTGTACGAATGCAAAAACGCATCATAAATTAATTCCGAACAATAATATTTTCCATTATCGTACAAATATTCGTCATCATAAGGAACACCAACTTGTTGCAATGAGAAAGTAATGGCTTCTGGGATATATTTTCGGTATTTTCTTTTTAATCTTCCTACAAACATTTCTTCATTTGTGTAGGTTTTGAAGGTTTGGTATGGCGTAACTTTAACTGCTTTTCCAGCGGCTTCAATTACGAAAATCGAATCGTTTTTGATGTACACCATTCCCAAATGACTAAAATCTTTTCCTTGATAACCTTCTGTAACTTCGTTAATTGCTTCGCAAAGTGGTCCGCAATTCATCGATTGAAATAAAATATCGCCTGTTTTTAGTTTTACATTTTGCGAAAAACTAAATTGAAATAGCAGAAAAAATAGAAGTAAAGTTTTATTTTTCATCTTCATGCAATTGTGCAAAATCATCAGGTGTAATTGCATTTTCAACTGAATAATCTCCAATTTTCGTTCTTCGAAGCGCTGTTAAATGTCCGCCTGATTGTAATGCCAATCCAAAGTCGTAAGCTAACGAACGAATGTAAGTTCCTTTGCTACATTTTACTCTAAAATCTACTTCTGGTAATTGAATTCGAGTGATTTCAAATTCGTGTATAGTCGTTTTTCTCGATTGAATTTCAACTTCTTCGCCTGCGCGAGCGTGTTCGTACAAACGTTTTCCATCTTTTTTAATAGCTGAAAAAACAGGAGGTTTCTGGTCGATTTCACCAATAAATTGTTTTGTAGTTTCCAAAATCAATTCTTCTGTAATATGTTCCGTTGGGAAAGTAGCGTCAATTTCGGTTTCTAAATCGTAAGATGGAGTAGTTGCTCCAACTACAATCGTTCCAGTATATTCTTTAGCTTGCGCCTGAATTTCGGTAATGCTTTTGGTGAATTTCCCAGTACAAATAATTAATAAACCAGTCGCTAACGGATCTAAAGTTCCGGCGTGACCGATTTTAAATTTCTTGGGTAAATCGTATTTGCGTTTTAAAATGTATTTCAATTTGTTCACCGCTTGAAACGATGACCATTTCAAGGGTTTGTCTATTAAAAGAACTTTTCCTGCTAAAATTTCTTCGGCATTCATTAGATAATAGTTAATTTTTGTACGAAGAAATGAATGAGTAGAATAGCAATTCCGGCAACAATTCGGTAATAACCAAATATTTTAAATCCGTGTTTGGTTAAAAACCCGATGAATGATTTGATAGCGATTAAGGCTACAATAAATCCGACCACATTTCCAATAATTAATAAATTAATTTGGTCGTCTGAAAGTACAAAACCATCTTTATAATAATCGTATGATTTTTTCAAAGTGGCTCCTAACATGGTTGGAATCGCTAAGAAAAATGAAAATTCGGCTGCTGTTGTTCGGGATAATTTTTGTGTCATTCCGCCTACGATGCTTGCTCCACTTCGCGAAACACCAGGAATCATCGCTAAACATTGGAACAAACCAATCTTAAAAGCGGTTAAATAGGAAATTTCAGTTCCTTCAGAATTGCCAAACCAATCATCAACTTTCAATAATAGAAATCCCCCAATAATTAACGAAATAGCTACTGTGATAGGGTTTTCTAATAAACTATCGATAAAATCGCCTAGTAATAATCCGAAAATTACGGCTGGAATAAAAGCAACAAATAATTTAAAGTAAAAATCAAGCGATTGAAAAAAGCGTTTGAAGTACAAAACAATTACAGAAAGTATTGTCCCTAACTGAATTACAATCGTGAAAAGTTTGGTAAAATCGTCTTGTGCAATACCAAAAAAAGACGAAGCAATAATCATATGACCCGTTGAAGAAACAGGTAAAAATTCGGTTATTCCTTCAATAATGGCAAGAATAATGGCTTGTAAAACATCCATAAAGTATTACTTCTTCGGATTTTTTAAAATCGAATAAATCGTAATTCCAAAACCAATTAAAACTACTGTTGGAGCCAAACGAATTCTTCTAAAACTAAATAATTCTTCGCCTTTGAAAACATTTGGATCTTCGCTTCCGCCACCACTCATTAAAATGAATCCAAGCGCAATTACTGCTAATCCTACTAAAAGAATTTTGTAGTTTACTTTATCAAAAAGAAATTCGGGTTTGTTATTATTTTCCATATTATAAATTTTAAATCACTGTACACTTAATACTGGAACACTGATTACTAATAAAGGTCGTCTGTTTTTAAATTCAAGAAACGTTGTGTAGCAAAGAATGTGCTGATAGAAGTAATTACGATTCCAACTACTAACACTCCTAAAATTACGATTGCAATAGAAACATAATCTTTTGCAATTCCTAAACTTGGGAATAATCCATCTACATAAAATACTAAAGCTAATAAAGCAATAATAGCCAATCCAGAACCAATTAATCCTAATTTGATACTTCTCCAAATAAATGGTTTTCTGATGAACGATTTTGTTGCGCCCACCATTTGCATCGTTTTAATGGTAAAACGGTGCGAATAAACAGAAAGACGAAGCGAACTATTAATTAACAACATCGCAACAACCGTTAAAATAGCGCTGATAACTAAAATCCAAAAACTAATTTTAGTAACGTTATTGTTTACCATGTCTACCAATTCTTTATCGTAGATAATTTCCGAAACCATTTCGTTTTTACGAATGTTACGCTCAATTTTCTTGATGCTATCGGCAATTACATAATCACCTTTTAAGTGAATGTCAAATGAATTTTGTAATGGATTGAAGCCTAAGAATTCCATGAAATCTTCGCCTACAATATCCACATTATTCTTTGCTGCACTGTCTTTGTGAACAAAAGCGTAATCTTTAATGAATTTTGCGTTTTTTAATTCCGTGTCAAAATTACTGATGACCGAATCATTAGCATCGTTATTAAAGAAAACCGTCATAGGAATGTTTTCTTTAAAATCATTCGTTATCTTTTTCGAATTAATTACAAAAAGTCCTAAAGCTCCTAAAAGGAATAATACTAAAAAGATACTTAAAACTACCGAAAAGTAGGACGAGATTAAACGTCGCTTGTTGTAATTTTCAAAAGATGATGCCATAAAATTCTATTTAAGCCGTAAAAATAGTAAAGAAATTTTGTTTACATAGAATATAACAACAAAGTTTTAACTTTAGTATTTATTATCTGTAAATTTGAACCTTTAAATTCATAAAAATGACACTAAAATTTAAGATTTCGGCACTTTTATTCTTTTTTGTACTAACCTTAACGGCTCAAGAAAATATTTTTCCTTATCGAGAAGGCAATTTATGGGGACTATGCGATGAGAATGCAACGGTTTTGGTAGCTCCAAAATACGATGCCATAAAAAAGGAGAGAAGTAAAGGCGCTACTTTTTTTCAAGCTTCTTTAGGGAATAATTTGGGAGTTTACATAGGTTCAAAAAATGTAATTCCAGTAGAATTTCAAGATTTGCGTTATGTGTCAAGTAATTTAATAATTGCTGTAAAAAAAGGAGCTGATAAAAAAGAAATAAACTATTTATACAATACCAAAGGTGAGTTGCTAATCAGTAAACCGCTTTCCTTTTTAAAAGGATTTAAAGGGAATGACAAGCGTTATGACAGTAGTTTTATAATTGGTTTTTATGTAAAGGATTTAGAAGGAAAAGAGTCGTTAGTAAATCTAGATTATTACAATGAAAACAAATTAAGTTATGTAATAAAAGATGTTTTTTCGATAGAATTAGATAATAAAAAATCAAAAGAAGAATTAGCAATTGCCTACGTAAAACAAACGGCAACAAGTGATGTTGAAACTAAATATTTTAGAGTAGAAGGAAGTCAAATCATTCTTTTAGATGCTAAAAAAGACAGTCAGTACATTCAAGAAAATACGGGAGTTAAAAGAAAAAAAGACAGCTACAATGAGTATGATAATAATGTAGCGGTTACTAACATGGACAGTGATGTTGTGGCGGAAGTAGAGGAACCTAGAAGTTACTCAGGAACTGGTTCTGGTAGTGGAGATGGACCAGGAAAAGGAAATACTACCAGAAAAAAACCAAAAGGAACTTCTTATTACAAATATGCTTTAATAGAAAACCAAATTGAAGTTGAGGTTTCAAACAATGTCACCAAAAACAAAAAGACAGTTAAATTCCCAATTAAAGCTGATAAAATAGAAGTTTTCAAAACGAAAGGAGTTCTTACAGATGATAAATCGAATGCTGATACCATACAAACGTATTTCAATTACGTTATTTACCAAAAGAAAAATAAATTTGGTTTAGTCTACCAATTTCCATTTCAAAAAAGTGTTGAATATGATTTCCTAGAACCTATGAAATCTGAAAGAAAATATGATCCAAGCGGTAAAAATTATTTCAAAGTTGGAGTTTTGGATAAAAAAACCAAAATCATGAAATATGGTATTATCGATGTCAATCATACTTTTATCTTGCCTGCTGAATATGACGATATCAAAATGGGATACTCCATAACATCATCATTTAAAGAGCAAGTGTTTTTAGTAAAGAAAAATAACTTGTTTGGATTAGTTTCCGAAAACAAAGAGTTCAAATTACCTCTTGAGTTTGATGAAATTTCATTTAATCTAGAAAATCAAAGTTTCTTGAGGGTAAAAAAAGGGAATCAACATTCGGCTTACATCAGTTATTACAGTAATTCAGATTATGTGTTGACATTACTTCCTTTGTATTATCCGTATCCTGTTAGAGAAATTCGCTACACCATTAGTAGTGGTAAAAAAGGGATTTCCTTATTAGAAGCAATAGAATATATCGCTTTAGAAGACGAAAACGGAAACTTCAAAGGCTACGCTAATCCAAACGGAACACTATATTTTAAAGATTAGTTTTATAAAAGTTTTATAAAGCGTAAATTTGCACCTTATTTTTTCGGATAAAACCGATAACAGAAAAACGACAACGTTACAAGATGACTTGAGCTTGCGAAAGCATGAGACAATTAAAAAGCAATAAAAACTACGAATGAAATATTTCCACGAAAAAATCGAAGCCAAATGGCAACAATATTGGGCAGAAAACCAAACTTTTGCTGCATCAAATAACAGTGAAAAACCAAAATACTATGTATTAGACATGTTTCCTTATCCTTCGGGAGCGGGTTTGCATGTTGGGCATCCGCTAGGTTACATTGCTTCTGATATTGTCGCAAGATATAAAAGACATCAAGGGTTTAATGTATTGCATCCGCAAGGTTACGATTCATTTGGTTTGCCAGCCGAACAATATGCGATTCAAACCGGACAACATCCAGCAGATACGACTCGCATGAATATTGAAGGTGGTGTGGATAAATCAGGAAATACGATTCAAGGGTACAGAAATCAGTTGGATAGAATTGGTTTTTCTTTCGATTGGAGTCGCGAAGTGCGTACGTCAAATCCAGATTATTACAAACATACACAATGGATTTTCATTCAATTATTCGAATCTTGGTACAATAAAAATTCGGATAAAGCAGAAAGCATTTGTACGTTAATTCAAGAATTTGAAAAGAACGGAAATGCGAATGTGAATGCGGTTTGCGATGATAATATTGCACCATTTTCAGCAGCAGAATGGAATGCTTTTTCATCGTCAGCACAACAAAAAATACTTTTACAATATAGATTAACCTATTTAGCTGAAACCGAAGTAAACTGGTGCGCAGCTTTAGGAACCGTTTTAGCGAATGACGAAATTGTAAACGGCGTTTCAGAACGTGGTGGACATCCAGTAGTTCGTAAAAAAATGACACAATGGAGTATGCGAATTTCTGCTTACGCGGAACGTTTACTACAAGGTTTAAACGAAATCGATTGGAGTGAATCTATCAAAGAATCACAAAGAAATTGGATTGGGAAAAGTGTCGGAGCGATGGTTTCGTTTAAAGTTCAAAATGTCACGCTGAGCGGAGTCGAAGCGCATATTGACGTCTTCACAACACGACCTGATACGATTTTCGGAGTTACATTTATGACTTTAGCTCCAGAACACGAATTAGTTTCACAAATCACCACTCCAGAACAAAAAGCTGCGGTGGAAGCCTATGTAGAAGCTACAGCAAAACGTTCAGAACGTGAAAGAATGGCAGATGTAAAAACCATTTCAGGTGTTTTTACAGGCGCTTATGCCGAACATCCTTTTACGAAAGAACCAATTCCTGTTTGGATTGGCGATTACGTGTTAGCAGGTTACGGAACTGGTGCGGTTATGGCGGTTCCTTGTGGTGATGAGCGTGATTATGCTTTCGCGAATTTCTTCAAAGGAACTAACGGAATGCCAGAAATTAAGAACATTTTCAACCAAGATATTTCAGAAGCGGCTTTCGGAGAAAAAAGTGGTTTCGAATTAGTAAATTCTGATTTTTTAAACGGATTAGATTACAAATCGGGAACTAAAAAAATCATCGAAGAATTAGAAAAAATAGGCGCAGGAAATGCAAAAGTAAATTACCGTTTACGTGATGCGGTTTTCTCTCGCCAACGCTATTGGGGTGAACCTTTTCCAGTATATTATGTGAATGGTTTACCACAAATGATTGACAAAAAACACTTGCCAATTGTTTTACCAGAAGTAGAAAAATATTTACCAACCGAAGACGGTCAACCGCCATTAGGAAACGCAACCGTTTGGGCTTGGGATAGTGAAAACAATGCAGTGGTTAGCAATGATTTAATTGACAACACAAAAGTTTTCCCATTAGAATTGAACACGATGCCAGGTTGGGCAGGTTCTTCTTGGTATTGGATGCGTTATATGGATGCACACAACACCGAAGAATTTGCAAACGAAGAAGCATTGAAATATTGGGAAAACGTAGATTTATACATTGGTGGAAGCGAGCACGCAACCGGACATTTATTGTATTCTCGTTTTTGGAATAAATTCTTAAAAGATAGAGGCTACGCTCCAACAGAAGAACCATTCAAAAAACTGATTAATCAGGGAATGATTTTAGGAATGAGTGCTTTTGTTTATAGATATGAATATGGTTTTGATTCTTTATTACAAAAGGGAAAAGTAATTTTCATATCAAAAAATTTAATTGATAAAGCTGTAAAAGAAAGATTATTTTTTAAAGATATTAATGAACAGTCAGCAAAAGTTCACAAAGAACTTTTAGAAATTCATAAGTCAATTGGGCATCCGGAAATTTTGTGGGATAAAATGACTCCAATTCACGTAGAATTATCATGTATAAATGAAATTAGTAATGAATTGGATATAGAGAAATTCAAAAATCATCCTTTATATTCTGATTATGCAAATGCAGAGTTCATTTTAGAAAACGGAAAATACATCGTTGGTCGCGAAGTAGAAAAAATGTCGAAATCGAAATACAATGTAGTTTCGCCAGATGATATTTGTGAAGAATACGGAGCTGATACTTTACGTTTGTACGAAATGTTCTTAGGACCATTAGAGCAATCTAAACCTTGGAACACAGCTGGAATTACCGGAGTTTCTGGTTTCTTGAAAAAATTATGGCGTTTGTATTTTGATGACAACGGTTCAGTTATTGTAAACGACGAACCAACGGCAGAAATGTACAAATCGTTACACAAAACCATCAAAAAAGTAACAGAAGACATTGAGAATTTCTCATTTAACACGTCGGTTTCTCAGTTTATGATTTGTGTAAACGAATTGCAACAATTAAAATGCAATCATAGAGCCATTTTAGAGCCATTAGCTATTTTAGTTTCACCTTATGCACCGCATATCGCGGAAGAATTATGGTCTGCTTTAGGTCACGAAGGTTCAATTGCAACTGTTGCTTTTCCAAAATTCGAAGAAAAATATTTAGTGGAATCTGAAAAAGAATATCCGGTTTCGTTCAATGGAAAAATGCGATTTACGATTAAATTACCATTGGATTTAACCAAAGAGCAAATTCAAGAAATTGTATTAGCAGATGAAAGAACCATTGCGCAATTAGCAGGAAATACACCAAAGAATATCATTATTGTTCCAGGTAAGATTATTAATTTGGTAGGATAAAATCCTTTTTGTCATTTCGACGCAAGGAGAAATCTCATAATCTTAATCCCTAATGTGATTTCTCCTTCGTCGAAATGACAACCTTAAAAAAGTCCCAAACCCAAAAGTTTGGGATTTTTTTGTAACATTTTTCATTTTTTACGTATAATAGATAAACTAAAAAACTATAAAAATGGAAAAAAGAAACATTGGAAAAATAATTGCTGGAGTTGTGGTCATTGGGTTTGTATTTATTGCTGCTTTAATGTTTGGATTGCCAAGATATAATGTTTGGCAACAAGAAATGGCAGGAAAAGCAGAAATGGCAAAAGCGGAACAAAATCGTAGAATTTTAGTAGAAGAAGCAAAAGCCAAATTAGAAGCCGAAAAATTAAACGCCCAAGCCGAAATTGAACGCGCAAAAGGTATGGCAGAAGCCATGAAATTAGAAAACGGAACGTTAAGCGAAACGTATAACCAATATTTATTCATTAGAACGTTAGAGAAATTAGCAGATAAAGGCGATTTACCACAAATTATCTACGTACCAACTAACGGAATGGTTCCGGTAATGGATGTTTCAAAAAAATCACCAGTGAAACAAATGCAACAACCAGAATAATATGAAAAAACACGAAGTACATATTCTGAAAAAAGCAGCCAGTTTTGGCAGTATGAAAGAAGAATTGGCAAAAGAAGTAGAGCAGTTTCTCAACAAAAAAGTTAATGAGGGCTACGAAGTAGTTGATATTTCCTTTACCTATTATGAAGCCTCTGAATTGATTGCTTTTATAACGTTAAGTCGTTAGTTTTTGGAAATTTTTAACTAATGTCAAATTGTCATTTTGTATCTTTGGCTTGTAATTTGTTATTGATTTTAGTAAATTTAGAAATTAAAATATAAAAGATATGTGGACATATTATATAATGCTTGGAGCGATAGCTCTTGTGAGTTGGTTAGTAAGTAGTAAATTGAAGAGCAAGTTTGCTTTTTATTCTAAAGTTACCTTACGCAACGGGATGAGTGGTGCCGAAATTGCAGAAAAAATGTTGCAAGACCACGGGATTACCGATGTAAAAGTAATCTCAACACCAGGTCAATTAACCGACCATTACAACCCGGCGAACAAAACAGTTAACTTGTCTGAAGCAGTTTATAACCAAAGAAATGCGGCAGCAGCAGCAGTTGCAGCTCACGAATGTGGTCACGCAGTCCAACATGCACATGCATACCAATGGTTAACGATGCGTTCAAAAATGGTGCCTGTGGTAAACATTTCGTCAAGTATGTCGCAATGGTTAATTATGGGAGGTTTAATTTTAGGATTTGCTTCAAAATCAGGTATTGGTTTTTACGTAGCGGTTGCGGGTTTGATTTTAATGGCAATTGCAACTACTTTTAGTTTTGTGACGCTTCCAGTAGAATACGATGCAAGTAATAGAGCTTTGGCTTGGTTAAAAAATAAAAACATGGTGAGCCAACAAGAATATGCTGGTGCCGAAGATTCGTTAAAATGGGCAGCAAGAACGTATGTAGTTGCCGCTTTAGGAGCTTTAGCGTCTTTACTATATTGGGCTTTCCAAATTTTAGGTTCGAGAGATTAAACGAATATTTTATAAAAGCAAAATCCGTCAGATGCATGTTTGACGGATTTTTTATTTTGTGTTTATAATTGTATTTGTCTTTCTATTTGCTGTTCCAAAGAAATGTATGTTTCTGTTCTTGAAACGCCATCAATAGGTTGGATTTTTTTGTTAAGTAATTGCATCAAATGTTCGTTGTCTCTACAAATCAGTTTGATTAAAATGCTCCAATTTCCTGTGGTGTAATGGCATTCCAAAACTTCAGGAATCTTCTTCAATTCTTTTACCACTTCTGGATTGCTCGATGCTTTTTCTAAATAAATTCCAATGAAAGCCATCGTACTATAACCTAAAACTTTCGTATCCACAATAAATTTAGAACCTGAAATAACACCAGCTTGTTCTAATTTTCTTAGTCGTTGATGAATCGCAGCACCCGAAATCCCAATTTTATTGGCAATCTGTAAAATAGGTTTGCGAGCATCATCCATTAAATCACGTAGGATTTCTTTGTCAATTCCGTCGATTTCAATTTGTAAGTGATTTATCTTCATTTTTGATTGATTTGAAAGTAAAAATACAAAATCGATTTCAAATAGAATAAAAAAATCCGAAACCAATTACGATTTCGGATTTTTAAAATCTTGAATTAATGATTAATTGTTCACATTTAGTGGATTGTAACCTAAGTAAGGTACTTCAATTTCTTTGAAAATTACTCCGTAATCTTCTAATTCTTTTAATATTGGATTGTACACTTCTTTTGTAATTGGTAATTGTACGCCAGGAGTGGTAATTTCTTTGTTTAGGATTTTCAAAGTAGCAATTGCGACGGGTAATCCAACGGTTTTTGCCATAGCAGTATACGTTTGGTCATCACCAATGCAAACCATTGTGGAATCAATTTGTTTTTTCTCGCCATTTAATTCGTAACCAAATTTATGATACATGACAATCATGTCTTTGTCATTTGGTTCCAAAGCCCATTTTTCAGCTAATATCTTTTCTAAAATTTGTGCTGGAGTTGCTTTAACTAATCCTACTTTTTTGTTCGGATTGAATAAATCGATTTCTACTAATTTATCCCAAATGATGTCATCTTGATCAATTTTTTGCGCATGACGCAATTTGATTTCAACAGTATCGGTTGGATGATATGGTAAGAATGAATTCGTAAATTCTCTGTATGTCATTTCTTCCGAGTTGTCGATTATGTATGAATCATCCGTCATTCCAAGTTGTACTAAAATGTCCCAAGCTCTTGAATATCCTACTCTTCTAATCGTTCCGCGGTAACAAGTTAAAGCGTTATCTAAACCGTAAACGCTTCTGTATTTTAAAGAATCTCTGTTGGCATACGCTTCAAATCTTCCGTAACCTTCTACTTCTAAAAATTCTGTTCTTCTGAATAATTTTGAATACGGAATGTATTTGTATTTTCCTTCTTGTATGAATTTTGCCGCTCCGCCTTGTCCAGCCAAAACTACATTTCTTGGATTCCAAGTGAATTTGTAATTCCATAAATTGGTATCACTTTCAGGAGCAACTAATCCACCACAGAATGATTCAAATAGGATAATTTCCCCACCTTTTTCGCGAATTTCATCCAATACTTTCATGGCACTCATGTGGTCGATTCCTGGGTCAAGCCCAATTTCGTTCATAAAAACCAAACCATTTTCTTTAGCTGCAGCATCTAATTCTTGCATCGCTGGGCTAATGTAAGATGCAGTTACCATGTGTTTTTTGTAGGTAATACAGTCTTTAGCAACTTCTAAATGCAAATGTGCAGGCAACATCGAAACTACAACGTCTGCTTTTTGAATTTCTTCTTTTCGTTGCGCTTCATTAAAAATGTCAAAGGCAATGGCTCTAGCATTTTTGTGGTTGTTGGTCTTTTGTTTCGCTAATTCTTCCGATAAATCACCAATAGTAACATGAAGATTTTGCGCTTCGGAATGGTCTAATAAATATTTTATAAGAGAAGAAGCAGAACGACCTGCTCCAATGACTAAAATATGTCTCATCTTTAGGTGTGTTGTAAAAATATCACACGAAGATAGTAAAATGTTATATTTGTGAAAACATTTTGTTGATTTATGTCATAATTTAACATAAAAACTTTTCCTATCTTTGGTCTCAAATTTAAAAAAATGGACAAAAGAATACTATTAGTTGCTGCATTTTTAGGAGTAACGGCTATAATTTTAGGGGCATTTGGTGCACATGCGTTAAAAAAAGTACTTTCGGTGGAGCAATTGGCAACATTTGAGGTAGGAGTGCGTTATCAAATGTATCACGCGTTGTTTCTTCTCNNTCTTCTCTTTGTAGGAACTTTTGCTTTTTTAGGAGAGAAAGAACGTTCGATTGTTTTTTATTTAACGATAGTAGGTGTTTTGTTTTTTTCAGGTTCTATTTATCTTTTAGCGACAAATACAATTACCAATTTGAAGACTAAATTTCTAGGACCTGTAACGCCAATTGGTGGTTTGTTCTTGGTTTCAGCTTGGGTGTACTTATTTTATGCTGTTTTATCTAAAAAACAGTGATTAAAAAACGCTATCTAAAATATAATTTATAATTTTGCACTTTATTAAATACACAACATAACAAACAATTTATGGATACGAATGCGCATATTACGAAATCGATTTCGTTAGAAAAGTACGGAATCGTTAATGTATCAGAAATAATATATAATCCTTCATACGACTATTTATATAATGAAGAATTAAATCCAGCTTTAGAAGGATTTGAAAGAGGACAGTTATCTGAACTTGGTGCTGTTAACGTAATGACAGGTGAGTTTACAGGGCGTTCTCCTAAAGACAAATACATCGTTAAAGATAGTGTTACAGAAAATACCATTTGGTGGAATTCTGACAAAGCAGCTAACGATAACAAACCAATTTCTCAAAGAACTTGGGATGCTTTAAAAGAAACTACAGTAAAGCAATTATCAAATAAAAAATTATACGTTGTTGATGCTTTTTGTGGTGCAAACGAAAATACAAGATTGAAAGTTCGTTTCATTATGGAAGTAGCATGGCAAGCACATTTTGTGAAAAACATGTTCATCCGTCCAACAGAAGCAGAATTAGAAAACTTTGGTGAGCCAGATTTCATTGTAATGAATGGTTCAAAAACAAGTTTCAAAGATTACGCAGCTCACGGATTAAATTCGGAAGTATATGTAGCTTTCAATCTAACTGAGAAAATCCAATTAATTGGAGGTACTTGGTATGGTGGAGAAATGAAAAAAGGATTGTTCTCAATGATGAACTATTACTTACCATTACAAGGAATTGCTTCTATGCACTGTTCAGCTAACAAAGGAAAAGATGGCGATGTTGCTGTTTTCTTCGGATTATCGGGAACAGGAAAAACTACTCTATCAACTGATCCAAAACGTGAATTAATCGGAGACGACGAACACGGATGGGATAATGATGGTGTTTTCAACTTTGAAGGTGGATGTTATGCAAAAACAATTGATTTAAGTAAAGAAAACGAACCAGATATCTTCGGAGCTATCAAAAAAGATGCGTTATTAGAAAACGTAACTGTTGATGCCAACGGAAAAATTGATTTTAAAGATGGTTCAGTTACACAAAATACGCGTGTTTCTTATCCAATTAACCATATTGAAAATATTGTAAGACCCGTTTCTAAAGCAGGTCACGCTACTAAAGTTATTTTCTTAACAGCAGATGCATTCGGAGTAATGCCTCCAGTTTCTAAATTAACTCCAGAGCAAACAAAATATTACTTCTTATCAGGATTTACAGCTAAATTAGCGGGAACTGAAAGAGGAGTAACACAACCAGAACCAACATTCTCAGCTTGTTTCGGAAAAGCATTCTTATCTTTACACCCAACAAAATACGGTGAAGAATTAGTTAAGAAAATGGAGCAACACAATGCTACAGCTTACATGGTAAATACAGGTTGGAACGGAACAGGAAAACGTATTTCAATTAAAGACACTCGTGCAATTATCGATGCTATTTTAGATGGTTCAATCGAAAATGCAGAAACGAAAACAGTTCCAGTATTTAATTTTGTAGTACCTACTGCTTTGCCAAATGTAGATACTAACATTTTAGATCCAAGAAATACGTATGCAGATGCTGCTGAATGGCAAACAAAAGCAGAAGATTTAGCTTCAAGATTTATCAAAAACTTCGTTCAATATACAGACAACGAAGAAGGAAAATCATTAGTAGCGGCTGGTCCTCAATTGTAATCTAAGAAATTTATAAACAAAAAAGTCCCGAAATTTTCGGGACTTTTTTTATTGGCATAAATCAAACAAAAAACCCAAACTCTTTCGAATTTGGGTTTTTTATATATTGAAAAAATAATTATTTTCCTTTGTTTGCTTCAGCAATGTATTTTTCTAAAGCTCCTGTCATAGATGGAGTTCCAGGGCTTGGCGCCATAATATCAACTCGTAAGCCGTGTTCTAAAGCTTCTTTTTGAGTAGTACTTCCAAAAACAGCAATACGGGTATTGTTTTGTTGGAAATCAGGGAAGTTTTTAAACAATGATTTAATTCCTGTTGGGCTAAAGAAAGCCAAGACGTCGTAATATACATCTTTTAAATCGGTTAAGTCGCTCATTACAGTTCTGTAAAAAGTTCCTTTTGTCCAATCTACTTTTAAGCCGTCTAATGTAGGAGGTACATCAGCGTTCAATTGGTCAGAAGACGGTAATAAAAACTTCTCGTCTTTATATTTTTTAATAAGTGGCGACAAATCTACAAAGTCTTTTTGACCCACATATATCTTTCTTTTTCTATAAACCACATAACGTTGTAAGTAAAAAGCAACCGCTTCAGACTGACAGAAATATTTTAAATCTTCTGGCACTTTGTAGCGCATTTCTTCGGCTACTCTGAAAAAATGATCTACAGAGTTTCTACTCGTTAATATGATGGCAGTATAGTTGTTTAAATCGATTTTTTGAGCGCGAACTTCTTTAGCAGGAACACCTTCTACGTGAATGAAAGGTCGGAAATCAATCTTCACTTTCAGTTTATTTTGAAGCTCAAAATAAGGAGAATTTTCTACTTTAGGCTCTGGTTGTGAAACTAATATTGTTTTCACTTTCAAATTTGACATATTTCTCTCTAATTTTTTGTAAACCAATTATAAATAAAATAGTAAGGTGCTATTTCAAGGGTGCAAAGATATAAAATAAAATAAAATATTTTACGTAATAGTAAATTTTGATATAATTTCAGTGCAACCAAGTAAGTAGTGATGTTTATAGTGATTAAGATAATCAATAATGTCCAAAAAAACCAATCGGCATTTAATGAATTGTAAAATAAAATGATATTAACTGGTAATAAAATGAATCCAAAATAAGCTCTGTAATTGACTTTTAACAAGTTAAATTGTTCATTAAATTCTTCAATTTTAAAAGCAGTTGCTACAATTTTTTCAATTAAAAATTTCGAAAGGATAAAAACAGTTAAAAAAGTAAAAACTTGGATGTAAACAATTAAGTCGGTTTTTTCAGCTCTATCAAATTGATTTAATACTAGTAAAGTAAAGAATGAAAACGAAATTAATTGCAGTACAAACATAGAAATGGTAAAACCACTCATTAAGTTACTACTGTCACGATAAATTTTAGTGTATTTGTCAGAGTAAGCCAATCGAACAAATTCATTAAAACGAACCGATGAAATGGTTTTGTTAATCGCAATTATAGCCACGCAAATAACAAACAAGATGGTGGCCCAGTCTTTGCTTTCTATTATTCGGTCGTGTAATTGAATTGCTAACATGTTGGCGCAAAATTACAAAAAATAGTGTCAAATTCATTATTATAAAATTATTAAGAATTGTCAGCTAGAAATAGCTTATTTTTGCAGTTAAAATACACGATTTTTTATGGCTCAGGGTGTTGTTATAATTCCAACTTTTAACGAAATTGAAAATATTGAAGCAATCATAAAGGCTGTTTTTGCTTTGCAAACGCCATTTGATGTTTTAATAGTAGATGACAATTCTCCTGACGGAACAGCAGCAAAAGTGAAAGAGATGCAACGAGAATTTCCTTCGCAATTGCATTTGAAAGTACGAACTAAAAAATCGGGTTTGGGAACGGCTTATGTGGCAGGTTTTAAATGGGCGCTTTCTCATGGATATGATTATATTTTTGAAATGGATGCCGATTTTTCTCACAATCCTAATGATCTAGAAAAGTTATTAGTGGCTTGTGAAAATGGTGCAGATGTAGCCATTGGTTCAAGATATTCTAACGGAGTAAATGTGGTGAATTGGCCTTTAAGCCGAGTTTTGTTATCCTATTTTGCTTCTGTTTATGTTCGAATGATTACTGGTATGAAAATTGCCGATGCTACGGCAGGTTTTAAATGTTATAGAAGAATTGTTTTAGAAACGATTAACCTTGATAGAATAAAATTTGTAGGTTATGCGTTTCAAATAGAAATGAAATACCGCGCTTTTGTTAATAAATTCAACATTGTAGAAGTGCCAATTATTTTTACAGACCGAACAAAAGGGCAGTCTAAAATGAGTGGTGGAATTATTCGTGAAGCTGTAGTGGGAGTGATAATGTTGAGATTACGTAAAATATTTAATAGATTATAATGAGTTGTTTTTTAATTAGAAATGCCAAGATTGTAAACGAAGGAGTTGTTTTTGAAGGTGATATATTGATTGAAAATGAATTCATAAAAGAAATCGCACCTCAAATTAGTCTAAAATCGTCCGACTGTGTTATTATTGATGCAGAAGGAAGTTATGTAATGCCAGGAGCTATTGATGACCAAGTGCATTTCAGAGAACCAGGACTTACTCACAAAGGAACTATCGAAACAGAAAGTAGAGCAGCAGTTGCAGGCGGAATTACATCGTTTATTGAACAACCAAATACGGTTCCAAATGCAGTTACTCAAGAACTTTTAGAAGATAAATACCAAATTGCTTCTCAAACATCGTATGCGAATTATTCGTTTATGATGGGAGGAACGAATGATAATTTGGAGGAAGTTTTAAAAACCAATCCAAGAAACGTTGCCGGAATTAAATTGTTTTTAGGTTCTTCTACAGGAAACATGTTGGTAGATAATCCTGAAGTTTTAGAAAAGATTTTTTCATCAATTAAGATGTTAATTGCGGTTCATTGTGAAGATGAAGCTACTATAAAAGCCAATACTCAAAAATATAAAGAAGAATACGGAGATGATATTCCAATGAAATACCATCACTTAATTCGTAGTGCTGAGGCATGTTATTTATCTTCTTCAAAAGCAATTGAATTAGCTAAGAAAACAGGTGCGCGTTTACACGTTTTTCATTTGTCAACAGCAAAAGAAATGGACTTGTTTACCAATAAAATTCCGTTAGAAGAAAAACAAATTACAGCAGAAGTTTGTGTGCACCACTTGTGGTTTACCGATGCAGATTACGATTCGAAAGGTTCGTTAATCAAATGGAATCCTGCCGTAAAAACTCAGGAAGATAAAGATGCTTTGTGGAAAGCCTTATTGGATGACAGAATTGATGTTATTGCAACTGATCATGCTCCTCATACTTTAGAAGAAAAAATAAATCCTTACATGACGTGTCCTTCTGGTGGACCATTGGTTCAGCATGCTGTTGTAGCTATGTTTGAAGCGCATCACCAAGGAAAAATTTCGGTAGAAAAGATTGTTGAGAAAATGTGTCACAATCCAGCAAAAATTTTCAAAATAGAGAAGCGCGGATTTATTAAAGAAGGTTATTATGCCGATATCGCTATCGTAAATGCTTACTTGCCTTGGAATGTGAAAAAAGAAAATATTTTATATAAATGTGGTTGGTCTCCTTTTGAAGGATATAATTTTAAATCGAGAGTAACACATACTTTTGTTAATGGAAAACTAGTTTATCACAATGGTAAAGTAAAAGACGCAAAAGTAGGTCAACGTTTATTATTTGAAAGAGAAGTGTAATGAAACAGGTATTATTTTTATTTGTAAGCTTATTTGTGATTTCTTGTTCTAAGAATCCGGTTCCAAAACCTGATAATTTATTAGACGAGGAAGTAATGGTGGATATCATTTACGATATTTCGATTCTGCAAGCAGCAGATGGTTCTATGTCCTATAAGTTGACAGATCACAATATTAAAATGGATCAATATATTTTCGAAAAATATAAAATTGACAGCATTACGTATCGCCAAAATCAACGTTATTATGCTGCTGATGCTAGAAAGTATAAAAAAATATACAAAAAAGTAATTGAAAGATTAGAGAAAGAAAATCCAGCAAATACTCAGGGTATAAATAATGAAACTAGTGTTGGAGTTCCTAACTCTGCTGTAGAATAGTTTTTAAATAACTTTCTTTTTTCTGAAAAGTAAAATTAAGTTCTTTTTCTATTTTTGAAGTATCAAAAGTGGTTGTAGAATGTGATGAAGTTGCAGTACTTCGTGTTAATCTTCTTTTTCGATTTACTATTTTTGAAAGCAACCAATCCATTCGCCAAGCTGTTGAAGTCATCCATTTTGTTGCTTCAATAGTAGGCTTTTTCAATTTCCATTCCTCCGCAATAAAATCAAGTAAGGCTTTTGTTGAAATATTTTCACCAACTATAGTATAACGTTCTCCGTTTATTGGACTTTTCATGAGTTGAATCATGCAATTAGTAACATCCGCTACCGAAACAATTCCAATGTTACCTTTGGTATAAAACGACAATCCTTTTTTTACGGATTGAATAATTACATCGCTTCCTTTTTTTGGGAAACCGTAACCAAAAATCACACCCGGATTCACAATTACCACTTCTAAACCTTCTTGATGTCCGCGAAAGACTTCCATTTCGGCGCCATATTTTGTAATCGCGTAATCACTGTGCAATTCTTCAGGATTCCATTCGGTTTCTTCTGTAATGGTAGTTTCGTGTTCTTTCGGATTTCCTAGAGCGGCAATTGAACTCACATGGCAAAGTTTTTTTACTCCAAAATCAATACAGCAATTTACAACGTTCGCAGTTCCTTCGATATTGATTTTTCGAAGTTCGTCTTCGTCACTTGGGTCAAACGAAATCAAAGCTGCACAATGATATACATGAGAAATATTTTCAAAAGCAATTTCCAAAGATGGAATATCAGTAATATCGCCTTTTACCCAATTGATTTTATCAAAAAGAGCCGTTTGATTATGAAAAGCAAAAACATTCTTTACTTTTTCAATTTGTTTTTCGGAACGAAATAGCGCTTTTACTTCCTCATTTTCTTGAAGAAGTTGTACTAACAAATGCGAACCTACTAAACCTGTTGCTCCTGTGACTAAAATCATGATGTAAAAATAGCAATTCTTTTAAAAACGGACTAACTTTTAAACCTGCAAACTTTTAAACTTTTAAACTAAAAACTATCTTTGCTCAAATTATTTAAGAATCATGAAAAATTTTATTGAAGAAGTGACTTGGAGAGGAATGCTCCACGACGTAATGCCAGGCACCGAAGAACATTTGATGGAGCAGATGCGTGTGGCGTATGTGGGTATTGATCCAACCGCCGATTCATTGCATATAGGACATTTAGTTGGAGTTATGTTGTTGAGACATTTTCAATTGAGTGGTCATAAACCATTAGCGCTTGTAGGTGGAGCCACGGGAATGATTGGTGATCCATCAGGAAAATCTAATGAAAGAAATTTATTAGATGAAGCTACTTTGCGTCATAATCAAGAAGCAATTAAAGGGCAATTGGCTCGCTTTTTAGATTTTACTTCTGCAGAAGCAAATGCGGCTGAGTTAGTAAATAATTACGATTGGATGAAAGAATTCTCCTTCTTAGATTTCATTCGCGATGTGGGAAAACACATTACTGTGAACTACATGATGGCAAAAGATTCGGTTAAAAAACGTTTAACTGGAGAAACTTCAGAAGGAATGTCATTTACGGAGTTTACATACCAATTAGTGCAAGGTTACGACTTTTTACATTTATACCGTGCTAAAAAATGTACGCTTCAAATGGGTGGAAGCGACCAATGGGGAAACATCACCACTGGAACAGAATTAGTTCGTAGAATTGAATCAGGTAAAGCATATGCCTTAACTTGTCCGTTGATTACAAAAGCGGATGGAACGAAATTCGGAAAATCAGAAGGTGGAAATATTTGGTTAGATGCGGAAAGAACTTCGCCTTACAAATTTTATCAATACTGGTTAAATACTTCGGATGTTGATGCTGAAAAATACATTAAGATTTTCACCTTCTTAGATAAAGAAACGATTGAAAAATTAATTGCAGAACATAACGAAGCACCTCATTTAAGAGCGTTGCAAAAACGTTTAGCAGAAGAAATTACGGTGATGGTACATTCTGCAGCAGATTTAGAAAATGCTATTGCGGCTTCAAATGCATTCTTTAGTCCGTCTATGGACGAATTGAAAAAGTTAGATGAGAAAACTTTTTTAGAAGTGTTTGACGGAGTTCCTCAAGCTGAAATTTCAATGGAAGATTTGAATGCAGGTTTAGATATGATTGCAGCTTTGGCAGCAAAAACCAATTTCTTAGCTTCTAATAGTGATGCAAGAAGAGAATTGAAACAAAACTCGATTTCTTTGAATAAAGAAAAAGTAGGTGAAGATAAAATCATTACGAAAGAAGATTTAATCAACAATCAATTCTTATTATTGCAAAAAGGAAAGAAAAATTATTATGTGATTAAGGTTAAATAACCATCAGGTTACAACCACGAATATCAGAATTATCAAAACGTCCCAACACTTCGAAAGAATGGTTGGGATATTTTTTTCCCAAATCTTGTGTAGCAATAAACGAACACGAATTGATATTAGCTAAATCAATCACATTAATTCCGCCTGTTTTTCCTTCGGAAACATAAGTTAAGGCATCTTCCGTATCGCGAATTAGAACTTGCATCCATTGAGGACATTCGAAAACGCCATCACCTAATGAATACGCTTGCGAAAGGAGTTCTGTCATGCCGTATTCGGAATGAATTTTAGAAACGCCAAATCCGTTGCATAAAAGCGAATGTAATTCTTCGCGAATCATTTCTTTGCGTTTGCCTTTCATGCCTCCAGTTTCCATGATGATAGTGTTTTTTAATTCGAATTTTTGTTTCTCAATTAAATCCAACAAAGCATACGTAACGCCAATTAAAATCACATTCTGACCTGAATTATCCAGTTCAATCAATTTAGAAATCAATTCGTCGTGGTTATTCAAATAAAACCCGGAATCTTCATGATTACTGCTTTGAATTAAATCTTCTACCATGTAAATTAACGATGAACCTTCGCGCTCTAAATAGGATGGAAGCAAAGCTAAAATGCAGTAATCTTCAAGGTTTCCATAAAATTCTGAAAAACCTAAGCGATAACTCATTTCGTACCAACTCACATCGGTTACTAAATGTTTGCTGGTTTGTATTCCAGTTGTTCCACTACTCGTAAATGTTTGCTGAATGGCTTCGGTAGAACTTAAAACATTATGACTTTTGAAAAACTGAATGGGTAAAAAAGGAATTTCAGTTAATGATTTCACGTTGGTTTTGTCTTTCTTCAAGAAGTTGCAAAATTGTTGGTACACCAAATTGTTATCGTACTGATGACGAAATACTTTTAAAGTAATTTTTTCAAATTCTTTTTTTGAGCCAATTTGGAAAATGTCTTCTTGTGAAATCATAATGCAAAAATAGCAAACAAATTTGTCTTAAATAAAAAAGCACCAACTTTCGTTGATGCTTTTGAATATGATATCAAAAACTAATTATTGAATAACTAATTTTCTTGTAGCAGTTTTACCTTCTTCAGTAATTTTTACAATGTAAACTCCAGCGTTTAAACCAGAAACGTTCACAGTGTTATTCATTACGTTTGATTTTACAACTTCTTTACCAACGATGTCAAAAATTTGAACTGACATTTCAGCATTAGCAGTTGAAGTTAAATATAATGTATTTCCTTTTAACGGGTTTGGATACATAGTTAAACCGTCGATTGCGTCAAAATCATTAGTTGAAAGTGTGTTAACATCAACAAAAGATCTTGCAACAATTCTTGGAGTAGTTACATTTTTAGCAACTAATACGATAACATCTCTCGTAACGTTAGGGATTACATTAGTGTTAACAACATAATCAACTTCAGTTAAAAATGTTCTAAATTCTATTGTGTTACCATCAGAGATATTATAAGAAGTGTTTGCAGCAAATGTATTTGTGCCATTTCCATCAGCAAAAGTTACATTATTGATTCTAACTAATTCACTTTCGTATTGTTCAATGCTGGCGTTAATAGTACTAATTGTAACCACTTGAGGTGTTATTACATTTCCATTTGATGAAGGAGTGTTGTTTTCTAATGGTACGATTTGAAGTAAACCATTAAAATATGTTGTTTGACCTTTTAATCCAGTAATTCCATCACCAATAACAAAAGGATTTGTAATTACTCCAGCTAAATCATCAATTAAGATAGCTGCTGTTGCATCTTGAATGTATTTCTGATTTCTAGTTGCTCTTGCATATGTAACTATTGCTTCACCTGTAATGTTATAATATTTTCCAATACCATTATTTAATACATCTAATCTTACGTCGTTTAAGTTTGCAGCATTTGTATATGATTGTATTGTAAAACTTACAGTGGCTGTAACAGCCGGAGAAAGAGATGCATTACTATCATTTACTAGTTCTAATGCTAAATTGTAAGTTCCAGGTGTCAAACTTGTTAATGCAATTGCGGTATTGTCAAATTTTGACTGTACAGCACCACCATTAATAGTGTAATTTAAGTGTCCATTTCCATTTCCAACTGTTGCAATTACAAAATTAGAAGTAGCGAAATTAATATTTACGCTTGTGGTTGCAGGGTTATATAAAGTACCATTAGCTGGTGATGATATCACTAATGTAGGATTTGAAGTTGGTGCAGTCCATGAAAAATCATCAATCATTAAACGTTCAGTAGTTCCGTTTGAACGTACTCTGATTTGAATATTTGCGTTAGTGCTATTAATTACTCCGCTTACTGTTTTCCAGTTTGAATCTGTAGTAACTGATGCATCAATAGTAGAAGATGTTGTCCAGTTAGTTCCATTATCTGTAGAATATTCAACTGTAAAGTTAGTTGCAGGAGCGGCATCCCATCTTCTTGTTGCAAATGAAAAATTTCCAACTCCTCCAGATGCAATTGTCATCGTTAAAGCAGTTGTTCCTGTTTGATTTAATCTAAAAGAGTAAGTTCCGTTTGCTAAAGGGAAGCCATCTTGTGCAGCAGTAGTATTTCTTACAACGCTAGTTCCTACAGCAGTAAAATTAAGAGGGGCATCAACATAACTATGGTCTGAAAAAGTTGTAAACGGAATTGTTCCTCCACCTCCTTGAGTCCATTTTGCAACATCGTCAAAATTTACACTTCCTTGAGAGAAAGTTAATAACGAAATAGATAATAGTAGTAATGTGTAAAGTTTTTTCATTTGTGAAAATTTTTAATTGGGGTGGCAAATTTATAGAGTATTTTTTAATTAATTGCTTAATTTTCAGTTTTTTTAAATAAAAAAAGCACCAACATTAGTTGGCGCTTTTAATTATGATATTAAAAACTAATTATTGAATAACTAATTTTCTTGTAGCAGTTTTACCTTCTTCAGTAACTTTTACAATATAAACCCCAGCGTTTAAACCAGAAACGTTTACAGAGTTGTTTATTACAGTTGATTTTACAACTTCTTTTCCAACGATATCAAAAATCTGAACTGACATATCAGCATTTGCAGTTGAAGTTAAATATAATGTATTTCCTTTTAATGGGTTTGGATACATAGTTAAACCATCTATTGCGTTGAATGAAGAAGATGATAATGTTACATCAGCTAATGAACGAGATACTACTTGAGGTGTTCCGTTAAATTCTGCAACTAAAACTACTCTATTAGCAGTACCTTGAGGAACAACTTGTCCAATATAGTCGGCTTCTGTAAATAGTGTTCTGAAAATAATATCTGCACCATCATTTAACGTATAGTTTGGTCCAGGATCTGGTCCAGTTGTGTCGAAAACAATAATTCCATCTGCAACTGTAAATGAAGCGTTGTTAATTTGAACTAATTCACTTTCATAAGCTTCAATGTTTCCAGTTATATCTGTTGTGGTTACGACTTGAGGAGCAACAACATTTCCAGAAGATGCAATAGTCGCATTGTCAAAAGGTAAAAGTTGTAGTACTCCGCTAAATAAAGCTGCTTGTCCTTTTAATCCAGAAATTGCATCTCCAGCAACCATTGGAGTTGAAATAGTTCCAGCTAAGTCATCTATTAAGATACCAGCAGTGGCATCTTGAATATATTTTTGGTTTCTTGCAGTTCTTGCATAAGTAATAACTGGTGAAGTAGAGACTTGGTAATATTTCCCAGCTCCATTTGCAATTACATCAGCTCTTAAGGCCGCTAAGTCTGCAACTACATTTAAAGCTGCAACTTGGAACGTTACTGTAGCATTTACTGCAGGAACAATAGGTTGGTGTGAATTGTCTACTAATTCAACAAATACAGTATATGAGTTTCCGGCTGCAACAGGAATTGCAATCGGGTCAGTGTCATATTTCATTATAACACCTCCCGCATTTATTGTGTAATGGATATGACCATCGCCAGTACCATTAGCTACATTGAAATTGTTAACAGATAAAACAACATTAACATTTGTAGTATTTGGGTTAAATACTGTTGCGTTTATTGGTGCAGTAATGTTTAAAGTTGGGTCTGTAGAACATGAATTTACATGACCATTTACTGCAGCTCCAGTTGTATATGCTACCACTTCCCATTCTGAACTTGCGGCATCAGTACCAGCACTTACTGCCCAATTGATATTTGGAGAACAAACAGTTGCTTTTCTAACTAGTTTGTTGTTTGCTGTAGCATTAGTTATGCCAGCTACATTCCAGCCAGTTCCTGGATCTGCACCGTCAGTTCCGACAGCGTCTATAAGTGTCCATACTGTAGCAATATCTTTTGCTAATCCTACAGCATCATCACCGTTCCAATTACAATTTGTATTGTATAAGTTTGCTCCTGGAACATCTGTTGCATTATTAGCAATTACAAAAGTCGCATTGTTTGCTAAAATTCCAGTTAAATTAATTGTTGTTTCTGGCCAAGTACCACCATTAGCAATTGTCCAGATTCTATAACCCGCTAAGTCAACATCTGCGCCAGTTCCATTAAAGATTTCAACATACTTACTGTTTCCAGAAGTTCCTTCAGCATATTCTGATATAATTAAATCAGTTGCTTGACCAAAAGTAAATATTGACATTAAAAGTGTCAAAGATAGAAAGTAAAGTTTTTTCATGTGTATATGAATTAAAATTGAGTACAAAGTTAAAAAGAATTAAATTTTTCTGACAAAACCAGATGTTAACTTTAAATTAATTTTTTTTAAATAAAGAAATAACTAGTTGATAATTAGCTTTCTTGTGGCAGTAGCATCACCTTCTTTTATCTTGATGATATAAACGCCGGCCGAAAGATTACTTACATTTACTTCTTTGGAAGTAATAACCGCCTCAAGTACTTTTTTTCCAAGTACATTAAAAATTTCTACCTTTTTGTCTAATGACGATTTGGTAGTAATGTAAATTTTTCCAGAGTTTACGGGATTTGGGTAAATGGCTAAGCCCTCAATTGTAGGTTCTTGAGTTTTAGTTGCAATAGCAGATTTGTTCTCTTGCGCCTGAAGGCTGAAAGAAAACAAAACCGTTAAAAGAAAAATAGTATAAAAGTATTTTTTTTTCATGCGAAACTAATATTGAGTGTAAAGATAACTATTTTTTAATTACAAATACAATGCCAAATAAAAAATCCCTCACGAAGAGGGATTTTAAAGTTTTTTATAGTTCTGTATTAGAATCCAGTTGTCCAACCAGTTGTCCAGCTTGGAGTTTCTCCGCTATTTCCAGCCCCAGTATTTGCTCCTACTGTTAAATAAGTTGTATTTGTTCCAGCGTATTCAGAATTTGTTGTTACTGTTGCTCCAAAATAGATAGGATTGAATGTAATAAATCCGTTGTCTACATTTGTATTAGAGCTTGGATCTACAGATGATGCATTGATTTTTAAACCTTTAGTAAAACCATCAATATAAATATTTTGACAATTCCATTTTCCTGAACCTTCTTTCATGAACATTCCATGTTCTGATCCAGCTAAACTACCTTTAAGAATTGTAAAGTTTTTTAATGTTGCATCTGTAGTTGGAGTTGCTGCCCCATTATCTCCGTTGTTTGAACCTTCAACACCGGCTTTGGCTACGTCTTTAATGAAAACATTTTCAAGAGTTCCAGAATATCCGTCTGCGAAATCTACTGCATCATCTTCACTGTGTAAAGCAATTAAATACTTAGCGTTTACATTTCCGCCGAAAAATTCAATTCCATCATCACCACTTTTATAAGCTTGAATATATTCAAAAACAGTTCCACTTCCAACTCCAAATAATGATACTCCATTAAATTCTTTAGTAGCATTAAAAGCCGCTCCAGTATATTCTACTCTTAAATAACGAATAACTCCAGAACTATCTGTGTTTTCAGTACCACCATAAGTTAAATCACCAACTTCTGAAGTCGCAGTTTGACCAGTAGATCCACCTTTGTTGGTGTTTGCTCTACCACAAATTACTAAACCACCCCAATCTCCAGTAGCTTTAACTGCATTTCCACTTGTCATTACTACAGGATTTGTAGAAGTTCCATTTACATAAAGTAATCCGTCTTGTGCAATTGCAATGTATGATGCAGTTCCACCAGTAGCTTCAATTCTTGTTCCAGCAGGAATAGTTAATGTTGCTCCACCTCTTACAATGAAAGAACCAGTTAAATTATAAACTTGTGTTGGGTCTAAAGTTGCAGATTGTCCGTCTAATAATTCACCTTGAAAATTTGCAGGATTAATAGTTACTGCATTGTTATTTCCATCAGAATCTTCATCTCTTGAACAAGAAGTGAAAGTTAAAACAGCTATAGCTAAAGCTGATAATAATAAATTTTTCATTTTTGTGTTATTTAATTTGTTGATACAAATCTATAATTGATTTGTTTTTTTCTGATTACCTTAATGTTATTAGTTTATTAAAAAAAGAAGGCAGATTTTAAAAAAATCTGCCAAATATTTATTTAGTGTTAACTTATTGTTTAGAATGAATATTTCATTGAAATACTAAAATTTCTTCCTTTTTTGTATGAGTCAACAACCACATTTTGAATATCTTGTGTTCTTTCTATAGTTGGGTCGGTTAAGTTTTTAGCACTAAATCCAAATCCGATATTTTTACTGATATTATATTTTAAAATAAAGTCTAAAGTAATTACTTCACTATCTACTAAATCTCCTTTACCAGTAACTCCAAGAGCATAAATTCTATCAGAAAAATAACCACCAGCTAAGGTTGCGGTTAATGTTTTGTCGTTTTTAAACTCTTTATTAAAACTTAAATCTGTATTAATTAATAGGTCTGATGCACCTGTTAATCTTGAATCTTGATTTGTAAACGCAACACTTATTCCTGGATTTTCGTTAATTACTTTTTCAGTATCTAAATCTTGATTCGTAAATAAGTATGAAACATTTAAACCAAAACCTAAGTTAGTTTTTTCTCCAGTAGTATTATTTTCACGAGAAATTATGTTTTTTCTATATTCACCTTCAATACCTAATCCAATAGCTTTTTCTCCTGAATTTACCCATGAAATATCATTTGTTGCAGAAGCCACAGTAACTTGATTGATTGGGTTTTGTATGTATTTTCCAAATCCAGTAAATGATATTACTTCACCATTTTTTGGAAACATTTCCCATTTTAAATCAAAGTTGTAATCGGTTGAGTTGTATAAGTTTTCATTTCCAAAGAAACTTTGTCCTACTTCTTCAAATAAGAAAGGAGCTCTTTCTTTAAATTGAGGTAACGTATAGGTTTTACTTGCTGCTAGTTTAATGTTTTGTTTTTCATTTACCTCGTATTTTGCTGTTAATGAAGGTAAATACTCCATAGTGTCAGTTAGTTTTTTACCTGTTTTTAATGAAGTACTATAGAAGATATCTTGAATAATGTACTCAGAACGGAAACCAGCAATTACAAATAATTTTGGGGTAAACTGATATTCAATTCCACCAAAACCAGCAGAAATTATTTGTTGACCATTATAATTTTGTGGATTTAATGCATTTGGATTACTTAGACCACCTCTAAATGTCTGAATATCGAAATATCCTAAATCAATTCCGTTTTGATTAAAGAAACCATCAATGTTATTTAAGTCAATAATTGGTAAGTTAACATTTGGCTGTAAAATATCAAAATTAAATTGGGTTGCATCAAAATTGATTTCTTTGTAACGAGCGCTATATCCAGCAATAAATTTACCTTTATATGTGTCATCTGCTGTTTTTCCAAATTTGTATGATAAAGTAAAGTTTCCTGCAATTTCATCATCTGTCATTTCTTGAAAGAATCTATGATTATCTGATTGATTTAAATCAGAAACAATTAATGGAGAGTTAGGATTGTTAGGGTCTAATGAAACAAAAGTGTTTTGCATTCTGTCTGGAATTACATTTGTCATCATATTATATGAAATTCCCCAATCAAAATTCATACGATTACTTAAGGTATGATTTCCTAATAATTGATTGATAAGTAAAGAAGTTCTATCGAAAGTTGAACGTGATACATATCCATTTCCAGGAGCGTCAAAAGCATCTATTATTCCTGTAAACTCTTCATGTTTTTGTGATGTAGAGTTGATATACATTGTATTCCATTTGATGTTATGGTTACTATTAATTTTATAGTTAATATTTGCCATAGCATTTGAACTTGTTTGATATTCGTATGCTTTTCTAAATAAGTCTTTTACCGCAATTCCTTGTGTATTAACACTTCCTCTTCTTGCACCTTCTTTGTAATTATAACTGTTGTCAAAAGAAGCGTTTAAAAAGAAACTTAATTTTCCATTTGAACCCACAGAATAAGAATCGCCACCTCTTAAATAAAATGAACTTCCAACAGGTGTAGCTGCTTGTTTATCCCAACTTGTTGTGAAATTGTATCCATTTAAAGGGTTGTTAGGAATTGATTCATTACTAAATCCGTGAAAATTTGGTCCATCTTGTAAGTAGAATTTATTTTGTGAAATTGCATTTGAATTTACATTCATACCACTTCCTACTTCAATCATGCCGCTTCCTTTGTATGTTTTGGAAACGATATCTACATTAGCTCCGGCAAAATCTCCGTAGTTTTTGTAGTTGAATGTTTTGTCAATTCCAATATATTCTACAATATCAGTAGAGAAAACATCTAAAGACATATTTTTTGTAGAAGGGTTATTAGATGGTAATGGCAATCCATTCATGGTTGTAGAGTTATATCTATCTCCTAAACCTCTAACAAAAATATCACTTGAACCTTCTTGTTTAGAAATTCCCGAAGTTTTTGCAACTGCTGCTGCTACATCACTAATTCCTTTCTTTGAAATTTCTTCAGCACCTATACTCTGTTTAATTTCAACTGCTTTTTGTTGTTCTTGCAATAAAGCACTTTCTTTTTCTTTAGAAACCACTTGAATAATTTCAATATCTGCTAATTGAACACCACTTGCTTCAAGTGTATGGTTAATTACTTTTTTCTCATTTGCTTTAATTGTAAATGGAATTTCTTTGGTTTCATATCCTAAATATCCAATTACTAAAGTGTAATTTCCTGGTTTTAAAGAAATGGAATATTTACCATTTTCATCTGTAGAAGTTCCTTGTTTTGTACCTTTAATTACTATATTAGCAAAAGGTAAAGGTTCGTTGTTAAATTCTTTGTCTAAAATAGTTCCGGTTACAGTTCCATTTTGAGCAAACATTGTAGCTGCAAAGAATAATGACAATAATAAAAAACGTAGTTTCATGTTGTGTTATTAATTTTGTGCAAAGGAACTGCGGAAGTGTTATAGTAAAGTTACTTGCCTGTTATGAATTAGTTGCCAATGCGTTATCGAATTGTTAATAGATTAAATAATTGTAAACTCCTTTGAACATTTTATTTTATCTTTACCTTTACAAACCAAAACATAACAATTTTTGTAATGAAGAAAAAAGACATTAAGATCTTATTGGTTGATGATGAGCAAGATATCCTAGAAATTGTAGGATATAATCTTTCTCAAGAAGGCTATCAAATTATAACGGCTTCAAACGGAAAAGAAGCTATCGCGAAAGCAAAAAAAGAGCATCCACAATTAATAATTATGGATGTTATGATGCCCGAAATGGACGGAATGGAAGCTTGCGAAAACATTAGAAAAATTCCAGAACTTCAAGATACTATTATTACCTTTTTAACTGCTCGTTCCGAAGATTATTCACAAGTAGCTGGTTTTGATGCTGGTGCTGATGATTATATTGCAAAACCTATCAAACCAAAAGTCTTAGTTAGTAAAGTACAAGCTTTGTTAAGAAGATTAAAAGGAATTGAAGGTGTTTCTTCAAGTACAACATTAAATGTTGGAAATATTGAGATTAATAGAGAAGAATACAAAATTGTAAACGAAGGAAAAGAAATTGTTTTACCAAGAAAAGAATTTGAATTATTCTATTTGTTAGCTACAAAACCAGGAAAAGTGTTTACTCGCGAAGAAATCTTAGATAAGGTTTGGGGTAACGAAGTAGTAGTTGGTGGAAGAACAATCGACGTACATATTAGAAAATTAAGAGAAAAAATTGGAGATAACTTCTTTAAAACCATAAAAGGAGTGGGATATAAAATCGAATTTTAATGCAATTAAAATTTAAAAAATCTTATAAGTTCGCTTTAAAGTCATCGGTATACGTAACGTTGTTCTTTTTAGCGACTATTTTTTTATATCATTATTTTGTTCAGCCATTAAATTTACTTGTCGTTTTGGCCTTTTCGCTTATTTTTTATGCGGCAACTTTCTTTTTAATTCAATTTAGAGTAGAGCATTTTATTTACAAACGCGTTAAGAAAATCTATGATGATGTTTCGCTTTTAGAAACAACTTCTTATGTAAATCAACCCGTAACTACTGATATGGCAACGCTAACGAAAGAAGTAAAAAAGTTTGCCCGAGATAAAAAATTAGAAATCGAAACCTTAAAAATTAGAGAAGAATACCGAAAAGAATTTTTAGGAAACGTTTCGCACGAATTAAAAACGCCTCTTTTTACCATTCAAGGCTATTTATTGACGCTTCTTGATGGCGCAATGGAAGATAAAAACATCCGAAAGAAATATTTAGAACGTGCCGAAAAAGGAGTAGAACGCTTGATTTACATCGTGAAAGATTTGGATATGATTACCAAATTAGAAGTAGGTGAAATTAATTTGGATGTTACTAAATTCGATATTGTTGAGGTGATTCAAAATGTGTTTGATTTGTTTGAGATGAAAGCAGCAAACAAAAATATTACCTTAACGTTTGATACAAAATATGTCAAACCAATTTGGGTTATGGCTGATCAAGAAAAAATCCAACAAGTGGTTACGAATTTGGTTGTAAATTCAATTAAGTATGGTAAAAAAGGAGGAACTACTGAAGTTGGCATCGAAGATTTAACTAAAGACAAAATCATTGTAAGAATTACCGATAATGGTGAAGGTATCGAAAAGCAAAACATTTCACGTTTATTTGAGCGTTTTTACCGAGTAGATAAGAGTGGTGCGCGTAGCGAAGGCGGTTCCGGTTTAGGATTAGCAATCGTGAAACACATTATTGAAGGTCACGATGAGAAAATCTACGTAGAAAGTCAAATCGGTGTTGGTTCAGAATTTTCATTTACCTTGGAAAAGGCTAAATAATTCGTTCCAATTTGGGTCAACCGCAAAATCTTTAAATCCTTTGTAAAAATGAATTTTTTCCAACTTGGAAGCTTTGAATTTTTCTTGCTTGCAACTTGGAGCTACAATTTCTGATTTAAACTTTTTAGCCAAATATTCTTGTTCGTATTGTCCTGGAGTTGGAATAAAAAATGCTTTTTTCTCCAATTTTGCCAAATCCATAACCGTAGTATAACCCGAACGACAAACCACAAATTCACTTTCGTTAAAAGCAGTACTTAACTCCTCTGAATTCATGAAATTGTAATACGTAATCGAATTTACTTTCTCGATTTGTTGTTGCGATTCTACAATTCCTTTTACGAAAAGAATTTCCTTCGAACTATTTTCCAATTCTTTGATAAGTTTCTTTTCCAATAAAGTACGTTGCGGTTCAGGTCCCGATAATAAGACCATGATGTCATATTTAATAGGAAGTGTTTTTTTCTCAATTCGGCTTAACGGACCGATGTAATTGATTTTTTCAACTATTTTTTCAGGATGACCTAATTTACCAGATAAATTCTCCGCACCCGAAACATCAGGAACCCAACAAGAATCAAACTTTAAAAGGTAACGCAAATGAAGTTTTGTCGTTAACCATGATGTTTTACCCGAAAGCACATTTAATTGATGTGTTATAAAAACCGAAGGTACTCTTGATGAATAAACGCCCAAACGATTATCGCTTATGATGCCTTCTATTTCATAATTTTCTACAATTTTTCTAATTTTTGCTTTCTCTTTTTTAATAGCAATTACCATTTTAGGCAATTGAGCAACTAATTTCCATTTAAAGTTTTTGCCATTTTCGGCATATTGAATGTTATAAGCGGGTAATTCAATACTAATAAGTTTTGGAAATTCCTTTTTCAATAAAGCTAGTGCAACACCATCGGAAGCAATTATAGGTTCAAAACCATTTTCTTCTAATGCTTTAATAATAGGAATACATCTTGTGGCATGTCCTAAACCCCAGTTTAATGGTGCTATGAGTATTTTTTTCTTCATTACTTTTTTAAAACAGCAATAAATTGCTCGGCTAGTTTGTTTTCATGTTCAAAATTATACTCGTTTTCATCGGAACTTAAATTTCGATCATGTTTGTATAATTTCCACTTTTTGTTGTTGTATTCTAATGCGGTTAAATTTTCTACCCAATCGCCTGAATTCAAATAAAAAGTTTCCCCATTTTCATTTTCCATAAACTCAATTTTTGGTTCGTGAATATGACCGCAAATTACATAATCGTACCCTTTTTCTATGGCTAATTCTACACAAACATTTTCAAAGTTAGTGATAAATTTAACAGCAGATTTTACATTGTTTTTAATTTTTTTGGAAAGCGAATACGGTTCTTTGTCAAATCGGGCTAAAACCCAATTAATAAATCGGTTAATTAAAATTAGGATATCATAACCCCAACCGCCTAACTTTGCCAACCATTTTGCTTGCGTTATGGAAGCATCAAAAACATCACCATGAAAAATCCAAGCTCTTTTGTGGTCTAATTCTAACACGAGTTTGTCGATTAAACTGATATTTCCCATGTGTAAATCGGTAAATTTTCTAAGAAATTCATCGTGATTTCCGGTAATGTAGTACACTTTTGTGCCTTTGGTACTCATCGAAATAATTTTCTTAATTACTTCTAAGTGTTTGGAAGGAAAATAGGATTTTCTAAATTGCCAAATATCAATTATGTCGCCATTTAGAACTAAAATTTTAGGCTTTATCGAAGATAAATAAGCCAATAATTCTTTTGCATGACAACCATAGGTTCCAAGATGAACATCGGAAATAACGGCAACTTCAACTTTTCTTTTTTTCAAAATAAAGATTTTATGCAAAAAACGAAAACATATCTAATGTTAAGGTTATTGAAACATTATTAAAAGTTTATTTATGTTGCTAATTATTTGCTTAATTTTGCCCAAAATAAATTAGAAGTGGGAAGTAAAAATAAATTAAAAAGATTCAGTGAGAACGAAACGTTTTCTAATGTTTTTCAGCCAACAAGAGAAGAAGTTGTAGGAAATGAATTTCCGTTAAGAGGTAAATGGAATAGTGAATTCTTTAAAAACGATAACCCAATTGTATTAGAATTAGGTTGTGGAAAAGGCGAATACTCTGTTGGTTTAGCAGAAAGATTTCCAAATAAAAACTTCATCGGAATTGACATCAAAGGCGCAAGATTTTGGCGTGGTGCTAAAACCGCGGTTGAAACAGGTATGAATAATGTGGCATTTGTGAGAACTCAAATTGAATTAATTAATCATATTTTTACCGAAAACGAAGTTTCTGAAATTTGGATTACTTTTCCAGATCCACAAATTAAATACAAAAGAACCAAGCACAGAATGACCAATTCTGAGTTTTTGAATAACTATAAAAAAATTCTGAAACCAAACGGATTGATGCATTTAAAAACCGATTCTGAGTTTATGCACGGTTACACGTTAGGATTATTACATGGTGAAGGTCATGAAGTAATTTATGCTAACCATAATATCTACAAAAACGAAGGTGCGCCAGCAGAAGTAACTGGAATTCAAACGTTTTACGAAAGTCAGTATTTAGAAGTAAACAAACCTATTACGTATATTCAGTTTAGAATTAAGTAATTTTTGTTATCAATAGATGAATAAAAATCGTCTATTTTTGAAAATAAAACAAATTATATGACATTAGTAGTTTCTTTTTTATTAGGTTTTTTCATTGCCGCTGTAGGAATTGTAGCACCAGGAATGTTAAACATGACCATAGCGAAAATAAGTGTAAGCGAAAATAAAAAAGAAGCCCTTTTGTTTGCTTTTGGAGCAGTTGTTATTGTTTTAATTCAGTGTTTTGTTGGGGTTTATTTTGCAAAGTTTATCGATGCCAATCCTAGTATAAGTGAAAATTTAAAGAAATTCGGAACTGTTATTTTTGTCCTGCTTACTTTCTTCTTTATTTACAATGGAATACGAGCTAAAAAGCCCAAACTTGATGTTAAAATAAAGAACAAAAAAAACCGATTTGTTTACGGAGCAACCCTTTCTTCTTTAAACATGTTTGCGATTCCTTATTATGCATTCATTAGTTTAACCTTAGCTTCAAAAGATGTTTTTGATTTTGAATTAGTCTCAATTATAATTTTTTCTATTGCTGCGGCATTAGGAACGTATGCCATATTTTATTTGTATGCCATCTTATTCAAAAAAGTAGAGCATAAAGTAGGATTTATCTCGAACAATATTAATTTTCTAATAGCCGCTATTACAGGATTGGTAGCGCTTTCTTCAATATACAAACTACTAACGGCTTAATTTTGAAAAACACCGATTCAAATAATGATAATTTTTTTGAACGTGTTTATACCATTGTTCGCCAAATTCCCGAAGGGAAAGTTACTTCTTATGGTGCTATTGCAAAAGCATTAGGAACCGCTCGTTCTGCACGAATGGTTGGTTGGGCAATGAATGCTTCTCATGATTTGGAAGATGTTCCAGCGCATCGAGTTGTTAACAGAAAAGGACTACTTTCTGGCAAACACCATTTTGAAGGAACCAATTTAATGCAACAACTTTTAGAAAACGAAGGAATTAAAGTTGTAGACAATCAAATTATCGATTTTGAAAAGCATTTTTGGGAACCAACCATGAGCGATTTGTAACAATTGTTACATTTCTATTTTCTTTATTCTTCTTCTTAAAAACGTTGTTTTCACTATAACGTTTTCGTTTTCATTTCTTTTAAGATACTTCTTTCTTTTAGTAACAAACGTGACATATATCATATAAAGAGTTTTTTTTTAGGCTGAAATTTGTACTATAATTTAAAACATAATACAAATGGACACTTTAAAAATACACTTCAAAAATTGGTTTTTACTTCTAATGGTTATTGCACCAATATATACTGTTTTTGGACAAGATTCGAAAGTAGTTTTAGCCGAAAGTAAATTAGCTGTTAACGGGACTTCAAATGTTCATGATTGGACAATAGAAGCAAAAGCAATGAGCGGAAAAGCTTCGGTAACTTTAGATGCTGGCGATTTAAAAGCAATAAAAAGTTTAGATTTTTCGGTTGAGGTTGAGCAATTAAAAAGTGGAAAAAGCGGAATGGACAAAAACACTTTTAAAGCTTTAAAAAGTACTTCGCATAAAAACATCAGTTTCAAATTGGTGAAAGTGGTTAAAATCACGACAATCTCAGACAACAACTATACTGTAGAAACACAAGGCGATTTAACTATTGCCGGAGTTACTAAAAGAATCAATCAATCATTTACAACTAAACTTATTGGTAAAAAAATGGTTTTTACAGGTAAACAAAAAATAGACATGACGCTTTATGGTGTTGAACCGCCAAAAGCATTAATGGGAACTATTAAAACAGGTAAAGATGTAACGGTCGATTTTAAAGTGACATACAATTAAATAAACACGAACTTATAACTAAAACACACATATTAAATTTTAAAAATCATGAGAACATTAATTAGATTATCAGTCATAGTAGCAGCTTTAACTTTTACAGGCGTTATACAGGCACAATCTCCTTCTTTTGGGAAAATGCAAAACATGATTCCTAGAGATAAAACAGGAATGAATGTATTTGATGTTAAAAAAGATACTGTAGCATTTAATGGAATAAGCGTTGATTTGGGTGCGGCTTTTGCATTGCAATATCAAGCTGTAAATTCGTTTAACGATCAGGAAAATTTACCAGCACCAATTGCGGGTTACAGATTAAATAACTTAGAAAATAACTTCAACTTACCAATGGCAAACATGACAATTGGAGCTCAATTGTATGACGGAGTAAGAGTAAATTTAGATTTATATTTAGCAGCAAGACACCACAATGAAACTTGGGTTAAAGGTGGATATTTACAAATCGACAAGTTAGACTTCATTAAAAAAGATTTTATGGCAGATTTTATGAAATATACTACCATTAAAATTGGACAAATGGAGAATAATTATGGTGATGCACACTTTAGAAGATCAGATAATGGTCAGGCATTGTTTAATCCATTCATTGGAAACAATATTATGGATGCCTTCATAACTGAAATGGGAGCTGAGGTTTACTATAACAGAAGTGGTTTTGTGAGTATGTTAGGTGTTACAAATTCTAAATTGAATCAAAACGTTAAAGAAATTGTACCAGCAGCACCAACTGTTGCAGCACCAGAGCCAAATACAACAGTAAGTCCAACAATTTTAGCTAAATTAGGTTACGACAAACAAATTAATACTGATTTAAGAGTGAGAATTACAGGGTCTTTATATCATGTAGCAAATTCAAGCGGTAATTTATATAGTTCTGATAGAGCAGGTAGCCGTTTCTACGGAGTAATGTCTCACGCAGCTTATACAGGCGGAGCAGGAACAGCAGTAGCAGATAATTTTGATCCAACTGCTAATTATACAACAGGTAGATTTAATCCTGCATTTGGAAATTGGGCTACTTCATACATGTTCAATCCATTTATTAAATTTAGAGGATTTGAATTCTTTGGAACATTAGAATTTGCTTCTGGTGGAGATTATAAAGGAACAGATGACAAACGTACAGTTAATCAATATGCTGGAGATATCGTTTACAGATTTGGTCAAGGCGAAAAATATTATGTAGGTGGTAAATTTAACACAGTAACAGGTAAATTAAAAAATGCAGATGCTGATAAAGTAGATGTAAACAGATTTGAAGCAAGTGCTGGTTGGTTTATGACAAAAAATGTGTTAGCTAAATTAGCTTACGTACAACAAAACTACCAAGGATATAGCCAATTTACAGGAGTTAATCCAAACGACTTGTACGGTGGTAAATTTAGTGGAGTAATGTTTGAAGCGATTATCAGTTTCTAATAAATTAAATTTATAAAGTGAGAAGCAATTGTGCTTTTCACTTTATTTTAAGGTTATGAAAGCAATAGGTATTATAGCAGTTATTATTCTTTTGAGTTTTGGGTTTTCTAAAAACGTAACTAAAGTTAAAATCACTAACAAGAGTGAAGTTACAATAAAAGGAAAATCAAATGTCAATAGTTTTGAGTGCAAATACAATTCTGATTTTATTGAGAACGATTTGCAGGTTTCAATAGCTAGAAATAACAACAAAATACTGTTAGAGGGCGCAAAGCTTTCCATTAAAAGTACAGGTTTCGATTGTGCTCATAAAATGATTACAAAAGATTTTAAATCTATACTTAAAGCAGAAGAATATCCTCATATTGTAATCAATGTAAAAGAATTAAATGCAGTAAAAGAAAATATTACAGCCAAATTAAATGTAAAAATTGCCGGAATTGAAAGAGAATATTTAGTTCCTGTAACATATAATCAAACAACAAATAATGTGAAAGGACAATTGAAGTTGAACATCAAAGATTTTAAATTAAAATCTCCTAAAAAATTATTAGGCATGGTGGTAGTTAATGACAATGTTGAGATAAATTTCAATTTGTTTTTACAATATTAGTAATTCTATTTTCAGTTAGTTTAGAAAGCAATCTTGTAAAAGGTTGCTTTTTTTAATACAATAGATTCTAACTATCAAATTATAAAAACTTTAAACATCTAAACTTTTAAACTCCTAAACTTCTTATTATCTTTGCAATCTAAAATCAGTCTGAATAAAAATGCAATTTTATTTCAATCAGACTGATTACGAAAAAACTCAAACAGATGAAATTAGATAGAAAAGAAATTTTGACTGCATTAGAAACTATTTCGGTAGCTGGTGAAGGTAAAAATATGGTCGAAAGTGGTGCCATTCAAAATGTAATCACTTTTGGAGATGAGGTAGTAGTTGATGTGCTTTTATCAACTCCAGCATTGCATATTAAAAAACGTGCAGAAGTGGACATCATAAAAGTAATCCACGAGAAAGTGTACGAAAAAGCCAAAGTAAAAGTAAATATCAAGGTAGAAGCGCCAGAAAAACCAGAAAATCCTAATTTAATTAAAGGGAAACAAATTCCTGGAATTTCAAATATCATTGCAGTTGCTTCAGGAAAAGGTGGTGTAGGAAAATCAACTATTACAGCAAATCTTGCGGTAACATTAGCTAAAATGGGATTCAAAGTTGGGGTTTTAGATGCCGATATTTACGGACCTTCAATGCCAATTATGTTTGATGTTGAAAATTCGAAACCCATTTCAGTTGAGGTTGATGGAAAATCAAAAATGCAACCTGTTTCAAGTTACGGAGTAGAAATTTTGTCTATCGGATTTTTTACAAAGCCAGATCAAGCGGTTATTTGGAGAGGCCCGATGGCGGCTAAAGCTTTAAATCAAATGATTTTTGATGCCAACTGGGGTGAATTAGATTTCATGTTAATCGATTTACCACCAGGAACAGGCGATATTCACTTATCAATTATGCAATCGTTACCTATTACCGGAGCAGTTGTAGTAAGTACACCACAAGCAGTTGCCTTAGCCGATGCTAAAAAAGGAGTTTCGATGTTTATGTCGGAATCTATCAATGTGCCTGTTTTAGGAATTATCGAAAACATGGCGTATTTCACACCAGAAGAACTTCCTGAAAATAAATATTATATATTTGGTAAAGAAGGTGCTAAAAACTTAGCAGAAGATTTACAAGTGCCACTTTTAGGAGAAGTGCCATTAGTACAAAGTATTCGTGAGGCTGGAGATTATGGTCGTCCAGCAGCATTACAGACGGCTTCAGTTTTAGAAGGTGTTTTTGAAGCGATTACAAGAAACGTAGTACAAGAAACTGTAAATCGTAATGAAACTTTGCCTCCTACAGAAGCTATCAAAATAACAACAATGGCAGGTTGTTCTGCTGTAAAAAAATAGTATTCAGTTTACAGTCTCAGTATACAGTTTAAGCTGTTTACTGCGACTGAAAACTGTGACTGAAAACTAAAAATTATGACTACAATAGAAATAAAAGATAATGTTGAAAAAGCATTAGAGGAAATTCGTCCGTTTTTGAATTCTGATGGTGGCAACATTTCACTAGTAGAAATTATTGATGACAAACACGTAAAAGTACGTTTAGAAGGCGCTTGTACAAATTGTAGTTTAAGCATCAGTACTATGAAAGCAGGTGTTGAAACTACTATTAAAAAGTATGTTCCTCAAATTGAAACAGTAGAAAATATAGCTTAGAAAAGAATAGTATGATATAAATCATATTTCTACACTTTACGAGTTTGTTAATTTGCTATCTCAAAATTAAAAAAATGATTCAAACAGATATTCTTATAATCGGTGCAGGTCCCACGGGACTTTTTGCCGTTTTCGAAGCCGGATTATTACAGTTAAAATGTCATATTATTGATGCCTTGCCACAACCTGGCGGGCAATTAGCAGAATTATATCCAAAAAAACCAATCTTCGATATTCCAGGTTATCCTTCAGTATTAGCTGGAGATTTGGTAACCAATTTGATGGAACAAATCAAACAGTTTCAACCGGGATTTACCTTAGGAGAAACCGCTGAAACCATTGAAAAATTAGAAGACGGAACATTCATAGTAACTACTAATGAAGGAACAAAACATCAAGCAAAAGCGATTGCAATTGCAGGTGGTTTAGGAACTTTTGAACCAAGAAAACCGATTCTAAAAGATATCGAATTTTACGAAAAAGAAGACCGTGGAGTTGATTACTTTGTAAAAGATCCAGAAAAATACCGTGGAAAAAATATTGTAATTGCTGGTGGAGGTGACTCCGCTTTAGATTGGAGTATTTTCTTGTCGAATGTAGCAAATTCAGTAACATTGGTACACAGAAGAAACGAATTTCGCGGCGCTTTAGATTCGGTTGAAAAAGTACAAGAATTAAAAAACGCTGGAAAAATTAAATTAGTTACTCCTGCAGAAGTTGTTGGGTTTAATGGTAGTGAAAGAATAACCGCTGTTGATATTGAAGTTAACGGTGCCAGAATGAAAGTAGAATGTGATTATTTTATTCCACTTTTCGGATTAACACCAAAGTTAGGGCCAATTGCCAACTGGGGATTAGAAATCGAAAAGAATGCTATCAAAGTAAATAACGCTTTAGATTATCAAACCAACATCGACGGAATTTACGCCATAGGTGACGTTAATATTTACCCAGGAAAATTAAAGTTGATTTTATGTGGATTCCACGAAGCTACTTTAATGTGCCAAAGTGTGTACAATAGAATTAACCCAGGAAAACGTTATGTGTTGAAATATACCACCGTTTCTGGAGTTGATGGTTTTGACGGAACCAGAAAAGAAGCTGAAAAAGCAGTTGTAAAATCGATTGATTAATATGAGCCTAGACGTAAAAATTTTCATAACCGACAGAAACGGAGTAAAACACGAAGTGTTAGCACCAACCGACATGAACATGAACATCATGGAGTTAATTCGTTCCTATGAATTAGCCGAAGAAGGAACTGTTGGAGTTTGTGGAGGAATGGCAATGTGCGCTTCTTGTCAGTGTTATATTTTAAACGATGTAATCTCATTAGATCGCAATCCAGATGAAGAAGCAATGCTTTGGGAAGCCTATCACGTAAAGGATAATTCACGATTAGGTTGTCAAATTCCAATCACTGAAGATTTAGAAGGTTTAGAAATTGAAATAGCACCAGAACAATAAAGCGAGATTTTTCTCGCTTTTTTTATTTATAATCATCCAACTTACAAGGTCCTTCTAACACTTCTTTCACAATTTGCAGCGTACCATTATCGGTGGTGTCAATATACCATTTGATTAAAGTAATTGTTCCTTCCACAATTTCAATTCCAGTAATGCTTCTTGGATGCACACAACTTCCGTCATTAAAATAATGCAAAGCATTGTCTTGTGGTTTTGGAAAACGAGGTCGGTGTGTGTGTCCTGTAATTGTAATTTTATTTCCGTTTGCAGCAATCCATTTTTTAATTCTACGTTCAACCTTAATAAGTTCTACATAGTTTTTTGCCGGACTTGTTGGGTCTTTTATACCCCAAACTTGCAAAGGTTTCCAAAGAACTTGCACCAAAAAGCGATTGATTTTCCAACCCACATAATTCATAAAATCAGCCTGATGACCGTGCGTTAAGAAAATTTCTTGTTTGGTTTCGGAGTTTTCTAAAACAATGGCTTCGTTATATTTTATACCCGGAAATAGCGGTACATTTTTTCCTTCTCTAGGTTCAAAGTATTCCGATAAAACACGTTTTACAGTATTTGGATTTCGAAAAATGAAATCGTGATTACCATAAATCATGTGTAATTTTCCTTGATTGAAAAACTTCTGCAGTACTAAAAAAATGTTTTTATTCGCTTCAAAAATCGTCTTAAAAAAGATGTTTTCCCATAATTCATCGCCATCACCTAATTCGATATACTGAAAATTCTCTTTGAAATAATGATTTAAAGCATGCATATAAATATTGCGATTGTTGGCAAAATCATCAGCAAAACTGGCATCTCCACGATGACAATCGCTAAACAAAATAAATTTATCTTGATTGGTAAACGAAATTCTTTTGGCTTCTTTATAAGCTTTTGTTAACCGAGTTTGAGATGACATACTTCTTTTTTTGGAAGCATAAATATATAAAAATTATGCCATTTCAAGTTTTTGTTCCATTTGCTCTTCAATTGCATTCCAAAGTCCGATTCTTTTTTCTAAAGCTAAAACTGAAATTTCTTGAACTTCATTCCATTTTTGTTCAGAAGTTCCGCAAAGTTCAGCAATCATTTGCATTGCCATTGGTCCGTGTTCGTCTGCGTCTAATTCAATATGTCTTTCAAAATAGTAAATTAGTTTAGATAAATCCGTTTCTGGGAAGTTTTGTTGGAAGCTTTTTAAAATTTCGGTAAACATATTCGGAATTAAATCTTCTCTTCCAAAGGTAAAAGCTGCTGCAATCTCATGCGGTTTTCCTTGTTCAATCACACGGAAAGTGAAATCTAAAAATGCCTTCACATTCGGATGTAAATCACTTTGCTTTATCGATACAAAAATGTTTTTCGTTTCTTCTACATTCTTCAAAAATGCACTGATTTGAGTTGCCGAAGCACCACATTGCGTCATCGCATCCAAATACATTTCAAAATGACTTTGACGTGTGCCATCCAATGTTAAATCGGTTTCTTCGGCTACTACAATTTCATTAATTAGATACCGAATTTCCGGATTCCCAATAGGTAACCACGGAGTTGTAGTACAAGTCAATTTATTTTGCAAGGCTTTTAGTAGCGACATAAAATCCCAAACCGCATAAATGTGGTTTTCTAAGAAACAATGTAAATCTTCAATCGTTTTTACTTTATTGTATAACGAATGATTTAATAATTGTTCTTTCTGACTTTGAATCGATTGGTTTATGGTTTGAATATTCATAGGGCAATTTTTATTATCATATACGAAATTCCGACCTCTTTTGGTTTGGAATCTGTACATTACAAATGTAAAAATGCTTCCCTAAAAAGAGAAGCATTTTGTATCAATTTTATCTATTGTTTAATTACTTGAATGCTGGGAAACCTGTAACATCCATACCTGTAATTAACAAGTGAATGTCGTGTGTTCCTTCGTAAGTCACTACAGATTCTAAGTTCATCATGTGTCTCATGATTGAATATTCACCTGTAATTCCCATTCCACCTAACATTTGACGTGCATCACGAGCAATTGTTAATGCCATATCAACATTGTTTCTTTTTGCCATAGAAATTTGAGCAGTAGTAGCTTTTCCTTCGTTTCTTAAAACTCCTAATCTCCAAGTTAATAATTGTGCTTTCGTAATTTCAGTAATCATCTCAGCCAATTTCTTTTGTTGTAATTGCGTAGCTCCAATTGGTTTGTCAAACTGAATACGTTCTTTTGAATATCTCAAAGCTGTATCATAACAATCCATAGCTGCTCCAATCGCTCCCCAAGCAATTCCATAACGTGCAGAATCTAAACATCCTAGAGGTGCTCCTAATCCAGATTTGTTTGGTAATAAGTTTTCTTTTGGAACTTTTACGTTGTCAAAAATAAGCTCTCCAGTTGCAGAAGCTCTTAACGACCATTTATTGTGGGTTTCTGGAGTTGAGAAACCTTCCATTCCTCTTTCCACGATTAATCCGTGAATTCTTCCTTCTTCGTTTTTAGCCCAAACCACTGCAATATCAGCAAAAGGCGCATTAGAAATCCACATTTTAGCACCATTTAAAAGATAATGATCGCCCATATCTTTAAAATTAGTTACCATTCCACCTGGATTTGAACCAAAATCTGGCTCAGTTAAACCAAAACAACCAATGAATTCTCCAGTGGCTAATTTTGGTAAATATTTCATTCTTTGTTCTTCGTTTCCGTATTTCCAAATAGGATACATAACCAATGAAGATTGAACAGAAGAAGTCGAACGTACACCCGAATCTCCTCTTTCAATTTCTTGCATGATTAATCCATAAGAAATTTGATCTAATCCAGCACCACCATATTCCACTGGAATATAAGGACCAAATCCGCCAATTTCTCCTAAACCTTTTACGATTTGATGTGGAAATTCTGCTCTTTGCGCGTATTCTTCAATAATTGGAGATACTTCTTTTTTTACCCAAGCACGTGCAGCATCACGCACCATTTTATGTTCGTCAGATAATAATTCGTCTAATAAATAATAATCTGGAGATTGAAATAAGTCTGGTCTCATAGTTTTTGATTTGAAAGTCACAAAAGTAAGTAAAGATTTTTAACA
>DNNO01000043.1 GCA_003497625.1 Flavobacterium sp. | reverse complement strand
TTTCCGGCACCATTTGGACCTAATAAACCCACGATTTCCCCTTGATTTACTTCAACGGAAATTCCTTTTACTACACTTCTTTTTTTATAGGTTTTAACTAAATTTTCTGCTCTTAATTTCATGATTTTAATTTCAAAATTTGAAGATTTGAAAATGAGTGAATGCTCAAAATCATATCTTAAATCGTATCAATAAACAAATAAAGTAAAAATAATCAATAGAATAAATGAATTAACAAATAATTACATTTTCAANNTTCAAATAAACTAATTGTTTTCCAATGCTTCCCAAAACTCATACGCTCTTCTTAAGTGAGGAATTACAATGGTTCCACCTACTAAAGTGGCAATTCCCATGCTTTCCATCATTTCTTCTTTAGTAACACCGTTTTTGTAAGCGGTTTCTAAATGGTATTTGATACAATCATCACATCGTAATACCGCCGAAGCTACCAAACCTAATAATTCTTTGGTTTTTACGTCTAAAGCACCTTCCATGTATGCATTCGTATCTACATTGAAAATTCTTTTGATGACTTTGTTGTTATCGGCTAATAATTTTTCGTTCATTTTAGAACGATAATCATTGAATTCTTTTACTAAATCTGACATAATTTATACTTTTAATTTTTCTCTTTCTTGACTTTTTACAACTAAAACACTAATCAAAATACTAGCTTCGTACAATATCATAATTGGAATCGAAACTATGATTTGACTTAAAACATCTGGTGGTGTAATAACTGCCGCGACAATTAATACGATGACCAAAGTATATTTTCGGTATTTTCTTAAAAATTCTGGAGTTACTAATCCTATTTTCGTAAGGAAGAAAATAATAATAGGTAATTCAAACAACAATCCACTAGCAATAGCGGATGTTTTCATTAAACTGATATACGAATTAATATCAATAGAGTTACTAATTTCTGGACTCACAATATAACTGGCAAAAAATTGAACGGATAACGGCGCAATTAAATAGTAACCAAACAGAACTCCAACAAAAAACAAAAAGGAAGAAACTATAATGAATGATACTGCATATTTTCTTTCTTTTTCATACAAGGCTGGACTGATAAATTTCCAAATTTCCCATAAAATAAAAGGAAAGGCAAAAATGAAACCTACAGTAATGGAAGTCCACATGTGCATCGAAAATTGTCCGCCCATTTCTCTATTTTGAATAGGAAGATTGATTTCGGTGATGCATAAAGTTTCTTGTAAATCAAACTGTTTTCCCAATTCACAAAATAATTGGTAAGTAATAAAGTTTGGATTCTTAGGGCCAAAAATAATTTCATTGAAAATAAAATCGCTAAAAAAGAAAGCGACTATTCCGCAAATAATAATGGCTGCCGAACTTCTAACTAATAACCAACGTAATTCTTCGAGATGGTCTAAAAACGACATCTCTTTTATGTTTTTTTCTGCCATTATACGATTCCTTCTTTTAAAATATCGTGTAAGTGAAGTATTCCTTTGTATTCGTTGTTGTCAATTACGACTAACTGCGTAATTGAATTGTTTTCCAAAATATCCAATGCTTCCGAAACTAAAATGCTAGAGTTGATATTTTTTGGGTTTTTCGTCATAATATCTTGTGCTGTTAAATCGGCAAAAGTATCACGGTTGTTTAACATACGACGAATATCTCCATCGGTTACAATTCCTATTACTTGATTGTTTTCAATAACCGCCGTTACACCTAAACGTTTTTCGGAAATTTCCATAATCACTTTTTTGATAGAAGCGTCTGGAGTTACCATTGGTTTGTGAGTAGTATCCAACATATCTTTTACACGAAGTAATAATTTTTTCCCTAATGCACCACCTGGATGATACACAGCAAAATCTTCACTTTTAAAATTACGCATTTCCATTAAGCAAACCGCTAAAGCATCTCCAAGTACTAATTGAGCTGTAGTGCTATTTGTCGGTGCCAAATTATTTGGACATGCTTCGCTTTCAACATAAGCATGTAAAATATAATGTGATTCTTTTCCTAAGTACGAATTTTTATCCGCTGTCATTCCAATCAAGGTATTGCCAAAACGTTTTAATAACGGAGCCAATACTTTAATCTCCGGACTATTGCCGCTTTTTGAAATACAAATGATGATATCCTCGGGTTGTACCATTCCTAAATCACCATGAACGGCTTCTGCTGCGTGTAAAAACATAGAAGGTGTTCCGGTAGAATTTAAAGTAGCTACAATCTTTTGAGCAATTAAAGCGCTTTTACCAATTCCGGTTACTACTAATCTTCCTTTGGTGTTGTAGATTTCGGTAACACTTTTGGCAAAGTCTTCATCTAAGTAATTTACAAGATCTGCGATGCTTTTACTTTCGGAAAGTAAAGTTCGTTTTGCGGTAGCTAAAATCGTTTCAGTTGTGCTCAAAATAGAAAAATTAAAAAATTTGTATGTGTAAAAGAAAGTCGTATCTTTATGTTTGCAAATTTAGGTAAAATCATATTAATAGAGAATGAATCCACACGAAATTGATTTACATAAAGAATTAAAGAAATATTTTGGTTTTAACCAATTCAAAGGACTTCAAGAACAAGTAGTTAAAAGTATCATCACAGGAAATAATACCTTTGTGATTATGCCTACTGGTGGAGGTAAGTCGCTTTGTTATCAGTTGCCAGCATTGGTATTAGATGGAACCGCTATTGTGGTTTCTCCGCTGATTGCCTTAATGAAAAACCAAGTAGATGCCATTCGAAGCTTAAGTTCTGATCCAGGAATTGCGCACGTTTTAAACTCTTCTTTAAATAAAACAGAGATTGCCAAGGTAAAAAAAGACATTACTTCGGGCATCACTAAACTATTATATGTAGCACCAGAATCCTTAACCAAGGAAGAATATATCGAATTTTTAAACAGCGTTCCCATTTCTTTCGTAGCGATTGATGAGGCTCATTGTATTTCGGAATGGGGACATGATTTCCGTCCTGAATATCGTAATTTAAGAAATATTGTTCGTCTTTTAGGCGATGTGCCGATGATTGGTTTAACCGCAACGGCAACTCCAAAAGTGCAAGAGGATATCTTGAAAAACTTGGATATGCCTGATGCAAATACTTTTAAAGCATCGTTCAACCGTCCTAATTTATATTACGAAGTACGTACAAAAACTAAAAATATCGAATCGGATATCATTCGATTTATCAAGCAACATAAAGGAAAATCAGGTGTTATTTACTGTTTGAGCCGTAAAAAAGTGGAAGAAATTGCACAAGTTTTACAAGTCAACGGTGTTAGTGCTGTTCCCTATCATGCTGGCTTAGATGCTAAAACACGTGCCAAACATCAAGACATGTTCTTAATGGAAGATGTTGAAGTCGTAGTAGCAACTATCGCTTTTGGTATGGGGATCGACAAGCCGGATGTTCGTTTTGTAATTCACCACGATATTCCAAAATCATTAGAAAGTTACTACCAAGAAACGGGTCGTGCTGGTCGTGATGGTGGCGAAGGACATTGTTTGGCGTATTATTCGTATAAAGACATTGAAAAGTTAGAAAAATTCCTTTCCGGAAAACCAGTTGCCGAACAAGAAATCGGTTTTGCGTTGTTGCAAGAAGTGGTAGCTTATGCCGAAACTTCGATGTCACGTCGTAAATTCTTATTGCACTATTTTGGTGAAGAATTCGATGATGTCAATGGAGATGGCGCCGATATGGACGACAACGTTCGCAATCCGAAAAAGAAAGTCGAAGCACAAGATCAAGTGGTTACCTTGTTAAAAGTAGTTCGCGATACCAAACAATTGTTCAAATCTAAAGAAGTAGTTTTAGCGCTTGTAGGTAAAGTTAATGCGATTATTAAAGCGCAAAAAATTGATACACAGCCTTATTTTGGAAGTGGTGCTGATTTCGATGAGAAATATTGGATGGCGTTAATTCGTCAAGTTTTAGTGGATGGATTGTTGACAAAAGATATTGAGACCTATGGTGTGTTGAAAATGTCAGAAAAAGGAGAAGCGTTTATCAAAAAACCAGTTTCTTTTATGATGTCGGAAGACCACGAATATAATGAAGAAGAAGATGAAGCGATTGTAACCGCAGCAAAATCTACAGGAACAGCTGATGAAGCGTTAATGAGTATGTTGCGCGATTTACGCAAGAAAGAAGCTAAAAAGTTAGGTGTTCCACCGTTTGTTATTTTCCAAGATCCTTCTTTAGAAGATATGGCATTAAAATATCCTATTTCTATTGATGAGCTAAGTAATGTTCATGGAGTAGGAGAAGGAAAAGCTAAAAAATACGGAAAACCATTCATCGATTTAATTACTAGATATGTAGAAGATAACGACATTATTCGTCCAGATGATTTGGTGGTAAAATCTACTGGAGCTAATTCTGGATTGAAGTTGTATATTATTCAAAACGTAGACAGAAAGTTAGCGTTAGATGATATCGCTAAAGCAAAAGGCTTAGATATGGATGGTTTGCTGAAAGAAATGGAACAAATTGTTTATTCGGGAACCAAATTGAATATTCGTTATTGGATTGACGAAATCTTAGATGAAGACCAACAAGAAGAGATTCACGATTATTTCATGGATTCCGAATCGGATAATATCAAAGACGCTTTAAAAGAATTTGATGGCGATTACGATATCGAAGAACTTCGTTTAATGCGAATTAAGTTTATTAGTGAAGTAGCGAATTAATTGAAAATTTCAAAAATAAAAAATCCAAACTCCTTTTTAAAAAGAGTTTGGATTTTCTTTTACACCGAATAATCCTTAAACATATAAATCCAAATAATTCGCGATAGTTTGATGTTGACTAAGGTTAAACTTAAAATAACAACTCCAATTATTGGAATGATTCTCAAATCGAACGTTTCTTCAAAAAATGGCATGCAGATAAAGTAAGTGATTAAAGCTTCGCCAACACCTAGTCCATAGCTTACAAACATTGCTCCAAAGAAAAAGCCAGGTTCTTTTTCAAATTTCGTTCCGCAATTTGAACAGTTTTCGTTCATTTTTGGGAAACTAAAACTAAAATGCAACAATCCTTTTTCAAAAATCTTTCCTTTGTTGCAATTGGGACATTTGTTCCCAAACATATTTATAATGGTTTTTAGCATTTGTTTTTATTTTCAGCAAATTTAGAAGATTATAATTTAAAATAGGTTTCGTATTTTCGCTTATTATAACACAAAAAGGACATTTGATTATGGAAAGAGATGAAGTTTACGAAATTAAGAAGTTCAAGCGTAATTTCTTTCATCATAATTTATACGTGAATACGTTTCAAAATCACTTGAAAGAACATCGTTTTATAGAGTCGTTGCACCGACACGATTTTTATGTTTTGGTTTTATTTACAAATGGAACCGGATTGCATAAAATTGATTTCGACACTTTTGATATAATCAAAGGAAGTCTTTTTTTGATGCAACCTGGACAAATTCATTTATGGGAACTTTCGTCTGATATTGATGGTTATATTGTTTTCTTTTCTAAAGAGATTTATAATTTACATTTTAGAGATAAGAAAATTGAAGAGTATTTGTTTTTTCAATCGTCTAAAAATAATCCAGAATTGGTTTTGAATACAGTTGAAATGAGGCAAATTCAACCTTTTTTTGAATTAATGGTAAACGAAAATCAAGAAGACCAAATTCAAAAGAAAGACAAAATGCTCAATTTGTTGGATTGTATTCTGATTGAAATTTTAAGAATTTATAATGTCGATTCTAATCATTTGACTTCTACCTATAATCATAAGTTAAAAGAATTTGAACTCTTATTAGAGCAGTATTATAGAACCGAAAAATCGCCTTCGTTTTATGCAGATAAAATGGCTATTACATTAAAACATCTCAATAGAATTTCAAAAAACATACTGAATATTACCATTACCGAATTAATTACCAGAAGAGTAATTTTAGAAAGCAAACGTATTATGGTCGACCAAAATAAGACCATTGCCCAAATTGCAGATGAATTAGGCTATTCCAATTATTCCTATTTTTCAAAATTATTTAAAAAGAATGTTGGAATTACTCCAACCGAATTTGTTAATCAGTTAAAAAATTAATCTTCATAAACTTCTCCTCGGTGCGGTTTTAAAATATCTCTAAAGCTAATCATGTCTTTTTCCTCTACCACAATAAAAGCAATGGCATGCATTTCATTAATGATTTCAAATCCTGTTTTTTCTAACGTTATTTTTTCCTCATCTAAATATTCTTTTAAATGAATATCGTGATGCTCTGCAGTTTTAGCAGCTGCTTCTCCTCTAAAATCCCAAATTAGTTTTATTTTTCTAGACATTGTAATTAACTATTTTTCAAAGGTAAGTTTTTACTAAATTTGAAAAAACTATTTGTTATGAAAAGTGTACTTTTTTTTCTAGTTAGTAGTATTGCCTTCTCGCAAAATTTGACAATTGAGCAAGCCAATCATTTGGCGAGTTTGCCTGTGAAATGCTTACAACAAGAATATCCCAATAAACTAAATCAACTTTTACTGAATGAAACCGAATTGCTTTCTCCAAAAACGTTACATCCCGCTTTTTACGGATGTTTTGATTGGCATTCTTCGGTACATGGTCATTGGAGTTTAGTGTATTTGTTATCTAATTTTAAAGACATTAAAGATGCAGCACTCATTATAGAGAAGCTTAAAATTAATCTTTCCAAAGAAAATATTGATAAGGAAATTGCCTATTTTGAAAAAACACACGAAAAATCTTTTGAAAGAACCTATGGTTGGAATTGGCTATTAAAATTACAACACGAATTAGAAATTTCAAATGATTCGTATGCAAAAGAATTGGCTGACAATCTGCGTCCTTTGACGGATTTAATTATTAAACGTTATATCGAATTTTTGCCTAAACTTTTATATCCTATTCGAGTTGGAACCCATTCTAATACTGCTTTTGGACTAACAAATGCTTGGGATTATGCTGTTTTTTCAGGAAATATTGCTTTGCAAAACAGTATTAAAGAAAATGCTAAACGTATGTTTTTAAAAGATGAAAATTGTCCTTTTAATTGGGAGCCAAGCGGTACTGATTTTTTATCGCCATGTACGGAAGAAGTAGCCATAATGCAACGAATTCTTCCTCAAAAAGAGTTTCTTTCATGGGTTAAAAAATTTGCACCTCAATTATTCTCTAAAAAATGGAAATGGGAAGTAGCAAAAGTGTCAGATAGAACCGATGGACATTTAGTGCATTTAGATGGACTTAATTTTAGTAGAGCTTGGAATTTGTATGATTTGATTCAACAATATCCGAAACAATTTTCTCATTTGAAATCAATCGCTGATACTCATTTGTCTTTTTCATTGCCTTCCATTGTAGATGGAAATTATGAAGGCGAACATTGGTTGGCTTCATTTGCTTTGCGAGCATTTGCATCTAAAAAATAGTTTCAAATGATTACTTTTGCAAAATAATTCATTTTTAAAACCAATTTATGCCACGCGAATTTCAATTTCAAGTTTTACCCGAAGTAGCGGCAAACGAAAGTTTGTTAGCCCAACATGTTGCAAAGTTATTTCAGGTTAGCCCAAAAGAAATTCAAAAAGTGGATGTTTTAAAACGTTCTATTGATGCGCGTCAGAAAGCCATTAAAATGAACATTAAGGCGAATGTATTTTTGGTTGGAGAAGAATATAATGCGCAAAAAATAGAATTACCTGATTATCCAAATGTTGATAACAAACAAGAAGTAATTGTTGTTGGGGCTGGTCCAGCTGGATTATTCGCTGCTTTACAGTTAATCGAATTGGGTTTAAAACCTATTGTTTTAGAGCGTGGAAAAGACGTTCGTGGTCGTCGTCGCGATTTAAAAGCGATTAATGTGGATCATATTGTAAATGAAGATTCCAATTATTGTTTTGGCGAAGGTGGAGCAGGAACGTATTCGGATGGAAAATTATATACACGTTCTAAAAAACGTGGTGATATTGATAGAATTTTAGCCCTTTTAGTTGGCTTTGGAGCTACGCCGGATATTATGGTAGAAGCGCACCCGCATATTGGAACCAATAAATTACCACAAATTATTCAAGATATTCGAGAGAAAATCATCGAATGTGGTGGACAAGTGTTGTTTGAAACTCGTGTTACTGATTTCGTAATCAAAAATAACGAAATGCAAGGTGTTGTGGTTCAAAATGGTGATGTCATCTCGGCTAACAAAGTCATTTTAGCAACAGGACATTCGGCTCGTGATATTTTTGAATTGTTACATAAAAAAGGTGTTCATATTGAAGCCAAGCCTTTCGCATTAGGTGTTCGAGCAGAACATCCACAAGAGTTAATTGACCAAATTCAATATTCGTGTGATTTTAGAGGTGATTATTTGCCTCCAGCACCTTATTCGATTGTTAAACAAGTGAATGGCCGTGGTATGTATTCGTTTTGTATGTGTCCGGGTGGTGTTATAGCGCCTTGTGCTACAGCTCCTGGCGAAGTAGTTACGAATGGTTGGTCGCCTTCAAAACGTGACCAAGCGACAGCTAATTCTGGAATTGTGGTGGAATTAAAATTAGAAGATTTCAAACCTTATGAAAAGTTCGGACCGTTAGCCGGAATGGAATTTCAAAAAGCCATTGAGCAAAAAGCATGGTATTTGGCTGGGCAAACTCAAAAAGTTCCAGCTCAAAGAATGATTGATTTTACTCAAAATAAAGTTTCGTCAGCTATTCCTAAAACTTCTTATGTTCCTGGCACAACTTCGGTGGAAATGGGACAAGTTTTTCCTGGATTTTTATCGCAAATTATGCGTGAGGGTTTTGTACAATTTGGAAAATCGATGCGCGGTTACATGACGAATGAAGCCATTTTGCACGCGCCAGAAAGTAGAACATCATCTCCAGTTAGAATTCCAAGAGATAATTTTTCATTGGAACACGTTCAAATCAAAGGGTTGTACCCTTGTGGAGAAGGTGCTGGTTATGCTGGTGGTATTATTTCGGCAGCGATTGATGGTGAAAAATGCGCTTTGAAGATTGCGGAGAGTTTGTCAAAATAAAAAAAATCACAGCTTTCACTGTGATTTTGATTTTTGGGATAAAAAGGGATTATATTTTTTTAACGTTTACAGCATTCATGCCTTTAGCGCCTTTTTCTAAATCGTAAGTTACTAAGTTACCTTCTTTTACATCATCTAGTAAACCACTAATGTGTACAAAGTATTTTTCTCCTGTTTCAACAGCTTTAATGAAACCAAAACCTTTAGAATCATTGAAAAAATCGATTGTTCCTCTACGTTCCGTTGGTGCTTCATCTTCCTCAGTTCTTCTTGAAGTACCAATTTCGATGCTTTCTACATCAACAATAATCTTTTTAGATGGATCTGGAGGTGTGCTGGTTAAGTGACCATTCTCGTCTACATACACATATAAATCTTCTCCCGATAATTTAGGGTTTGATTTACGTGCTTCTTTTTTCTCTTGTTTCTCTTTTCGTTTTTTAGCACGAAGTTTTTCTTGTTCTTTTTTGTTAAAGGTTTCCTGCGGTCTAGCCATTAAATTTTAAATAATTTAAATTAATATTTGTTTTAAAGTAAAAGGATAAAAACACACAAGCGAAATAAACAAGAAATTTATAAAGTACTTTTATTCAAAGTATTGCGAGAAGAAATTATTATCATTACCAATGTGACAAAGGTAGTGAAAAAAACGTTCACTTCTATAAAACGTACCATTTTTAAGTTTCGATTGCTCTTTTTGCTTTGGAATTCAACACAAGTTAAACTTATCACAAACTCAAAAACTAGTTTCCAATCCTTTCTTTTTTTGTATTTTTGACAAGCATTACAAATCCTATGATAGAAGAACAAGTAATATTAGTCAACGAACAAGACGAGCCTATTGGGCTGATGAACAAAATGGAAGCCCATGAGAAAGCGGTTTTACACAGAGCTTTTTCGGTGTTTATTTTGAATGATAAAAATGAAGTGATGTTGCAACAACGCGCACATCACAAATATCATTCACCACTTTTGTGGACCAATACTTGTTGTAGTCATCAACGTGCTGGTGAAGCCAATATTGAAGCTGGAAAACGCCGTTTGTTTGAAGAAATGGGTTTTGAGGCGGAATTAAAAGAACTATTTCATTTCATATACAAAGCACCTTTTGATAATGGTTTAACCGAACACGAATTAGATCATGTAATGATTGGCTATTACAACGGAGAACCTCTTATTAATGATGATGAAGTTGAAAGCTGGAAATGGATGACCATTGAAGCCATAAAAGAAGATATGATTTTGAATCCAGAGGCTTATACCGTTTGGTTTAAGATTATATTTGATGAGTTTTATCACTACTTAGAAGATCACAAATTATAAATTTCCAAACCACTAATACTGAATTCAAATTTCTAAATTCTAAATTGCCATGAGAGTAACTGTTTCAAGAAAAGCCCATTTTAATGCTGCGCATCGTTTGTATCGCAAGGATTGGTCAATGGAAAAAAATCAGGAAGTGTTTGGGAAATGTAACAATCCTAACTTTCATGGTCATAATTATGAATTGATTGTTTCGGTAACTGGTGAAGTGGATAAGGAAACAGGTTATGTAATTGATACTAAAATTTTATCCGATTTAATCAAAGAACATATCGAAGAAGCTTTTGATCATAAAAATTTAAATGAAGATGTTCAAGAATTCAAAGATTTGAATCCTACAGCCGAACATATCGCCTATATTATTTGGAATAAACTTCGTGTTTTGATAGCTTCTGATAAAGAATTAGAAATTACCTTATACGAAACTCCGAGAAACTTTGTAACCTATAAAGGAAACTAATTATGGCAATTCAAATAGGAGATAAATTACCAAGTTTTAAAGCAACTAAACAAGACGGGACTGCTTTTGAAAGCGCTTCAATTCAGCATAAACCAGTTGTAATTTATTTTTATCCTAAAGATTTTACGCCGGGTTGTACGACACAAGCCTGCAGTTTTAGAGATGCTTATCAAGATTTTCAAGATTTGGGTGCTGAAGTTATTGGCGTAAGTGGCGACTCGGCTACTTCGCATCAGAACTTTCAACAAAAATATAAATTACCCTTTATTTTACTTTCCGATGCTGATAGAAAATTACGTCGTTTGTTTGGTGTTCCAAACGCGCTTTTCGGATTGCTACCAGGACGTGTAACTTATGTTTTTGACGCTAAAGGCTATTGTATTTATATTTTTGATAGCATCAGTGCTAAAAATCATATTACAAAGGCTTTAGAAGCTATTAAAAAGTCGAAATAAAATAATTTTTTACAAAGTAAGACTTCCAATTTCTGTAATTCGTTAGAATTTTTTGCATCTTTGTACTTCACTATTTGACTATGAAGTTTTATCCTTTAACCTTTACACCAATACTTAAAGACCGCATTTGGGGCGGGACGAAGTTGAAAACCTATCTCAACAAACCTATAGTTTCTGAAACTACTGGCGAGAGTTGGGAAATTTCAACCGTGCCTGGCGACATTAGTGTGGTTAACAATGGAGTTTTAAAAGGAAAAAACATCAACGAAATTATCGATTTATATCCAGAAGAAATTTTAGGAAAATCGGTAATTGCTCGTTTTGGAAAACAATTTCCATTATTGTTCAAATTTATCGATGCTAAAGAAGATTTATCGATTCAATTGCATCCGAATGATGAATTGGCTAAAGAACGTCATAACTCTTTCGGGAAAACTGAAATGTGGTATGTAATGCAAGCAGATGAATCGGCGCGTTTGGTGGTTGGCTTTAAGAAAGATTCTAATCAGGAAGAATACTTAAAACATTTAGAAAATAAAAATTTAGTCGCTTTATTGAATGAATCTCCAATAAAAAAAGGCGATGTTTTCTTTTTAGAAACTGGAACTATTCATGCCATTGGAGCAGGAGTTGTGGTAGCGGAAATTCAACAAACAAGTGATGTTACTTACCGAATTTACGATTGGGATAGAGTAGATGCTAACGGAAACGGCAGAGAATTACATACCGAATTAGCTTTGGATGCGATTAATTATAACGCAACTGATTCTAAAATAACATATAAGGAAGAGGCTAATCAAAGTACTTTGGTGATAGATTGTCCTTATTTTATCACTAATATTATCGCGTTGCAAGATCGTTTTATTTGGAAACGAAAGAAACAAGCTTTTACTGTTTTTATGTGTACCAACGGACAATTTGAAATGGTAATGAATGGCGAAATCCTGCGCTACCGAATGGGAGATACGATTTTGATTCCGGCTTGTATTGAGAATTTAACCATTAAAGGAAAGGCTACATTGTTAGAAATTTCCATATAATGTATTGAGAACAAAATATATTATGTAATTTTGCTTCAAATTTTAAATTTATACAAAATGGCAAGCGTTAAAAACTTGAAAAAAGAAATCAACTACGTTTTAGGTGATATTGTAAACATCGTTTACATTTGGGAAATGTCTACAACAGGAAAACCAACTGAAGCATCTGATAAATTAATTGATGAAATCTACGAAACTTTCGATGCTTTAATGACAAAAGCAAATCAAAAAGACGTTGAGAATAAAAAAGCACATTTTAAACAAATTCGTAAAGAATACGAAGCTGCTGCTAATCAATTTGTTGCGAAAATAAACGAATTAAATTAAAAAAATCAATAAAAAAAGTGCAAAAAATATTTGGAAATTAAAAATTCACCCTTATATTTGCACTCGAAATTTGAGTTGCCAGCGTAGCTCAGCTGGCTAGAGCAGCTGATTTGTAATCAGCAGGTCGTGGGTTCGAGTCCCTCCGCCGGCTCAAATTAAAAACCATCACAGCAATGTGGTGGTTTTTTTATTTTATGGTGTTTTTAATAGTAGAAACTTTTATATATTTGATTTTGTAGTTAAATATAATTTTAAGATGACTGAACTTGAAAGAATAGAGGATTTAACGAATGAATTAAAAAATTTAGTTTTAAAAATTAATTTTGAAACTAAAAAGAGATTGATTTCAGATGACAAAAACCTCAAGGAAATTCTTTTTGAGCAGCCTAGGTATTACCTAAGTTTTTCTGAGGAAGTGAAATTATTTGAAAAAAAATTTAACATTTTCCTTTCAGAAAAATTGAATAAAGCATTTGAAATTGCAAATTTTAAGGGCTTTTATTATTGTGACCTTTTTGATTACAATGTATCTTCTTATTGTCCGATTCAAAGCTTTTTCTCGAAAGAATTTGTTAAAATTTTAATTGAAAATGGAGTAACAAAAGAAGAGATTGAAGAAGGATATTTTGAATATGAAACTCAAAATTTTAACTCAAAAAAAATTGAAGATATTTATAATCAAATAAGCAAAAAAGATAATCTGCTAATAAATTATATTTCATTTGGGGAGTGTTGTGGAGGTAGGAGTTTACTGATTTTAAATGGCGATGATGAAAATTCAATCGTATACGATAATCATAATTCATATGTCGAATTAATATATAATCAAGAAATTTATTTTTATAATACTTATCTTCTGACGGAGAAAAAACAAACAATTTTTGATTTAATTATTGAGGAAATTATCAAACTAATCGAAAAACTAAAACCATTAACAAATTAAATTTTAATTTATGATTTTAGCATTTGATACTTATTACTTTGAAAATAATGCAAGAACAGTTTGTATTCAATTTGAGAGATGGAATGATTGTACGATTACAAATTTTTTTGAAGAGACTATATCAGAAATAGAAGAATATAAATCTGGTGAGTTTTATAAAAGAGAACTTCCTTGTATTTTAAGTTTACTCAAAAGTATTGATTTATCGGAATGTGAGGCAATAATTATAGATGGATTTGTAGTAATTGATGATAATCAAAATGATGGATTAGGTGGTTATCTTTTCAAAAGTTTAAATTGTAAAATCCCTATTATAGGTGTAGCAAAAAACAATTTTTCAAAAATTGAGGAATTTAAAAAAGAAATTTTAAGAGGTGAAAGTAAAAAACCTTTGTATATAACATCAAAAGGAATAAATCTTGACAAGGCAGCCGAATTGATAAAAAAAATGGATGGAAAATTTAGAATACCAGATTTATTAAAGAAAGTTGATTCATTGGGAAGAAATATAGACTACTCTAGTTAACTAATAGATCAAGCTTGTCCAAACAAAGTATAAAAAATGTTTTTTGAATATTTGAAATATAGGTAATTAATAGTGTGATGCTCTCGTTAGTTTTTATTTTAAATAAAAAAACTACAACCGAAGCTGTAGTTTTTAATATTTTATTTTAAGTAAGATTATTTCTGAACTTCTAAAGTTTTTCTTTCCTTAATATGCTCGTTAAGCATTTTTCCGTATTTTGATTTGGCAACTTCTGGTGTCAAACTTTTTTGAATGGTGTCTAAATACGTTGTGTTGATATCTGCAATTTCTGAAAGCGCTAAATAAGGCGCAATTTCTTTATTTCCGTTTGTAGCGGCAAAATGTGCTGTGTAACGATATTTTCTCGTTAATAAGCTTTTATATGCCTTCTCAATGCTATCTGTAGTGGTTGCATTAGGTTTTAATTCGTTTTTTAGACGTTTTGCCATTAAGGCTAAGTTTTGATCTCTGAATTTACTATTAATGCTATCAAACTTTTTCCATAAATCATGATTTTTAGAACCTGATATTTTTGCATCAGCAAAAAAATGTTTTAAGGTAGTTTCAATTTTAATATTTCCAGGCTCAGCAAAAAATGGTAAGCTGTTATCAATAGAATTGGTTTGTCCTCTATCTAAAAATAAATAGAGCATTTCTGGACTATCAAGTTTAATGTGACTCTCAAATTTTGAATCTCCGTTAACGATAATGCTATCTAACATTACTAAAGCCGAATCTTGTATTTTTTGTAAATACAATTTTCCTTGGCTTAAGCCTTTTACATCTCCTGTGATGTGTACGTTTGCATCTGAATTTTCTTCGTTTTTATTACATGAAATTAATGTGAAAACGGCAATAGCAACTAAAAATATCTTCTTCATCCTTTTGTTTTATTTTATGTTCGCAAAGTAAATAAAAAAATCCTCAAAATACTAAGTACTTTGAGGATTATGAATCTATTTTATTAGGATTAACCTCTTAACCAAGCTTCTCTAACTGTTTTTTTAGTGTCATCAGTTGCTTGATATCCGTCTTGTTTTTCTTTAGGCATCACAACTTTTCCTTTTATAGTTTGTTCTTTACCATCTCTTTTGAATTTTACCATCATAGCATCACCATCTTTCCAGTTCATACTTGCCATGATTAAATCGTAAATGTTGTCTAAATTATAGTCTTTACCATTGAAAGCTAAAAGTGTATCATTGTTTTTTAAACCTAAAGTAGTCATGAATACGTTTAATTCGGTATCAGGTAAAATCATGATTTCTTTTGTAGCAGGATTTACCGTGATATAAGGTTGTGTTTGTCCTTTTAAGAATGGATTTCCAGCAATTTCGATAGTTGCTTCTGTAATACCCATTTTAGCGAAATATTGCTCGTAAGGAATTGGAGTTTCACCAGCTACGTGGTTTTTTAAGAATTCACCTACCGCTGGATAGGTTAATGCCGTAATTTTATCAAATAACTCTTCGTCTTTAAATGCTTTTGTTGTTCCGTATTCTTTAGATAATTCTTGCATTAGGCTTAAAATTCCTTTTTGACCATTGCTGTTTTCTCTAATTAAAATATCCATACACATCGCAATCAAAGCTCCTTTTTGGTATACGTTTAAATATTGTTCTTTGTAAGGAGGATTCAATACGTTTTTACTCATTTTAGTAAAACTCATATTGTCGTTCATTTGACGCGATTGTGCAATTTTGCCTGCCATTCTTTCAAAGAATTCTTTTTCGTCAATTAAGCCTTGATTTACTTGAAATAAGTTAGCGAAATATTCGGTTACACCTTCGTACATCCATAAATGTTCTGACATTTGAGGATTGTTGAAATCAAAATATTGAATTTCGTTTGAGTGAATTGTTAATGGTGTTACAATGTGAAAGAATTCGTGAGAAACTACGTCTTTTAATTGTTCTTGTAACATTTCTAATCCCATCATTTCTGGCATAACTACTACAGTTGATGTTGGGTGTTCTAATGCTCCAAATCCTTTTGCATCTTTAGCTGCCATATCAGATAAGTACAATAAGATGGCATATTTTTTCGTAGAGTTAATTGGTCCTAAGAAACGTTTTTGCGCCTTCATCATGTTTTCCATGTGAGGTGTAATTTGTTTAGCGGTATATTTTCCTGTTGGAGAATACACACTGATGATAATTTCCATATCATCTACCATGAAAGAAGTGAAATCAGGTTTTGAATACATTATTGGCATTTCAACCAAACTAGCATATTTAGACATTAAAAACACATCTGAAGTAGCACTTGCATCTGTATCTATCATTGCCGACACACCTAATAAAGTTTCAGGATGTGTTACGGTTAATTTGTATGGTGTTTCTTCTTTTCCTTTGAAGTATCCAATGAATCCATGCGTATTTAACATGAAGTTGGTTCCAGCATTAATATTTGTTCCTGAAGGTGAGAAAATATCTTCGCTTTCACCAAAACCTGCACCACCTTCTGTATCAAATGAATCATTAACTAAGTATGTGATTTTAGATAGTTTTTTAGCATCTGAAATCGTGTATGAATTTTCATCAATTTTAGCTACTTTAAGTGTATTTCCTTTAGCATCAAATGCTTTTACATTTTCAATAAAACGACCGTAATCGTCTTCTGAATAAGTTCCAGGAACGGTTTTAGGGAAATGAAAAGTTACTGTTTCGCTTGTAAAAGTTGGAGGTGTAACGGTAACCATTACTTTATCGTCTTTAACGTTAATTAAATCGATTGTTACTGCTACATCATTTTGTTTAGCAGTTGTTTGAGTTGGGCTACAACTCCATAAAAATCCCACAAAAGAAAGGGAAAGAATTATTTTTTTCATTTTATCAAAATTGAATTACATATAAGTAGAAAAAAAAGGATGTTTGTTACAAATACGGTTTGGAAATTTTACTAATCAAATTAATGTCAATAAAAAAGCTCTTGTTTTATTAAGAGCTTTAGTTTTTAGTCGAATTTATTTTTGAAGTAATATTTACTATCTAAATCTTCATCTTCTAATTCGTTGTACTTTATTGGTTTTGGTTTAGGCTTACTTGCCGTTACTTTCTTTTTCCAAAGTTCAAAGTTGTCTTTGGATAATCGTTTGCGCATTAATTCGGTGACTTCGTTTTCAGTCACTCCAAATTCCTCTTTTAAAACTTCAAAAGGTTTTTTTTCCTCTTGAGCCATAGCAACAACTCTATCTAGTGTTTCGTTGTCGAATTCTGAAATTTTCTTCTTTCTCATCAGATGAATACTAATTCTAACTTTTTTATTGGTTTATAATTCAATATTAGTAAAAAAATAAATTCAAAAAATGTGCCAATTGCTTTTTTAGGAATTTTTAAAATTTTCCAAAAGTTACTAGTAGTTTTTAGGGAATATTTACAAAATTGTTCGAAACGTTAAATTTATTCTCGCTTTTTTGGGTTGGGTGGCTTTTGGGATTTGATGTTTGTAGTGAATTTGGCTACCTTCTTTCATTACTAATAAACTTCCGTGGTTTAAATTTAGCGATAATTTTATGTTGTTATCTGAGATATGTTTCAATTGAAATTTTCTTTCTTCACCAAAACTAACAGAAGCAATTATGGGATTTCTACCTAATTCTTTTTCATTATCGGCATGCCAACCGTTACTGTCTTTTTCGTTTCGGTATAAATTGGCTAAAACCGTTGAGAAATTTTGTTCGGAAATTTTGTCCACTTTCTCTTTTATAAACATCATAGTAGGATTCCAAGCATGAGGTTGCATAGTTAAACCCGAATAGGAATAAGGTTTTCCTTCGTTTCCAAACAAACAAGTTAATCTAGGTTGGGCAATTTTCTTTCCAAAAATAGTGATGTCATCTTGTTGCCAAGGGGTTTCATTTGTGAGTTTGTCAAATAACATATCTGCTTCTTCTTGATTGAAGAAATTGGGATAAAATTCAAAAACCGCATCAGGTAATGGTAAAATTATTTTCTCTTTTGGGAATAAATCGAGCATAAAAAAAGCGATGATTAACATCGCTAATTTACTATTTTTATGGGGAATATTATTTGTTGTCTTGTAATAAATTCTTGTAAATAAAACCTGCTACAATAGCTCCAGCGATTGGTGCAACCCAAAATAGCCACAATTGACTCAAGGCTTCTCCTTGAACAAAAAGAGCCTGAGAAGTAGAACGTGCCGGATTTACAGAGGTATTGGTTATTGGAATACTAATTAAGTGGATTAAGGTTAAAGCCAAACCAATTGCAATTCCTGCAAATCTTCCGTTGGCTAATTTATCTGTTGCTCCTAAAATGATAATTAAGAAAAACATAGTCAATATGAATTCAGCTAAAAAGGCTGCTCCCATTGAAAATCCAACACCGTTATAATATGTTTTCGGATCAAATGCGTTTGATTCATAGAAATTTGATGCAAAAGCACCAGCAGAATCAGCTGCAAATTCAGTTCCGCCACCGCCATTTAAAATCAAGTATAAAACACCAGCTGCTGCAGTTGCACCAATTAGTTGTGCCCCAATGTAAGGTACAATTTCTTTTGATGAAAAACGTCCGCTTGCCCATAATCCAAAAGTAACAGCAGGATTGAAATGACCGCCAGAAATATGCCCAACGGCATATGCCATGGTTAAAACGGTTAAACCAAATGCTAGTGAAACACCAACTAATCCAATTCCAATATCAGGAACGCCAGCTGCAAAAACCGCAGCGCCACAGCCACCAAATACTAACCAAAAGGTTCCAAAAAATTCGGCAAATAATTTTCTCATAGTTAAATAGTTTTAATTACAATTTCTTGTAAAGGTTATTTAACTAAAATTACTAAAAAAAGAATGCTTTTTAAATTATTGAAAATAAAGTTATTAACAGTATAATTCTTGCTATTTGTTTTTCTTAAACTGAATGTTCATGATTACAATTGCAGTAATTATTAACACAATTCCAATCCATTGAATCAACAAAACTTGTTCGTTCAATAAGAAATAAGCCATCATAACCGAAACTGGTAACTCAAGCGAAGAAACAATACTTCCTAATCCAATTCCTGTATGAGGAAAACCAGCGTTTAATAACATGGGAGGAATGATGGTTCCAAATAATGCCAAAACAATTCCCCATTTAGCGAAAATTTCAAAATTGAAAGGAGTAACTTGAGTGTATAAACTAAAGCCAAAAACGATAACCGCTCCACCTAACAACATATACAAACTTCTTTGTGCAGAAGAAATTCCTAATGCGACTTTGTTTGCAGTAAACATAGTTGTAGTAAATGAAGCAGCTGCTAAAATTCCCCAGAATAATCCATTTGCCCAATCAATCGTTGGGTCGTTGAAATCGATTTTGAAAATATTGATAGCTAAAGCTGTCCCAATTAAAACAATGATTACCGAAATTATTTTTTGAGCCGATGGCGCTTTTTTATCCAAAAACCATTCTAACAAAACACCCATCCAAACGGTTTGCATTAATAATACAATTCCAATAGAAACCGGAATGTATTTAACAGCTAAATAGTAGAAAATACTTGTCATTCCTAATGAAGTTCCAGCTAACATTAAATGAAAAATGTTTTTCGGAGTAGCTTTAACAGCAGTGTTTTTGTTTTTAGTACGTTGGAACAAATTGATAATTAAAATTCCAATAATTCCTAAAATAAATTGTGAAGATGTTACTTCTGCAGTTGTGAAATTTTCTTTGTATGCTAATTTTACGAAAGTGGCTAACATTCCGTAGCTTGTTGCTCCTAACGCTACAAGGAAAACTCCTTTTATGATATTGTTATTTGACATGTCCTAAATTTTTAAGGGGCGCAAAGATAGGGAAAAAGAGAAAAGAGAATAGATAAAAGAAAAAAGATTTTTTGGATGGTTTAATTTTAGTAAGAATTTAACAGCATACCTTTAAATAAAAATCAAAAAGTGGAGTTATATCATTTTAATCCCATTTCTATGAAGCACTTTTTACTATTGATTGCGGTTTGTTTTTTATGTTGTAATAATTCGGAAGTTGAAACCTTAGCGGTAAAAGATTATAATTCCTTTCATAAAGAGGCAAAGGAATTTTGTAAGGAGAACGAATATAATGAGTCCTATTATTTTTTAGTTGATTTGAGTATTCATTCAGGTAAAAATCGTTTTTTTATTTATGATTTTGAAACAAAAAAAATCGTAGATAAAAATTTAGCTACTCACGGAAGTTGCGATCAATTTGAAGAGAATCCAGACAAGTGGAAAAAAGTAAAGTTTGATCATCGAGTAGATAGTCATTGTTCCATGAAAGGAAAATATAAAATCGGAAATCGTGATTATAGTTCGTGGGGAATAAACGTGAAATATTGGTTACACGGATTAGAAGCTTCAAACAAAAATGCGGAGAAAAGAGTAGTAGTTTTGCATTCTTGGAGTGCTGTCAAAAATAAAGAGGTGTATCCAAAATACTCACCTTTGAGTTGGGGTTGTCCCGCAGTTTCCGATGCATTTATGGAAAAATTAGACGAACGTTTGCAGCAAGCTGAAAAACCAGTTTTGTTGTGGATAGTAGAATAAAAAAATCTCGTTTAAAGCAATTTAAAACGAGATTTTTTTAATGAATATTTTTATAAAAGTGTAATGTCATAAACAACACCGTTGGAATGTGTATATGTGGCAAAATAATCACAGGTATTGTCACCATAATCTAAAATTCCATCTAAAACACTTCCTTGTAAATCTAATTGTCCTTGAGAAATATGAGCACATGCATATTTCTTTATCAAAGGTTGCACAATTGTAACGGTTAAAGTTGCACCATTATTTTTTGAAACCGTATGATTTCCTGTAGTAACTTCATAAATGTTATCAAGTAAAGCTAAAGTGCTTACACCCGCAATTTGTTTTATTGTTCTTGTTCCTGAATGATTATAAACAACTCCAGCATTGTTTGTAATTTTTCCATTAGTGATGGTTCTGTTCCATTGAGGAGTGGCAGCGTTAGTGGTTGTGTTTTCATAAACAATAGTACCTTCTACTTTTCTTCCATTAATGTAATAATTGTTTCCTCTAACAATTGTTGTAATGCTTCCTGAGTTCATAATGTAATCAGTAAGAGTTACTGTGATACTTCCAGATCTTGTTATTCCGTTAGAAATACAACCTGTTCCAAAATCAATAGTAAAAGTTTTTGGAAATACACCAGGAGTAGCATTATCAACAGTAACAGTAGCGCAAGAAGCTAACGTATTATTGATGTCAGAATTTCGATTTGAAAATGAAGAATTGTCACTCGCAGCTTCTATTCCTGAATTAAAATCTGTTTCATTTGTGAATTCTATATCTGCAGAAGCATTGACTAACTCTCTGTCAACTACTAACTCTTCTTTACTACAAGAGATAAAGCTTATAATTAGAAGCCCTAAGCTATAAATTTTTAAATTTTTCATATTCTTTTTTTTGAGTTTATTATTTAGACTAATATAGTTAAAAAAGGTTTAATAAAACATTATTCAACATCTTCCGATAAATCTTTCAAATGAACTCTCAAAGCATTAACCGAAATACTAATTTCCCAAAAGGATATTCCCAAAGAAATCAATAAACAAAGTAAACTGGCTCCAAAAAAGTAAATACCAAAATTTTCTTGACCTACGTAAAGTAATAACATCGCAAAAACAGATAAGAACAAGCACATTACACCAAACAATTGCATGTAACGAATTAGCGTTAACCTAAGATTCAGATTTTTGATTTCTAAAAGAATGCTTTTATTGTGATTGTCATCGTAGTTTTTCTTTAAATTACGAATGATTTGAGCAATCGTTAAAAATCGGTTCGTGTAAGCCAAGAGAATTAACGAAGTTGCTGAGAATAATAAGGCCGGAGTTTCTATAGATAATGTCATGATTATAACTTTATTTGATATTTGTAAATTCTGCTAAATCCGTTTTCATAACTAGAAATTTCGGTTTCAAATTCTTTTAAATTGGCGAATGTTTTTTCAATTGCAATCATTCTTTTACTCGTGAAGTATAGAGTTTGTGTAGTTGCATCGTAAAACGGACAATAATCCATTTGCTTGGAATTGATTTCAGCTCCTAAGTTTTTTGGGGTGTCCCAATTTCCTTTGTTATTCTTGTAACTTATGTATAAATCACCACTTCCTAAACCATCTGGTCTTCCATAACAAGTGTAAATAATGAATTCCTCATTCGGACTCACAAAGGCGTTAAATTCGTATCCTGTTGAATTGATGTTCATGCCTAAGTTTTCAGGTTCGGTATATTGTTTTCCGTCCCATTTGCACACCAAAATATCGTCTTTTCCAAGTGTTTTTATCGCATCTGAAGTAAAATATAAATTTCCATTTGTTGTGATGCAAGGATAAAATTCATTGTTAGTTGAATTTACTGGAGTTCCAACATTTATTGGTTTCGACCATTTGCTTTTAAGATTTTTTCGTTCTACATACCAAATGTCGTAATCTTTCGCCTTGGTAGTTGTATCGTCAATAGGTCGGTTCGATGCAAAATACAAACGCAAACCATCTTGTGTTAAAAAAGGTTCAAGGTTTCTATAGTTTCCAGAAAACGTTGTCATTTCGGGTTCTGACCATCTTTTTTTCTTTTTCTTAATTACGGCAATTACAGCTCGTTCTTCGGAAGGATTTTGAATGGTGAAATAAATTTCATCCTGATTTTTTGAAATCGTAAAATCACGAACGTTTTGATATTTTTTTAAAATGTCAAAAGCTGGTACTGGTTTTGAATTTTCTTGCGAAAAACCAAAAATTCCCAAAAACAGCACAAAGATAATTTGAAATAGTACTTTCATTATTTCTCAGCGATTTCTTTTATGGTTGCTAATCCTTTAGGGAATGATTCTGAAAAGAAATTAGCGTATTCATCCACAATATCTAATGTTACTAAAACTTTTGAAGTTGCTCCGTTTGAAATTACAGTGTAATTTTCTTGTGCTCCTGTCCAAGCTTTTGTGGCTTCGTCTAAAGGTTGTTCTACAAAATCTTTAATGTTTCCAATATGAGTAAAATGCATTTTTTCATTCGGAACTAAAACACTGATTTCACTATACATTCCGTTTCCGTTTGGATCTAAAAAATGAATCCTTTCTCCTTGTTTCCAAGAAGATTTAGCATACGAACCTTCGCAAAAAGCGGCTGTCCATTTTTTGTAGTTTTCTTCTTCCCACATGGCGTTCCACACTTTATCTGCAGGAGCGTTTATTTCGATTTCGAATGTTAGATTTTTCATAGAAAATAGTTTAAATTTCAAAGTTACGAATACTTTTCGAAGCTAAAGCAATAACATGCCCATCAAAGTCGGCAAGATAACCTACGTAATCGCCCCAATCTCTTAATGTAATTGGACTAATCTCTGTTGCGCCAGCTTGTTTGGCTGCTTCAAAAACAGTTTTGATATTTTCTATTTGAAGATACAATTCACATCTTGGAATTCTGTTTCCTGATGTTGGATGAGGTAACTTTGGTGTTATGATTTTTGCAATCCCATCATTCGGCATTAAACCTATTTTTACGAATTCATTAATAGTGAATTCCGTCATACCAGGAACATCTAAACTAGGATTTTGCTGCAACAAGATTTGATAAAAGTTACGACTTTTTTCTTGATTGGAAACGTATAGGATGAATTCGAGTTGGGTTATCATAAGATGTTTTAATTTTTGTTCTGGCAATATCCTAGATAGAACATTGGTCTTGGATACTTTGCTTTGTCAGCTGATTCTCCAATTGGATTTAAATAACCATTCTCAATTAATAGTTTGTCACCAAGTTGTTCAACTTTTTTGTTGTCATATTTTAGGAATAAAACATTCCCTTTTTTATACCACTTTCCTGTCCACCATTCATTATACCCAAAAACGCCAGTCCAATTAAGTTCAAATGTTTTGTCTTTTCTAAATAAAATATAAGCTTGATTTTGAGTGCCTTCATAACAAGCTCTAAATTCAACTTTACTTTCAAAAATTTCTGAGCTTAATTTTAATGGATTTAGAATTGAATAAATTAGAGTTATAAGGTAAATTATAATTGGAAGTGAAACTTTTATGTTTAAATTATTTCTATTCTGAAAAAGACTCTTAACTCCTTTTATTAGTTGGATTACAATCGTTATAAATAGTGATACAATTATGAATGTTACAATTATAAAAATAATTCCAGAAGTTTTTTTGTCAATGTGATAGTAAAAAAAAGTAAGTAATAAATAAAATAAACATAAGAATATACTCAAATTTAAATTGTCTTTAAACTTTATTTTGTTTCTCATGTAATTTAAAATTGTTTTAATAAAATCAAATATAAAAAAATCCTGACAAGTTTCAAAAACCAGTCAGGATTAATATTAAAGTTCTATTTCTTATTTCAAAGTCTCAAAACTTCTTTTCACAAAAGCAGTCAACTCTTCACCTTTTAATAAACCTTGTGAAAGTTTCGCTAAGTCTAAAGCTTGTTTTACCAAGTCTTTTTGAGCATCTTCTGGACTGTTTAAAATAGTAGTGGCTAATTCTGAATTCGTATTCACCACTAAATTATACATATCTGGGAAGTTGCCCATGCCGAACATTCCACCACCGCCAGACGCACTCATTTCTTTCATTCTACGCATGAATTCGGGCTGGGTGATGATGAATGGTGAAGCATTGCTATCTAAATTCTCTAATTGCACGGTGTAGTTTTCCTTTGGAACTACCGTTTCAATAGACGTTTTTAGTTTTTCTTTTTCATCATCCGATAATTTAGAAATCGTTTCTTCTTCTTTCTGAATTAATTTATCGATATGATCTGCATCAACTCTAGCAAAAGTTAAATTCTCGTTATCCGCTTCTAATTTTTGAATTAAATGCGATACAATTGGTGAATCTAACAACAATACTTGATATCCTTTTTCTTTTGCAATGTCTATGTAACTGTGTTGTGCATCTTTGTTAGAAGCGTAAAGCACAACTAATTTTCCGTTTTTGTCGGTTTGATTGTCTTTTAAAGTTTCCTTTAATTCTACTAACGTGTAATATTTATCTTCTGTTGTTGGATACAATACGAAATCGCCCGCTTTTTCATAGAATTTTGGTTCCGAAAGCATTCCGTATTCCAATACAATTTTAATATCGTTCCATTTTTGCTCGAAATCTTCACGGTTTTCGTTGAATAACGATTTCAATTTGTCTGCAACTTTACGGGTAATGTAGTTTGAAATTTTCTTTACATTTCCATCGGCTTGTAAATACGAACGCGATACGTTCAACGGAATATCTGGTGAATCAATTACACCTTTTAACATACCTAAAAACTCAGGCACAATTCCTTCCACGTTATCAGTTACATATACCTGATTTTGGTACAATTGAATTTTATCTTTTTGCAATTGTAAATCAGCGCCCATTTTTGGGAAATACAAAATTCCAGTCAAGTTAAACGGATAATCTACATTTAAGTGAATGTTGAACAACGGTTCTTCAAACTGCATTGGATACAATTCGTGATAGAATTTTTTGTAATCTTCATCTGTTAAATCAACTGGTTGTTTCGTCCAAGCCGGATTTGGATTGTTGATGATATTATCTACATCTACATATTCTGTTTTGTAATCTTCTGGAGCGTCATCGGGTTTTGGAAGTGCTTCTTTTTTAGTTCCAAATTTAATTGGCACTGGCATGAATTTGTTATACTTCGTTAACAGTTCACGAATTTTGAATTCTTCTAAAAATTCTAAAGAATCTTCTGCAATATGTAAGATGATTTCTGAACCTCTTTCTGTTTTGTCATGAGGTATTAAAGTGAATTCCGGACTTCCATCACATGTCCAATGTGCTGCTGGTTCGTCTTTGTAGGATTTTGTAATGATTTCTACTTTTTCAGCTACCATGAATGCCGAGTAAAAACCTAGTCCAAAATGTCCAATGATTCCTGAATCTTTGGCCGAATCTTTATATTTTTCTAAGAATTCTTCTGCTCCAGAAAAAGCTACCTGATTGATGTATTTTTCTACTTCATCAGCTGTCATTCCTAATCCTTGGTCAATAATGTGCAGTTTTTTACCTTCTTTGTCTATTTTTACTTCGATGATTGGATTGCCATATTCTACTTTAGCTTCGCCAATACTGGTTAAATGTTTTAATTTTAAAGTAGCGTCTGTCGCATTCGATACTAATTCACGAAGAAAAATCTCGTGGTCGCTGTACAAAAACTTTTTAATTAAGGGAAAGATGTTTTCTACTGAAACATTAATTTTTCCTGATGCCATATTTTAAAATTTTTTAGTTAAACAATTGAATCTTGAGTATTTCAAATTCAATACCAAAACTAAAAATCTGCCAAATTGACGTAGTACTTGTACTATGTTTCTTTTTTGAGATTAAAATTACTTTTGCCAATTAAATAGAGTAAATTTGTATATAAGTAAAAAAACAAAAAAATGAAAAAAAGTGCACTAATCTTATTGTTAACAATTGCTTTCTTTGGTTGTAAACCAAAAGAAACAGTTACGAGTACGAAATTGGATAACAAAACCGAAGTCGCTATTAAAGGAAATTGGAAAATAGCTTCGGTAACATTTCCAGGTTCAGATTATTTGAAGGTAACATCATTTAACATTGCTGATGCTAAGTGTTTTGAGGGAAGTCAATGGAGTTTTGTTTCTAACAACAACAAAGGAAACATGCTTTTAGATAAAGTTAATTGTCCGTCTTACAGCAGTAATATTACTTGGTATGTAAATAAAGAAGGTTTTATGGTAGTTAAATTTTTAACCGAAGGTGTAAAAGCAAAACATACAGATTCGGGTTATATCTTAAGAGTGGCCAATGTAAATGAAACGACTTTTCAGTTGATTGATAAGGTTAATGTTGGAGGAAAATTTGTTGATGTAGTATATAATTTTGAAAGAAAATAAAAGAATATGAAAAAGGTAGCAATTTATTTAGTAGTAAGTACATTTATTGGGAGTGTTGTTTTATCAGGATGTAATTCTGTAAAAAACGCTAATAATACTCAAAAAGGTGCTGTAATTGGAGCTGTAGGTGGAGGTGTTTTAGGTGCAGTTTTAGGAAATAATTTAGGAAAAGGCGGCAACGGAGAATTAGGAGCTGTTTTAGGTACTGTAATTGGTGGAGTTGCCGGTGGAGTTATTGGTAACAAAATGGACAAACAAGCTCGTGAAATTGAAACGGCTTTGCCAGGTGCTCAAGTGGAAAGAGTAGGAGAGGGAATTCGATTAGTTTTAGGTGAAAATTCGGTAAATTTTGATTTTAACAAAGCGACTTTAACCGCTAAGGCGAAACAAAACTTAGATAAATTAGTTCCTGTTTTTAAAGAATACGCAGATACTGATATTAAGATTTATGGTTTTACAGATAGTAAAGGAGCCGATGATTATAATTTGAATTTATCTAACCAAAGAGCTACGGCTGTTAAAAATTACTTAGCAAGCAAAGGGTTGGTTACAAGTAGATTTACAGTTGTGGGTCTAGGTGAAGCCGAACCAATAGCAACAAATGATACGGATGCAGGTAGAAGTTTAAACAGACGTGTTGAATTTGCTATTTTAGCTAATGATAAAATGATTGAAGATGCTAAAAAAGAAGCAGGGAAATAAAAAACAAATAGATTAATAAAAAAAGACTGCTCATAAGGCAGTCTTTTTTTTATTTTGCAGGTAAGATTTATGTTGACAATTATAACTATTTTTTAGTAGTTTTCGTTGAATTTGTAAATAATTCCTCCAGTAACATTGTATGTAATTCCAGTAAATGAGTTTACCGCTTCTGTGTATGAAAAACTTCCATCAAAATTATAATGTTGCGATATGTTAAATATAACAGATGTATCAATTGCAAAATATAATCCATCAGTGATTTTAAATCGAGGAGTCAAACCCATAACAACGTTTACTAAATTGTCATTTCCGGAATTGTAACTCGATTTAACTAACGAATATCCAGCTCCAGCATGGGCAATTAAATTGAAGAAATCATAACTTGAAGCTCTAGAAAATGCAGTAGAAACATTCATAGTTCCTTGAAGTGAAATTCGTGTAATATCAATTCCTGTCTCTTCAGTAAATAAAAGGTTTTTAGTTCTAAATTTATCAGAAGCAAAATCAATCTTTACTCCGTATGTTTCATCAAAATCATAAGAAATGGCTCCTCCTAAATGAGATAAATCATTAATACTTGGTTCAAAAACACCATTGAGTCCGTAATTAACTTCTACACCAACTTGTGCATATGTGTTTTTTGGCAAAAATAAAGCGCATAGCAAAATTGCTATGATAAAGTAAGTTTTTTTCATTTGTATTTTAAGGTTAATTTGGGTGCCGCAATATAGAATTAAATTAAAGTTTAAAAAATATTTTTTTTAAAAATTTTAAAAGGTTGACTTTTATAATTTACTTTGTAAAAAAAAGATGCTACGAGTTAATGAAATATGTTTTTCCTATCAAGATAAATTGGTTGTAAAGAATGTAGATTTCTCTTTAACAAAAGGAAAAAATTTAGCACTCATAGGCGAAAGTGGTTGTGGAAAAAGTACCTTACTAAAACTGATTTACGGTTTATATGATTTAGATGAAGGTCAAATTTTTTGGAACGAAACAGAAGTACTAGGTCCAAAATTCCATTTAATTCCGGGAATGTCTTTCATGAAATATTTGGCGCAAGATTTCGATTTGATGCCTTTTATTACCGTTGCTGAAAATGTAGGAAAGTATCTTTCAAATTTTTTTCCAGAAGACAAACAAGCCCGTATTTCGGAGTTGTTAGAAATCGTAGAAATGACCGAATATGCCAATGTAAAAGCTAAGTTTTTGAGTGGTGGTCAAATGCAACGAGTTGCTATTGCTAGAGTTTTAGCATTAGAACCTGAAGTGTTATTGTTAGACGAACCTTTTAGTCACATTGATAATTTTAGAAAGAATAGCTTAAGAAGAAAGTTTTTTGGCTATTTAAAAGAACAACAAATTACTTGTATTGTAGCCACGCATGATAGCACTGATGTTTTAGCTTTTGCAGATGAGGTAGCGATTATTAAAGAGGGGAAAATTGTAGAAAGTGGAATTCCAAAATTCATTTACGGAAATCCAAAAGATAAGTATGTAACCTCTTTGTTTGGCGATGTTAACGAAATTAAAATCAACGGAGAACTAAAATTTGTTTATCCACATCAATTAAAAGTGGTGATGAATTCCGATTTAAAAGTTGAAATTGCTAATTCTTATTTCAGAGGAAGTCATTATTTGATGGAAGCCAAATTCGAAAATCAAACTTTGTTTTTTGAGAGTGATGAGTTGCTTGAAAATGAGGAAGTGGTTTGTTTGAAAATAAAATAGACCTTCAAATCTTTCAATTCAAAGGTCTATCTTCTTTATTCTATGTTCTTATGTCATCCTGAGCTTGTCGAAGGGCTAATTCTTTAAATATTTTTCTAAGAATTGATCTTGTTCCCATAACAAATGTAAAATGTTTTCTTTGGCAACATAACCGTGACTTTCTTTTGGTAAAATCACTAATCTTGCTGGTCCGCCTAATCCTTTCAAGGCTTGGAAATAACGCTCTGATTGTAATGTAAAAGTTCCAGGATTGTTATCTGCTTCACCGTGAACTAATAATAATGGTGTTTTCATTTTCTCTGCATTCATAAATGGCGACATTCCGTTGTAAACTCCAGGAACATCCCAGTAATTACGTTGCTCACTTTGGAATCCGAAAGGAGTTAATGTTCTGTTGTAAGCACCACTTCTAGCAATTCCACAAGCAAATAAATTAGAATGTGTTAATAAATTAGCTGTCATGAAAGCACCATATGAGTGACCTCCAATAGCTACTTTTTTACGATTAATATATCCTAATTTATCCACTGCATCAATAGCAGCTTCAGCATTAGCAACTAATTGTGGAATGAACGTGTCATTTGGTTCTGTTGTACCTTCACCAATGATTGGGAAAGCAGCATCATCTAAAACCGCATAACCTTTGGTTACCCAATATACAAACGAACCATAATTAGGAAACGTAAATTCGTTAGGGTTTTTATCACTTTGTCCAGCTGAATTTTTGTCTTTGTATTCTGCTGGATAAGCCCAAATTAACAAAGGTAATTTTTCTTTTTTCGTTTTGTCATAACCCACAGGTAAATATAAAGTTCCTGAAAGTTCAACACCATCTTTTCTTTTGTATTTGATGACTTCTTTATGAACATTTTTGATACTTTCGAATGGGTTTTTGAAAGTGGTAATCGGAGTTAATTTATTTTTAGATTTAATATTTCTAAAATAGTAATTTGGATATTCATTTTTCGATTGAATCATTACCAACACTTCTCCTTTTTTGAAATCTTCAATTGACATCAAGTCTTCTTTTTTGTCTTTCATGTTAGAAGTATACAATCTCGTTTTTTTCAAAGTAGAGAAATCGTATTCATCAATAAAAGGAAACTGTCCGTCTTTAGTATTTCCAGCGCCAATTAAGTAGCCTTTATTGTTTTCTATTGCAATTACATATCTTCCAAATTCGTTCTTTTTCATTTCGAAATTTCCAGGATCAGAGTAAATATCTTGCGAATTTCTATCTTCAATAATTTTTGGAGCAATAGCTAAATTAGATGGATTAAATAAATACGCTTTTGTATTTCTAGTGTCATACCATGAATCGGCAACGATAGCAATGTTGTCATTTGCCCACATGATACCACCATATCGTTGTTGTGTTTTGATTAGACTTGTTGGATTTGATGTAAAAGGTGCTTCCCATAAGAACACTTCGTCTCTGAAATCCACTTTTACCGCTTGGTCTCCACCATCTAAAGCTTCTACAAAATATAAAGTTGCTGCTTTGTCAGCTCTCCAACCCATGCTTCTTTTACCTTTTCTTACCGATGAAAATCCTTTAGGCATAATTTCAGTTAATGCAACTTCATTTACCACTTTTACTTCTTTTCCGTTGGCATCATAAACCGTAGTTTTTTGTGGAAAACGGCTCATTGGAACAATATAAGAATATGGTTTTTGAATCGTAGTTAACATTAAATAATTACCATCTGGAGAAAAACTCTCGCCAGCATAAATATCAGCTGTTTTAAATAAAGTAGTATTTCCAGAAAGCGAAACTTTATATAATTCAGATGTCACTAAAGCATCAAAATTAGCTTCGTCTGTTTTGTTTTTCAATAAATCTTGATAGGTTCTATTTTGCGATTTTGAACCATCGCTTAAAGAAACCGTTGGTCCTTTTGGTAAATCTTTAGCGCTATTAATTAATGCTGGACGATCTTTAGGAAGAACCTTAACCAATAACGTTTCGTTATCTTTCATCCAATTGAATGGATTTCCTAAATTCGCATTCAAATTATCAGCAGTTAATTTTTTGGCTGTAGCCGAAACTACATCTAAAACCCAAAGTTCAACTCCTTTATTAGTAGTGTTGGTAAAAGCAATTTTCTTTTCGTTTGGTGACCAAGAAACATTGGTAATTCGAGCATTTTCTGGTAAACCTTTCACTTGAATTTCCGCTTTGTCTTTAATTTTTCTGACTTTTAGATTGTTAATGTAAGTCACCGTACTTGAAATATTGGTTACTGGATTAATTCTCAATCCGCCTAATTTCATTTCTTCTTGGTTTAAGTCGTCTAACGTTTTATAGGTGTTTCGATAACTTAAAAGCATGTACTCTTTTTTAGTGTCCATACTTACTGAAGGCGCTCTTTCGTAATCTGCTAGTGCTAAGATTTCAGGAGATGGTTTTTGATAGGTTACATTTTCTTGTGCCGATGTACTTAAAAAAGCACCCAAAAACGCCACAAATGTTAATAATCTTAATTTCATGTTTGTTGGTTTGAATATTAAGCTCTAAAATTAATTTTTTAGAATTTAGAATTTTTAAATTATATGTTAATTTTTTTTGTAACTTTATAATTCGTTTGTAAATAAAATAGTTCAAAATAAAATTTTAAAACATGGGAAAATTTGTAATTTCAACAAGAAAAAACGGAGAGTTTCAATTTAGCTTAAAAGCTGGTAATGGTCAAGAAATCTTGGCAAGTGAAGGTTACACTACAAAAGCGGCTTGTTTAAACGGAGTAGAATCGGTTAAGAAAAATTCGCAAGATGATGCTCGTTTTGATCGCTTGGAATCTAAAAACGGAAAGTATTATTTCAATTTGAAAGCGACTAATGGTCAAATCATTGGTACAAGTGAAATGTACGAAACTACCGCTTCTAGAGACAACGGAATTGCTTCTGTAGCAAAAAATGCTCCTGACGCTGAAACGGATGATCAAACAGCATAAAGTATAAAAATTAAAAAAGTCCAACTTAAAAATAAGTTGGACTTTTTTTATATGCTCAATAAATACGCTTAAAGTTTGTATTTTTGCAGGCTAAATTTAATTAAAGAAATAAATTATGTTTCATTCCAAAATATCAGGATTAGGCTATTACGTGCCAGATAATATTGTTACCAATGATGATTTGGCCAAAAAAATGGATACCAATGACGAGTGGATTCAGGAAAGAACCGGAATTCAAGAACGTCGCCATATCATAAGAGGAGAAGATACAACTACATCAATGGGTGTAAAAGCTGCTAAAATTGCCATTGAGCGTTCAGGAGTAGCTAAAGAAGATATCGATTTTGTCATATTTGCAACCTTAAGCCCCGATTATTATTTTCCAGGTCCTGGTGTTTTAGTGCAACGCGATTTAGGTTTAAGAACGGTTGGTGCTTTAGATGTTCGTAATCAATGTTCGGGTTTTGTGTATGCGATTTCAATTGCAGATCAATACATCAAAACCGGAATGTATAAAAACGTTTTAGTTATTGGTTCTGAATTACATTCAACAGGATTGGATATGACCACTCGAGGAAGAGGAGTTTCGGTGATTTTTGGTGATGGAGCAGGAGCAGCGGTACTTTCAAGAGAAGAAGATTTGTCTAAAGGAATTTTATCAACTCATTTACACTCTGAAGGGCAACATGCAGAAGAATTATCGTTAATTGCTCCAGGAATGGGAAAACGTTGGGTAACTGATATCATTGCTGATAACGATCCAAATGACGAGAGTTATTATCCTTACATGAACGGACAATTCGTTTTCAAAAATGCAGTAGTTCGTTTTAGCGAAGTCATTAACGAAGGTTTACAAGCGAATAATCTGCAAGTTTCCGATATTAATATGTTGGTGCCACATCAAGCAAATTTGAGAATTTCGCAATTCATTCAACAGAAATTCCGTTTAAAGGATGACCAAGTTTTTAATAACATTCAAAAATACGGAAATACAACCGCAGCTTCCATTCCAATTGCTTTAACTGAAGCTTGGGAACAAGGTAAAATCAAATCAGGTGATTTAGTAGTTTTAGCTGCTTTTGGTTCTGGATTTACTTGGGGAAGTGTTATTATTAGATGGTAGTAAGAGAAAAGAAGCAAGAAGCAAGAGAAAAGATTATTATAAAAAAAGCGTTCTGAAATTTTCAGAACGCTTTTTTACTTTTGCCTAATGCCTAATGCCTAATCGCTAAATTAAAACATTCCGCCACCACCTTGTGTTTCATTGGCATCTCTTTGTTTTCTTGCTAAAGCACGGTTTTTCCCGCCACCAAAAATGTAATTGAATCCTACATAAAAAGTTTGACTTTCCCAGTAAAAAGCACCTTGTTGTCTGAATGGAATATTACCATCAAAAGCAAAGTTCATATTTTCAAAAACGTCGTTGTAACGAGCTGTGATGGTTCCTTTTCCTTTTAAGATGTTGTAGGTTGCTCCAATATCCATTTTGTACATTTCCATTCTGTCATATTGTAATCCTCTGTCTTTTCCTCTGTACATTCCAAATAATTGGAAACGCAAATCTTTTGTAGCCGTAAAACTATTGTTGATTCTTGCGTTAAAAGTAGTTACATCTACTTCTGCATTTTCTAAAGCATTTGTACTAGCATTTTGTACGGTTCCTTTTGCCGTTTTAAAATACACATCGGCACTTGCATTAACAGACCACCATTGTGTGAATTTTAAATTTCCAGAAGTTTCAATTCCAAAGGCATCATTATTATCAAAATTGTCATATGATAAAATGTTACGATTTGGATTGTTTGGATCGTTGTAAACCACTCTTGAAATTTCATCCGAAATACTTCTGTAGAAAACACCACTTGTTATTGAACCAATTTTTGTAGTTCTAGTATAATTCACTTCAAAAGAATTGGTGAATTGTGGAACTAATCCTGGATTTCCTCTCGATTCCATTAAAGGCGTTGTCCATTCTCTAATTGGGCTAATTTGTCCAATACTTGGTCGGTCAACTCTTCTTGAATAATTGAAATTGAATGAGTTTTTATCGTTTGCCGTATATGTTAAAAATGCTGATGGATAAGCTGTAAACAAGTCGTCAGAAATATTTTGAGCATCAGTAAAACTTGGATTTGTTTCGTTGATAGCAAAATTCGCATCTAAATCAAAATATTCTAAACGAACCCCAAGTTGACCACTCCATTTTCCAATTTGCTTCCCAACATTAGCATAAGCCGAATAGATATTTCTTCCAAATTCAAACGAATTATTCGCACTTGTAAAACTCGGATTAATATCGTTAAAACGGTTACCTGAATTCTGAATTCTCGTTTCAACTCCTAATTCTAATTTTGTAGTTTCAGTTATCGGATTTACATAATCGGCATTAAACTGAAAATAATCAGTTGTTCCTTTTACTAAATTGGTTCTATCAAAATTAAAATTCGGATTTGAAATTGTTTCGTCATACTTTGTATTTTCATCATTTTCTGTATGCGAATAATTAAATTGCAATTCTAAATTTTCATCTTTTTTATCAAAATCATGTTTGTAAACAACATCATACGTTTGGTTTTTGTTGTCGCCATCACTTCCAAAAAACTGTGTTGTATTTCTATTTGCAATAGGGTCATCATAAACTACAGTTGTTAAACCTGTTCCAGAACCACTTGTAAAACTTTGGTTGGTGTAAGCAGATAGCGTGTTTTTGTCATTGATATAGTAATCCATTCCTAGTTTTAATAGATGCGAATTATTTTTATTTCTGAAATTAAAATCTTGACGATTTTCTTGAGTGGGTCTTTCGCTTTCTACAAAACCATTGTTGGCATTAATTCCGTGATTAAAACCATAGTTGGTATAAAAATTTACTTTTCCTACACGGTAATTCATGTTCAAAGCCGAGTTGGTTTTTGGCGTAATTCCGAAAGTAACTCCAGTATTGATAGAGCCATTAAAACCATCTTGTGAATTTTTATGTAAAATGATGTTGATGATTCCGCTCATTCCTTCTGGGTTGTATTTTGCAGATGGATTGGTAATCAATTCAATTTGTTTAATCGATGCCGAAGGAATTTGTTGTAACAATTGCTCCACGGAAACATTCGATGGTTTTCCGTCGATAAGTACGCGTACATTGGTGTTTCCTCTCATACTAATTTCTTTCGTTTGAGGGTCGATACTCACAGTTGGAATGTTATTCATAATTTCAGAAGCTGTAGTACCTGAAGCAATTAAATCTTTTCCAACATTAATTACTTTTCTATCAATTTTTTGCACCATGTTTGAACGTTCTGCCACAACTTCAACATCTTTTAATTCTGAAACGTCTTCAGAAATAGCGATTGTTCCTAAGTTTTGATTGGCATCAGCAGTCAAATCAATGTTTTTAACTACAGTTGTATAACCAATAAATTGAATTTCAACTGTGTGTTTTTGTAATGCTAATTTGTTAACTGTAAAATTTCCATCTTCTGTGGTTACACCTCCTGTAACAATCTTGTCATTATCTTTTAAAATAATGTTTACGTACGGTAAAGGCTCATTTGTCTTTTTGTCAACTACTTTACCTTTAATGCTTCCCGAATTTTGTGCAAATCCAAAAGCAATGGAACACAAGAAGCAGGTAATAATTAATTTAAGTTTCATTTGTTTGTTTTTAATTAAAATGATTGATGATTGTGGTTAGTAGACTTCAACATTTGTTAATTGTTACAGTATTTTTGCTAATTATATTTTTTTTAACATTTGAAGGCGATTTCTGAAATTTTATTTCATCATTCTATTATCAAAATTCTTACCTTTGCACGTTCAAAAAAATAAGGTAAAATGACATTACATCACACATTAACAACACACATCCAAAAAGCGGTTCTCGAATTGTTCAATATTTCTATCGAAAAAGTTGAATTTCAAGCTACTAGGAAAGAGTTTGAAGGTGATATTACTATGGTAGTTTTTCCTTTGGTAAAAGCATTAAAAGGCAACCCAGTTGAAATCGGAAATCAGATTGGAAATTACTTAGTGGCAAACGTAAATGAAGTGGCTAAGTTCAATGTGGTAGGCGGATTTTTAAATATCGTCATTTCAGATGCTTTTTATGTGGAATTTTTTAATACAATTAAAAACAACGAGACATTTGGTTTTGTAGCTCCAAAAGAAGGAGAAAAGGCGGTTATGGTAGAGTATTCTTCGCCAAATACTAATAAACCTTTGCATTTAGGTCACATTCGTAATAACTTATTGGGTTATTCGGTTGCCGAAATCATTAAAGCTTCTGGGAAAAAAGTATACAAAACACAAATTATCAACGATAGAGGAATTCATATCTGTAAATCGATGTTGGCATGGCAAAAATTCGGAAACGGACAAACACCAGAATCAACAGGATTGAAAGGTGATAAATTGGTTGGAAATTTCTACGTTGAATTCGACAAACAATACAAAAAAGAAATTTCGGAATTAATCGCTCAAGGTAAAACTGAAGACGAAGCAAAAAAACTAGCACCATCAATTTTAGAAGCACAACAAATGCTTTTAGATTGGGAAAATGGAAAACCAGAAGTTATTGAACTTTGGAAAACCATGAACCAATGGGTGTATGATGGTTTTGAACAAACGTACAAAAACCTTGGCGTAAATTTTGATAGCTATTATTATGAATCAAATACATACTTACTTGGAAAAGAAGTAGTGCAATTTGGTTTAGAAAAAGGCATTTTCGAGAAAGACCCTGATGGTTCTGTTTGGATTGATTTAACGGCGGATGGTTTAGATAGAAAAATCGTGCTTCGTTCTGACGGAACAGCGGTTTACATGACACAAGATATTGGAACAGCTATTCAACGTGTGAAAGATTTTCCAGATGTTGGTGGAATGGTTTACACAGTAGGAAATGAACAAGATTACCATTTCAAAGTATTGTTCTTAATCTTGAAAAAGTTAGGATTTGATTGGGCAGATAGCTTATATCATTTATCGTACGGAATGGTTGAATTACCTTCTGGGAAAATGAAATCGCGTGAAGGAACCGTTGTAGATGCTGATGATTTAATGGCTGAAATGACTACGACAGCGCAAACTATTTCGGAAGAATTAGGGAAATTAGACGGTTATTCTGAAGAAGAAAAAGCGGTGTTGTTCAAAACAATAGGTTTAGGAGCTTTGAAATATTATATGTTGAAGGTGGATCCTAAAAAACAAATGATGTTCAATCCAGAAGAATCAGTTGATTTTGCTGGAAATACAGGACCATTTATTCAGTACACTTACGCTCGTATTCAATCGATTTTAAGAAAAGCCGATTTTGATACTTCGATTTCAATTTCAGGATTAGAATTACACGAAAAAGAGAAAGAATTAATCAAACAAGTGCAATTATTCCCTGAAGTAATTCAAAATGCGGCTGAGAATCATAGTCCAGCGTTGATTGCGAATTATACGTATGATTTGGTAAAAGAATTCAATTCGTTCTACCAACAAGTTTCAATTTTAGGAGAAGAAAATCACGACAAAAAAGTGTTCCGTGTACAATTGTCAAAATCGGTTGGAAACACAATAAAAAATGCATTTCAGTTATTAGGAATTGAAGTTCCAGAAAGAATGTAGTTAAAAGAGCGAAGTTGAAAATACGAATTAGGAGTTTTAAATACAGCAAGAAAAATTAAGTGAATACATCAAAATATTTTTTTCAAACTTTAATCGTGGTAATCGTTTCTGGATTGTCTTTTTTGGCATTCAAGACGTTATTACCCAAGAAATTATTTACAGAAAGCACTTTTAATTCTAAAAATGTAGTGGTTGATAGTTTGCTTTTGGAAGCGATTGCTGAAGATGAGGGTGACGTTGCCGAAGATTCGATGGCAAAAACCATTATCGATTACAAAGTTGTAAACGGTATTCAATTTCCAGCGGAAACTTTTGAAGAATATACCGGAAATCAATATTTAGCGACATTTTTTGAAAAGCTATTTCAATTAGAAACCAAAAAAGAAGGTAATGTTCGTATTGCTTATTTTGGTGATTCGATGACGGATGGCGATTTAATTGTAAAAGATTTTAGAACGTATTTACAAGAAAAATTTGGTGGACAAGGTGTTGGATTTGTGAATATTACATCGGAATCAGCTACTTCTCGTAGTTCAATTACTCACGAATTTTCTGGAAACTGGAAAACACAATCATATTTAAAAGTAAAGCGTCCATCCAATCCATTTGGTGTAAACGGACATGTGTTTTATGCGAATGATACTGCAAATGTAGCTTGGGTAAAATACAAAGCCAACAAAACAAGATTTGCTTCAGACTTACCTCGTCCAACCTTATTCTACGGAAGTTCGTCGAATAAAGAAGGAAAAGTGTTTTACATCTCGGGCACCGATACTATTGTTAAGAAATTGGCGCCTAATAAATTGGTTAATACCTTAACCTTATCAGAAGGAAATTTAAAAAGTATCAAAGTCAATTTCAAACAAGCCGATTCTATTCCAATTTACGGATTCAATTTTGATGACGGAAAAGGGGTTCATGTAGATAATTTTTCGAATAGAGGAAATTCAGGTTTGCCAATTGGAAGTTTTGATGTGGCAACCATGCGTGCATTTCATTCGAAATTAGATTACGATTTAATCGTTTTGCAATATGGTGCTAACGTTTTAAATTACGGTTCGTTAAACTATGGTTGGTACGAAAAACGAATGGCAAAAGTAGTAGCCCATTTGAAAGAATGTTTTCCCGGAGTTTCTATTTTGATTGTGTCAACTGCAGATAAATCTACCAAATACGATTTAGAAATGAAAACCGATTCTGCCGTAGTGCCATTAAATACAGCACAAAAACGATATGCTATTAAATCGGAATCGAGTTTTGTAAATATGTACACGTTAATGGGTGGCGATGGTTCTATGATTCAATGGGTAGAACAAGAGCCAGCCAGAGCTAATAAAGATTACACGCATTTTAATCACAGAGGAGCCAAAGAAGCTGCAAATTTAATTTTTACTCAATTAAATCAAGGCTATGAAACCTATAAAGGATTGAGAAAGAAGCGTAAAAAACCAGTAGTCCCTATCAAGAAAGATAGTGTCATAATCAATAAAGATTCCGTTTATGAAGAATAGATTTTTGATGCTTTTGTTGGGGATTTCTTTTTTTGGATTTTCTCAAGATACTTTATTGGTGCCAATGGACTCGGTTTATGTAGATATTCCCGTAGTTGATTCTATTGAGGTTACTTTTACAGGAAACGACATTCACAATCCGAATGCGCTTTTGGTGTTTTATGAGAAAATGTATCAATTAGAACAAAGTAAATCGGGTAAGATTAATATTGTTCATATTGGCGATTCGCATATTCAAGCGGATTTGTTTACGGCTAAAATTCGTACTCAGTTTCAAAAAGTATATGGAAATGGAGGTTTTGGATTTACTTTTCCATATAGCGTAGCTAAGACAAATAATAGCGCACCAATTCGCTATTCAGCCTCTGGAAATTTTCAAAGTTTTCGAAATTTGTATGCCGATGCTAATCGTCCAGTTGGTTTAAGCGGTTTTTCTATGGAAACTACTTCAAAAGATTTTGCGATACAATTGAATGTAAAAGATGCCCAATATAATTTCACGAAATTAAAAGTGATTACGCCTCAAAATGTCAACTTGTTTGATGTTTCAATATCTAATAAAAACATTGTCATTGAACGAAAAGTTCCGAAAAAAATTACGCATAAAGTAAAACCAGGTGAAGTTTTAGGAGGAATTGCAGACAAATACAACGTTTCTTTAAAAGCTTTGAAAAAAGCAAACGGTTTAAAAAGCGATATGATTCGCGATGGAAAAGTTTTGACGATTCCAACTAAAGGAACACAATCGAAAACCAGTACAAAAACGGAATATATTCCAATTGAATTACAACCTTCACCATTTTCAAACGATTATATTTCGGAAACACCTTTAGATAAAATTGCCATCGTTCCAAATCAAGAAATTGATGATTTTGCTTTGAACGGTTTGGTTTTAGAAAATGATAATTCAGGTGTCATCTATCACAGTATTGGAGTAAATGGTGCGAAAGCTTCAGATTATAATAAATTCAGATTGTTCAATGAGCAATTGCCCGCTTTAAATCCAGATTTAGTGATTATTTCTTTGGGAACCAATGAGAGTTTTGATAAACAATCTGGCGACCAATATTTTGCTCATTTGAACCAAATGATTCAGGGAATTAAAGATAAAAATCCGCAAGCTTGTGTTTTGGTAATGACGTCACCACCTTCGGTTTTACATCGAAAATATAAAAATACATTTATTGAAAAATATGCCGAATTCATTGAAGAAAATGCGCATGTAAAAAATTATGCTGTTTGGGATTTACTTCAAGTTTTTGGAGGTAATAAAGCAATAAGTAGAAATGCAGCAAAAGGATATATGGCAAGAGACAAGGTACATTATTCAAAAGCAGGATATGAAAAACAAGGCGATTTGTTTTTTGAAGCCTTTTTACAATCATACGAATTATTTAAATCGACAAAGCAGTAGTGAAAGCACTTTTTAGCATACAAAATTGGTTTCTTGAAAATGTAGGGAATATCGATTTAGCCACCATTAAAAATTGGTTTTTATTCAATCCAAAACAACCGCTTTTATTCAATAGTGCTTTGTTTCTTGGTTTGTTCCTGGTTTTTTACGTGATTTATATTTTATCCCGCAAAACCCATTATTTCCGCATTACTTATGTGGTTTTGTTTTCTTTGTTTTTCTATTATAAATCAAGTGGAATCTATTTTGGATTGTTGATTTTTTCTTCGGTAGTGGATTATGCTTTATCGCGATTAATTTATGAAGAAGCCAAACAAGGCTATCGTAAATTTTATATGATATTGAGCTTGTTGATTAACCTAGGGATGTTGGCTTATTTTAAATATACCAATTTCTTCATTGATAATTACAATTCACTTTTCGACGGAACTATGAAGTTTGAAGACATTATTCTTCCTGTCGGAATTTCATTTTATACTTTCCAAACGTTAAGCTACACCATCGATGTGTATCGAAGAGAATTAGAACCTACGAAAAGTTTCATGGATTTCTTATTCTTCGTTTCTTTTTTCCCGCAATTAGTAGCCGGACCAATTGTTAGAGCAAGTGATTTTATTCCGCAGATTTATGAGAAATTAAAACTTACGAAAGAAGATTTCAATCGTGCTTTATTCTTGATTATTGGCGGATTAATCAAAAAAGCAGTTATTTCAGATTACATTTCAAGCAACTTCGTTGACCGTGTTTTTGATGCGCCAAACAGTTATACAGCCTTCGAAAATTTGATGGCTTCCTATGGTTATGCTATCCAAATTTATTGCGACTTCTCTGGTTATTCTGATATTGCAATTGGATTAGCTTTATTAATGGGATTTTGGTTGCCTGATAACTTTAGAACGCCTTATCAATCTGGTTCTATTACCGAGTTTTGGAGAAGATGGCATATTTCGCTTTCCACTTGGTTACGCGATTATTTGTATATCTCAATGGGAGGAAATCGTAAAGGAAAAATCAGAACCTACTTCAACTTATTCATGACCATGTTATTAGGAGGTTTATGGCACGGTGCTTCATGGAAATTTGTAGTTTGGGGTGTTTTACACGGATTAGCTTTAGTAGTAGAAAAATTCTTTGGTCAGTTTATTAAATTGCCAAAAAATATATTCGTTAGAACTATACAAGTTATTTTAACCTTCCATTTTGTAGTGTTTTGTTGGTTGTTTTTTAGAGCGAAAGATTTTGCAACGGCATTTCAAATTGCAGATAATATTACCAAATTAACTTTCGATTTAAATCAATGGCAAACCATCATTTTAGGTTATAAAAACGTCTTTTTATTAATCGCTATTGGAGTGGTTTGGCATTTTGTTCCAGTAAAAACTTTAGCTGGTATGCAAAAAACATTTTCAACTCTACCATTAGTGGCAAAAGCTGTTTTATTAGGTTTGATTTATTGGGTGGTTTATGCTACGGCTTCTGCAGGTGCGCAACCGTTTATTTATTTTCAGTTTTAAGTAACTTTTGTTACCATTTTACTTTTGAACGAAATGTAACTTTGTACTTTTAAAACAAGATGAATAAAAAAGTAATTATTATCACATTAATTGGAGTTGTAATCGGTTTAATTTCGGGCTACGCTTATTACCATTATGTTGGATGTGTTTCCGGAACCTGTTCTATCACTTCAAAACCATTAAATAGCACTTTGTATGGTGGCGTTTTAGGAGGTTTACTGTTTAATATGATAAGCGATTTTTTTAAAAAGAAACCATCCTAATTTCTTGTGTAACAAATGTTACCAAATGTTTTTAAAGTTTGTATATATTTGTTGAATGAAATTTTTAGTTCACATACTTTGTTTTTACTTATTGCTTCTGGTGACGTTGCCATCTGTAAGGGCAATGAAAATGCTTGCGAGTGAAAATTGTGAACAAACTTGTAATAAATCAGGTTCTGCATCTTCGGGTTGTGAGAAAGGAAAAATCATCATGAGTTTGAATTTTAGTCCGGTTCAATTTGTAGCCGAATTAGATTTTAAACCTGAAATTTCGTTTCCAGAATTCCAAATAGAAAAAGAACAATCGAACTACGAAAAAATCTTTATTTCTAAATACCAACATTCCATTTGGCATCCGCCGAAGTTTTTCATTTCCTAAATTAAACAAGTTGATTTACATGTTTGTGTTTTGTGCACAAGCTTAACTTATAATGGAGTAAAATGAAAAATATTTTAATCGTGTTTTTGGTGGCTTTTTTTCAGTCATCAATAGCACAAAGCACCTTTGCATACGATGTGGTGTTAACGCCTGTTTCCGTTTCTGGATTACCAGGATTGCATTCTTATGCTTTTGCGCAACACAATGGAAAATGGCTAATTATTGGCGGAAGAAAAGATGGCGTTCATGCGCGTCAACCTTTCAATGCTTTTCCAGATGCTCAAAACAATAAGGATATTTATGTGTTAGACATTGCCACACAACAATCTTGGTCGGCTTCAGTAAATTCACTTCCAACAGGAATTAAAGAGCAATTGCAATCTACGAATATGAATTTTCATCAAGACGGAGATGCTTTGTTTATTATTGGAGGATATGCTTATTCAACAACAGCTGCTGATCATAAAACGTTCAATAATTTGACTTCAGTTGATGTGCCTAATTTGATAAATGCTATCATTGCTGGAACTCCAATAACATCCTATTTCAAACAAATATCAAATGATGTTTTTGCGATTACAGGTGGACAATTGGCAAAAATTGAATCTACGTTTTATTTGGTAGGCGGACATCGTTTTGATGGAAGATATAACCCAATGAACAATCCAACGTTTACCCAAACGTATTCAAATGCCATCCAAAAATTTACAATTGATAATTCGGGAGCGAGTTTGAGTTATGCCAATTATGAAGAAGTTGTAGATGCCGTTCATTTGCACCGTCGCGATTATAATTTATTGCCTCAGATTTTTCCTAATGGAGAGTTGGGGTACACCATTTCATCTGGCGTATTTCAAATTGCGGTGGATTTGCCATTTTTGTATCCAGTTGATATAAAAGCAGGTGGTTATTTCCCGCAAACGCAATTCAATCAATATTTAAGCAATTATCACAGTGGAAAGGCTTGTTTGTACGACGCTACCAATAACAGAATGCACAATTTGTTTTTTGGAGGTATGAGTCAATATTATTATCAAGCTGGAAATCTAATTCAAGATAACACGGTTCCATTTGTGAAAACGNNACTACTCGTTTCTCAGATGGAAGTTTGCTTGAATATCAATTACCTGTTGAAATGCCAAATTTAAAAGGCGCTGGAGCTGAGTTTATTCCGAATGAGAATTTACCTCATTATTCAAATGAAGTAATTCAATTATCGAATATTACTGCGGATGAATTCGTAATTGGACATTTATTTGGAGGAATTCAAAGTTCTTCTCCTTCAGCATTTACGGATAATCAAACGAATTTAACGAGTGCTGACCCAACGATTTATGAAGTTAAATTAGTGAAAAATCCGTTGTTGAGCACGCCTCAAATTGATGGTAAGAATCCGTTTTCGTTTACGATTTCGCCTAATCCAACATCAAATGATACAGTTAGAATTCAATTTGATATGCCATATTCGGCAAAAGTCAATTATATACTAACTACTTTAGATGGTAAAATAGTAGAGGAAGGTGATATCGAAGATGTAAGTGCCGGAATAAACAGCATGAACTTTAGTTTGGCCGCGGCTAAGTCAGAGTTTGTGATAATTACTTTTGTTTTTGATGACAAGTTTTATGTGTCTCAAAAAGTAATAAAAAAGTGATAACTGTTAAATTAATAAAAAATTAAGAGTACTATTTCTAAAATTATATATATTTGTCATAGTACAATACGAACAAAAAAATAAATAACAATTTAAAAATACAAAAAATGAAAAAATTAGTTTCAATTATGGCAGTAGCTGCTTTTATGTTTTCAATGAATGTTAACGCTCAAGAGCCAAAACAAAAAGCAAAAAAAGAAACAGCTAAAACGGAAAAATCTTGTTCAACTGCTGAAAAAAAATCTTGTGGTTCAGAAGCTAAATCAGGTGGATGTTGTTCATCTAAAAAAGCTACTGAGAAAAAAGCTGAATAGTTTTATACTCAATATTTATAAAGACGCCTCGATTATTTCGGGGCGTTTTTTTATGTAACAAATGTTGCTGAGTAGGTTTTTGAAAAGACATAATTTTGAGAAACAATTCATTGATAAATTGATGATTGTTTTTAGTTTTATTGGTTAGCAAAAGAGCATCTGAAGAGGTGCTCTTTTCATTTGTAACAATTGTCACAAGGCTATGTAACTCTTGTTACCGACTACCTTTTTTTACGAATGTACATTTGTAATATAAAATAAGAATAAAACTAATTATGAAAAAAGTCAATTTATTAATCGTATTAGGAATGGTAACTGGTGCTGCTTTTGCACAAGATACTTTGACGATTTCAAAAAATGATTTGTTACAAAAAGTCACTGAAAATAACCTACAAATCAAAGTGGCTGAAAAATCATTTCAATCGGCTAAAGCTGATTATCGTCAATCGAATGCACTCTTTTTGCCCAACATTAATGTGTCGCACACAGGAATTTCTACAACTAATCCTTTAATGGCTTTTGGTTCGAAATTAAATCAGGAGATTTTAACCGCTTCCGATTTTAATCCAGCGTTGTTGAATAATCCAGATGTAACTCAAAACTTCGCCACTAAAATTGAAGTGCAACAACCTCTTTTTAATTTAGATGGTTTATATGGAAGACAAGCCGCTAAAGCAAAAATGGATGCTTTTCAATTACAAACGGAACGAACTAAGGAATATTTAGAATTGGAAGTTTCAAAAGCATACATGCAATTGCAATTGGCTTACAAAGCAGTCAAAGTTTTGGAAAAAGCCAATACAACCGCACAAGGCAATTTAAAAATGGTTGAAAACTATTTCAAAAACGGAATGTTGCAAAAAACCGATTTGTTAAACGTGCAAGTTCGTGTGAATGAAATTACAAATCAATTGCAATATGCCAAATCAAATATGCAAAACGCATCCGATTATTTAGCGTTTTTATTGAACGAAGATATGGCTGGAAAAACCTACAAGCCTGCCGAAGTTTTAGACAATTCAATTGCAATCGAAAGTATGAATACAACAATTTCTGATTCCAGAAAAGATATTCAAGCGATGCAAAAATCGTCTGAAGCGTATAAAAAAATGTTTCAATCATCCAAATTTGGATTCTTACCTCGATTAAATGCTTTTGGAAGTTATGAATTATATGATCAAAATATTTTCGGAACTTCAGCTAAAGGGTATTTAGTGGGTGCGCAATTATCATGGAATATTTTTGATGGATTTAAAACCATTGGAAAAACGCAAAAAACGAAAGCTGATTTTGAAAAAGCCGAAATCGAAACCGAACAATACAAAAAGCAAAGTCAGTTAGAATTGAGCAAAACCAATCGTCAATTGCTAGATGCCGAAAACAAAGTGAATCTTTCACAATTGGCTTTCGAACAATCGCAAGAAGGTTTTAGAATTCGTCAAAACAGATTCACACAAGGATTAGAAAAAACAACCGATTTATTAATGGCGGAAACGCAAATGGCGCAAAAGGAATTAGAGCATTTGCAAGCCGTTTTCGAATATAACTTTACCAAACAATACTTACAATTTTTAACAAAATAACAACATGAAAAAGATACTAACAATACTAACAATTTCATCACTAATCTTAACCTCTTGTGGAAGTGATAAAAAAGAAAATGTAGCTGATTTGCCAGCAATTCCTGTAAAAGTGGCTGGAAATTCTGAAAATTCTACTAGTCCATACATAACAGCAAGTGGAAAAATCGAATCAGAAAACAGTGCCAATTTAAGCACCAGAATGATGGGATATGTAACCAAAGTGAATGTAAAAGTGGGACAAAATGTTTCGGCTGGACAACTTTTGGTAAGCATCAATAATACCGATTTACAAGCTAAAAAAGCACAAGTTGACGCATCCATCACACAAGCAACAGCAGCTTATAACAATGCTAAAAAAGATTATGATCGTTTTGTGAATTTGTTTGCACAACAATCGGCTTCGCAAAAAGAATTGGACGATATGACAGCACGCTACGAAATGGCAAAAGCAGGTTTAGAAGCAGCTAAACAAATGCGTAATGAAGTGATGGCGCAGTTTTCGTATTCAAATATTACAGCTCCATTTTCAGGAACGGTAACTAATACTTTCGTAAAAGAAGGCGATATGGCCAATCCAGGAATGCCTTTAGTAAGTATTGAAGGTGCTTCAAGATTACAAGTAACGGCAATGGTTTCGGAAAGTGATATTTCGAATGTAAAAAACGGAATGCCAGTCAAAATCAATGTAAAATCATTAAATAAAGAAGTTGCTGGAAAAGTTTCAGAAGTGAGTTTATCCGCAAAAAATACAGGTGGACAATATTTAGTGAAAGTAACTTTGGACAAAATGGATAAAGAAATTTTATCTGGAATGTTCGTAAATGTACAATTCCCAACGGCTAAAAAAGAAGCAACTGTTGTGAAATCGGATGTAGTTATGGTTCCTGAAACCGCTTTAGTAAAACAAGGTCAATTGACAGGAATTTATACTATCGGAAGTGGCAATGTAGCTATTCTAAGATGGTTACGAATCGGAAAAACATTCGGGAATCAAGTAGAAGTTTTATCAGGATTATCAGCAGAAGAACAATACATCGTTTCAGCTGAAGGAAAATTATTCAACGGAGCTAAAGTTCAAATTAATTAATGAGTCCATTTGAAAATTTGAAGATGATTTTATCAATTTTCAAATTATCTAATTTTCAAATCATCAAATTATAAAATCATGCAAGAAGGTATATCAGGTAAAATAGCCAATTTTTTCATCAACTCAAAACTAACCATTTTATTGATGGTAGCGTTGATGATTATTGGTACATACAGTTCGTTCTTAATTCCAAGAGAAGAAGAACCACAAATTAATGTTCCTATGGCCGACGTAATGGTGGGTTATCCAGGAGCAAGTCCAAGCGAAGTAGAAAGCAGAGTCATCAAACCGCTTGAAAAAGTAATTTCTAACATCAAAGGAGTAGAGCACATTCACAGTATGGCCATGAACGGTCAGGCCATGATGGTTGTGCAATTTTATGTGGGTGAAAACAGCGAAGATTCGTATGTAAAACTATACGATGAATTGATGAAACACCAAAATATGTTTCCACAAGGTGTTTATCAACCAATGGTAAAAACGCGTTCTATTGACGATGTTCCGATGTTAGGATTAACGCTTTGGAGCGAAAAATATGATGATTTTCAATTGCGTCAAATAGCAGAAGAAGTTACTTCGGAAGTTGAAAAAGTAAAAGACGTTGCGATTACAAAAGAAATTGGAGGAAGAACGCGCGAGCTAAAAGTAGTTTTAGACAAAGATAAAATGGGTGAAAATGGTGTAGATGCGTTGAGCATTATGCAAATGATTCAAGCCAATAACGGAAGTTCGCAATCAGGAAGTTTTGTACAAAATGATACAGAATATTTAGTTACTACAGGTAAATTTTTATCCACTTCGGAAGATGTAGAAAACTTGGTGGTTGGCGTAAATAATAATATGCCCGTTTATCTAAAACAAGTCGCATCCATTCAAGACGGACCGCAAACACCTAAGAATTATGTTTCTTTTGGATACGGAAAAGCGAATGAAAAATTTGCAAAACACAATTCAGAATATCCAGCCGTAACCATTTCAATTGCAAAAGTTAAAGGTGCGGATGCAATGAAAATTTCAGAGAAAATTCTGGAACGAGTAGAAGCTTTAAAGAAAAATGTAATTCCAGCCGATGTGCATGTTGAAGTTTCTAGAAACTATGGAGAAACAGCTTCGCACAAAGTCGGTGAGTTGTTGTTGCATTTGGGTGTTGCCATTATTGCAGTAACTGTTTTAGTAATGTTAGCCATGGGTTGGAGAGGCGGATTAGTAGTGTTTTTCTCTGTTCCATTGACTTTTGCTTTGACTTTATTTAGTTATTATTTGTTGGGATATACCTTGAATCGAATCACGCTTTTTGCCTTAGTTTTTGTGGTAGGAATCGTAGTAGACGACAGTATTATTATTGCAGAAAACATGCATCGTCATTTCAAAATGAAGCGACTGCCGTTCAAACAAGCGGCTATTTATGCCATTAATGAAGTAGGAAACCCAACGATTTTAGCGACTTTTACTGTAATTGCAGCTATTTTACCAATGGCTTTCGTATCAGGAATGATGGGGCCTTACATGAGTCCGATGCCAATTGGTGCTTCGATTGCGATGATATTATCGTTGTTTGTGGCTTTGACAGTTACACCTTATTTGGGATACCATTTATTACACGAAAAAGACGAGCAAGAACATAAAGAAGAACAAGGTTTAGAAACCTCTTGGATTTATAGAATTTACAAAAAAATTGAAGAGCCGCTTTTAGACAATTCTAAAAAACGTAATCTAATGTTTTTGGTTACAGGTGTTTTGTTAATCGGTTCAGTTTTGATGTTTTTCACAAAATCAGTTGCAGTGAAAATGTTGCCTTTTGACAATAAAAACGAATTCCAAGTCGTAATCGATATGCCAGAAGGAACTACGTTAGAACGAACAGCAGCGGTTACCAAAGAAATTGCGCAATATCTTTCAACGGTTCCTGAAGTGGTGGATTATCAGAATTATGTAGGTGCATCGGCTCCTATAACTTTCAATGGTTTGGTACGTCATTATGATATGCGTGGTGGAAGTAATATGGCGGATATTCAAGTGAATTTACTACACAAAGAAGATAGAGATTTACAAAGTCATGATATCGCAAAAGTTGTACGTCCACAAGTCCAAAAAATTGCAAAAAAATATGGTGCGAATGTGAAAATTGTAGAAGTTCCACCTGGACCACCAGTTTTATCAACTTTAGTAGCTGAGGTTTACGGACCAAATTATGAAGACCAAATCAAAGTTGCGAACCAAGTGAAAACCATTTTGGAAACTACTTCTGACGTAGTAGATACTGATTGGATGGTAGAAGCACCTCAAGTAGAATACAAATTAGAAGTTGACAGAGAAAAAGCCATGTTAAATGGAATCGCCCCACAGCAAGTAGTTGGTAACTTAACGTATTTGTTAAGAGAAATGCCAGTTTCTAATTTATACGATGAACGTTCGAATAATCCTGTGGGTATCACATTATCATTGGAAGACAAAGACAAAACATCGATTCAAGATATTCAAAATCTAAAAATCAAAGGCAGTCGTGGCAATGTGGTTCCGGTGAACGATTTGGTAAAAGTTACAACGGATACATTACAAAACACGATTTACAGAAAAGATCAAAAACGCGTGGTATATGTTTTAGCCGATATGGCAGGAGCATTAGAAAGTCCGGTTTATGCGATTTTAGGAATGAATGAGAAGTTGGAAAAAATGCAATTGCCAAAAGGGTATAAAGTAAACGAATTATACATGGATGCTCCTTCTGACGAAAGTGATTTCACCGTAAAATGGGATGGCGAATGGCAAATTACTTTAGAAGTGTTCCGTGATTTAGGAGCTGCGTTCTTAGTCGTAATTATTGTGATTTATATGTTGATTGTGGGTTGGTTCCAAAACTTCAAAACACCATTAGTAATGATGGTTGCGATTCCACTTTCATTAGTCGGAATTGTATTAGGTCACTGGGTTTTAGGAGCTTTCTTTACAGCAACTTCGTTCATTGGAATGATTGCTTTGGCTGGAGTTATGGTTCGAAATTCGGTCTTACTAATTGACTTTATCGAAATTCGTTTAAACGATGGTATTCCTATGAAACAAGCCATTATTGAAGCTGGAGCTGTTAGAACTACACCAATTTTATTAACCACTGGAGCGGTTGTGATAGGAGCTTCCATCATCTTATTTGATCCAATTTTCCAAGGATTAGCAATTTCGTTAGTGGCGGGTGCAATTGTTTCAACATTATTAACATTAATAGTTGTTCCATNNAAAAATGGGAGAAAAATAATTAATAATAAACCGATTAGGTTTGAATAAAATGAATAATATTATGATAAACAGATTAATAAGAGCAATAGCAGGAACCTTCATCATATTAAGTGTGTTGTTAGGAATGTATGTTAACGAAAACTGGTTTTGGTTTACCATTTTTGTAGGAGCCAATTTATTACAATCCTCCATTACCAAATGGTGTTTGATGGAAGATATTTTGAGAAAAGTATTTAAGATTCAAGATTAATGGCATACTTTTTTTTATAATTTAGCGTTACTAAACAAAACAAAAATCATGAAAAAACTTAAACTAATCTCAATTTTATCCTTGTTACTATTTACAAGCATAAGTTGTAGTGATGACGATGATACTTCTACAGAAGTGTCAAATCCTACAGAAATTACTTCGACTGTAACTGATGGTCAATGGATTGTAACTTTGTTTAAAGAGAACGATGTAGTACAAACCAGTAATTATTCAGGTTATAGTTTTACCTTCGGAGCTGATGGTTCTTTATCGGCAACCAATGGTTCAACAACCCAATCAGGCGATTGGAGTACGTATACTGATAGTGGTTATACCAAATTAGATATGATGTTTACGGCACTTGACGGACCATTTGAAGAAATCAGCGAAGATTGGAGGGTTATTTCTAGAACTACGACTAAAATCGAACTAAAACATGTAAGTGGAGGTGATGGTAGTATTGATTACCTAACTTTTGAGAAAGATTAACAAATTTTAAATAAGATTAGAACCAGCTTTTACGGCTGGTTTTTTTATTTAGAACAAACCCATTTTCTCACTTTGCAACTTTATAACTTTATCTTATCTTTGCACTTCATTACACAAATTCAAAATTATGTTTGATAATTTAAGCGATAAATTAGATAAGGCGTTTCATATTTTAAAAGGTCATGGTAAAATTACCGATGTAAATGTTGCCGATACTTTAAAAGAAGTGCGTAGAGCATTATTAGATGCCGACGTTAACTTTAAAATTGCCAAAGATTTTACTACAAGAGTAAAAGAAAAAGCAATTGGTGAAAACGTATTAACTACGTTACAGCCAGGTCAGTTAATGATTAAAATTGTTAAAGATGAATTGACCGAATTAATGGGTGGTGATGCTGCTGGTATTAATCTTTCTGGAAATCCAACAGTAATATTAATGTCGGGTTTACAAGGTTCTGGTAAAACTACTTTTTCTGGAAAATTAGCCAACTTTCTAAAAACAAAAAAGAACAAAAAACCTTTATTGGTAGCTTGTGATATCTATCGTCCTGCGGCAATTAATCAGTTGCATGTAGTGGGTGGGCAAATTGGTGTTGAAGTATATTCAGAGCCAGAAAATAAAAATCCAGTTGAAATTGCTCAAAACGCAATCAAACATGCTAAAGCAAATGGTTTCAATGTTGTAATTGTCGATACCGCTGGTCGTTTAGCAGTTGATGAGGAAATGATGAACGAAATTGCAAATGTTCATAAAGCAATTGAGCCACACGAAACATTATTTGTTGTGGATGCGATGACTGGACAAGATGCAGTAAATACAGCAAAAGCTTTCAACGATAGATTAAATTTTGACGGAGTTATCTTAACGAAGTTAGATGGTGATACACGTGGTGGAGCTGCCATTTCGATTAAATCGGTAGTAAATAAACCAATTAAATTCATCGGTACAGGTGAAAAAATGGAAGCTATCGATGTGTTTTACCCAAATCGTATGGCGGATAGAATCTTGGGAATGGGAGACGTTGTTTCCTTAGTAGAAAGAGCACAAGAGCAATACGACGAAGAAGAAGCAAGAAAATTACAAAAGAAAATCGCTAAAAACGAATTTGGTTTTGATGATTTCTTAGCTCAAATTCAGCAAATCAAGAAAATGGGTAACATGAAAGACCTTGTTGGAATGATTCCTGGAGCTGGAAAAGCATTAAAAGATGTAGAAATTGAAGACGATGCATTCAAACATATCGAAGCTATCATCCAATCAATGACACCAATTGAAAGAAGCAAACCATCATTAATTGATGTAAAGCGAAAAAACAGAATTGCAAAAGGTTCGGGAACAAAAATTGAGCAAGTCAACCAATTGATGAAACAATTCGACCAAATGAGTAAAATGATGAAAATGATGCAAGGCGGTGGCGGAAAAAATATGATGAAAGCTATGGCTGGAATGAAAGGCGGAATGCCAAAAATGTAAATTACAGTTTAAGGTTTAAATTTTCGAGTTTAAGCCTTATTTTTTTAAATATACTAACTATTTGTTTTGGAAAACACACAACTTTAATTCCAAAACACAACTCGAGGCAAAGCCGAACAGAACGAAGTTAAACCTGAAACAAAAAACAAATGCAAATTTTAGACGGAAAAAAGGTATCGGAAGATATTAAAAATGAGATTGCTGCTGAGGTAGCGCAAATGAAAGCTAATGGAGAAAAAGTTCCTCATTTAGCAGCCATTATTGTTGGTAACGATGGAGCGAGTTTAACCTATGTTGGAAGCAAAGTAAAATCGTGTGAAAGAGTTGGTTTTGAATCAACTTTGATTAAAATGCCAAGCACGACTTCTGAAACTGAATTGTTGAAAAAAATTAAAGAGTTAAATGAAAATGATGATATTGACGGATTCATTGTTCAGTTGCCTTTGCCAAAACAAATCGATACCCAAAAAATCATTGAAGCAATCGATCCAAGTAAAGATGTAGATGGTTTCCATCCAGAAAATTTTGGAAAAATGGCGTTGGATATGTCTACTTTTATTCCAGCAACACCTTTTGGAATTTTAGAATTATTAGAAAGATATAATGTTCCAACCGATGGGAAACACACCGTAGTTATCGGAAGAAGTCATATCGTAGGTAGACCAATGGGGATTTTAATGGGAAGAAAAGGATTTCCTGGAAATTCAACGGTAACGGTTACACACAGTCATTCTAAAAATATCAACCAAATTACGTCTCAAGCCGATATTATTATTTCTGCATTAGGTGTTCCCAATTTCTTAAAAGCAGAAATGGTTAAAGACGATGTAGTAATAATCGACGTTGGAATTACAAGAGTAGAAGACGAAACTACTGAAAAAGGATACAGAATTGTAGGTGACGTAGATTTTGAAAACGTATCTAAAAAAGCATCCTACATTTCGCCTGTTCCAGGTGGAGTAGGACCCATGACAATTGCGATGTTGTTGAAAAATACGTTATTAGCAAGAGAGCAGAAGAGAAATAAATAAGACAAGAATAAATAGTAAGACCTGAAATTTTTCAGGTCTTTTTTTGTTAGATTTGTTATTAGAGAAATGTATTAATATGAAAAAAATATTTTTATTCCTTTTTATTTTAAAGGTAGCATGTTTTTATGGACAACATGTTACGGCTAATGACGTAATAAATTCATTAAATAGAACAACATTTAAATTAGATAAAAAAACTAAAATAGAAGGTGATGTTTTAAATTTTAAAATTGATAATAAAAATTATTTCTTTAAAAGAAATGTTGATTCATTGTACTTATTCGGATTACAAAAAAGAGAACATCTTACTGTTTTTTTTCTTATGCCATCTGAATTATTCAATAAACTGAATAAGGAGTTAAATAAAAAAAACGAAAAATTTGATTTAGGCATTTCAGGAGTTTCGAATGAATTGTTAATTTACAACGAAATAAAACAAGAATTTTATTTTTTAGGAAATTATGAATCAAGGGATGTTTCAGTAAATAGAAAAAATAATATTGCAGAGTTTTTTTTATACTTTGATAATGACATTCCAATAGTTGTATTGGATAGAGATTTGAAGTTTAAGTATTGTTTTTTTAATACATCTTTAAATAGTGATTATAATTTGGCTTATTATAAATTTATCTACGAACCTAATTATTTTCAAGCAAATTCTTATGCTCAAAAAGAAATGAAGAATTTAAATATTTTGGATATAAGTTTAGATGATTTAGAAAAAGTTTGTCAAGAAGAAACAGTTTTAATGAAAAAAGAATATTATAAAAATTTTGAAACTAAATCTTTCATGATTTATCACTTAATTTTAAATTATTTAGAACCCCTTTTTTTTAAAGAAGAAGAGTGATTTTTTTGTTATGGTACAGTTTTTATGAACTGATTTATAAAACAAAAAAGCCATTTCGTTTGAAATGGCTTTTTTTATTTTTAGTTTTGACTTGTAGTCTTCGCTTGTTTTCTAAAATAAAAGTAAACAAAGATAATTCCTGCAACTGCTAACCAAATTAATTTTGTGTTAATTGGTGCTGGTGGTGGATCATCATCCGCAGGTGGATCAATTGGATCCGCAAAACTTAAGAAGCTTACAAAAGCCATCATAAGTGTTGCATAGAGTTTGAATAGGTTTGATTTCATATTTTTTAAATTTGGGGGGCTCTATCTAATTATAGTGCAATAATACTAATAAATTATCTTTTTTGAAAATCTGAAGTAAAAAATAATTCAACTGTTGGGTATTTTTGTTGCGTCATTTGAATAGAGAAGTCACTATCTGCTAAGAAAACCAATTGCCCATATTTATCATGACCTAAGAATTTTTGCTTAACACGCTTAAATTCGGCAAATTCAACATTTTTAGGATCTTGTGGTTTTACCCAACACGCCTTAAACGCGGGGAAAGTTTCATACGTACATTTCGCACCATATTCGTGCTCTAAACGGTATTGAATTACTTCGTATTGAAGCGCTCCTACGGTTCCAATGACTTTTCTTCCGTTCATTTCTAAGGTAAACAATTGGGCAACACCTTCGTCCATTAACTGGTCAACTCCTTTTTCTAATTGTTTCGATTTTAATGGATCAGCGTTATTGATATATCTAAAATGCTCTGGAGAGAAACTTGGAATTCCTTTGAAATTCATGATTTCGCCTTCGGTTAAAGTATCGCCAATTTTAAAGTTTCCGGTATCATGCAAACCTACGATATCACCAGGATATGAAATATCAACAATCTCTTTTTTCTCAGCAAAAAATGCATTCGGACTCGAGAATTTTAAATTCTTTCCTAAACGTACGTGTAAATACGGTTTGTTTTTTTCAAACGTTCCCGATACAATTTTAATGAACGCCAAACGGTCTCTGTGTTTTGGATCCATGTTAGCATGAATTTTAAATACAAATCCGCTTAATTTTTCTTCTTCCGGATGAACTAATCTAGTATCCGATTCTTTTGCTCTTGGTGTTGGTGCAATTTCAACGAAACAGTCTAATAACTCACGAACTCCAAAATTATTCAAAGCCGAACCAAAGAAAACCGGTTGTAAATCGCCAGCCAAATATTCTTCACGGCTAAATGCTGGATATACTTCTTCGATTAATTCTAATTCTTCACGTAAGCGATTTGCTGGTTTTTCGCCAATAATCTTTTCTAATTCTGGATTATTGATATCGTCAAAAGCTATCGTTTCTTCAATATTTTTACGACTATCACCTTCAAAAAGGTTGATGTTCTTTTCCCAAATATTGTAAATACCTTTAAAATCATATCCCATTCCAATAGGAAAACTCAATGGAGTTACGCGAAGTTTTAGTTTTTGTTCCACTTCGTCCATCAAATCAAAGGCATCTTTACCTTCACGGTCTAATTTGTTAATGAAAACAATCATAGGAATGTTTCGCATTCTACAAACTTCTACTAATTTTTCGGTTTGTTCCTCAACCCCTTTTGCAACGTCGATTACAACGATAACACTATCAACTGCAGTTAAAGTTCTAAAAGTATCTTCCGCAAAGTCTTTGTGACCAGGCGTATCTAAGATGTTGATTTTTTTATTTTGATAGTTAAAAGCCAAAACAGAAGTCGCTACCGAAATTCCTCTTTGTCTTTCAATCTCCATGAAATCGGAAGTAGCTCCTTTTTTAATTTTATTACTTTTTACAGCACCAGCTTCCTGAATAGCGCCACCAAACAACAATAATTTCTCAGTTAAAGTCGTTTTACCAGCATCGGGATGCGAGATAATTCCAAAAGTTCGTCTTCTTGCTATTTCTTCTATAAAACTCATTATTCAAAATTTTGTGCAAAAGTAACTTTTTTTTGCAGAATTTTCTGTTAATAGTCGCTTATAAATGTTGTGAAATAGTCTCGAATTGTTATTTTTGTCGATTACAACTTAAAATGTATGATTTATATGAAAATTAGTCGCCTACTTATTTTTGTTTTTTTAATAGCTCCGAGTTTTTTATTGGCTCAAACTAAGGAAGTTTTATTTACTATTGATAATCATCCTTATTATACAGATGAATTCGTTAGAGTGTACAATAAAAATTTAGATTTAGTAAAAGATGATTCTCAGAAAGATTTAGACAAATATTTAGATTTGTTTTTGGGATATAAATTAAAAGTTGAAAAGGCAAATAAAATTGGTTTGCAAAATGGTACAAATTATCAGAACGAATTAAAATCGTATAGAAATCAATTGTCAAAGAATTATGTAAATGATTCTAAAGTTACCAACGAATTGGTGCATGAAGCTTATGATAGAATGCAACAAGAAGTTAGAGCTTCTCATATTTTAGTTTTAGTAGATGAAGGAGCATCGCCTCAAGACACCTTAAAAGCATATAATAAAGTTCTTGATATTAAGAAAAGATTAGATGCTGGCGAAGATTTTATTAAAGTAGCACAACAGTTTTCTGAAGATCCTTCAGTAAAAGAAAACAATGGTGATTTAGGTTATTTTTCAGCTTTCAGAATGGTATATCCTTTTGAAAATGCAGCTTACAAAACTAAATCAGGTCAAATTTCAAAACCTTTTCGTACTCGTTTTGGATACCACATCATAAAAGTTATTGATAAGAGAGTAAATAGAGGAGAAGTTACAGTGGCACACATTATGATTTTAAAACAAAATGATGCTGCTCAAAATGAAAAAGCAAAAACTACTATTGATGATATTTATAAAAAAATTCAACAAGGAGAAAGTTTTGAAAGTTTAGCACAACAATTTTCTGAAGACAAATCATCATCTTCTAAAGGTGGTGTTTTACAACGTTTTGGTTCTGGACAGTTGAGCTCAGAAGAATTTGAAAATGTAGCTTTTGAGTTAAAAGATAAAAATCAAATTTCAGTTCCTTTTCAATCACAATTTGGATGGCATATTGTTAAATTAATCGAGAAGCATCCTGTTCGTACATTTGACGATATGAAATTTGAATTAGAGGAAAAAATCAGAAAAGACGAACGTTCTTTATTAATTACGAATTCGTTGGCTAAAAAATTAAGAGCAAAATATACATTTACTAAAGACTCAAAATTAATTGCAGCAATAAAAGGAGCAGTTAATGATGAGTTTTACACTCAAACTTGGGTTGTTCCTGAAAAATCAAAAGAATTAAATGGGGTTGTTTTAACCATCAATAAAGATAGAAAGATTAATTCTAAAGTATTTTTAGATTTTATTGCTTCAAAACAAAAGTCAAATATTAAAACAAAACCTGTTGCTAGATTAGTAGACGAATTGTTTGAAAAATTTGTTGATGAGCAATTAATAGCTTATTATAATGATAATTTAGAAAATGAATTTTCAGAATTTAAAAATGTAATGGATGAATACAGAGATGGTTTATTGCTTTTTGATTTGATGGAAAAAGAAATTTGGAACAGAGCTAAAAATGATACTATAGGATTAAATGATTATTTTAAAAACAACATCAAAAACTATCAATGGAAAAAACGATATAGTGCTGATATTTTATCATCAACGGATAGTAAAGTTGTTGAGAAAGCGCAAAAATTTTTGAAAAAAGGGAAATCTTTAGAATACATCAAAGAGCAATTAAATAAAGATGGGAAAGTAAATATCATGTCAAAATCAGGAATGTATGAAGAAGATTATGATGTTTTATCTCAATTTAAAGATTTGCCAAAAGGGGTAACTACTGTTGTTTCAAAAGATCAATACTTTTTTATTGTAAACATTTCAGATGTAAAGCCTGCTGGTTCAAAAGAGCTGTCTGAATGTAAAGGAAAAGTTATTAGCGATTATCAGCAATATCTAGAGAATAATTGGGTAGATGAATTAAAGAAAGAATTTACTATTAAGGTAAATCAAGATGTGTTTGCCAAAGTAAAAAATCAGTTGCATAACTAAATGAAGTACTGGATTCAAATAATTTTACTTTTAGTATTGGTTTCTTCGTGCGATTATTTCAAAGCGCCAAGAGAACCTAAAGCTATTGCGCGCGTGGGTAAAAGTTATTTGTACGAATCCGATATCGTAAATTTAGTACCAAAAGGAACTTCAAAACAAGATAGTATAGCTATTGTGAAATCTTTTATTGGTCGATGGGCAACTCAAAAATTACTTTTTGAAGCGGCAGAAAAAAATATAGGGAAAGATCAATTAGATGAATTTAATGTTTTAATTGAACAATATAAAGTTGATTTATACACCAAAGCTTACTTAGAAAATTTAGTTATTAGACAAGTAGATACTTTGGTTACAGACGATCAGATTGTAGATTATTACAATAAAAATAAGCAGTATTTTAAGAATTCATCCGAGCTAGTAAAATTGAGATATATCAATTTAGTTAAAGAAAATCCAAAATTTGCGAAAATTAAATCAAAGTTTAGTTCCTTTACCAAAAAAGATAAAAAGGAGTTAGAACAAATGGCAGTTCAGTTTAAAAGCTATGCTTTTAACGATTCTATCTGGGTAGATATTAATCAGGTTTATGAAAAAATTCCGTTTATTAATTTAGAAAATAAGCAGAAATACGTTTCAAGTGGAATGAATTTTCAGTACCCCGATTCAACAACTATTTGGCTAGTAAAAATTAATAATGTTTTGCCAAAAGATAGTGCAACACCTTTAGAGTTTTTAAAACCCACAATAAAACAAATTATTATCAATAATAGAAAATTAGAATTAATTAACACTTTAGAAAAAGAGATTACGAATGACGCAATCAAAGACAATAAATATGAAATTTATAAATAAGAGATTACTTTTTGCATTACTTTTTATTACATCAACAACAGTATTTGCACAGCCTAAGAAACAAAAAGTAGATGGAGTAATAGCAGTGGTTGGTGATTATGTTGTATTGGATTCTGATATCGATTTGGATTACATTACATTAAAGGCACAAGGAGTTGACGTTAAAAATATTACTCGTTGTGAGCTTTTTGGTAAACAATTAGAAGATAAATTATACGCTCACCAAGCTATTCAAGATAGTATTGTGGTTACAGATGCAGAAGTAAATGCCTATTTAAGTGAGCAATTAGATGCAGCCGTTGAACAAATTGGTTCAATGGAAAAAGTAGTTAAATATTACAACAAAAAAACGGAGGAAGAGTTAAGAAATCATTTTTTTGATGCTGTAAAAATGAACAAGCTTACTTCGCAAATGCAGAAAAAAATTGTTGATGGAGTTGAGATTACTCCAGAGGAAGTAAGAAATTTCTTCAAAGGAATTCCAGCTGATGAAATTCCAACATTTGGAGCTGAAATGGAAGTAGCTCAAATTGTAGTAAAACCAGTTATCTCTGAAGACGAAAAGAAACGAGTAATTGATAAATTAAAAGAAATTAAACAAGATGTGTTAAACGGTTCTAGTTTCTTTAGTAAAGCGGTTTTATTTTCTGAAGATCCAGGATCGAGTTCAAATGGTGGTTACTACAAAATGAATCGTAAAACTGCTTTTGTTAAAGAATTTAAAGATGTTGCTTTTAGTTTAGCTGAAGGTGAAATTTCAGAACCATTCGAGACAGAGTTTGGTTATCATATTATCATGGTTGATAAAATTAAAGGTCAGGAAGTAGAATTGCGTCATATTTTAATTGCTCCAAAAGTTTCAACTCAAGCAATGAAAGATGCAAAAGCTAAAATTGATGAAATAAGAACTAAAATCATAAACAAGGAAATTACATTTGCCGATGCAGCTAAATCATCGTCAGACGAAAAAGAAACTCGTAACAATGGCGGTGTTTTATTAAATCCAAGAACGATGGAGCCAAGATTTGAATTGACTAAAATGGATCCTGCTTTATATGCTCAAGTTTCTTCTTTAAAAGATGGAGAAGTTTCGTTACCAATTTTAGACGAAGAAAGAGGTTCAGGTAAGTTTTATAAAATAGTTACTGTTAATAATAGAATTGAAGAACATCAAGCGGATTTCTCTAGAGATTATCTTAAAATTAAAGAATTAGCTTTAAGAGATAAGCAAATCAAAGAAATTGCTAAATGGTCTGAAGAAAAAATCAAAGAAACTTATATTAAAATAAGTGATGATTATAAAGATTGTGAGTTTACCAACAATTGGTTAAAAAAATAAATTAACTAACCCTTTGAATTTTCAGAGGGTTTTTTATTATTTTAGAGGTTTAATAATTAAGTTCAATTTTCCGAATTCTAAATTCTAAATTCAATATGTCAGACGTAGCAGCCATTAAGGAATTAGTTCAAAGACAAAAAGCATTAAAACAAGAAATTGCTAAAGTAATTGTGGGTCAGGATGAAGTAGTACATCAAATTGTGATGAGTATTTTTTCTGGAGGTCACGCTTTACTTATTGGTGTTCCTGGATTAGCTAAAACTTTAATGGTAAATACCATTTCGCAGGCTTTAGGATTGAATTTCAAAAGAATTCAGTTCACACCCGATTTAATGCCTTCTGATATTTTAGGAAGTGAAATTTTAGATGAAAATCGTCATTTTAAGTTTATTAAAGGACCAATTTTCTCCAATATTATCTTGGCTGACGAAATCAACAGAACGCCTCCTAAAACGCAAGCTGCATTGTTAGAAGCTATGCAAGAACGTGCTGTTACTGTTGCGGGACATCATTATAAATTAGATTTACCCTATTTTGTATTAGCAACTCAAAATCCAATTGAGCAAGAAGGAACGTATCCTTTACCAGAGGCACAATTAGACCGTTTTATGTTTGCTGTAAAATTAGATTATCCAAGTTTTCAAGAAGAAGTTGATGTGGTGAAAGCAACAACATCCGATTTTAAACCTGTCGTAAATCCTTTATTCACTGCTCAGGAAATTATCGATTTTCAAAACGTAATTCGTAAAATTCCTGTGGCCGATAATGTAATTGAATATGCAGTTTCGTTAGTAAGCAAAACACGTCCAGATAATCCGCTTTCAAACGAATTTGTAAAAACGTATATTGATTGGGGTGCAGGACCAAGAGCTTCACAAAACTTAATTTTAGCAGCAAAAACTAATGCAGCTTTCAGTGGAAAATTTTCTCCAGACATCGAAGATGTTCAAGCGGTGGCAACCGGAATTCTTCGTCACAGAATCGTAAAAAATTATAAAGCCGATGCCGAAGGAATTTCGGAAGATGATATTATTAAAAAGCTGTTTTAAACAGCTTTTTTTATTACTTTAGTAAATCAATAAAGGAATTTGGAACCCAATTTAAAAGAAAGAATCTTCGGTTTAGACGCACTAAGAGCCGCTGCTATTTTAATGGTAGTGAGTTCACATGTGTTATGGATTTATCCAAAAAGCAACGCCTTTATCCCAACATTATTTGAACTTTTTGGATTTTGGGGTGTAGAGCTTTTCTTCGTTTTAAGTGGTTTTTTGATTGGTTCAATTCTGTATAAAACATTTGTCAATGAAAATTTTACTTTAAAATCAGTTTTTCATTTCTTAAAAAGACGCTGGTTTCGAACATTACCTAACTATTATTTGGTATTGATTTTAAACATTTTGATTGCTTTTTTTCTTGGATTCTCGATTGAAAATACAGGAAGTTATTTTCTCTTTTTGCAAAATTTCGCATCAAAATCACCTGCTTTTTTCCCAGAATCATGGAGTTTGTCTATTGAAGAATACACATACTTATTATTGCCATTCTCATTGTTTTTTGTGGGATTAATTAAGGTAAAAAACAAGTCGAAATTATTTTTATTGGTAATTGTAGCTTTGATTTTGGTTTTCTGGATGAATAAATTTTATTATCATTCCCAACATAAAATTTCGAATTTATCAGAATGGAATTTAAATTTAAAATCGGTTTTGATTTACAGAATTGATGCTATTTTAATTGGAGTTTTAGCCGCTTGGTTTTCTTTTAATTATAGTAGTATTTGGAAACAATTTAAAGGTATGTTTGCTTTGATAGGCTTTGGGATTTTGTTTTTTTTAATGTTTGGAATTATTCCACTGAATTTAACAATCGAACAGAATCCGTTTTTTTGGAATGTTTTGTATTTGCCAATTACTTCAGTAGCTTTTGCATTTTTGTTACCTTCCTTCTCTGAATGGAAAACGTACACTAATCCAGTTTTGTATCCTATTGAATTGATAAGTAAAATTTCATATTCTATTTATTTGCTTCATTACAGTGTTATACTTCAATTGTTGAAGGTTTTTATAGATACTTCTCAAATGTCTTCAACAGAACGTCACTTTTTTACTTTTATTTATTTAACCATAACTTTTTTATTGTCCTACATTTTGTACAGATTTTACGAAAAACCAATGATGAATTTGAGAGATAAACAATAATTTAGCTCACCTGTTTTGAGACTCTCATAAAATTGAATATTGTTTTTTGATAATTTAATAAAACTTTCATTTTAAATTACGAATTATTCAATATATTTTCATTTTATTCATTTTTATTGAAAAATAAACATCAAAATAGAATCTTTATAAATAATAATTCTTCTATTTAGGCTTTTTATTAAAAATTTTTAAATCTGATTAAGATTTATTAAATTTGTGCCACCAAAAAAATACAACAAACACTAATTAACTTATTTATAGTATGGCATTAGCTACTGAAATGAATCTTTATAAAGAGTATATTAAAGAAATTGAAGAAAGAAAAGGTCAAGGATTACACCCAAAACCAATTGATAGAGCTGATTTGTTAAACGAAATCATTGCTCAAATTAAAGATACAAACAATGCAAACAGAGAAGATTGTTTGAAGTTTTTTATCTATAACACTTTGCCTGGTACAACTCCTGCAGCTGGAGCTAAAGCAAAATTCTTAAAAGAGATTATTCTTGGTCAAGAAACTGTTGCTGAAATTACTCCTGCTTTTGCTTTCGAATTATTATCGCACATGAAAGGTGGACCTTCAATTGAGGTGTTATTGGATTTAGCTTTAGGAAATGATTCAAACATTACAAAGCAAGCAGCGGATGTTTTAAAAACTCAAGTATATCTTTACGATGCTGATATGGCTCGTATTAAAGAAGCTTTTGAAAAAGGAAATGCTGTTGCAAAGGAAATTTTAGAAAGCTATGCTAAAGCAGAATTCTTTACAAAACTTCCTGAAATTGCTGAAGAAATTAAAGTTGTAACATTCATTGCTGGAGAAGGTGATATTTCAACCGATTTATTATCTCCAGGTAATCAAGCGCACTCGCGTTCTGACCGTGAATTGCACGGTAAATGTATGATTACGCCTCAAGCTCAAGACGAAATTAAAGCTTTACAAGCACAACATCCAGATAAATCGGTAATGTTAATTGCTGAAAAAGGAACAATGGGTGTAGGTTCTTCTCGTATGTCGGGTGTTAATAACGTTGCGCTTTGGACAGGTAAACAAGCTAGTCCTTATGTGCCATTCGTAAATTTTGCTCCAATCGTTGCAGGAACAAACGGAATTTCTCCAATTTTCTTAACTACTGTTGACGTTACTGGTGGTATCGGTTTAGACCTTAAAAACTGGGTAAAAAAGACAGGTGCTAATGGAGAAGTAGTTCGTAATGAAAGTGGTGACCCAGTTTTAGAAGAAGTATATTCAGTAGCAACTGGAACGGTTCTTACCATCAATACAAAAACAAAAAAATTATACAACGGAGACAAAGAATTAATAGACATTTCTAAAGCATTTACGCCTCAGAAAATGGAATTCATCAAAGCTGGTGGGTCTTATGCGATTGTTTTCGGTAAAAAAATCCAAACTTTCGCAGCAAAAACTCTTGGAATTGAAGCGCCATTAGTTTACGCACCTTCAAAAGAAGTTTCGGTTGAAGGACAAGGTCTTACAGCTGTTGAAAAAATCTTCAATAGAAATTCCGTTGGAACTATTTCTAAAAAGGCTTTACATGCGGGTTCTGATGTTCGTGTTACTGTAAATATCGTTGGTTCTCAAGATACTACAGGGTTAATGACAGCTCAAGAATTAGAATCGATGGCAGCTACTGTGATTTCTCCAATTGTTGACGGAGCGTATCAATCAGGTTGTCATACAGCTTCAGTTTGGGATAAAAAAGCACAAGCTAATATTCCTAAATTAATGCAATTCATGAACGACTTTGGTTTAATTACAGCTCGTGATCCAAAAGGTGTTTATCATGCAATGACTGACGTAATTCACAAAGTATTAAATGATATTACTGTAGATGAATGGGCTATCATTATCGGTGGAGATTCTCATACAAGAATGTCTAAAGGTGTGGCGTTCGGTGCAGATTCAGGAACGGTTGCTTTGGCTCTTGCTACAGGTGAAGCTTCAATGCCAATTCCAGAATCAGTAAAAGTGACTTTCAAAGGAAATATGGCAAGTTACATGGATTTTCGTGATGTGGTTCATGCTACTCAAGCGCAAATGTTACATAAATTTGGTGGTGAGAACGTTTTCCAAGGAAGAATCATCGAAGTACATTTAGGAACATTAACGGCTGATCAAGCGTTTACTTTTACAGATTGGACTGCTGAAATGAAAGCAAAAGCTTCTATTTGTATTTCAGAAGATGAAACATTAATCGAATCATTAGAAATTGCAAAAGGAAGAATCCAAATCATGATTGATAAAGGAATGGATAATCACAATCAAGTGCTTCAAGGATTAATTGACAAAGCAAACAAGCGTATTGCTGAAATCAAATCAGGTGAAAAACCAGCTTTACGTCCTGATGCTAATGCAAAATATTATGCTGAAGTAGAAGTAGATTTGGATGTGATTAACGAACCAATGATTGCTGACCCAGATGTAAATAATAAAGACGTTTCTAAACGTTATACTCACGATACAATTCGTCCACTTTCTTTCTACGGAGGTGATAAAAAAGTAGATTTAGGATTCATCGGTTCTTGTATGGTTCACAAAGGCGATATGAAAATCCTAGCGCAAATGCTTAAAAATATCGAAAGACAACAAGGTAAAGTGGAATTCAAAGCGCCATTAGTGGTTGCACCTCCAACATATAACATTGTTGACGAATTAAAAGCTGAAGGTGATTGGGAAGTGTTACAAAAATATTCAGGTTTTGAATTTGACGATAACGCTCCAAAAGGGGCAGCTCGTACAGAATATGAAAACATGTTATATTTAGAGCGTCCAGGTTGTAACCTTTGTATGGGGAATCAAGAAAAAGCTTCTAAAGGAGATACGGTTATGGCAACATCAACACGTTTATTTCAAGGAAGAGTCGTTGAAGATACTGCAGAGAAAAAAGGAGAATCTTTATTATCATCAACTCCAGTTGTAGTTTTATCTACAATTTTAGGAAGAACTCCTTCAATTGAAGAATATAAGCTTGCCGTAGAAGGAATCAACTTAACTAAGTTTGCTCCATCTCACAAATTGTTGGTAGGATAATACAATCAATTATAATAATCAATTAAAAGTCTAAGTTTTACTTAGGCTTTTTTGTTTTTATCTGTTCATTTTTTTGTAAATTAGTGGGTTTAAAATAATTAACTAAAAATACAATACTATGGCATTCGATATTGAAATGATTGAAAAAATGTACGCTAACATGGCAGTTAGAGTGGATAAAGCTCGCGACATAGTCGGACGTCCATTAACGTTGTCTGAGAAAATTTTGTATTCGCATTTATGGGAAGGAATGCCAACTCAGACATTCACAAGAGGTAAAGATTATGTTGACTTCGCTCCAGATCGAGTAGCATGTCAAGATGCAACGGCTCAAATGGCTTTATTGCAGTTCATGCATGCTGGAAAAAAGACAGTTGCAGTTCCAACAACAGTTCACTGTGACCATTTAATTTTAGCAAAAAATGGTGCTAAAGAAGATTTAGCATTAGCAAATAAACAATCCAAAGAAGTTTTCGATTTTCTTTCATCTGTTTCTAATAAATACGGAATTGGATTTTGGAAACCAGGTTCGGGAATTATTCACCAAATCGTTTTAGAAAATTATGCATTTCCAGGAGGTTTGATGATTGGTACCGATTCTCATACCGTAAATGCAGGTGGTTTAGGAATGTTAGCCATTGGTGTTGGTGGTGCCGATGCAGTAGATGTAATGTCGGGTATGTCATGGGAATTAAAATTTCCAAAATTAATCGGAGTAAAATTAACAGGTAAATTATCTGGATGGACCGCTCCAAAAGACGTAATTTTAAAAGTAGCGGATATCTTAACTGTAAAAGGAGGAACTGGTGCTATTATGGAATATTTCGGTGAAGGAGCAGAAGCTATGTCTTGTACAGGAAAAGGAACCATTTGTAATATGGGTGCCGAAATTGGAGCAACAACTTCAACTTTTGGTTACGATGATTCCATGAGAAGATATTTAGCAGCAACAGGTCGTCAAGATGTGGTTAATGCTGCCGATAAAGTAGCTTCTTACTTAACAGCTGATGCTGAAGTATATGCCAATCCAGCACAATATTTTGACCAATTAATCGAAATTAACTTATCTGAATTAGAACCACACATTAACGGACCTTTTACACCTGATAGAGGAACCCCTGTTTCTAAAATGAAAGAGGAAGCAGCTCAAAA
>DNNO01000002.1 GCA_003497625.1 Flavobacterium sp. | reverse complement strand
GCAAAACTTAATAAAGAAACGCATCAGAAAATTCTGCAACCAAGAATGTTAAGCGGTCATTTTCAAGGTAGAGTTTTGAGTATGCTTTCAAAAATCATTCGCCCGAAACATATTTTGGAAATTGGAACGTATACGGGTTATGCTGCGTTATGTTTAGCAGAAGGATTGGCTGAAAACGGAACTTTAGATACGATTGATATTGAAGAGGAATTGGTAGATTTTCAAAGAAAATATTTCGATGCTTCGCCATGGAAAGATCAAATTTTTCAACACTTAGGTGATGCTGTTGATATTATCCCAACTTTAAATAAAAAATTTGATTTGGTTTTTATTGATGCTGATAAAGAAAATTACGTGAATTATTTCCACTTAATCGTTCCGATGATGAATAAAGGCGGAATTATTTTATCGGATAATGTGTTATGGAGCGGAAAAGTTTTGGAAGAAGTAAAACCTAACGACAAAAGCACTCCCGTTTTATTAGAATACAATCAACTATTAAACACTGACCCTAGAGTAGAAACGGTTTTGTTGCCTATTCGTGATGGTTTGACAGTTAGTCGCGTTCTGTAATGAAATTGTATTTTTTTCCAAAAAACAAGTACAATTTATAAAATACAAATCCGAAAGTTGCTCCAAACACATAACCAGTTAAAATATCGGCTGGATAGTGCAATCCTAAGTAAATTCTGCTGTAAGCAAAAATTAGTGGAAACAGAAACAACAAATAAGTGTGTTTGTAATATTTGCTAAGGATTAATACAACAAACGTTGTAGAAGCAAATGAATTAGACGCATGTCCTGAGAAAAAACTAAATGATTTTCTTGTGATTACTTCTCTAATTGTTCCATCAAGTTCAGGATTATTACATGGTCGTAAACGTTCAAAGGAATATTTGAAAAGATTCGTAATTTGGTCTGTAAAAGTTATTAATACTGCTAAAAAAAGAATGATAATTCCTAAACCTTTCCAACCCGCTTTCTTTTGAATGAGATAAAAAACTCCAACAAAAAGTGGTGACCAATAGATTTGTTTGGTGATAATTTTCCAAAAACCATCAAATGGTTCAGAACCTAATCCGTTTAAAAAAACAAATAATTCTTTATCTAGGTTAATTAACTGTTCCAAATTACAATTGTCTTTTTACAGGTCCGGCAATGCTTTCAATATCTTCTTTTACTTTCTCAATCGGATTTTGAACATCTAAATTGATGTTTTCCATAGGATTTACCATTTTTGTAATTCCTTCTTTTGCTTTTGCAATTTCATCTGAAACACCTCCTGTTAAAGTATTCATATCCAAACCAGCATCTTGAGTTCCTTTTTGAATTTCGCTTTTAATTTCGTTTGTTGCATTTTTTAACTGCGCCATACCTTTACCCAAAGCACGTGCAATATCTGGAATCTTATCTGATCCAAACAACATTAAAACTACTAGAATAATGAAAAATAATTCGCCTCCTCCTATTCCAAACATAACGTATTGTCTTGAAAATTAACTTCGCAAAGTTACAAAGTTTTATACCTAATTTATCTTAAAGTAATCAAAAAAAAGACTATCCGAAGATAGTCTTAATTCTTATTTTTTCTCTAAAGTATCAAATTTTGATACTGTTTCTGCTTTAGGCCAATAATTATTTTCAACATCAATATCGGCTGTTTCTAATTTTGGATCTAATTGAATTTTTACTACTTTTTTCTCAGTTGCAAAAACACGTTTAGCAGTATCGTTGTTTCTTCTCCAAATTTGAGCTGGGAATTTTTGTACTTCACTCGTTCCATCTTCAAACTGAAGCTCTACGATGATTGGCATGATTAATCCTCCTGGTTTTTCAAATTCAACTTCGTAGAAATACTTAGGCGATTTTAAAGCGTTCTTTTCTTCTGCCGTATAATTTTTATTTACATAATCAGAAAGTGCTTGAACACTATTTACGTCCATTGCTTTTTTCAATTCTGGTTTAAAATCCGGAGCGTCTTCAGCAACTAAGTACAACATTGGTTCTCCATCGCTGATTTTTCTTCCTCTTCTATTAAACATTGCTTGAGTTTCTTTTGAAGCTTCAGTAGAAACGTAATATTGTTTTACTGTTTTCACTCCAATATCAGTATAATCTGTTGAATAGAACCAACCTCTCCAAAACCAATCTAAATCTACAGCCGAAGCGTCTTCCATAGTTCTAAAGAAATCTTCTGGTGTTGGGTGTTTAAATTTCCAACGATTCGCATACGTTTTGAATGCGTGGTCAAACAACTCTCTTCCCATGATAGTTTCTCTCAAAATATTTAATCCAGTTGCTGGCTTACCGTAAGCATTAGCTCCAAATTGGTAAATATTCTCCGAGTTAGACATAATTGGCTCTAAATATTTTTGATTTCCTTTCATATAAGGAACGATATTTTTAGCTGGACCTCTTGTTGCAGGGAAATTAGAATCGAAAGAAGTTTCGGTTAAGTATTCTAAGAATGTATTTAAACCTTCATCCATCCAAGACCATTGTCTTTCGTCTGAATTTACAATCATTGGGAAGAAATTATGTCCTACTTCGTGGATAATAACTCCTAACATTCCATATTTAATTCTATCACTTACAAAACCTTTTTCATCAGGACGACCGTAGTTCCAACAAATCATTGGATATTCCATACCTTGGTCTTCTGCCGAAACTGAAACTGCTTTTGGATAAGGATAATCAAATGTAAAATGTGAATAGGTTTTTAAAGTATGAGCTACCGCTTTAGTAGATAAATCTCCCCAAAGTGGATTTGCTTCTTTTGGATAAATTGAAATTGCTAATGGTTTGTTTGTTGGTAAATCAACTGCCATAGCGTCAATTATGAATTTTCTTGAAGTTGAGAAACCAAAGTCACGAACATTTTGTGCTTTGAATTTCCAAGTTTTCTTTTTGTCTGAAAAGCTACTTTCTTTAGCAACTGCTTCTTCTTGAGTAACGATTACTACTGGCTTGTCAAACGTTTTTTCTGCTAATTCCCATCTTTTTACTTGTTCAGCTGTAAAAACTTCGTTTCTATTTTGCAAAACTCCTGTTCCTTCCATAACGTGGTCAGCAGGAACAGTAATATTTACTTCATAATCTCCAAAAGCTAAAGCAAATTCACCTCTTCCCCAGAATTGCATATTTTGCCATCCTTCAACATCATTATAGACAGCCATTCTTGGAAAAAATTGTGCCATTACATACAAACGGTTTCCATCAGAAAATTGTTCATAACCAGAACGACCATTATTTGCTTGCTCTTGATAGTTTACAATATTATACCACCATTTGATTGAAAACGAAACTTTTTCTCCATTCTTTAGTGGTTTAGGCAAATCAATACGCATCATGGTTTGGTTGATGGTGTATTTCATTGGATTTCCCTTTGCATCTTTAACATATTCAATGTTAAAACCTCCAGGAAATGGACTTCCCATATATTTTTTTGCAAAACCACTTGTTGAAATGGCTTTATCCATATTTTGACTTTCTACCAAAGGCGTTTTCGAATCAGGTCTTTCGATATTTTGGTCTAATTGTACCCATAAATATTCTAACGATTCTTTTGCGTTATTGTAATAGGTAATAGTTTCTGAACCATATAATTTTTTGTTCTTATCATCTAATTCCAGATTCATTTTATAATCTGCTTTTTGCTGATAATAAGCAGGTCCTGGAGCTCCAGAAGCTGTTCTGAACATATTAGGAGTGGCCATTTCGTCATACATTTGACGGAATTTATTCTCATTATAATGTCCTAATTCACGCTTTTTTTCTTCTGTTTTTACTTCTTGAGCCAAGGCTCCGAATGTAACCGCTAGAGTTAAAAAAGCACTAAGTACAATTGACTTTTTCATGGTATTTCAGTTTCTTTTAATAGACTATTTTTTGTTGCACATCACTATTAGTAAACAAAAAGCTATTTTTGTTACTATTAATATTTACATGAACAATATTTTGTTGTTCGCTGTAAACATCGGTTAGTAATGAATTAAAGATTTCGAAGGTATTTATTTTTTTTGAAATGGCAATTTTAGTGTAAAAAATTAACACATCGCCTTCTACTTCTCGAGCTAAAAACTCAAGGTTTTGTACTTTTTTATTGATAGAAATTTTTACGTTTTCCTTTAAGTAATCTTTTATTAAGGCCTCAGCTTCGGGCAATTCTTTCTTAGAAGTCAAATATACTTTCTTCTTGTATTTTTTTTCCAGTGCTTTTTCTAAATCGTCGATAAAAATTCTATGTGTAATTTCTATTCTTTTTTTGTTTGGTACATAATCGATTTGGGTTACAGAAACATAAAATTTATGCCAAGCAAATGAGCTCAACATCACAACCATAATGATTGGCAAAACAAATCGTAACAAGTTCTTCTTCATTGGGTAAAAATAGTAATTATTCTTTTTGATTTTCTAATTTATATGCTTTTGCTTTTTCAGTTAAATATTGAATAAGCTGTAATTCATATTCAGATTTTAAAAACAATGATAAGTCTTTGGCAGGCATTTCGGCATATTGCAAAAACAACGGAATATCTTCATGTTTAATTTTTAAGGTTTCCACGAAAAAATTATGTGAAAAACGCTCAAACATATGGTCAGAGAAAGATTTAGACTGAATATCTCGCTGTCTTCGTTCTTCAAAAACTTGTTCCGAATACTTTTTTGGATTTCTATCTTTTACAAATAAACTCACTAATCCAGCTCCAATGGCAAGAAAATTAAAATTCGAACCATTGGGCGCAAAATGACTTGGCATTGCTGTATTTACAGGTGTCCCTAACCGAACATCATCTTCATAATACATGACTTTTTTAGCATCAATTTTTGCAAAACCATCTCCATAAACTTGGATTCGTTTTATATCTTCTTCTATTATTCCAGTAAGTGTATAAGGAGTAATTTCTACTTCATTTAGCTCAGTAACTCTTACTTGCAATCTAATCTCTAATTCTTCTAACCAAAAGTCTTTATCGGTTAAAACATATTTTTTGGAATCGTATGAAATACCTTGGATAAACAAAGTATCCGTAGCTCTGGCTTTAATAGAAAATTTTCCATCTACATTCGTAACTGCTCCAACATTTGAAGTAATATTAAAAACAGTTAAATTTTCAACTTCAATAGAATCGGCAACAATTCTTCCTTTTAAAACTTTTCTTTCCACATGCTGTCCAAAACAAATTTGAACAAACAAAAAGAGTATCCAAACAATACCATTATTTTTCATCTGCTTTGATTTTAGAAATTTCAAGTTCATTAAGCTTTAAATATTCCACCGCTAACTCTGATAAAATAAAAGATGCCATTGTTTTATTTTTGTCTTTCATAGCTCTAGCAAATCTTTCATTTTCTGCTATATAAAACAGAAAACCATCTACATAAATTTCTGGAATTTTTAGCGTTTCAACAAAATATTTCCTTTCAAAATAATCAGAAGTTTTCAGTTGTAACATTTCTTTTCTTTCAACCACTAATTCTTTCTTTAACATGCTAGTTCTTCCACTAATAGAATTTATTAGTCCATCAACACTCATTCCTCCCAAAGGAATTAATAATGGACTATACCATTTAAAATCTCCAGCCGCAGCTAATTTACGTTCTGCAGGAGTATATGTTTTTTGATTGGCAGGCACAATTCCTAAAGCAACTGCATTTATATTTTTATATTGAATGATAGCAACTTCATCTAATTCTGTAATTAGCGATTCCATTTTTACAAAAACTAAATCTTTTGAAAAATCATTGGCGGTTAACACGTATCTTCTAGCTTTCAGATTAACTGCGCTAAACTGAAGTGTATCGGAAACTTTGGCACTTATTTGAAAATAACCTCTTGCATCTGTAACAGCGCCATTTTTTTTGGATAAATTAATGATATGAATTCCTTCCAATAATGAAGACTCAGAAACAACTTTACCATTTATTATAGAGTCGTTTTGAGAAAAAAGAAAAGCTGGAATTAGTAAAAAAAAGAAAAATAGTTTTTTTATCATAAATGAAATCTTATCACATTGTAAATGTAATTGGTTCTCATCAAAATGAAATCCTAATGAGATGATAAACTTATGTTAATACAATTTGATAAATTTGTAAAAAATTAATTTAATGAAAAATATTATAATTGCTAGTACATCAACTTTACATGGTGGCGACTATTTAGATTATTTATTACCTGAATTGCAATCCTTCTTTTCGAACGTAAAGGAGTTGCTTTTTATTCCATACGCAAGACCAAGTGGTATTTCACATGATGAATATACTAAAAAAGTTGGTGAAGCTTTTACAAAAATTAACATCACAGTAAAAGGAATTCACGAATTTGAAAATCCAATTGAAGCCCTTGAAAATGCGGAAGGAATTTTTACTGGAGGAGGAAACACCTTTTTATTAGTAAGTCAATTGTACAAAAACAATGTAATTGATACTTTAGAAAAAGTAGTTAAAAACGGAACACCTTATTTAGGAACTAGCGCTGGAAGTAACATTTGTGGTTTAACTATGAGCACTACTAATGATATGCCTATTGTATATCCACCAAGTTTTAGAACTTTAGGATTTGTTTCATTCAATATCAATCCACATTATTTAGATCCTATTGAAGGTTCAACTCACATGGGAGAAACACGTGAAACTAGAATTAATGAATTTCATCATTTTAATCCGCAACCTGTTGTAGGATTAAGAGAAGGAAGTTGGTTAGAAGTAAAAGGTGATTCTGTAAAATTAAAAGGAACTTTAACTGCTCGAATTTTTAAAAGAAATGAAACTCCAATTGAAGTGGATCCCGAAAGCGAATTAAATGATTTGAAATAAATATGAAATTTTTAGATTATATTTTTTACAGATATTACTCTTATCTATTCAACAAAAACTCAGTTGGTGATGATTTATTGAAAGCACAATTTTTCATAACTTTCTTTATTTTCCTTAACTTTATTGGAATTACGTTGATAATAAATCTATTTACGCCATTAAAAGAATTAATTAATAGCGCATTTTTTTTAACAACTGCCTTATTACTATTTCTAATTTTTAAAAAATATTACAATAAGAAAAAATTAGATCAATTAGCTTTGAGATTTAAAAACCAGTCAAATTCTGAGTATTCATTTGCAGGTTATATTCTAATCATTTATTGTATTTCCACATTTTTATCAATTATTCTTTTGAGTAAAATACAATAAAGAAAGCCTTGCATTCGCAAGGCTTTTTTGTGGAGCGGAAGACGAGGCTCGAACTCGCGACAACCAGCTTGGAAGGCTGGAGCTCTACCAACTGAGCTACTTCCGCAGGTGATAATTTTTAAAACTTTATCTTGTTTTGGAGCGGAAGACGAGGCTCGAACTCGCGACAACCAGCTTGGAAGGCTGGAGCTCTACCAACTGAGCTACTTCCGCATTTGAATTACAAAAACTCTAATTTCATTAGGAGTTGTATGTATTTCTTTGGTGGGTGCAAATATACTTCAAAAGTTTTTTTAATTGCAAATTTTTTTAAATATTTTTTTCGAAGCAATTGCACTAACTTTACACTGGAATAAACCCATTTTACTAAATGATTAGCTTTTAATAAGTTATACAATTATGGAAATAAAAAAAATCAATTCAATTGACACTTATCCTGTTAGGCATGAAGTTTTAAGAAAAGGAAAGCCTATCGAAACTTGTCAGTTTAAAGGTGATGATGATGAAAACACTGTTCATTTCGGATTGTATCAAAAAGAACAATTGATTGGAATTATTTCAATTTTTAAAGAAAAGAACGAATTATTCTCTGAAACAAATCAATTTCAAATTAGAGGAATGGCGGTTTTGGAAGAATTTCAAGGCAAAGGATTTGGAGCTGAATTAGTTAAAGAAGCTGAAAATCATTGCATTACTTCGAATGCCGATTTAATTTGGTTCAATGCACGAGAAAATGCAGTTCCTTTTTACAAAAAACTAGGCTATACTAGTATTGGAGATTCTTTTTTAATTCCCGATGTTGGCATTCATTTTGCTATGTATAAGAAAATTCGGAAAAATTAATTCAATAATTCTTCTTACATTTATATCACAATTGCTGCTCTCTATGAAAAAAATTACTTTTCTTCTTCTTATTCTAACTATTATTGCTTGTAAAAAAGAAGCTTTGCCTGTTGCTTTTGATAATAGCATTATTAAAGACACGGTTTTAAATGTCATTATAAGACCCGTGCATCCCGACTTACTTTCAGAAAAATCAGATAGTTTAAAATTATATTATCAAAAGTTGAATTTTCATGAAATTTGGTATTTAGATGAAAACCGAAGAGATTTGATTAATGAAATTAAATTTTGCTACGAAGATGGATTAAATCCAAACGATTATGAAATTAAAATTATTGAAGATTTAGAAAGCAAAAGGGCTAAATTAAATGATGAAGATATTGTAAAATATGACATTCTACTTACTGAAACCTTTGATAAATTAGCCAATCATTTGCACAAAGGGAAATTAAATCCAAAAGAATTATACACCGATTGGGATTTAAAACCAAAAGAAATAGCACTTTCTCCGTTATTAGAAAAAGGTGTAAAAGAAAAAACTATCGCTTCAACCTTTAAGGATTTAAAACCCAATCATATTGTTTATCAATCACTTAAAAAAAGCTTATTTGAAATAGACAAATTTCCGAATGTAACTTTTGAAAAAATTGCTGTCAAAAATAAAATTGTTGTAAACGACACTTTACCTGAAATGGTAAAAATTAAAAAAAGATTGGCTTATTGGAAAGATTATAAAAATAAAGACAGCATCATTACTTGGGCTTACGACACTTTAACACTCAAAGCAGTAAAACGTTTTCAAGCACGACATGGTTTGGCTCCAGATGGCGTTATCGGAATTGGAACACTTAGAGCTTTAAATACAACTAAAAACGAACGAATTGAACAAATTTTCGCCAATTTAGAACGTTGGAAATGGTATCCTTCTGATTTGGGAGAACAATACTTAATATCAAACATTCCAGATTACATGTTGCATTATGTAATTGATAATGATACCGTAGCTTCACACAAAATTGTAGTAGGAACTCCTAAAAGAAAAACTCCTATTTTGAGTTCAAAACTTTCTAATTTTGTTTTCAATCCAACTTGGACCATTCCTCCTACTATTATTAAAGAAGATTTAACTCCAGAAGCATCAAGAAACCGAAATTATTTTCCTTCACGAAAACTAACAATATATAACAGTCAAGGAAAGGAAGTTAGCCCGTATGAGTGGAATCCAGCCAGAGCTAATAATTACAAATACGTTCAAAAACCAGGTTACAACAACTCTTTAGGCTTGGTTAAGTTTAATTTTGCCAATCGCCATTCTGTTTATTTACATGACACAAATCATCGTGAATACTTTGTAAAAACGTATCGTTCATTGAGTTCAGGATGTGTAAGAGTTGAAAATCCATTGGTTTTAACCAAACAAATTTTAACCAAAACCAATCCTAATAAATGGGATAACAACGAAATTGATTCCATTATAAAATTAGAGAAAACAAAAACAGTGTCCGTTAAAGACACTGTGAATGTATATTTGTTTTATTGGACGAGTTGGATAGAAAATGACAAACTTCAATTTAGAGATGACATTTATGAACTCGATAAGGCTTTGTTTTTAAAATTAAGAGACTAATTTTGATTTCACTACATAGTTTCTTGATGGATGATAAATAAAAATACACGATTTACCTTTTATTGTTTGAATCAATTCTTTGTGTACTTCGTAAGGAACAGCAGGGCAACCTTGACTTCTTCCCAATCTTCCTGTATTTCTAATGAATGATTTGCTTACATAATCAGCTCCGTGAACCACAACCGCTCTGTTTCTAGCATTATCATTTATTCCGTATTCCATTCCGTCTAAACGTAATGACAATCCGTGTTTTCCCGTATACGTTTCTCCTGTTACATAAAAACCTAAACTACTTTTAAATGACTCACTAGCATTTGAAAAATCAGTTGCGAATTCAGAACCCGAATTTCTTCCGTGAGAAACTAACGATTTTAAAATCACTTTTTGTGTTTTCATATCAATAACCCACATTCTTTCTTGAGAAGATGATAAACTGAAATCAACAATCGTTAAAATTTCGTTTTCAATTTTACCTTGTTGTTTCAATTGCTCATAACCTTCAAAAGCAGCAATAAAACTTTCGAATGTTGGTAAAGAAAATCCATTAGCATCAATTACAGTGTAAAATGATTTACTTTTAGCTTCAAAAGTTGCTTTTGCATTTGCAGCAATTAATTTTGGATCAGTAGATTTAACTTCATTCTTAGTATTTTCTGTTGTATTTAAAGGCTTGAACGAAAAAATGCAAAATAAAATTAGGGGCAAAATTCTGTAAATCATTGTTAATCTTGTAGTTATATTGTTGTTGTGATGTGCCAAATATATTTATTATTTTTAAACCTGCAAACTTTTTTATGTATTTTATCGAAAATTTTAACCTTTCGTCGATTATTCGCACAAAAGTTAAACATTATATAAAAAAAGTAGACATATAATGTAATACGATAATTTTGCAACCAAAATTTCTCACATGACAAATAGATTCGGCATTTCAATTCTTTTTTGCTTAGCAGGTTTTCTTTTTTCGTTTTCACAAACTAAAAAAAGTGTTTCAACAAAAAAAACAACAGAAAACATTTCAATTGATGCTGAACTAAATGAAGCTTCTTGGAAAGATGCAGAAATTGCAACCGACTTCGTTTCTTTAGAACCTAAAAACGGAACTCCAATTCCTGAAGAATTTAAAACCGAAGTAAAAATCTTGTACTCTGATGATGCAATATATATAGGAGCAAAATTGTACGACCCAAATCCAGAAAAAATTTTAAAAGAATTAGTAGAGCGAGACGAAATTGGTACTTCTGATTTTTTTGGTATTTTTATTAATGGTTACAACGATGGTCAGCAAGAATTTAGATTTTTCGTAACTGCAGCCAATGGACAAGTCGACACAAATTTTACTTCATCAGAAGGTGAAGATGGTTCGTGGAACGCTATTTGGGAAAGCAATGCAAAAATTACCGATTTTGGCTATATCATCGAAATGAAAATTCCTTATGCCGCGTTACGTTTTCCTGAAAAAGACAAACAAACTTGGGGACTTAATTTTTTTAGAGAAGTTCGAAGAGAACGCCAAAAATATACTTGGAGCCCTATTGATAATAAAATTGGCGCCATTTCTCAACAAGCTGGACTCTTAACTGGAATTGAAAATATCAAAACGCCTACCCGATTATTCTTAATTCCTTACTCTTCGTTTTACCTTTCTGGAAGTGAAACTCAGAAAACCAAAGGAGAATTAAAAGGCGGCTTAGACATCAAATACGGAATTAATGATGCTTTTACATTAGATGCGATTTTAGTTCCCGATTTTGGTCAAACCAAATTTGATAATGTGGTTTTAAATTTAGGTCCATTCGAACAACAATTCAATGAAAATCGTCCTTTCTTTACTGAAGGAACCGACTTATTCAGCAAAGGAAATTTATTGTATTCGAGAAGAATTGGACAAACTCCAGATTTGAATTTAAACATTGCCGAAAACGAATCAGTAGAAAGTCCTGGTGCTATCAACTTAGTCAATGCTTTAAAAATTTCGGGGCGTGATAAAGATGGATTAGGTATTGGATTTTTAAATGCCATTACCGAAAAAACAATGGCAACAGTTTCAAATTCAAACGATACTTCTACACGACAAATAGAAGTTTCTCCATTAACCAATTACAATGTAATGGTTTTTGACCAGCGCTTTAATCAAAATTCATCGGTAACTTTTATCAACACAAATGTTACTAGAAACGGAAGTTTTAGAGATGCAAACGTAACAGGATTATTATTCGATTTGAACAACAAAACCAATAAATACAACATTTCTGGAGGATTAAAATCGAGTAGTATTAATGATGTTGAAAACAAAAATGGTTATAATGCTTCATTATATTTTGCAGAAACAAACGGAAAATTTAGATATAGTTTTGGAAGCGAATACATGTCAAAAGATTTTGAAATCAACGATTTAGGAATTAATTTCAGAACTAACTATTATTCGTTTTCTGGAAACACCAACTATCGCATCCTAAACCCAAACAAAACTTTCAACACATTCAGAATCAACTTAAATTCTTACTTTGAATTTTATACTCCAACAAACCAAATTCAGGCAAGTAATTTCAATGTAAACTTAAATTCAACAAATAAGAAAAACCATTATTTTGGTGGAGGAATCAACTTCAACCCTTTTAAAAATTACGATTATTACGAACCACGTGTTGCCAACAGATATTTCGTAAATCCTACAAATGTTGGTGGATTCTTCTATTTTTCATCAAATTACAATAATAAATTTGCTATTGATTTTGAACCTTTCATAACGCATGTAATTAACGAAAACAGATACGAAGCCGGAGTAAATATTAGTCCGAGATATCGTTTTAGCGATAAGTTTTCTTTAGTTTACGGATTCAATTATTTCAAACAAAAAAATGACATTGGTTTTATAGATTTTGAAGGTTCAAACATTATTTTTGCTAGAAGAGACAGAGATACTTATACCAATTCGATTACAAGTAAATTTTCGATTAGTAGTGTAATGAATTTTAATTTATCGGTTAGACATTATTGGTCATTAGCCGAAAATAATAAAATCAACAATTTAAATGAAGATGGAAGTTTATCACTAAACAATACTTATACAGGTAACCGAAACTCAAACTTTAGTACTTGGAATTTAGATTTATCCTATTCTTGGTGGTTTGCGCCAGGAAGCCAAATGTCGATTTTATACCGAAACAACGCAGGTACTTTTGATAGAGAAATAAATAAAGATTTTGGCTCTAACTTTTCTAACTTATTTGAAGACAATTTGAATCATGTTTTATCGGTAAGTATTCGTTATTTTATCGATTACAACCAAGCCAAAAATTGGATTAGAAAAGGGTAACTTACGTAATCGTTTTCGTAATTTTAAGTCGGATTTTCATTTAAAAATTTACCAATTGTTTATCTTTGTACAAACACACAAAAATGAACAAAAAAGTAATTTTAATGATATTGGATGGTTGGGGGAAATCGCCCGACCCAAAAGTTTCTGCAATAGACAATGCCAATACACCTTTCATTGATAGTTTATATACCAAATACCCAAATGCGCAACTAAGAACCGATGGTTTGAACGTAGGTTTACCTGAAGGTCAAATGGGAAATTCAGAAGTGGGTCATATGAACCTTGGTGCTGGACGAATTGTATATCAAGATTTAGCCAAACTAAATTTAGCGGTAGAACACAAAACCATAAGTCAAGAAAAACCACTTGTGGATGCTTTTAATTACGCAAAAAACAACAACAAAGCCATTCACTTTTTAGGATTAGTTTCTGATGGTGGTGTGCATTCGCATACTTCACATTTAAGAGGTTTAATTGATGCTGCTCAAGAAAGTGGTGTTCAAAAAATGTTTGTTCATGCCTTTACCGATGGTCGTGATGTGGATCCAAAATCGGGAGCAAAATACATTGCTGATTTAGAAAATTATCTTCAAAATACCAATGCAAAATTAGCTTCTGTAATTGGAAGATATTACGCAATGGATAGAGATAAACGTTGGGAAAGAGTAAAATTAGCTTACGATTTAGTAGTAAATGCAGAAGGAATTCACTCAAAAAATGCCGTTGCGAGTATTAACCAAAGTTATGCAAACAATGTTACCGATGAATTTATTCAACCCATTGTGATGGTGGATGAAAACAAAAATCCTGTTGCAAAAATTCAAGACAAAGATGTGGTGATTTTCTTCAATTTCAGAACCGATAGAGGAAGAGAATTAACCGAAGTATTATCGCAAAAAGATTTTCACGAATTCAACATGCACAAACTAAATTTGTATTATGTTACGATGACCAATTACGATGAAACCTATGAAAATGTTCACGTAATTTATGATAAAGACAACATCACAGAAACACTTGGAGAAGTTTTAGAAAAAGCCAATAAAAAACAAATCCGAATTGCCGAAACCGAGAAATATCCACACGTAACCTTTTTCTTTTCTGGTGGAAGAGAAGAACCTTTTGTAGGCGAAACTCGTATTTTGAAAAATTCACCAAAAGTAGCCACTTACGATTTACAACCCGAAATGAGTGCTTTCGAACTAAAAGATGCTCTAGTTCCAGAACTTAAAAAAGGGGAAGTTGACTTTGTTTGTTTAAACTTTGCTAATGGAGACATGGTTGGACACACGGGCGTAATGGAAGCAGCAATTAAAGCGTGCGAAGCAGTTGACGTTTGCGTAAAAGAAGTAGTTGAAACAGCTCTAGAAAACAATTACACCACAATAATCATCGCTGATCACGGGAATTGTGAAACGATGATAAATCCAGATGGTTCGCCAAATACAGCACACACAACCAATCCAGTGCCAATTATTTTAGTTGATAAAGAATTAAAGAATATTCAAAATGGTGTTTTGGGCGACATTGCTCCAACTATTTTAGATTTAATGGGAATTGAAAAACCAACTGTAATGACTTGTAATTCATTACTATAAGAACGGTTTTGAAAAAATAAAAAAAAAGAGATTCATTAATTTGAGTCTCTTTTTTTATATCGAACAATTGCAAATTAAAAGTTAAACTTTTATAAATTGATAGTATTACTATTATATTTGCATTGTTAAATATTACATCATGCAAAATTTACTATCTAATTTAAAAATAACCATTAACGAAAAGTTATACGTTAAAGATCCTGAAACTTCAGAATTAGGACGTAATATACTAAAAAACAGCATCATATTAATTGACGAAATTGGTTTTGAAGCGTTTACTTTTAAAAAATTAGGTGAGAAAATTCAATCTAATGAAAGTTCTATTTATCGTTATTTTGAAAATAAGCACAAACTATTGGTTTACCTAACTTCATGGTATTGGTCTTGGATGGAATATCGTATGGCTTTTGCCACTACAAACGTTTCTAATCCGATTGAAAAACTAGAAAAAGCAATTAAACTCGTTACTGAGAATATAGTTGACGATAATGCAACTCCACATATTAATGAAGAAATCCTAAATCGAATAATCGTTGGAGAATTCACTAAAACCTTAATGACTAAAGAAGTAGACCACGAAAACAAAGAAGGTTTTTTCTTAGTGTATAAAAGAGTTATCAATCGTATAATTGACATCATAAAAGAAGTAAATCCAAATTATCCTTACGCAAAAAGCTTAGCATCAAGCATTGTGGAAGGCGCACTTCACCAACATTTTTTAAAAAATCATTTAAAAACCATCACCAACTTATCTGAAAAAGAATGTGCAACTGAATTCTACACAGATATGGCTAAAAAAATACTACTATGACACCTTTAAAAAGATTCAAAAACCTCATCTTAATCGACAAACAAGATATTTATCAAATCTTCTTGTATTCCATTATAGCGGGATTAATCAGTTTGTCTTTGCCCTTGGGGATTCAATCGATTATCAACTTTATTCAAGCTGGAAAAGTAAGCACATCTTGGATTGTTTTGGTAATTATTGTAGTTGTGGGAGTAGCTTTTGTAGGATTACTAAAAATCATGCAGTTTAGAATTACCGAGAACTTACAACAAAAAATATTTGTGCGTTCGTCATTTGAATTTGCTTATCGCTTTCCGAAAATAAAATTCAATGAATTACACAATCAATATCCGCCAGAATTAGCGAATCGCTTTTTTGATACGTTAACCGTTCAAAAAGGATTTTCTAAACTTTTATTGGATATTTCTGGAGCGGCTTTACAAATTATTTTCGGAATTATTTTACTGTCGTTGTACCATTCATTCTTTATCTTTTTCGGATTGGTACTTTTAATTTTGTTATACTTAATTTTCAAAATCAATTTTAATTTAGGTTTAGAAACGAGCTTAAAAGAATCGAAATACAAATACAAAATTGCACATTGGTTGCAAGAAATTGCCAGAAATCATTTGAGTTTTAAGAGCAATTCTATCTTTAATTTTTCGCTACACAAAAACGATAATTTGGTTAATGAATACTTGAAACAAAGAGAAAATCATTTTCAAGTTTTGTTAAAACAGTTCATTCAGTTAACTGGATTTAAAATTTTAATTACGGCTGGTTTATTGATAATTGGAGGATTATTAGTAATCAATCAACAAATGAATATTGGACAATTCGTTGCGGCAGAAATCATCATTTTGAGCATCATTGCTGCGGTTGAAAAACTATTTTCAGGTTTAGAATTGTTTTACGATGTATTAACTTCTTTAGAAAAATTAGGTTCTGTTGTTGATATGGAATTAGAAGAAGATGTTCAAAATTCGAATTACTTAGTAGATAAAAATAAAATTACGATTGAAACCGAAAATGTATCCTTTACCTATCCAAAATCGGATAAAGAAATACTTAAAAACGTAAGTCTATCGATTCAACCGAAACAACATACTTTGATTTTAGGCGAAAATGGTTCTGGAAAAACAACTTTAATTCGATTGTTAGCGCGCTTGATTGAGCCGTCTTCGGGAAGCATTTTTATTAATAATACGAATTACAAAAAATATTCTTCAGAAGAATATCGTTCTAAAATCGGAATCATCACCGCACACGAAATGCCGTTTGAAGGTACTATTTTAGAGAATATCACGTGTAATAATCCAGAAATTAAGATGGAAACGGTTTTTGATTTAATCGAAAAATTAAAACTAACAGAAGCTATCAAGGCTCTCCCAAAAGGATTAGATACACAAATTTCTTCCGAAGGAAAGCAAATTAATTCATCAACTATTCAAAAGATTGTTTTGGCACGTTGTATCATCAATCAACCAAAATTATTGTTTTTAGAAAATCCTTTAGACAAATCAGATGAGCAAAGTTGTAGAGAAATAATTGATTTCTTAAGCGAAGAAAATCATCCTTGGACGCTAGTTGTTGTTAGTAAGAACAGCTATTGGAAACAGACTTGCAAACAGACCATTCTTTTAGAAAAAGGTGAAATTAAATCCATTTAAGCCATGCTAAACATCACAAAAAATAGAATTGACCAATTTGTAAAATTAGAGCAATTCAAATCGGGACAAATATTTAAAGAGCAAAAGCATTACAAAGTAATTCGAAAACTTATTTGGGCTTTTGTTATCATGGTGGTTTTGTTTCTCTTTCTTCCATGGACACAAAATATTCAAGGTGCAGGGAATGTAACCACTTTAAAGCCTAATCAACGTCCGCAAACTATTCAAACAATTATTGGTGGTCGAATCGAAAAATGGTACGTAAACGAAGGGGATTTTGTAAAAAAAGGCGATACTATTTTGTTTATTTCGGAAATTAAAGAAGAGTATTTAGATCCAAACTTGGTTGAAAACACAGGTAATCAAGTTAAAGCAAAAGAAAATGCAGTTACTTCTTATGCTGACAAAGTAAAAGCATTGGAAGCTCAAATGGGCGCTATTCAAAACGAAAAAAATCTGAAGCTAAAGCAAGCACAAAACAAATTAAAACAGGCTTATTTAAAAGTTCAAAGCGACAGTATTGATTTTGAAGCAACTAAAACCCAACTTAAAATTGCTAAAACGCAATACAATCGTTCGATAAATTTGAATAAAGAAGGTTTGAAACCAATGACCGATGTGGAGGAAAAACGCATGAAATTGCAAGAAACCGAAGCGAAAATCATTACACAAGAAAACAAATACATTACCAGCAAAAACGAAGTATTAAATGCCACAATGGAACTCAACCGAATAAGTGCTGAATATGCTGAAAAAAATGCCAAAGCAAGTAGCGACAAACAAACGGCTTTAAGCTCTCAATTTGATACCGAAGCACAAGTAAACAAACTGAGAAACCAGTACAAAAACTATCAAATTAGAAATGGTTTGTATTACATTACAGCGCCTCAAGATGGTTATGTAAATAGAGCTTTACAATCTGGAATTGGTGAAAATATCAAAGAAGGAACTGCTGTTGTAAGTATTATGCCAGCTAAATATGATATTGCTGTTGAAACGTACATTGACCCTGTTGACTTTCCTTTAATTAATAATGGTGAAAAAGTACGTGTTTGGTTCGATGGTTGGCCTACAATTGTTTTCAGCGGTTGGCCAGGTGTTTCTTATGGAACTTTTGGTGGTGTAATTGTTGCCAAAGAAAATTTCATTAGTCCAAACGGAAAATATCGTGTATTAATTGCTCCAGATCCAAAGGATAAAAAATGGCCAGAACAATTGAGTATTGGAGCTGGAACACAAACTTTAGCCTTATTAGACGATGTGCCAATTTGGTTCGAGATTTGGCGAACATTGAATGGTTTTCCACCAAATTTTTACCAACCAACACCAACTGAAAACACTGAGAAATGATGAAACCGAAACTATTTTATATCTTCCTTTTCATTTGTAGTTGGATGAGTTTGTTCGGACAAAATTCACCAACCGAATTCACCTACAATGAATTTTTAGGATATGTAAAAAAATACCATCCATTAGTAAAACAAGCCGATTTAAAACTGAACGAAGCGCAAGCGAATTTAATGCAAGCGCGTGGTGCTTTTGACCCGAAGATTGAAGTTGATTTCAGTGAGAAACAATTCAAAGACAGCGAATATTATTCGATTTTGAATAGCAGTTTTAAAATTCCAACTTGGTACGGAATTGAGTTGAAGGCCGGTTTTGACAACTCTGAGGGAATTTACGTAAATCCAGAAAATATGTTACCAAATAGCGGATTAACTTCGTTAGGAATTTCAGTTCCTGTAGGACAAGGTTTATTCATCAATCAACGAATGGCAGATTTAAGAAAAGCAAAAATTGCCAGAAACTTAAACATTGCCGAAAGAAATTTGCAAGCGGTTGAAGTAATTTATGAAGCTTCAATAAGTTATGTAAATTGGAAAAGAAGCTTTGATGAAGTAAAATTATATGAAACCTATTTAGAAAACGCTTTAATTCGTTACAACGGTGTTTCAAAATTAATTGAAGAAGGCGACAAACCAGCAATCGATAGCGTTGAAGCTGGAATTGCAGTTAAAACCAGAAGATTAAATTTAGAAGAAGCCAAACTAAAATTCACTAAAGCCAAATTAGAATTATCAAACTATTTGTGGTTAGAAAATAATATTCCTTTAGAACTGAATGATAATTTATTTCCTGAAACAACGTTATCAAAAACAATCAAAGAAGTTTTACAGATTAACGAATTGGGAACCATAGATTTAGAAAACCACCCAAAGATTCAAGCTTTAGATGCTAAAATTAATATGCTAAAAGTAGATCGAAAATTAAAAGCAAATGCCCTTTTGCCCAAGTTAGATTTGAGCTATAATTATTTATCGGAGCCAAGTTACATTGACAATTATCGCTTTGAAGATTATAAAATTGGAGTGAATTTTGCGTTTCCAATATTTTTACGAAAAGAACGCGGAAGTTTAAAATTAGCCGATTTAAAAATTCAGGATTCGGAATTTGGCTTGCAATTTGAACGAAAAAATTTGGAAAACAAAATCAAAGCACAACAGCAAGAAATTGTTTCGCTTCAAAAACAGCAAGATTATAATGATAAATTAGTAAAAGATTTTTCCACATTGTTAAATGCAGAAGACCGATTATTTGAAATGGGAGAAAGTTCGTTGTTTGTAATTAACTCAAGAGAGAATTCTTTAGTAAGTTCCCAACTCAATGAAATTGCTTTAGAAAATCGTTATTTGAATGCGATAATTGGTTTGTACAAAACCATTGCCAATCCACAATAAAATGCACAAAACACAGTAAAATTGTTTATTTTATAACTTTCTGCATAAAAATTAATAAATTAGCAACCCCAAACAAGTATCATGAAAAAAACTGTTTCTATTTTATTAATTTTCTTACTCTTTTTTAGTTTAAAAACTTACAGTCAAGGAGGTGCACCGTCTTGTGCTGAATTAGCGGCTAATCCTGCTGCTTACCAATCTTGTGCCACAAGTATTCCTTTTAGCAGTTCTACTGGTGGAAATGGAGAAAGTTTTAATTCAACTTGTATCCCAACACAATATGTTGGACCTACATGGTTTTTTATTGAAATTGACTCGCCAGGAAACGTTATTTTACAAATTAGCCAACAAAATTTAGCAGGTAATGGAACAGATGTGGATTTTGTATTATGGGGCCCTTTTCAAAACTTAAACAACATTTGTAGTCAATTAAATACCACTAATGAAGTAGATTGTAGTTATAGTCTTGCTAGTATAGAAACAGTTACCATTCCAAATAGTAATGCGGGTGATATATATGTAATTGTAATTGATAATTATTCAGGTCAAGCTGGAAATATTACTGTTTCACAAACGGGAGGATCTGGAAGTACTAACTGTGATTTCTTATCTTCCGTTACGTTAAACAATACGGATGGTTCACTTTTAACTAATTTAGACTATTGTAAACCAGATACAAAAGAAATTGTAGCTACAATAGACATCTCTGATTTTCCAGGGGTTCCAAGTAACTTACGATTTAATTACACTTGGTTTAAAGACAATATTCAAATCAATGCCGTTTCTAATTCAACATCTTCAACCAATAGCTTAATTGTTTCTGAAAGTGGTGTTTATAAAGTAGTTACAACTGCTTATGACATTACCGTAAATCCAACAGGAAGCTTAACTGGTTTAAGAGTGAGTGAATCAGAAGCTGATTTAAAATTTCATGTAAAACCTGATGTTAGTATATCAAATTCTAATACGGTTTGCTTGAATACGAATCCAATATTATCATCAAATATTATAAATAATGCAGATTTAAATGCGACTATTGATGTTTTAAGTTATCAATGGTATCGTAATAACACCCTTATAAATGGAGCTACAACAAATACGTTTACTCCAACTCTACCAGGAGACTACTTTGTAAAAATTATCAATTCACCTTGTTCTGAAACTGACTCAAATGTGATACGAATCATTGCTAATCCTAACATTCAAATTGCAACAGATACCACCATTTGTGAAGATGACACCTACACTATTACTTCATCAAATGCAAATGCTAGTATAAATACCGGATTAACTTATCAATGGTTTAGAGATGGAATTGCCATAACTGGAGCAAACAATTCGACTTACACGGTAACTAAATTTAATCAAACATTAAATACAACTGCACAATATTATTTAGAAACTACTGAACAAGGAATTTGTACAAATACCTCAAATTCAGTTTCAATTACTATTAATGCTTTACCTATAATTAATTCGTTTTCAACTACTTTAGAACAATGTGACTACATCAACAATACTCTTGACGGAATCGCTGAAACTAACTTATTACAACTGTATAATTATTTTACCAATAATACTCCTGGATTAACGCTCAATTTCTATGCTGATGCTGGATTAACACAGTTAATAACCAATCCTACGAACTATGTTAATACAACATCTCCATTTTTACAAACCATTTATGTAAAAGCAATAAATGAGAATGTGACTCCTAATTGTACTTCGGCAGGTGTAGGTAGTTTTGTGCTTCAAATTAACCCAACAAGTGTTGCTAACTATCCAAATATTCCAGCAGTTTGCCCAGAAATCAATCAAAACTATGGGTTTGTAAATTTTGATGCACAACGTATCTTAATTAAAAACACTTATTTTGCGAGTTCGGATGTAAGTATTTCTTTTCACTTAAATACATCTGATGCTTCAACAGGCTTAAACGGATTGACTAATTCAAGCCAAATCCCTGTTGGAACTACAATTGTTTATACTAGAGTGATTTCAAATACTACTCAAAGCTGTGAAGGAATTGGAACTTTTGATGTGATTGTTACGCAAGCGCCTTTACAAAATGTTATAAACAATGAATCCGTTTGTCTTTTAGATTCGTTTTTGTTGAACACAAAAGATGCTGAAGCTTTAGCAGGACAAAATCCTTCTGTCACTGTTTCTTATTTCAATACGTTTGATAATGCCAAAGACAATATTTTGGTTATAAACAAAAATATTCCACTTCCGCTAACATTAGGAACTCGTAATATTTATGCTCGTTTATTTGATACACTAACAGGATGTGTTTCAATTGTAAACTTTACAATTACGGTTTTTCCAAATCCAATTATTGTGCAACCTTCACCTATTCGTCATTGTGGTGATGTTACTGCTACTTTTGATTTAAATAGTAGAATTAACCAAATTATCAATGGAAATTCAAACTATCAAGTTACGTTTTATGCTAATAATGCAGACGTACTAGCAAATAACCCAATTACAACACCTGACAATTATACGAGTTCATCTACAACTATAATTTGTAAAGTTGTAGATGCTACTAATAATTCTTGTGAAGCATTTACCACTTTAAATCTTGTAGTAATGGCATTACCTGGAAGCAATTCTAATCCTACTCAAATGGAATTATGTAACGATTCTGGTTTTGACTATTTTGATTTGACTTCTAGAGAACTTGAAATGGCTGGTGCAACACCAATCAATACAATCAATTTTAGATATTACACAGAATTACCAGATGCTTTAGCAAACGCGAATACAAATCGCATAACTACACCAAGTAATTTCTTAAATACAACTGTCAATTTTCAAAAAATATATGTTCGATTAAATAGTAGAACTAATATTGATAGTGAAACTGGAATTGCTTGTTTTAAAATTTTAGAATTGGATTTATATGTTAGACCTTATCCTGTAAATTATCTTTTAAACGAACCTTACACTATTTGTATTGATCAACTAAACAACATAACCTATCCTGTAGAAATCAAAACGCAATTAAACAGCACGGATTACACTTTTCAATGGTACAATGGTCATGATGCAGTAGCTGGAAATGAAATTATTGGAGAAACAGGCACTTCTTTTACTACTTCAACTGTTGGACAATATTCGGTAGTAGTTACTAACATTTCTAATGCAGCCAACTGTTCGTCTACATTTAATCTTAGTACACAAAATTCGATAGTACCTAATTCCGTTACAATTAATCCAAACGAATTAATCGCTTTTGGAACGGAAAATACAGTAACAGCAATCGTAACTCCAATATCTAACGATTATTTATATTCGATTGATGGAACATATTTTCAGTCAAGTAATTTGTTTACTAACATTCCTGGTGGCGACTATACTTTGACCGTTATCAATAAATTTGGATGTGGAGATGTTACTGCAACATTTACGGTTGTAGATTATCCGAACTACTTTACTCCAAACGGTGACGGTTATAATGACACATGGAATATAAAAGGAAGTAGCGCATTAGATATGGCAATCATAAGAATTTTTGATCGCTATGGCAAGTTAATAAAACAAATTGACCCGAATGGCAATGGATGGAATGGAACATTCAACAATGAATTATTACCTTCTACAGATTATTGGTTTACGATTGAATATACAAAAGACAATATCACCAAAGAATTTAAAGGTCACTTTAGTTTAATCCGATAAACGAAAAATAGAGCAATAAAAAAGCCTCCGCGATGCGGAGGCTTTTTGCGTTTTATATCCAAAAATATTAGTAACGACTTCTTGTTGAGTTTTCTCTATTATTAGAGTAACCGCCTCTACTTCCACCTGAATTACGATCGAAGCTTCTTCTTTCGCCTTCTGGTTTTGGTTCAGATTTGTTAACAACGATTTTTCTACCTTCGATAGTTCCACCGTTTAATTCGTCGATTGCTTTTTGAGCCTCAGCATCATTAGCCATTTCAACAAATCCAAATCCTTTACTTCTTCCGGTAAATTTGTCAGAGATAATTTTAACTGATTCAACAGCTCCATACTCTTCAAAATAACCTCTTAAATCTGCTTCCTCTACGCTGAAAGGAAGACTTCCTACAAAAATGTTCATCTATGAAAAATTTAATTCCTTACAAAGGTAGACTATTTAATGTTGCCAAAAGGTTAAAGTTTGGTTTATTTTTAAAAACAAGCCTTTTTAGCTAAAAAATTCAAAATCAAAAAGTTAGTTTTTTGAGAAGTTTTTAATTTTTTAGAAATTTTTCAACAAAAAAGGACAACCTTTCGATTGTCCTTTTTTTATAGTTTAGTTCTTATTTATTTACAACCTGTCATTTCATAGTAAGCGCGTTCCACTGCTTCTTGATGATTTGGATGAGCAATTCTTACTAACTCCGTAACTCTTTGTTTTAAAGTTTTTCCATATAAATCGGCAATACCATTTTCAGTAATGATATAATGTGCGTGTGCTCTCGTTGTTACTACACCAGCACCTTGTTTTAAATAAGGTACAATTCTACTTTCTCCTCTTTTAGTAATCGACGGTAATGCAATAATTGCTTTTCCTCCTTCACTTAATGATGCTCCGCGAATAAAATCCATTTGTCCTCCTACTCCAGAATACATGGTACTCCCAATAGAATCGGCACAAACTTGTCCAGTTACATCTACTTCGATAGCCGAATTAATAGCCACCATTCTTGGGTTTTTTCTAATTCGAGCCGTATCATTTACCATGGAAGATTCTTTCATTTCAATAAACGGATTGTCATCTACAAAATCGTACAAACGTTTCGAACCCATTAAAAAAGTTGCCAATGCTCTACCTCTAAGCGTTCCTTTGTAATTACAATTAATGACATCACTTTCAATTAAATCGATAACACCATCAGAAAACATCTCGGTGTGTAATCCTAAATCTTTGTGATTTGTTAATTTACTCAAAGCCGCATTTGGAATAGAACCAATTCCCATTTGAAGGGTACTTTTATTTTCAATTAAAGAAGCAACATAAGTTCCGATTTTTTCTTCTTCAGCTGTAAACGGTGTTACATCGTGAGCATAAATTGGCACGTTAACTTCTACTAAATAATCAATTTCAGAAACGTGTAAAATTCCATCTCCAAAAGTTCTTGGCATTTGCGGATTTACCTGAGCAATAACAATTTTTGCATTTTCAATCGCCGATATAGACGCTTCAACAGAAACTCCTAATGAACAATACCCATGACTATCTGGTGGTGAAACATGAATGAATACTACATCTAATTTTACTACGTTTTTACGAAACAACATTGGCAGTTCACTCAAAAAAACTGGCGTATAAGAGCCATTCCCTGCCTTTAATGTATGACGTACATTGGCTCCAATAAAAAAAGAATTCACATGAAAACTTTCAGCTAATTCAGGGTTTGCGTAAGGTGCGTCGCCTTCGGTGTGTAAATGACAAATTTCTACATTTCTTAATTCTGATGCTCTATCGGTTAAAGCTTTTGTTAAGATTGTTGGTGTAGCCGCAGCGGCCTGAACATAAACTCTGTCACCACTTTTTACTACTTGTACAGCTTCCGCTGCAGTAACATATTTTCCCATACCTAATGAAATTTATACTGCAAAATTATGTTGTAATTTAATGATAAAATATGATAATTCTCATTTTAAAGTATGAAGTTAGAAGTTAGAATTACGATTTGAAAATGTAAGTTTTGAAATTAAAGTTGTTCTTGAAATTGAAATTGAACTTGAATTTGTATTTTTGCCTCGAAATTTTGCATTATGATTGTAATTAAAACCCTTGAAGAAATTGAATTGATGCGCGAAAGTGCTTTGATTGTTTCGAAAACATTAGGAATGATTGCGAAGGAAATTAAACCTGGCGTAACTACTTTATATTTAGACAAATTAGCGGAAGATTTTCTTCGTTCGCACGGAGCTGAGCCTGCATTTTTAGGAATGTATGGATTCCCAAACTCGCTTTGTATGAGTCCAAATACGCAAGTGGTTCATGGTATTCCGAATAATGTTCCGTTACAAGATGGAGATATTATTTCGGTAGATTGTGGTGCTTTGAAAAATGGTTTTTATGGCGATCATGCGTACACTTTTGAAGTGGGAGAAGTAGCTCCGGAAACTAAAAAACTACTTCAAGTTACTAAAGAATCGTTGTACGTGGGAATTCGTGAAACTAAAGTAGGCAATCGTGTAGAAGATATCGGACATGCAATTCAGCAATACTGTGAAAGTCATGGTTATGGTGTGGTTCGTGAATTATGCGGACACGGTTTAGGCAGAAAAATGCACGAAGATCCTGAAGTTCCTAATTATGGTAAACGCGGTCGCGGAAAAAAATTAGTCAACGGAATGGTTATCGCAATTGAACCGATGATTAATCAGGGAACTAAAAACATCAAACAACATAAAGACGGCTGGACAATTACAACTGCCGACGGAAAACCAAGCGCACACTTTGAACACGATGTTGCCATTGTAAACGGAAAACCAGAGTTGTTATCAACATTTGCTTACATCTATGATGCTTTAGGAATTGTGAGTAACGAAGAAGATGGATTGAGACAGAAACCATTAGTATTATAATATAACTCATTTAATGTATGAATTGTAAAACTTGTAATAATCCTTATGAAAACACCGCACAATATTGTTCAAATTGTGGTGCTAAAATCGTTGATGACAGACTTTCATTAAAAGGAACTTGGGAAGAATTTATTGGTCCTTTTTTTAGTTGGGATAATAATTTCTGGAGAACTTTTATTGGCTTATTCACCAATCCAAAAGATGTATTAGAAGCTTATATTTCTGGCGCCAGAAAAAAATATTTTCAACCTTTTTCGTATATAATTTTATATGCTACGATAGCTGTGTTTTTCTATAAATTTTTTCCAATGGAAATAATCATGGATTATTCAGAAGGATTTACAAAAGGCTATAATTCGACAAATTCCTCAAGTAATGTTCCTAAAATAGACATGGATGGTTTCATGAAAGGCTATATGGAATCACTAATGAGTTATTATAACTTTTTTGTGCTATTATTAATTCCAATATACGCGCTTACGAGTTACATCATATTCAACAAAAGAGGACACAATTTTTTCGAACATTTGGTATTTAATAGTTACTTACAAAGTAATCTAGGTTTTATATCGTTAGTTTTACAAGTTGTTTTAGTAAATATGTTAGGCATGAGTTTTGGTACTTATTCTATACTATTTCTGTTTTTATTCATACTTTTTACACTTTACGCTTTTAAAGAATTATATAATCAAAATTTAAAACAAAGCATTGTATCAGCGATTAAATATCTGCTGCTTTTCTTTGGATTATATTTTGGCATAATCATCGCGCTTACAATTCTATTTTTCATCATATACGCCATAACATAACTTTACTTTAATGAAAAAACTTTTTAAACTTATATTAAACACCATTCCTCGTCCGATATTAATTAGATTGAGTATTGTAGTACGTCCTATTTTAGCTTTTTTATTAAAAGGAAGTCGTTTTACAGATCCTATTGACGGGAAAAGCTTTCGTATGTTTTTACCTTATGGATACGGAACACAACGAAATAATGTTTTATCACCAAGTACGCTTTCATTAGAAAGACACCGTTTGTTGTGGCTGTATTTACAAAACGAAACGGATTTTTTTACCGCTCCAAAAAAAGTATTACACTTTGCACCTGAACAAGAATTTTACAAGCGTTTCAAGAAACAATCAAATTTAGATTATACGACTACCGATTTGTTTTCGCCTTTAGCTGATGTAAAAGCAGATATTTGTAATTTACCGTTTGAAGACAATTCGTATGATATAATTTTGTGTAATCACGTTTTGGAACACATTCCTGATGACACAAAAGCAATGCAAGAATTATATCGTGTTTTAAAACCAGGTGGAATGGGTATTTTCCAAATTCCTCAAGATTTGTCTCGTGAAGTTACCTTTTCTGACGACTCTATTACCGATGAAAAAGAACGCGCAAAAATCTTTGGTCAATATGACCATGTTAGAGTTTATGGAAGAGATTACTTTGACAAACTAAGAAGCATTGGATTTAAAGTAAACGAAGTAGATTACACCAAAACAATTGCCCCCGAATTAGTAGAAAAATATTGTTTAGCAAAAGGAGAAATTATTCCAGTTTGTTATAAATAAAAAATCCCGCAATCATTACAATTGCGGGATTTTTATTTAATAACTATTTCGACTCTTCAGGCATTAACATCCCAATTACTTTATCTTTAGATAAATATTTCTTAGCCACATCTTGAAGTTCTTTAATGGTCAAAGCATTCAATTTAGCTTCAAATTCAAATACTTCTTCAGGATTAACACCATCTGTATATTGACGTTTTAAAACTGCCATCCAGTATCTGTTATCTTTCAAGCTTTCTTTGTATTCTAATCTTGAAGCTTCTTTAAATTTATCCAAATCTTTTTGTTCTGGACCATTAGTAATCATTTTGTTTAATTCTCTTAAAGCTGACTCTGTAAGTTTTTCAGCATTTTCTGGTCCACAAGGGAAAGAAATTGAGAAATTATAACTTCCGTAAGGTACTTTATTCATACTTCCTCTTGCTCCTACTCCATATACACCACTTTCATTTTCTCTAAGTTCTTCCACTAATTTAATAGTCAACACTTCACCTAATGCTTTGAAAGCAAATGCTTCTTTAGCATCGTATTTTGTATCGCCATAAATCATGATGTTCACAGTACTTTTTGGATCTTTACCTTTATTTACCACTTTTTTGTGTGAACCATTAAGCATTCTGTAACCTAAATCTTTAGCACTTTCTTTAGTGTTTTTATCTGAAGGTAACGATGCGATGTATTTTGCTGCAAAAGCTTCCAATTGTGCTTCATCAAAATTTCCAACAAAGTAAAAATTAAAATCAGCTGCATTTGCAAAACGCTCTTTGTATTTTTTATAAGCTAATTCGTAATCCGCTTTATCAAAATCTTCTTCTTTTGGAAACCCTTTATATCTTGGATTTTCTTTGTTCAAATACGTATAAAATTCATTTGAAAAATATGTAGCAGGTTGCGACATCATGTTCGACATAAAACCTTTTTGTTTTGAAATAAAACCAGCAAAAGCATCTTTGTCTAAATTCAAATCAGTGAAATAAGCATACGTCATTTGGAATAAATACTCTAAATCTTTTGGAGTAGAAGAACCATTTAACCCTTCATAAATTCCACCAACATAAGGATTTACTCTTGCGATTTTTCCAGTCATGAATTTATTGATATCGTTTTTAGACATCCCTGAAAAACCCGCTTCAGCCAAACCACCCATTGCTAATGAAACTTTTGCCATTTCATCGTTTGAAAATAAATTTGAACCCCCAAAACTAACCGCTTCAAACATTACTTGATCATTTTTAAAATCGGTCTTTTTGTAAACTACAGTTGCTCCGTTTGACAATTTTAAAGTAGTTGTTCCTAATTTCGCATTGCTTTCTTTTGAAACTACACTTCCTTCTTTAACCGGATTTCTCAATAAACTTTCAGATACTTTCGTTTCTGTGTAAGCGGTTAATTCATTTTTATTTACGGTTAATGAATTTAAAACTTCTTGTTCCGTTGGTTTTACCAATCCATCTTTTTCTGGACCTGTTAAAATTACAACTCTGTTGTCTTCTTTTAAATATTTTGAAATTAATCCGTTTGTATCTTCAACGCTTACTAAAGGTAACATTTTTTTGAACACATCAAATGTCCATTCGATACTAGGTATTGGTTCTTTTTCAAGGAAATTTGCCTGATATTCTGAAACGTAATTCTCAGATTCATTCTTTTCTCTCTCGTTATATTGTCTTTCGATTTGTGATAAAAATTCGGCTTTTGCTCTATCTAATTCGCCTTGAGTAAATCCAAATTGTTTCACTCTTTCATTCTCTTTTACTAAGACTTTTAAAGCTTCTAATTGTTTGTCTTGCGCCACCATAGCAAAAGACTGAAAAGCTTCTTTTGTTCTTGCAAAAGTACCACCATGATAAGTATAACCAAAGTTAAAAGGCGGATTTGGACTGTTTTGTAATTCTTCCAATCTATTATTTAACATAGTAGAAAAAAGTCCTTTAGCAAGATAATCTTTAAAGTCTGCAAGAGTAACTACATCTTTTGGCTTTTCATAATCTTTGTATAACAATTGAACTTGAGAAAAGGCAGCTTCTTTATCCGATTCTACAGAAACAAAAGTTTCTTTATGATTTGGAACATCATACGTTTTTCTTTCTTTTTGATTTTTAGGATTTTTATATTTCCCAAAATGAGCGATAATTTTTTGCTCCATTTCGGCAACATCAATATCTCCAACAACAATTACTGCCATTAAATTTGGGCGATACCAATCTTTATAGAAACTAGTTAATTTATCGTATGTGAAGTTTTCTAAGATTTCTTTTTGACCAATAGGAAGACGTTTTGCGTATAACGAATTGTACATCATTTTAGGCATAAAACGACCCATCATTCTTTTATCGGCACCTAAACCTAATCGATATTCTTCTAAAACAACTCCTCTTTCTTTATCAATTTCTTCTGGAGTTAAAGTCGTATTGAACGCCCAATCTTCTATGATTTGAAATCCTTTTTCTACTTTTTCTTTATCATCTGAAGGAATTGGCAAAAAGTAAACCGTTTCATCAAAACTGGTGTAAGCATTTAAGTGTTGCCCAAATTTAACGCCAATACTTTGAAGGTAATTTACCAATTCGTTTTTTGGAAATCGTTTTGTCCCATTGAAACACATGTGCTCCATAAAATGCGCTAAACCTTGCTGTGCATCTGTTTCTTGAATAGAACCTGCGTTAACAACTAAGCGTAAATCTACCTTGTCTTCTGGTTTTGCATTTTTACGGATGTAATATGTTAATCCGTTTGAAAGTTTTCCGATTTTTACATTTGGATCGGTTGGAATGGGATCTTCTAGCTTAAAGTCCTGCGCAAAAAGGAACGCTGGAGCCAAAAGCAATAAAGAAATGGAAAATTGAAATTTCTTCATAAAATTTGATTTTGTTTGGATAAAATTATATCTATAACTACAAAATCAAAAGTTTATTATACAAGTTTTAACAATTAAATTCTTATTTAGAATTAGTCCATAATTAAAGAATTAAAATTCTCTGTAGTAAAACGCTGCATTTTATTGTCCGAATCCGAGTACAAAAGCATTACATGCAGTTCTGGATGTTGTTGTAAAAATGCTTTACTTTCGTCTAAACTCATTAGCATAAAAGCAGTTGCATAACCATCAGAAATAGCAGAAGATTTTGATAAAACTGTTGCGCTTAAGACATTATTTTTTTGTGCCAATCCTGTTTTTGGATTGATGATGTGTACGAATTTTTTACCTGTTTTTTCATCAATCATTACTTTACGATAGTTCCCAGAAGTTGCCATTCCTAAATTTTCTAAATTTACTTTGGCAATTAAAGTGCGTTCTTCTGGCTTTTGCAATGGATCATCGATTCCTATTACCCAATTTTTATTTTCAATCGTGTTTTTCCCCAAAGCGAATAATTCACCGCCAATTTCTACAATAGCATTTTCAATTCCTTTCGATTTTAAATGATTTACGACCACATCAACGGAATAACCTTGTGCAATAGCATTAAAATCGATAAAAGTTTCTTGATACTTTTTTGAAATGGTTTTATTTGGATTTAAAGCAATCTTATCAAAACCTACAAATTGCAATAAACTATCTATTTGTTTTTGAGATAAATCTTGTTGTTTTTTATTTGGGCCAAAACCGTATGCATTTACTAAAACACCAATTGTAGGATCAAACAAACCATTTGTTTCTTTATAAATTCGATTCGAGAGTTGAAATGTTTCTGTAAAAAAATCATCAACTACAACAGTTGAATCACCTGCATTTATCTTAGAAATTATAGAATCAGGTCGATACGTGGAAAGCGACAAATCGAAAGCAGTTAACAACGAATCGATTTGATTTTTAGTTACTTTTTCTTCGTTTGAAATGTATTTTATAGAATAGGTACTTCCTTGTGCTTCACCTTGAATGATATGAAAATCTGATTTTTTTTCACATGAAACGAATAAAATTACTACAACCAAAAAACTACAAAATCTCTTTAATTCCTTCATAATTTAAAATATAATCTTGATTTTTTAAAACTGGCTTTTCAAAATCCTCTGCGTTGGCAAAACCAACTCCAGCATACAATACTTTAGCTTTTTTCCTTTTGGCATGATTGATGAAGGTTTCCATAAACAACACATCGTATTCGGCAGGATTATCTGGATACGTAACGGCTTGAACCATCACAAAATGCAACGTATTCGTAGGTTTATCTACACACACAAATTGCGGATGTTTTTTCAATTGGCTGTTAATGGCAATGAACTCAAATCCTTGTTTTTCGAGTTCTTTCCCCACGTGATTCATGGCCAAATGGTGTAAGTCTTGTAGTGATAATGCTTCCATGATACAAAGGTAGTTATTCTATTTGAAAGCATAAAAAAACCGACTCATTTCTGAATCGGTTTTGGTATTTAAAATTTGGATTAACCTCCAAAGTCGTCAAATCTAATGTTTTCTGGATCTAAACCGAAGTCTTCACCCATTTTTTGAACTGCTTTGTTCATCATTGGTGGACCACAGAAATACAATTCAATATCTTCTGGATTATCGTGTTTTGATAAATAATTATCAATTACCACATTATGAATAAATCCTACGAATCCGTCACCTTCACCGTCGATTCCTTCTTTCACTTTCCAGTTATCTTCTGGTTGTGGTTCAGATAAAGCCAAATAGAATTTAAAGTTTGGAAAATCTTTCTCTAACGCTCTGAAATGGTCTGTATAGAACAATTCACGTTTAGAACGACCTCCATACCAATAAGTAACTTTTCTACCCGTTTTAACTGTACGGAATAAGTGATATAAGTGCGAACGCATTGGTGCCATACCAGCTCCACCACCTACATACAACATTTCTGCTTCTGATTCGTTGATAAAGAATTCTCCGTAAGGTCCTGAAACTACTACTGGATCACCTGCTTTTCTTGAGAACACGTAAGAAGAAGCAATACCTGGGTTTACTTTCATCCAATCGTTTGTAGCTCTATCAAAAGGAGGAGTTGCAATACGAACGTTCAACATAATTTTTCTTCCTTCCGCTGGGTAAGAAGCCATAGAGTAAGCTCTTTCAACCAATTCGTTATTTTTCATAACTAATGGCCACAATTTGAACTTATCCCACTCTGCCTTGAATTTTTCTGGATCACCAGGATGTTCTTCAGGGTGTGCCATAATATCCATATCTGAGAATTTTACTTCACATTTAGGGATTTCAATTTGGATATATCCACCTGCTTCGTAGTGCATATCTTCTGGTAACTCAACAATAAATTCTTTAATAAAAGAAGCTACGTTGTAGTTAGAATATACTTTTGCTTCGAATTTTTTAATACCAAAAATTTCTTCTGGCACTTCAATTACCATGTCTTGTTTTACTTTAACTTGACATCCTAATCTCCATCCGTCTGCTAATTCTTTACGTGAAAAGTTAGGTATTTCTGTTGGTAATGGTTCACCACCACCTTCTAATACTTTACATTTACATTGTAAACAAGAACCTCCACCACCACAAGCTGATGGTAAGAAGATTTTACTATTTCCTAAAGTAGTTAAAAGCGTACTTCCTCCACCTACTTCAATTTCGTTTTCACCGTTAATTTTAATCTTTACTGCACCCGAGTTTACTAACTTTGATTTTGCATATAATAGCATAAACACCATTAGTAAAATAAGCGCTAAGAAAGCTAAAATCGAATATGTAATTAATTCAAACATAATTTCAATTTTTAATGTTATACTATTATTTAACTGTTTGAGTTGAATCTACTTTTACAGAATCTACAGCTACTTGAACTGAATCAACTACAGGAGCTTCAACAACTGCTGGAGCTGGAGTTACAACTTTTTCTTGCGGTTTTTTATTTAAAGCATTGATATCTATACCACCAAAACTCATAAAACCGATAGCCATTAAACCTGTTAAAATAAAAGTAATTCCTAAACCTCTCAAAGGAGCTAATACGTTGGAATATTCCATTTTTTCACGGATAGCTGCTAATGCAACAATTGCAATTAACCAACCAAAACCCGATGCAAAACCGAAAGTTACTACATGACCTAATGAAGAATATGTTCCACCATCAACTCTTTGTTGCATGAATAACGAACCTCCTAAGATAGCACAGTTTACTGCAATAAGTGGTAAAAAGATACCTAATGAGTTGTATAATGAAGGTGCAAATTTCTCAACAATCATTTCTACTAACTGTACCATTGTTGCTACAGAAGCGATGAATAAAATGAAAGTTAAAAAGCTTAAATCTAATTCAGCGAATGATGGATCTAACCAAGCTAATGCTCCAGCACCTAAAACATAGTGATAAATTAAATAGTTTAAAGGAACAGTAATTACTTGTACAAATATTACAGCAATTCCAAGACCTATAGCTGTTGATACTTTTTTAGAAACAGCCAAAAATGAACACATTCCTAAGAAGTATGCAAAAATCATGTTATCAATGAAAACTGATTTTAAAAATATATTGATATATTCAAACATAGCTATTATTTTTTCTCGATTAATTTCTTGTTAATTCCTCTTTGTACCCAAATTACAATACCTACCATAACTAAGGCCATTGGAGCTAATAACATGAATCCGTTATTAACATATCCTGTAGCGTACAAACCTGTTTTTTCAACAGAGTTTCCAAGAATTTCTATTCCGAATAATTTTCCTGAACCAAATAATTCTCTAAAAAATGCTACAACCATTAAAATGATTCCATACCCTAAACCGTTTCCTAAACCATCTAAAAAAGAAGGCCATGGTTTGTTTCCTAAAGCAAATGCTTCAAAACGTCCCATTAAGATACAGTTGGTAATAATTAATCCTACGAATACTGATAATTGCTTACTGATATCATATGCATACGCTTTTAAAACCTGGTCAACCAAGATTACTAAAGCTGCTGCTACAACCAACTGAACAATGATACGGATTCTACTTGGAATTAAATTTCTTAATAATGATACAATTACGTTACCAAAAGCTACTACCGCAGTTACTGAAAGTGCCATTACAAAGGCATTCTTCATTTGAACTGTTACCGCTAAAGCTGAACAAATACCTAATACCTGAACTGTTACTGGGTTATCGTCATTAAATGGATTCGTAATTAATTTAATATTACTTTTTGAAAATAATCCTTCTTTGTTGTTATCTGCCATGACGATTATTTTTTATTAGATTTTAGATATTTTTCATATGGTTTTAAACCTCTAACTAACATTTCGGTTACACCATTACCTGTTAAAGTTGCTCCAGATATTGCATCAACTTCACCATCAGCTTTGTTGTCTTTTCCTTGGTATCCTTTAACTACTTTTAAACCTTGTAAGTTTCCGTTAGCATCAAATACATTTTCTCCAATAAAACTTTTTTGGAAATAATCTTGAGTGATTTCACCTCCTAAACCAGGAGTTTCTGCTTTATGGTCAAATACAATACCGTCTACTTTTAAGTTTTCGTCAACCGAAACATAACCCCAGATAGCATCCCATAATCCCATTCCTCTTACCGGAATAACATAGAATTTTTTACCGTCTTTTTCAGCATTGAAAATTGGGAATTTCCCTTTTTCTTTAGCGATGTCAACCGTAAAAGCATCTTTACTAATTTCTGTTCCGTTCTCGTCAAAAACCACTTCGCTAATGATGTGTTTTTTATATGCTTCTTCAGAAGCGTCTCTTTCTACAGCTACTCCAAACGATTTTAGAATGTACTGCATTTTCTCTTTCTTGATGTTTGCCTCTTGATCTGGCTTAAGTGCTGTTGCAGCAAATGCTAATGCAGAAGCTACTAATACTACCATTACAGTCGCAAACAAAAACGTATATCCGTTACTTTCTCTATTCATGACTATGCAGATTTTAATTGTTTAGACTTAGCCAATCTTTTCTTTCTCTTAGCAATGTTTCCATTTACTACGAAATAATCAATTGTTGGCGCTAAAGTGTTCATTAATAAGATAGCTAACATTACTCCTTCTGGGTAAGCTGGATTGAAAACTCTAATCATAATACTAAAGAATCCTATTAATAAACCATAGATAATTTTTCCTTTATCGGTTTGAGCTGCAGAAACTGGATCAGTTGCCATAAATACAATACCAAAAGCAAAACCTCCAACTACTAAATGATTTGTCCAATCAAAGTTCATTAAAGCAGTTAAACCAACAGCGTTGAACATCATTGCTGTTAATGCTGCTCCCACTACTCCAGAAACCATAATTTTCCAACTACCAACTCCTGTTGCAATCAATATAAATGCACCAATTAAGATAGCTAAAACTGAAGTTTCCCCAATAGAACCTGGAATTAAACCAATAAACGAATTCCAAAAATCCCATTGAGCTGGTAATTCTTTACCATTAGCTAAAGCACCTAAAATAGTTTCTCCTGAAATTGCATCAGTAGTACTTGCCTCACTAACCCAAATTTTATCTCCCGACATAAATGTAGGATAAGCAAAGAATGCGAAAGCACGTGCTAATAAAGCTGGGTTAAAAATATTCATACCCGTTCCACCAAAAGCTTCTTTACCAATTACAACTGCAAAAGCAACTGAAATAGCTAACATCCATAAAGGTAAGTCAACTGGCATAACCATTGGAATTAACAAACCAGATACTAAATATCCTTCGTTAACTTCGTGACCTCTAAAAATTGCGAAAGCAAATTCAATACCTAATCCTACTGCATATGACACAATAATCATTGGTAATACTTTCCACAATCCGTGTAAGAAGATATCCATAAATGGAGGCAAAACACCTTCATTCAATTGAATAAAGTGTTGGTAACCTGCATTATAAATTCCGAATAATAATGCTGGAACTAAAGCTAAAACCACAGTAATCATGGTTCTCTTTAAATCTACAGCATCTCTAATATGAGCTCCATGCTTTGTAGTATGATTAGGCACATATAAAAATGTATCTAACGCATTAATTGCAGGTGCAAATTTTTCAAATTTTTGCCCTTTCTCAAAAGGCTTTTTAATTTGGTCTATTTTATCTCTTAAAAACTTCATAGCTATTATCCTACTTCTTTAATCATTAAATCAAGAGCTTCACGAATGATTTGTTGCGCTTCTAATTTAGATGTGTTAGTATAATCAATTAAAGCAAAATCTTCTGGAGCTACTTCGTAAATTCCTAAGCTTTCCATTTTATCGATATCACTTGCCAAACAAGCTTTTAATAATTGCATTGGGAAAATATCAAGAGGCATAACTGCTTCCATTTCTCCTGTTACAACTAAAGCTCTTTCTTCGCCGTTTAAATTGGTATTAGGCGCATATTTTTTACCTGGCATTAACCATGATAATCCTGTTCTTGATGCACTGTGAACACTTGGTGATGCAAATGGCATCCATCCAAACATTCTGTAAACATTTCCTTCAGGAATAACAGTTACTGTATTGCTTAAGAAACCTAAATTTCCATCCATTTTTACTTTAGTACCAGTTAAAACATCTCCAGAAATAACTCTTACGTTATCTCCTTCAATTTTACCAGCTACTAAATCGGCAATAGCAGCACCAGAAATTACATTATAGTATTGAGTCTCTTTAACTTCAGAACCTACTAAAGCCACAGTTCTTGTAGCATTAAATTTTCCAGTTAAAAATAATTCACCAATAGTTGCAACATCTTGAGGCGTTACTGTCCAAACTCTCTCACCAGCATTAATAGGCGAAATTTTTCCAATTTGAACACCAACATTTCCAGCAGGATGTGGACCGTACACTTGGTGTAAAGAAACTCCTTTAACATCTTTGAAAATTGATTTTCCTTTACCTTTTACAGATAAATGAACTTTCCCAGTTGTCAATTTTACTAAAGCATCGATACCAGCTTGAAAAGCTTGCAACTTGTTTTCTAAAACAAACTCCACATCTGCCGCCAAAGGAGCAGTTGCATGAGCTGAAATAAAAATAGCTTTAGGCGTATCAGCTGAATTAGCAATCACATCATACGGACGTTGATTGATAAATGGCCAACAACCTGAAGCTAACAAATGTGCTTTTACTTCTTCTGTTGATAAATCGTTAGGATTTTTCTTGCTATGCTCAACGAAAACATCTTGAGAATCTGCAGCAATAAGAATCTCTAAAATGACTCTTTTTTCACCACGTTTGATTTCTTGAATTTTTCCGCTTACAGGAGCAACAAACTTAACTTTCTCATCTGATTTAGAATAGAAAATTACTTCTCCCGCTTTAACGTTATCTCCTTCTTTTACTACCATCTTCGGAGTTACTCCGTGGAAGTCAGAAGGTTTAACAGCATAGACTTTCGAGCGAGTGGTATCAGCTATCTTGTGAGCCGCTTCACCCTTCAACTTAAGGTCTAAACCTTTTTTAATTCGAATGTCTTTTGACATATTTTTGAAGATATGATTGTTAAAAAATTTACTATAAAACGTGCAAATTTAATCAAATACATAGCACCTTACCAAAAATAAAGACGGAGATTTGGTTTATTTATAATTATTCTAAATTACGAAATGCTAATAAATTAACAGGAATTACGTTTGTACCTAAAGTTTTACTATTTTTACCTCTTTATAGGAATAAAATGAACAAAATTGCACTCATATTTTCTTTTTTCTTTTTTCAATTTATTTTCTCACAAGCAGGAATTGAACAAGAACCTTCGTTTAACATTAAAACCATTTCATTTCGTGTAAATGGCAATAATGTTATTCCGTTTTTTAAACTCGGAGAAACTTTTGAATTGAGTTTTGATGATTTATACGGAGACGAAGCGGATTATTACTATACCATTACGCAATATAATTACGACTGGTCTGCACCATCCGATTTAGGAAAAGTAGAATATTTGAATGGAATGGACAACCAACGTATCATTACTTATGAAAACTCCTTCAATACTTTACAATTGTATTCGCATTACAAACAAATTTTTCCTAATAGATTTAATCAAATTACGAAAAGTGGAAATTACATGATTACCGTTTTAAATGATGAAAACGAAATCGTATTTTCTCGTAGGGTTATCATTTACGAAGAACAAGTTGCTGTTGGACTTTTAGTAAGAAGAGCAAGAGATTTTGATAGTTTAGACGGAAAGCAAAACATCGAAATGACAATAAATTATGGCGATAGAATTCTACAAAATCCTATTCAGAATGTAAAAGTTACACTTTTTCAAAATGGAAATTGGAAAACCAGTATTTCTAACATTAAACCACAATACACTCTTGGTTCAGAATTAATTTACAGATACAATAAGGAAACTCAATTTTGGGCTGGTAACGAAACCTATAGCATTGACAACAAAATCATAAGAGGAACCAATAATACAGTAGCAAAAGTAACTTCTGGAGACAACATTTACAACACCTATTTGTATGTAAACACGCCACGAAAAAATCAGCCTTATACCTATTTTCCTGATATTAATGGCAACTATTTTATTCAGAATGCCAACACCTCAAATTCGCAAATAGAAGCCGATTATTCTTGGGTTTACTTCGCTTTAAACACACCTAATGTATTAGACAAAAATATTTATGTGGTTGGCATGTTTAACAATTACGCTTTAACTGATGAATATAAATTAGAATTCGACAAAAATTCTGGTTTATACGAAAAAGCCATTTTATTAAAACAAGGATTTACCAATTACCAATACGTTATTACCGATAAATCTGGAAAAGTGGATTACGAAAATGCTGTTGATGGCAATTTCTTTCAAACAGAAAATAATTATACAGCAATTGTATATTACAGAGGAAATAACGACCGATACGATAGAGTAATTGGAATTGCAAACACAAACAGCGAAGTTATCCGAAATTAAGAATGAGCAGAAAAGATATAAAATACAGAGGAACTCAGTGTATCAACTGTGAAACATCGTTAGACATAAGCGAGAAATATTGTCATCATTGCGGTCAATTAAATTCCACAAAAAAGTTAACGATAAAAGATTTTATTGAAGAGTTTTTTGCCAATTTTTACGCTTACGATTCTAGATTACGCAATTCAATCATATCTATATTTACAAAACCAGGCGTTTTAGCTCGCGAATTTAACGAAGGTAAAAGACACACGTATGCGAATCCGTTTCGTCTATTTCTTAGTGTTTCGATAATTCTATTCATTACTTTTAATTTAACAGAAGGAGATAAGTTACCTGTTTCTGACACCACAAAAGAAGAATTAGCAAAAGAACAATTTAAAGAAGAAATAAAAAAAGACAGCGCAGCTCTAAAATTATTAAACACTAACGTAACAATAAAGGACAATCTTTTAAAAGACAGAATCGAATACAGTAAAGACTCAATCTACACCAAAGATTTTATCGATAAAAATATAAATAGGAATTTAGATCCTTTAGTTTATTACACAACATCTTTTAGAAATTTTTCCATAAAATATCCAGAAAAATCAAACGAACAAGCCTTAAAAGAACTAGGATTTGAAAACAACTTTACATTCAACACAATGTTTAACAAAGCAAAGCTTTTTAAATCTAACAACATCTATGAAGAGCTTTTCGATTACTTTTATCAAAAACTTCCGTTTTTTATTTTTCTTTCTTTACCCATACTAACACTTATGTTTTGGTTGGTTTTTTATTCCAAAAAAATAAATTACACCGAACATTTAGTTTTTGCTTACACCTTTTTTACTTTCATCTTTTTATGCATGATGATTTTCAATTTTATTGAATTAATAAGCGAAGAACTAACTTACTTTATTTCTGGAATTTCATTTGCATTTATATTTCCGATATATTTCTACAAATCTTTAAGAAATTTTTATCAACAAAGCCGTTGGATAACTGTTTTAAAATTCTTAATTTTGAATCCGCTATTCTTTTTATTCTTAAGTATTTNNCTAGTAATGATGCTCATAGGAATAATTCTATTTTAATATATGGTAAGTCAAATTACAAAAGGCATAAAGATTTCAGTTTTAACTAGTTTTGAAGGTACTTACTTTAAAAACTATAAGATTCATTTTGCCTTTTCCTATCATGTTACTATTGAAAACCAAAGTAAAGATTCAGTACAATTAACTACACGTCATTGGGAAATTTACGATGCATTAAACAATGTTGAAGTAGTAGATGGCGAAGGCGTAATTGGAAAAAAACCAGTTATCAAACCAGGTGAAAGCTACACTTATTCTTCTGGATGCTTACTTTCTTCACCAATTGGAGCCATGAAAGGCTACTTTAATATGGTCAACTTTACCTCAACTAGAAGCTTTAGAGTAATTATCCCTACTTTCAAGCTAAGTGCTCCTTTTGCTATTAATTAACTTTCATTTCAGCTAAGTAACTTTTGTTATCGATTATTCAAAATATACTTTGTATTTTTGTATTCGTTTACGAAAAACCAGTAAATCAACACACAAAATTGTCTAATTTTCACTCGAGGACTTTGTCCGAACTGAGCGAAGCTAAAATTCAACACCATGTTAAAAGGATTTTTTAATGTCCCAAAAGCGGTTAACGAACCCGTAAAATCGTACGCACCAGGTTCTCCTGAAAGAGCAGCTGTTGCAGCAACTTATACAAAGATGTGGAACTCTCAAGTAGAAGTTCCTTTATATATTGGTAGCGAAGAAATTAAAACTGGCGATACCAAAAAAATGTCAGCTCCGCACGATCACCAACATATTGTAGGTGTTTATCATCAAGCAGACAGAGTGTTAGTTGAAAAAGCAATTACCGAAGCATTAGAAGCTCGTAAAAAATGGGCAGCTATGGCGTGGGAAAACAGAGCTGGAATTTTCTTAAAAGCAGCTGAATTATTAGCAGGTCCATACCGAGCTAAAATCAACGCAGCTACTATGATTGCACAATCAAAAACAATTCACCAAGCAGAAATTGATTCAGCTTGTGAGTTGATTGACTTCTTACGTTACAACGTAGAATTCATGACAAAAATATATGCAGACCAACCAGCTTCTACATCAGACATGTGGAACCGAGTTGAATACAGACCATTAGAAGGTTTTGTATATGCAATTACACCTTTCAACTTTACCGCTATTGCAGGAAATTTACCTTCAAGTGCTGCATTAATGGGGAATGTTGTGGTTTGGAAACCAGCTGCAACGCAAGTATATTCTGCAAATGTAATTATGCAAGTTTTCAAAGAAGCAGGTTTACCAGATGGCGTTATCAACATGGTAATGGGAGATTCTGGAATGGTTTCTGACGTAGTTTTATCTAGTCCACATTTAGCTGGAGTTCACTTTACAGGTTCAACTGGCGTTTTCAATGACATTTGGAAAACTATCGGAAACAACATTGCTACTTACAAAACATATCCAAGAATCGTTGGAGAAACCGGTGGAAAAGATTTCATTATTGCACATCCATCAGCAAATCCAGCTCAAGTTGCTGTAGGAATTGCTCGTGGTGCTTTTGAATTCCAAGGACAAAAATGTAGTGCGGCTTCTCGTGTTTATTTACCACAAAGTTTATGGCCTGCGGTTCAAGCGAAATTAGAAGCGGATTTGAAATCGATGAAAATGGGTTCTCCAGAAGACATGAGTAATTTCATTACGGCTGTAATTTCAGAAGCTTCATTTGATAAATTAGCACGTTACATTGACCAAGCTAAAAACGATAGCGATGCAGAAGTAATCATGGGTGGAAATTATGATAAATCGAAAGGATATTTCATTGAACCAACGGTTATCTTAACTACAAATCCAAAATACAACACCATGTGTACCGAATTATTTGGACCAGTAGTTACAATTTATATTTACGAAGATGCCAAATGGTCTGAAACATTAAAATTAGTTGACGAAACTTCAGAATATGCTTTAACAGGTGCAGTATTTAGCCAATGTCGTTATGCGGTGGAAGAAGCAACAGTTGCTTTACAAAATGCAGCAGGAAACTTCTATATCAACGACAAACCAACAGGTGCTGTTGTAGGAATGCAACCATTTGGAGGAGCAAGAGGTTCAGGAACTAACGATAAAGCAGGTTCATCTCAAAACTTATTGCGTTGGGCTTCTGTTAGAACTATCAAAGAAACGTTTGTAACACCAGAAGATTATAAATATCCGTTTTTAGGATAAATCAAAGTACGAGTTTAGAAGTACGAAGTACAAAATAAAGAAACCCGATTTTCAGTTGAAAATCGGGTTTTTTATTTTTATAGCTAATCACTAATTACTTTTCACTAATCACTTACTTCTTATACTTCAACGGCAAATGCACCACTTTCTTCGTTTCAAAAAATTCATCAGTAAAGAAATCCGATAAATTATATTCAGTAGCTTTTGGAAAAGCTTTTAATTCTTCAGTTAAATCGCCGCCTTTTAAATATAAAATTCCGTTAGCTAATTCGTGATTTTGTTTTTTCGAAACTTTATCATCTACCCAACTCACAAAATCAGGCATATTGGTTACGGCACGACTTACAATGAAATCGAATTCTTGTTTGACTAACTCGGCACGTTTTTGTTCGGCTTTTACGTTTTTTAATCCTAAACCAGCAGCTACTTCGTTTACCACTTTGACTTTTTTTGCAATAACATCAATCAAGTAAAAATCAACTTCTGGATGCAAAATCGCCAATGGAATTCCAGGAAAACCACCGCCTGTTCCTACATCCATAATCTTAGAACCTGGACGGAATTCTATAATTTTTGCAATTCCTAACGAATGCAAAACGTGGCGCGTGTATAATTCGTCGATGTCTTTTCTTGAAATTACATTAATTTTTGCATTCCAATCCTCATATAGCGATTGCAATTTTTGAAACTGAAGTATTTGATTATCAGATAAATCAGGAAATTGCTTTAAAATCTCTTCCATTAGTTAAATTTTACACAAAAATACGCTTTTTGGTGAATAAAAAATGACGAATATCATAAATGAAAAAATTATAATAATTATCTTTGACAAAATTTGAATAGAATATTTATGAGTACCACAACCCCGATTTTCTCAAAAGAGGACAATCTGAAATTTTTCAGAACATTAAATAAAAGAGTAAACGATTATTTTAAAGAAAATAAAATTGACAAAACAGGAAACTGGAAGCTTCACTTGAAAACCATTGTGATGTTTGGTCTTTTCCTTACACCATACTTCTTTTTACTTGCAATGGATATGCCTTTTTGGACTTACTTATTGCTAAACGTAGTAATTGGAATTGGAATGGCTGGAGTTGGAATGAATGTAATGCACGATGGTAATCACGGCGCTTACTCAACCAAATCTTGGGTAAACAAATTAATGGGCGGAAGTATCTACATCTTAGCCGGAAATGTATACAACTGGCAAGTACAACATAATGTTTTACACCACACGTATACCAACATTATTGGTCACGATGAAGATTTAGAAGCAGGAAGAATTTTACGTTTTTCAAAAACTGCTAAATGGTACAGTCACCACAGATTTCAACATTATTATTCTGTTTTCTTATACGGATTATTAACGTTCAACTGGGCTATCACAACTGATTTCCTTCAAATGAAACGTTACTTAAAAAGAAATTTATCATATGGTGAATTCAAAAAACCAACTATTCTTTGGACAACATTAGTGATTACAAAAATAATCTACTTCTCAATTTGGTTAGTTTTACCAATGGTTTTAGGAGTTACTTGGTGGAAAGTTATTTTAGGTTTCGCTGTAATGCATTATACGGCCGGATTAATCTTGAGTGTAGTGTTCCAATTAGCGCACGTAGTAGAAGATACTATCAATCCAATTCCAGATGAAAGTGGAGAAATCGAAAACACTTGGGCCATTCACCAATTGTTTACAACAGCGAACTTCGCACCAAAAAACTGGATTGTAAATTATTATACTGGTGGATTAAATCACCAAATTGAACACCATATTTTCCCAAACATCAGTCACATTCACTACAATAAAATTGCTGAAATTGTAAAACAAACGGCAGCGGAATGTAACTTACCGTATCACGAGTTCAAAACTACTCGATCGGCCATCGCTTCTCACTTCAAGCATTTGAGAGAACTAGGAAGAAAACCACAATTAGCATAATAAATAGAGAGACGCGAGGAATCGCGTCTTTTGTATTAACTATAATAACTAACACACAATGAACCCGTTATCGGACAGAATCAACAACTTAGCTGTTTCACAAACATTAGCAATGGCAGCTTTGGCAAGAGAATTAAAAGCACAAGGAAAAGACATTATCAGCCTTAGTTTAGGAGAACCAGATTTCAACACTCCTGAATTTATTAAAGAAGCTGCAAAAAAAGCTATCGACGAAAACTACAGTACTTATACTCCAGTAGAAGGTTACTTAGAGTTGAAAGAAGCGATTTGCAAAAAATTCAAAAGAGACAATAATTTAGACTACAAACCATCACAAATTGTAGTTTCAACGGGAGCAAAACAATCGTTATATAACATTGCGCAAGTAATGTTAAATGATGGTGACGAAGTAATTCTTCCAGCTCCATATTGGGTTTCGTATTTCGAAATCATCAAACTTTCTGGCGGAGTTCCTGTTGAAGTTCCAACTTCTGTTGAAAGCGATTTCAAAATCACACCAGAACAATTAGAAGCAGCCATCACACCAAAAACAAAAATGATATGGTTCAGTTCGCCTTGTAATCCAAGTGGTTCGGTATACAATCGTGAAGAATTAACGGCTTTAGCTAAAGTTTTAGAAAAACATCCACATGTATATGTAGTTGCTGATGAAATCTACGAACACATCAACTTTTCAGGAACATTTTGCAGTATTGGTTCTATTCCTGGAATGTTAGAAAGAACGATTACCGTTAATGGAGTGGCAAAAGCATTCGCAATGACAGGATGGAGAATTGGATATATCGGAGCGCCAGAATTTATCGCAAAAGCATGTACTAAAATCCAAGGACAAGTTACTTCAGGAGCGAATTCTATTGCACAAAGAGCAACGATTACTGCTATTGAAGCGGATCCAAGCGTATTAAATGATATGGTTTCAGCCTTCAAAAACCGTAGAGATTTAGTAGTGGGATTAGTGAAAGAAATTCCAGGATTCAAATTGAATGTTCCAGAAGGAGCGTTTTATGTTTTTCCTGATGTATCTTACTATTTTGGCAAAACCATCAAAGGAACCGAAATTAAAAATGCAACTGATTTCTCAATGTTCTTATTAGCGGAAGCAAATGTTGCAACGGTAACTGGAGATGCTTTTGGAAATCCAAATTGTATTCGTTTCTCTTACGCAACAAGCGAAGCTTTATTAACAGAAGCAATGAGAAGAATCAAAGAAGCGGTTTCTTAAATTATATACAAACACAAATTAGCACGAATTGATTTATTAAATTAGATGAATTCGTGTTTTTTTATGCTCTAAATTCAAAAAAAGCGAACTCGAATTAGAAATCTTGGATTTTTTATAAGAACTTTGCACACTTTTTTTCGGCAAATCCCGAATAATTAAAGCTTTACAAATGAAGAAGAAGATTGAAATTTTAGCTCCTGCAAAAAACTTAGTACAAGGAATTGCTGCCATAAATAGTGGTGCCGATGCGGTTTATATTGGTGCTCCTTTATATGGCGCTCGTTCAAACGCTACCAATTCTGTGGAAGATATTGCCGAGTTGGTTAAATACGCACATTTATATAACGCTCAAGTTTTTGTGGTTATCAATACAATTCTATATGATAACGAATTAGAACCTTGTCGTCAATTGATTTGGAAATTGTATGATATTGGCGTGGATGCTTTAATCATTCAAGACATGGCGATTATGGAAATGGAGTTACCTCCTATCGTATTGCATGCTAGTACGCAAACCAACAATCGTGATGCCGATAAAATTAAATTCTTAGCGGATGCCGGAATCAAACGTGTGGTTTTAGCGCGAGAGTTAAATTTGCATCAAATCAAAGAAATAAGTGAAGCTTCTGATGTAGAATTAGAATTCTTCGTAACGGGTGCTTTGTGTGTTTCGTTTAGCGGAAATTGCTATATGAGTGTTGCTAATGGCGAACGTTCGGCAAACCGTGGTTCTTGTGCACAAAATTGTCGTTTACCATATAATTTGATTGACGGAAATGGCGATACTTTAATCAAAAACAGTCACTTACTTTCGATTAAAGATTTTGATGTTTCTAACCAAATTCCAAATTTAGTGGAAGCCGGAATTGTCTCCTTCAAAATTGAAGGTCGTTTGAAAGATATGGTTTATGTAAAAAATAACGTTTCCTATTTACGTCAGAAATTAGATGCTTTCTTGAACGAAAACAGCGATAAATACACCAAAGCTTCTTCTGGAAAATGCACGTATTTATTTGATTCTTCATTAGATAGAACATTCAATCGTGGTTATACCGATTATTTCGTTAACGAAAGACATCAAGCGATTGGTTCTTGGGAAAGTCCAAAATCAAAAGGACAATATATTGGAAAACTAATTAAAACTGTTGGAAATTCATACGTAATTGAAAATGGCGAATTATTAAATAATGGTGACGGATTGTGTTTCATCAACGAAAACAACGAAGCCGAAGGAATTTACGTGAATCGTGCCGAAAACGGAATCGTATATCCAAACGTATTGAAAGAAATCAAAGAAGGTACTTTCATTTATAGAAACAACGATGCAGCTTTCATCAAATTAGTAGAACGAGAAGACAGTGCGGTTCGAAAAATCAGCACGACTTTAGTATTAAAAGAAAACGAAACAGGTTTTGAATTAATCGCAACTGACGAAGATGGAAATGTAAGCGTTGTAAATTTGGTTCACCCAAAAGAGCAAACAAAAAACAACGAGTCTTTAGCAGAAAACTTCAAAATTAACTTAGCTAAAACAGGATTCACTCCTTATACAGCTGATGAAATTACAATTGAATTTTCTGGAAATTGGTTTTTGCCTATTTCAAAAATCAATGAAATGCGAAGAACAGTTTACGAACAATTATCGGAAATTCGTTTGAAAAATTATGTTCGCAAAGAACACCAATTGGTAAAAACATCACACCCTTATCCAGAAACGAAATTGGATTTCATGTACAATGTTGCCAATAAAACCGCTCGTAAATTCTACGAACGTCATGGTGTAACCGAAATCGAAAAAGCATTCGAATTACAATGGGATCCTGGAAAATCTCGTGTAATGACCACCAAATATTGCATCAAATATGAATTAGAGCGTTGCCCAAAATACCATCGTGAAAACATGGACAAAAAACTAAAAGAACCTTTAGTTTTAAAACAAGGCGAATTGGAATACAAACTAAAATTCAATTGTAAACCATGTGAAATGGAAATTTGGGAAAAAGATGCCGAATTCGAAATTGAAGAAGATCACTTTCATTAATATAGAAACCGATGTATAACGCATCGGTTTTTTCTTTTCTGGAATACCAAAATTAAATTGTATTTTTGAAGTAATGCAATCCATTTTAGAAAATATCGCCAAACATGTTGCTCTAACTCCAGAAGAGCAGGCATTGTTTTTATCAAAAACCGAAACCAAACAATTCAAAGCCAAAACCATTTTATTAAGCGCTGGCGAAGTGGCGACTTGCACATATTTTGTGAATTCGGGAATTTTGAGAAGTTTCAACATTAACGATAACATCATCGAACACGTTTTGCATTTTGCTTGCGAAGGTTGGTGGATTGGCGATATGTACAGCTACATTTCTGGAAAACCTGGCAATCTATTTTTAGAAGTTTTAGAAGATGCTGAAGTAGTGATGATTACCAAAGAAAATCAACAACAACTTTATCAAGAAATTCCAAAATTAGAACGTTTTTTCAGAATTTTATCAGAAAACTCCCTAGTTTCTCATCAAGAACGCTTAATGGATAATTTAAGTTTAACCGCAGAAGAACGCTTTGAAAAATTCTGTTCTAAATACCCAACCTTAATTCAGAAAGTTCCTCAAAAGCATATCGCTTCCTACATTGGTGTTACACCTGAGTTTTTCAGTAAAATGAAAGCTAGATTATTGAAAAAATAATTTCTTAATCTAGGTTAAGTGCTCTTCCCTATTCATCGGTGTAAATTTGTATCATAATAATTACTAAATTTATACATTATGAAAAATACAGTTTTACACAAAGCAGATTCAAGAGGTCACGCAGATCATGGTTGGTTAAACGCTTACCATAGTTTTAGTTTTGCTAATTGGTATAATCCTGATAGAATTCAGTTTGGAATGCTACGCGTTTTAAACGACGATACCGTTGCTGCTGGAATGGGTTTTGGAACACATCCGCACGATAACATGGAAATCATTACCATACCATTAGAAGGCGATTTGGCTCACAAAGACAGTATGGGAAATGCCGCAACCATCAAAACAGGTGATGTGCAAGTAATGAGTGCTGGAACTGGAATTCAACACAGCGAATTTAATCCAAATCATGACCAACACACAAAATTGTTTCAAATTTGGTTGTTTCCAAAATATAGAAATGTGGAACCTCGTTACCAACAAATTACGTTAGACCAATCGTTACAAAAAAATGATTTTGCGCAAATTTTATCTCCTAATGCAGACGATGAAGGAGTTTGGATTCATCAAGATGCTTGGTTTTATTTAAGTGATTTTGACAAGGGTTTTTCGAAAAAACTTTCATTAAAAAAAGAAGGAAACGGTTTTTACATCATGAATATTGAAGGTGAAATTGAAGTAAATGGCGAAAAACTAGAAAGAAGAGATGCCATTGGAATTTGGGCAACCAATGAAATTGAAATCAAAGCAAATTCAAATGCGAAGTTTTTAGTGATGGAAATTCCAATGGAACAATAAATTTGCAATTTCAACATTCAAAATTCCTTGTTGAATATTCCAAGTTTAAAATGTTGAATATTCAATTTTGAACAACGAATGTTGAATTTAAAAAGATAAAATTATGTCAGACGAAGTACAACTAAAAATCAATGATAAAAACGGAGCTTTTTACATTGAAGTAAACGGAAAACAAGAGTCTTTAATGACTTTTGTTTTTGCTGGAGAAGATAAAATCATAATCGACCACACCGAAGTGAATTCAGGAAACGAAGGAAAAGGTTTTGGTAAAAA
>DNNO01000003.1 GCA_003497625.1 Flavobacterium sp. | reverse complement strand
ACTTGGAGCAATAACTTCGCATCCGTTTCTGATACTTGTGGAGCAACGGGTTCTGCTACAGTAACTTTTACGGCTACTGATAACTGTGGAAATGCTTCTACTACTTCAGCAACCTTTACTATCATTGACGATACCGATCCAACTATCACTACTCAAGCTGCTAATTTAGAAGTGCAATGTGATGGTAATGGAAATACTGCTCAACTTAACGCTTGGTTAGCTTCAAACGGTGGCGCTGTAGCTTCGGATGTTTGTTCGAATGTAACTTGGAGCAATAACTTCGCATCCGTTTCTGATACTTGTGGAGCGACAGGTTCTGCTACAGTAACATTCACTGCAACTGATAACTGTGGAAATGCTTCTACTACTTCAGCAACCTTTACTATCATTGACGATACTGATCCAACAATCACTACTCAAGCTTCGAATTTAGAAGTACAATGTGATGGTGCTGGAAATACCGCTCAACTTAACGCTTGGTTAGCTTCAAACGGTGGCGCTGTGGCTTCGGATGTTTGTTCTACTGTAACTTGGACCAATAACTTCGCTTCGGTTTCTGATACTTGTGGTGCAACTGGTTCGGCTACAGTGACTTTTACTGCTACTGATAACTGTGGAAATTCTTCTACTACTTCAGCAACATTTACCATCATTGACGATACTGATCCAATCTTTACAAGCGAATTACCTCAAGATATTAGTGTTTCTTGTGACGCTATTCCAAATCCAGCAAATATGTCGGGTTCTGATAATTGTGGTGAAGTAACTATAACTGTTTTAGATACAATCGACAGAGAAGAATCGCAATGTGAAGGAGAATATATCATCAGCAGAACTTGGACCATAACTGATAGCTGTAATAACAGTTCAAGTTATACCCAAACAATAACTGTTTTTGACAACACACCTCCTGTTTTAACTACACCTTTAGATGCTCAAATCAGCGTTTTATGTTCTGAAATTCCAGAAATACCAGAATTAGTTTTTACTGATAATTGTTCAGGAATTCAAGATGTAGTTTACAACGAAACTTCTACTATCATTTCAATTTACGCTTATGTAATTGTACGTGAATGGATTGTTTCAGATAATTGTGGAAACGAAGCTAGCTTTACTCAAACAATTAACGTAAGTGTTGAAGAACCGTTTGATGCAATTCCTTTTGCAATTTGTATTGAAGAAAATCCAATAGATTTATTTACTATATTAGACGATTCAATTCCTACAAATGGAACATGGGTAGAAGTTACCAATTCTGGCGGATTAACAGGTAGTATTTTTAATCCTTCAAATGTAACTTTAGGATATTACACCATAAGATACATAGTGGAATTAGAAGATGATGCTTGTCCAATGATTTATGAAATTTACCTAAACGTAAATGACGATTGTGTGGTGTTACCAGCTTGTGATATTACAGTTTACAATGCAGTTTCACCAAATGATGATAGCTCGAATGATTTCTTTTTCATCGACGGACTTGAATGTTATCCAGATAATACAGTAGAAATTTATAACAGATGGGGAATTTTAGTTTATGACGAAAGAGGGTATGATAATAATCTTAAATCTTTCAAAGGAATATCTGAAGGTAAAAATACCATTAACAAAAATGAACTTTTACCAGATGGAACCTATTTTTATATTCTGAAATATACAGATGAAGAAAATAAAAATCATGACAGATCAGGATATTTATATCTAAACCGTTAATTACTAAAGTAACTTAAATACGAACAAGATGAAAACGATTCTAACTATAATTTGTGCATTCATTTTACAAAGTATGTATTCTCAACAGGATTCTCAATATACTCAATATATGTACAATACACCTTTAGTTAACCCTGCTTATGCGGGTTCTAGGGAAACTATAACGGCTTTTTTACTTCACAGAAATCAGTGGGTAGGATTAGACGGTGCACCAGTAACTAACAATTTTTCCATAAATATGCCTGTTGGAGATTCCAACTTTGGTGTAGGATTAAATTTTGTTAACGATGAAATTGGTCCAGTATCTGAAAATGAAATTTCAGCCGATTTAGCTTATTTTATTCAAGTATCTGAAAATTATAAATTGTCATTAGGTTTAAAAGGAACAGCTAATTTATTTCAATTAGACGTGAATAAATTAAGAATTTTTGATCCAGCCGACCCACAATTTCAAAATGTAGATACTGAATTTTCACCAAATGTTGGAGCTGGATTATACCTATTTTCAGATAAAACTTATTTTGGATTATCAGTACCTAATTTTTTCGAATCGTATCGATACAATGATAACAATGTTGAAATTACAAAAGAAAAAATGCACTTTTATTTTATTGCAGGTCATGTTTTTACACTTAGTCCAAACATCGATTTTAAACCTGCTGTTTTAAGTAAAATTGTTGAAGGAGCTCCTTTGCAAGCTGACGTTACAGCTAACTTTCTGTTCTTTGACAAACTTACTTTAGGTGCTGCTTACAGATGGGATGCTTCTGTAAGTGCTTTAGCAGGATTTCAAATTTCAGATTCATTGTTCATTGGATATGGTTATGATTTAGAAACCACTAAGCTGTCTAATTACAATTCAGGTTCTCACGAGATTTTCCTACGATATGAGTTTTTCAACAGAAGTAGAGTTTCAGCACCTAGATTCTTTTAAATTTTCCGATTATGAAAACATTATATACACTAGTATTCGTCTTAAGTATCACAATTGGTGCTTTCGGACAAGGGTCTAAGCTAAACAAAGCGGACAAAAAATACGACAAATATTCCTATATAGACGCAATCGAAATTTATGAGAAAGTGGCCGAAAAAGGATACAAATCAGTTGAATTATTCGAAAAATTAGGAAATGCTTACTACTTCAATGGTGAATTAGATAAAGCTTCTAAATGGTATGGTGAACTTTTTGCACTAAATCAAGAAGTAGATTCTGAATATTATTTTAGATATGCCCAAGCCTTAAAAGCCGAAGGAAACTACGAAAAATCAAATCAGTACATGGAATTATTTGCTCAAAAAACAGATGATTCTAGAGCCAAGTTATATCAACAAAATAAAGACTACTTGACTGATATTGATGCCGTTTCTGGAAAATACACCATGGATAAAACCGATGTAAATTCAGAGTTCTTTGACTACGGGCCAACATTTTTTGGAAAACAAATTGTATTTACTTCTTCAAGAAGCGAAGGCAATCAGTATTCGAAAATTCACGATTGGACAAAACAAAACTTTACTGATTTATTCGTTGCTTCAATTGATAATAATGGAAAATTAGGAAGCGTAGAAAACTTTTCTAAAACCGTGAATACCAAATTTAACGAGTCCTCACCTGTTTTTACAAAAGATGGAAAAACCATGTATTTTACCCGAAACAATTACAACGACGGTAAAAAACGTAAAAGTGATGACAAAGTTATCATGGAAAAAATTTACAAAGCGGAATTAGTCAATGGCGAATGGACAAATATTAAAGAAGTTCCTTTTTCAAACGACAATTACAAAACGGCACATCCAACGTTAAGTCCAGATGAGAAAACCATGTATTTTGCTTCGGATATGCCAGGAAGTTTTGGGTTTTCTGACTTATACAAAGTGTCTATCGATTCTAATGGTAATTTTGGTTCACCTGAAAATTTAGGTCCAACTATCAATACCGAAGGAAGAGAAACGTTCCCTTTTGTTGATGCTGATAACAATTTGTTTTTTGCATCAGATGGGCATCCGGGACTTGGTGGTTTAGATATTTTTGAAGCAAAATCAGCTAACAATTCTTTTGAAAAACCTGTTAATGTTGGAAAGCCATTAAATAGTCCAATGGATGATTTTGGTTATGTTACCAACAAAGATGGTTTAGGATTTTTCTCATCCAACAGAGATGGCGGAAGCGGTTATGATGACATCTATACATTCACCGTTTGTACGCATACATTATCAGGTTTAATTACCGATGTAGATACCAAAGAAATTTTACCAAATGCTAAAGTGATATTGTTTGATGAAAAAATGAATCAAATTAGTGAAACTACTGCTTCAGAAAAAGGCGCCTATTCCTTTAAAATTGAATGTAATAAAAAATATTATGTAAGAGCATCAAAAGAAGAATATGAAACGAATGAAAAACCCTTTGGCCCCGTAACCAAAACTGGTGAATCTAAATTAGACATTGAATTAAAGCGAAATATTTTCCCAGTTGAAGTAGGAACCGATTTAGGTAAAATACTTGGTGTGAGCATTATTTATTTCGATTTAGATAAATGGAACATAAGACCAGATGCTGCAGAAGATTTAGAAAAAATAATTGCCGTTATGAACCAATATCCAAACATGACAATAGATATTCGTTCGCATACCGATAGTAGACAAACGCACAAATACAACGAATTGTTGTCAGACAGAAGAGCAAAATCTACTTTAGAATTTATGGTTAAAAACGGTATCAACCGAAACAGATTAACAGCAAAAGGATATGGAGAAACACAATTGGTAAACAATTGTTCAGACGACGTTCCGTGTAGCGAAGCAGAACATCAAAAAAATAGACGAAGCGAATTTATCGTACTAAAAATGTAACCTACACACATATCTATATCATTTTTAATAAAAGCAGCTGTTCTTGTAATAGCTGCTTTTTTATGTAATAAAAGTTTTATATATTTGAGAGTATTTATAAGTTATGCTTAATTTTGAAAAATCGCAAATACTACAATAAACAAATGACTTTTTTTAAAAATATATTCAAATCAAACAAAAGGGATGAAGAAAACATTCCAACTAATGACGATGAAAAATTAACCGAATTTGGTTTAGGTGAATTTGATTTAAATGATTTTCCAGATCAAGACAGGAATAAATCATTTTATTTTCACGAATACAACAAACCTGATGGCGAGTGGATTGATATTGATGAGCAAATCTGCAAAATTCGAATCGGAGAAATGAGTGGATTTACATTTAAATCAGCAAGCATTATGGCTTCAAAATCTGGTATTTTAGAACATACTTTAAAAAAAGGCGACTTAATTACTAATGGTTCTGTTTTCTACAAACTTCATCAAAAAGGAGAATATAAATATGAAAATTCAATAGAGAACTCTGAATTTAAAGAATATTTCAATGGTTCGGACTATAAACATTCATTTGATAAATGGTTAATCAATGACGGCTCTTTTGTGAAAGTTGGAGACCCAATATTTCAATTCAACGACTCTAAATATCAAAAACATATAAACACTTCAAAAAAATCAGGTTTTGTTCATCTAATCGACCCTAAAAAAGTTGTTCAGTTGGACCACAATGAATTGATTTACATAATCAGAGACTGTGACCAAAAAAGGATAAACCAACGTTTTATAAATGTACCTAAAATAATTAAAGACGAGTTTACCAACTCGACTATAATCAAGTGGGAAAAAGTAAGTTCAAGATTTCAAATAAGTGAAGGAGTTAAAACAAAATCGGATAATTTCATAACAGATTTTCTTTTCAGTTTTAACTTCATAGACAATAATGACCAAATCATATTTCATTTTGACCCTAAACAAATAAAACCAAAACAATCAGATAAAGTCTTTTTTTTGTTTGAAAACGGAGAGCAAATTCAGTTTGAACTCACTGAAAATCCAATTTCTTCAAAAAACCTTCTAAATGAGAAAATTTTAGAATACAAAGGTTTAATAACCAAAAGAGAGCTTGAATTATTTGCCAAATTTAACTTCAAGAAGTGGAAAATTTCGTTGGTTAGCGATAAAAGAGAAATTTTAGGAGGAGAAATTGGTGGAGATGACTTTTATCCAACAAAAAATAATCTTCAAATTGTAATCAAAAAATTTGCATTAGAGTATATTCTCTTGGTAAAAGAAACAATCCCAAACTATGAACCAACAGAACTAAAACAAACTAAGCCTGAAAAAGAAACGATATCTGACTTTTGCTTTGTTTATCTAATGCATGACACAAGTAACGGATATTATAAAATTGGAATTTCAAATAGTCCAGAATACAGAGAAAGAACTTTACAAAGTGAAAAGCCTACAATTGAAATGATTGCCTCAAAGAAATTTCCAATAAGAAAAATTGCTGAAAGTATTGAAAAGGCTTTACATAGTACTTATTCTGAGAAAAGATTAAGAGGAGAATGGTTTGAATTAAGCGATAATGATGTGGAACATATAAAAGAAACATTAAAATAAAAATAAACAAAAAAGCAGCTATTCCTTTCAAAATAGCTGCTTTTTCTATAAACAAACATGAAATTTTATTTTTTGATGAACATATTCGTGTAGTATTTTCTACCTTGATCGTCCATTTTAATTGCGGCTCCAAAATGTGTGTAATCACCTTCTAAATTCGCTTTATGACCTGTGCTGTTTGCCCAAGCTGTAACTGTTGCTTGTGCAGTAGAATAAGCAAAAGCTACATTCTCTCCTACTCGGTAAGCACCTAATACTTCTTGTAAATTTGATTTTCTATCATCAAATCCGGCATGCGTTACTGTTTGGTTAGCTAACATGTAAGCATTGTGCTCTGATGATTTGTATGAAATGTGTTCAATAATTTCTAATGGATTTAAACCTACTGAAACTCGGTAAGCGTTAACTTCGTCTAATAATTCTAATTCTAATGTTGAATGAGTGTAGCTTTTAGCGGTTTCTATTGGTTCGTTTGCACTTTCGCTGTCAGACGAACAAGAAGTTAAAGATGATAAACCAATTGTTAGGGCAAAAAGAGTAATCATTAATTTTTTCATAAGTAGAGGGTATTTTTTTTAGTTGTTGTTGTGTTAACAAATCCTAAAAATCGATTAAGTGATTGATTAACAGGACAAATGTACAAAAACATCGGTAACGTGCAAAAAAAATCGATGAAATACATCAAATTTTAACGTTTTAAACATTTGTATATCAATTACTTACAACTTTACTTACAGAAATAAAAAAATCCCAAGTTGTGAAACTTAGGATTTTGTATAAAAAAAGTAAAATATTGATTATCAAGGCGATAATCGTTCTATTTTCCATTCATAATTGTCAGTTAATTGATAGCGAATTCTATCATGCAAACGATTAGGTCTTCCTTGCCAAAACTCCACTTCAACAGGTCGCACTAAAAAGCCACCCCAATGTGCCGGACGCAAAATTTCTTTTCCCTCCCACTCTTTTTCTAATTGCTTTAAATTGTTTTCTAAAAACTCACGATTCGGAATTACTTCACTTTGTGGCGAAACAATTGCACCCAGCTTACTTCCATCAGGTCGCGAGGCGAAATAATTATCGGAGATATTCTCAGCCGTTTTTTCTGCAATTCCTTTTATGATAATCTGACGTTCCACCGTTGGCCAAAAGAAAGACAAACACACATTTGGATTATTCAAAATGGCTTTTCCTTTTTCCGAATTGTAATTGGTATAAAAAATAAAACCTTCTTCATTAAATTTTTTAAGCAACACCACGCGCGCTTTCGGAAAACCGTCTAAACCAATTGTGGTAACAGTCATGGCATTTACTTCCTCTGCAGCGTTTAAATCTTCTGCTTCATAAAACCATTTATGAAATAAGTTAATTGGATCTTCCGGAATTTGGTTTTCCAGTAATTCGCTCTTTTCGTATGATTTTCTATAATTGCTTAAATCTTTCATATTATTAACTATCGTAGTTTCTACAAAGCAAAGTTACAAAGGGAAACTTGTTTTTTTACTAAAACAAAAATTAAAATTAAACCTTTTTGAATATCTTTAGTCTTATAAACAAATATCGCATTTTGCAAGACGAAAAAGCTTTCATCTCCGAATTATTAAACCCAAAAACGCAAAATGAAGCGTTTCGAAAGCTCTTGCAATTGTATCAAAAACCATTGTATTATCACATTAGAAACATGGTTTTAAATCATGATGATGCCGATGATGTGTTGCAAAACACTTTTATAAAAGTATTTGGTAATCTTAAAAATTTTAAAGGCGATAGTAAATTGTATTCTTGGATGTACCGAATTGCTACCAATGAAGCCATAACTTTTATGCAACAAAGAGCAAAAAAACAAGGCATATCAAACGAAGAAGCGCAACAAAAAGCCATTAATAAATTAGAGAGTGATGTTTTTTTTGATGGAGATGACATCCAATTAAAATTACAAAAAGCAATTGCAAAATTACCTGATAAACAACAAATGGTATTTAAAATGAGGTATTTTGAAGAAATCAAATACGAAGAAATGTCGGAAATTTTAAATACTTCGGTGGGTGCTTTAAAAGCAAGTTACCATATAGCCGCAAAGAAAATTGAAGAATTTTTACATACCAATTAAACCTTTACACAAAATTTTTGTCCAATAGATATGAAACCTTTTGACTTAGAAAATAAAAACGAAATAAAATCGGGATTTAAAGTTCCAGACAATTACTTTGAGCAATTCGAAGCTAAAATGATGGCACAAATTCCGGTAGAAAAAGAAACGAAAGTAGTTTCCTTATTCTACAGAAAACAAGTTTGGATAAGTGCTATTGCTGCCGTATTTTTACTTGCGATTGCAATTCCTGTTTATTTCAATATGGCAAGTGAAAGTAATTTAGACGCTTCTACTATTGAAAATTATTTAGCACAACAGCAAAATGTTGGAATAACAGAATTATCAAAACACTTAACCGATGACGATATTAAAGCATTAGAGAAAAATTTATCTTTAAACGAATCAAATCCTGATGCTGTTGAAGATTATCTTTCCGAATCGGAAAACTTAGATTATTATATTAACGAATAAAATTTACCCATTATGAAAACGAAAATCTTATTTCCAATTATATTTCTTTTAGTTGCATCATTATCTTTCTCTCAAGGTTTTAAAGAAAAAAGAGAAAAAGTAAAAGCACTAAAAGTAGCTTACATTACTGAACAATTAGAATTAACTACAGATGAAGCTCAAAAATTTTGGCCTATTTATAATGCCTTCGATGAAAATCAGTCAGAACTACGTCATGAAAAAATGAGAGCCATTTTAGACCGATTCAAACCTGGAAATGTTGAAAAATTAAGTGAAAAAGATGCTTCTAATTCATTAATACAAATGGAAAAAATTGAAGAAGATTTATTCAATTTAAAGAAGAAATTCATCAAAGATTTACAAGTTGTAATTAGTGCCAAGAAAATCATCAAACTTAAAAAAGCCGAAGAAGATTTTAATAGAGAATTATTAAAACAAATGCGAGAAAAAAGAAGAGGTTAGTTATAAAATTTTAAAAGCGTTCAGCAGTAGTTGAGCGCTTTTTTTATTTCATTTGAAATCGAACCAACTTATTTCTTCCAGTTGCATAAAACACTTTTTCTGATTCAAATCTAAAAGTAAAAAAATCTTTATCATCCGAGAATTTTGTCCAACTTTTACCAAAATCAGCCGAATAAAACATTCCAGTTCCACCAACAGAAATTAGCTGCTTTCCTTTGCTATTTGGAATAAATTGTACACACGAAGCATATCCAAAAGCTTCTTTTTCGGCAATTAGTTTCCAAGTTTTTCCACCATTTTTAGTAATGGCTTTGTTTGCCCAATTTTGGTCTTGTTTTTCGTAATTTCCACCTGCAATAATTCCTGTTTTTTCATTGTAAAAGTCAGCAGTAAAAATTCCAGTCATGGTTTCGCCTTGAACAATTGGCGTTTCATACACTTTCCAAGTTGCACCAAAATCTTTAGAAACAAAAACACGCGATTTCTTTCCACCCGAAACCATAAAAATCGATTTTCCTTTTATCGTTAAATTCGTATTACTGGTTGCAAAAGCGGCTTCACCTTCTGAAACTTTTGGTAAAACATCGCAATTTACTTTTTGCCACGTTTTTCCGCCATCGTTAGTTTTTATAAATGCTAAACAATTTTCAATTGGATCACCCATGGCAAATCCGTTTAATTCATCCACAAATTGCATACTGTCGTAAAACACCTTTTCGTGCTCTTCTTTATAAACAACAGTTTCTTCTAAAGTTTTCTTATCAATACGAATCAACATAGCTGGATTGCCAACTGCTAAAATAAAAATGGCTTCTTTGGTTCCTGCAATGCTTCTGAATTCGTTAGTTCGGTTAACAGATTGAATTTCTTTTAAAATAGTAGTGTCTTTTTTCTTGTCGTAAAATCCGTAACGCCCTTTATCCATTCCCATCCACACTCTTTCATCGTCAACAAAAATGGCTCTACAACTCAATTTAGTTTCGAGAATAACTTCCGATTTAAATTTTCCGCTTTGAGCTATTGCTGAAATACTCGTAAAAAATAGAAATAAATAAATTTTCTTCATTTGATGGGTTTTATTTTCAAATATAATGGAAATGTTTCAAAGCAAAAATATATTTTATAAATCACTAATTATCAGCACCTTAAATCCTTATGAAAAACTTTGGCACAGTAATTGAATTATGAAATATAAAAATAAGAACCCTTAAACGAAAATATTATGAAAACTAAATTGATACATCTGAGCTTACTGGCTTCATTGACTATAGGTTCAATTTTTGCACAAGAAAAAACTACGGTTACAGCAAAAAATTCGGATATCAGCGACAACTTAGATTTAAGAGCGGTTGCAACTGTTTTTGGTGATGCAAAAGACTTGGAAGATTTTGAAAGAAGATTGAATGATCCAAAAACACAAATTTCAAACTTAGATTTGAATAACGATAACTATGTCGATTATTTAAGAGTTATTGAAACGGTTGAAGGCAATGTCCATTTAGTTGTAGTGCAAGCGGTTTTAGAAAAAGATGTTTTTCAAGATGTAGCTACTATTGAAGTAGAACGCGATAGAAATAACCGTGTTCAAGTTCAGGTTGTTGGTGATGTTTACATGTATGGTACAAATTATATTTACGAACCAGTTTATGTACACACACCAGTAATTTATAATACATTTTGGGTAGGAAACTATCGTCCGTATTATTCATCTTGGTATTGGGGTTATTATCCTAGTTACTATAGCTACTGGAATCCGTTCCCAATTTTTAGATACAGAAATCACATTCATGTTCATATCAATTTTGGTCACAGTTATCATTATGTTTCACACAGAAGATGTGCTTCAGTTTATAACAACTATTATGGAAGAAGAGGAAATGGTTACGAAAGAATGCATCCAAATCGTTCATTCGCACATAGAAATTCAGGATATTCAAACCGACATGAATTAGATTCAAGAAGAAATATCAATACGCCACGAAATAGAAGTGAAATAACTTCAAACTCACCAAGAGGAAATCGTGAAACAAGAGAATTTAACGGAACTACGCCAAGAACTAGAACTGAAACAAGTAATCCAAGAAATAACGGAACAAGAGGAAATTCTGGCACACGTGTAGCAACTGAAAACAGAGGAAATTCACCAAGAGTTACTACCGAAAATAGAAACAGAAATCAAGGTACAAGATCAAATGGTGGTAGAGAATATTCTGAAAACAGAAGCAATACTCCAAGAGAAAGAGGTACTGTTTCAAGCTCAGGAAACAGAGGTAATTCTGAAACAAGAGGTAGCTCATCAAGAGGAAACTCCCAATCTAGAAGTAGCACTCCTCGAGGCGATTCAAACTCTAGAGGTTCGGGTTCAAGAGCTGGTGGAAGAGGATAAATATTAAAGCTGTCAAATTTGGCAGCTTTTTTTATTTTTATTTGTATCTTTGCAGGCTGATTTAAAATAAATAATGAGATTACACAGAAATTTAGTATTCACTACGATTGATTCGCTAATGGCGATTTTTAACGAAGGTGAATATGCCGATAAAGTCGTTGCTAGAGCTTTAAAAAAAGACAAGCGTTGGGGAAGTCATGATAGAAAATTCGTAGCCGAAACCATTTATGAAATTGTAAGATGGAAACGTTTATATGTAGAAATAGCAGAGGTTAAAGAACCTTTTGATAGAGATAATATTTGGAGAATATTTGCCGTTTGGGCAGTGTTAAGAGGATATACCCTACCCGATTGGAAATATTTTGAAGAAACTCCTGTTAGAAGAATCAAAGGAAAATTTGACGAATTAACAAAAACTAGAAAGTTCAAAGAATCTATTCCAGATTGGATGGACGAATTGGGTGTTAAGGAATTAGGCGAGGAAATTTGGACGAAAGAGTTAGCAGCTCAAAACGAGCAAGCTAAAGTAATCTTAAGAGTAAATCGTTTAAAAACAACCAAAGAAAAATTAAGAGCTATCTTAATGGATCTGAATATTGAAACTGAGTTTCATAAAGATTATCCAGATGCTTTAATTTTAACAGAAAGAGCAAACGTATTTTTAACAGACGCTTTTAAAGACGGATTGTTTGAAGTGCAAGATGCTTCTTCTCAATTAGTGGCTTATTTCTTAGATGTAAAACCAGGAATGCGAGTTGTAGATACTTGTGCTGGTGCTGGTGGAAAAACCTTGCATTTGGCTTCTTTAATGGAAAATAAAGGACAATTAATTGCTATGGATTTATACGAAAGTAAATTAAAGCAATTAAAAATTAGAGCGAAACGTAATGGCGCTTTCAACATTGAACCTAGAGTTATTGAAAGTACTAAAACAATAAAAAAATTACACGAAAAGGCCGATAGAGTTTTAATCGATGCTCCTTGTAGTGGATTGGGAGTTTTAAAAAGAAACCCTGATAGTAAATGGAAATTACAACCCGAGTTTATTGAGAACATCAAAAAAATTCAAGCGGAAGTGTTAGAAAATTATTCAAAAATTGTAAAACCAGGCGGAAAGTTAGTGTATGCTACATGTTCGGTGTTACCATCAGAAAATCAAGAACAAATTAAGCATTTCTTAAGCACCGAAATTGGAAAAGAATTTAACTTTGTTAAAGACCAAAAAGTATTAGCTCACGAAAGTGGCTTCGACGGATTTTACATGGCATTATTAGAAAGAAAAAACAAATAGTTTATGAAAAAGAACTTTACCTTATTAGCATTTTTATTGCTTTCTGCAATAACTTTTGCTCAAATTCCAACAGGATATTATAATACCGCTACTGGAACCGGATTAACTTTAAAAACTAATCTACGAAAAATAATTGATAATGTAAATGATGCAATTCCATCAGAACATTTACATGTAGATCAAGGTTACGGAGCCCTTTGGACCCTTTACACTCATACTGCATTCAGAGATAATTACTATGAAAATGATGGTAGTTTATTAGATATGTATTCTGAAAATCCTGCAGGAGCAGATCCTTACATTTATGCAAATACTTCACAACAATGTGGATCTTACAGTGGTGAAGGAGATTGTTATAATAGAGAACATTTAATTCCACAATCATATTTTGATGGATTTGCTGTAGATCCAATGAAAAACGATCCGTTTTTTGTGGTTCCATCTGACGGAAAAGTGAATGGAGATAGAAACAATTTACCATTTGGAAAAGTTGGTACAGCTACTTACACCTCACAAAATGGTTCAAAAAGAGGAAATGGAATTAATACTGGATATGCATTAGGCTATTCGGGAGTTGTTTTTGAACCTATTGATGAATTTAAAGGTGATATTGCAAGAGCTTTTTTCTACTTTGCTACACGTTATGAAACAGATTTGACAAGTTTTTACACTTCTGCCAATGCTACTACATGTCAAGCAAAAAATATGTTTGATGGTTCTACAGGAAGAGCATTTACAAATCCATTTTTAGATATTCTTGTTAAATGGCATACAGATGATCCAGTAAGTGCAAAAGAGATTGCTATTAATAATGATATTTATTACAATCATCAAAGTAATAGAAATCCTTATATTGATCATCCAGAGTATGTTAGTATAATTTGGAGCAGTTTTTTATCAAATCCATCGTTTGCATTTGAAAATTCTATTTCAATTTATCCAAATCCAGCAATCAATAACGAAGTTTCAATTTCATCTGAAACCGAATTAAAATCGATTGTTTTATATAACATTAACGGACAAATTATTCAAGAAATTAAAAACCCTACACGAGTTGATAATTCTTATAAACTAATTAATTTATCAAGTGGTTTTTATTTAGTCCAAATGGCTTCTGAAAATGGAGTAGCAACTAAGAAAGTTATTGTAAACTAAGAAATACAATATATATAATTTAAAAGCCTTGAATTACTTCAAGGCTTTTTTTGCTTATTATTTACGGCAACGTTACTTCACCTAAAAACAAAGTCCAAACTTCTTTTTTAGTAGAACCAAAAGCCTTAATTATTGGCTTAAAACTTACTTTTTGAAAAAGTAGTAATTGCGTTGGTTTTTCGTTTTGCGTAATTGTTAACTGATATTGTATGGTCCAAAAATCATTAGCTACAATAGAATTCTCAAAATTAGAAACAGAAAACAAATAGTTCTTATTTTCAATTTTAGTTAATAACTCTTTCAGTGAAATTGTTGGTTTTTCTTCTGCGGTATAATCAACAACAGTGCTGTTTTCGTTCTCAAACAAGTTAAAAATACTCGATTTGATTTCGTTTTTTAAACTTTCTGAAGTGCTTTCGGCAGAAAATAGCGTTAAATAATGGTAATAATCTTCCACTTTTAAAGTTGCGCTTTCTTGGTAAGCTTTCACAGAAGCCATCGTAAAATTTGCTTTTATTGCCGTTGAAGCAGTCGGATTCGCATTTTGACCAAAAACGGAAAATGTAAATAGTAAAAACATAAAAATACAACTTCTAGTAAACATCTTATTCTTGTATAATTCGTATAAATTTAATCTCATTCTTATCATTGCTTTTAATGTCAATCACTTTCATTCGCTTCAAAGCAAGACTTGGAACAATCAACTTTTCTGAAAATTCTTGCTTGTTAAAATATTCGATTCCCAAATCATTTTTTAGCATGACTAAAACTTCTAAATCGTCGGCTAAAATCTTTTGCAGTTGTTCTTTTCGGGTCTCCCAATCTTTAATATCCGATTTCATAAAACCTTTCAACATCATCGCATAATCGTCAGGTTGTAAGTTGATTTCGTTTGGATTTCCCTTTCCTAAAACAACCGTTTTATCTTTGTAATACGGACTTTTCAAAACAATCTTAGCACTATCTTTAGCTGTAATTTGAATTTTAGAATCTACAATCTCAATTGGAGTTTCCTCATTATTTTCAATCATCACGGCTTTTACTTCATCGCTATTAATTTGTTCTTCGGTAAACGCATTTTTCACTTCAATGGTTTGTACTTCTTCCCTATTCAAATAACGATAAATGAAAATTCCCATCAAAAACAAACCGATAAACCCAACACTAAAAAGAACTTTATTATTTCGTTTTGGTTGGGCAATAATTGGTGCAACTTCTTGTTTCCATTTAAATACATATTCATCCCAACCCGAATAACCGACCAATTGCGATAAAATATCCAACATATCTTTTCTCGGCAATTTATCATTGGTTTCAACTTTCAAATGCGTATAAATCCATTTTTCGCTAACCGTTTGTTTTACTTCAATAGCAATCAAATCGATTAAATTTTGAATGTCTTGCAAACTAAACGTTTTCCAATTTCCCTCAAAATAAGGATACTGCTTCTGATAGGTCAAAAGCACATCGTTTTTAAGTTGTTGAAATACGTCTAATGGATTCATGAATTTTATTCGAGTCAAAAGTAATGGATTGCAATTTTTTTTCTACTGTAAAACCACTGTAAATGTAGCGAAAAATCTTTACAGCAACAGGAAAGTGGTTTTGCTAAATATTTTTCTTTTATCGAAAGTACTATTGCAGTCAAATCTTTAAAAATACAAAATTATGAAAACACAAGTTTCTTATTTAAACAGAAAAATCAAATGGATTATTGTTACCTTATTGCTCACTTTTAGTGTTTCTCAGGCACAAATTAGCGGTAACCAAATTTATGGAAATAACTCATACAACGGCAACAATTACAATCAGAGTAACTTACACAATAACGCCGTCGTTTCTATTAACGACAATCATTTAACGGTTACTGTAAAATTACTTCAAAACAAAAAAGCCGATGGTTTTGTGATTACGTTAGGTTTAAACGAAGAAGACGAAACCGTTTCGGGTTGTAGTAAAAAAATTAATGCTCGAATTGAAGGATTTGTAAACAAAATAAAAACCTTAGGAATAAAAAAAGAAAACTGCTACATCGATTTTATTTCACAAACTAAAATTTATGATTTTGAAGTGAGTGGTTTGAATTCGGAACAAGTTGATAAAGGGTTTGAAATCAAAAAGAACATTATTATTACGACTTCCAATGCCAATAGTTTGGAAAAATTAATTGCAATAGCTTCCGATTTTGAAATTCACGACATTATAAAAGTCGAATATTTTAATAATGATACAAATGCGATTCACAATTCACTTTTTGATGAAGCCTTAGTTTTAGCAGAAGCGAAAAAAATCAGATACATGAAATCTTTTGGAAAGCGAGTAATTGGAACACCAAGCGCTACAGAAGAATTTGCAACGGTTTTCCCAAAAACACAATACAAAATGTACCAAGCTTTTGAATCGGCAGAAATTGAAACCAATTACAACAACCGCAACCAATACCTAAAGAAAATCGCCCGAAAAAACAAAACCTTCTACTACGACGGAATTTCCAGCGCTGGTTTTGACAAAGTCATCAATCCTAATCAAACGGAAGTTGGAATTCAATATGTATTAACGCTTACGATGACGTATAAAATTGATACTTCGATTTAAGGAAAATTTGTTGAATAAAAAAAGCCCTGAATTACTTCAGGGCTTTCCAATGTTAAGGGTGAAAGACGGGTCTCGAACCCGCGACCTTCGGAACCACAATCCGACGCTCTAACCAACTGAGCTACAATCACCATTTGTTTTGAACAAGAGAATATTAATTCTTTTGCGAGTGCAAATATAGGTGTTTCCTACAATCTTGCAAAGATTTTTTTTACTTTTTTCTGACTATTTTATTTCAAATCACCTAAACTATTGACAGCCAAATATCTTTCGGTAGTAAAACCTTCGGCATAGGCAACTCCTACAAGCCTTCCAAGGTCTTCAGCACGGTATTTTACACTGTCTAAAAATGTTTTTGAAGTAATTGGAGTAACGGGTTCTTTAGAATTTGGATCATAAAATTGCGAACCATAAGCCAACACTGATTCCATTTTTTTATCGATAAATTCCGAAATATCTACCACAAAATCAGGTTCTATGTTTTGCCATTGAATATAATGGTAGACTATTTTTGGTCGCCAAGCTTGTTGCTTTTCTCCGTTTAATTCGGTTTCAATTTTAACCAATCCCGATAAGAAACAAGCATCACTAACCAATTTACTTCCTTTTCCGTGATCGATGTGTCTATCTGTAATTGCGTTACACAACACGATTTCAGGTTGGTATTTGCGAATCATTTGAATGATTTTTAACTGATGCGTTTCATCATTTACAAAAAAGCCATCGCGCATATCTAAATTCTCACGTACAGAAACTCCTAAAATCTCAGAAGCCTTAGCCGATTCCGAATTTCGAATTTCAACCGAACCACGTGTACCAAGTTCTCCACGAGTTAAATCGATAATCCCGACTTTCTTACCAAGGCTAACTTCTTTGGCAATTGTGCCACTACAACCTAATTCTACATCATCTGGATGCGCTCCAAAAGCTAATATGTCTAATTTCATTATTCAGTTTATAAGTTTATCGTTTAAGAGTTTAAAAGGTTTTTGAAACTAAAATATTTCGCATGGTCATCGACTTATTTTCTGTTTCAACGAATTCCTTTTCAGGATTACTGTCTTTTGTGATGCCACAACCAACGTAAATATTCACAACATCATTTTCTACTTCTAAACAGCGTAAATTTACGAATAAATCGGTTTGATTGTCTTTATTGTATTCGCCTAAAAATCCAGCATAATATTTTCGATTATAACCTTCATTTTTCAGAATAAAATCGATGGCGTTTTCTTTGGGTAAACCACAAACTGCTGGAGTTGGATGTAAGGTTTTTATTAAATCATTTGCCTGAAAATCAGCAGTTAATTCTCCTGAAATAAACGATTTTAAATGTGCTAAATTTCCAGCTTTAACTGTTTTAGCATCAGAAACAATAAGTTGATTTACTTTATCTTTTACTTTAGCAACAATATAGTCAGTTACAAATTGCTGTTCTTCTATTTCTTTGGTTGCCCAAACTACATTTTCCGAATACAATTGCGTTCCCGCCAAAGCCACTGTTTCAAACTGATTTTGATTGATTTTTACCAATTGTTCCGGCGTTGCTCCCATCCATAAACCAATTTTTGGATGAAAAAACAAATAGCGAAAAGCCGTTGGATAAGTCGAAATTAAGTTTTGAAAAGTTTCTATAATTGAGATTTCTTCTTTCAAAACGATTTTACGAGACAAAACTACTTTCTGAAACTCATTATTTCCAATTGCTACGATTCCTTTGAAAACTAAATTCTCAAAAGCTTCTTTTTGATTGCTTTCAGATGTGAAATTTTCAGCTGATTTTTGCTCTAAATTTTCAAGATTTCCTTGCGAAAATTTATTCCCTTCAAACGGAATTACTACTTGTTTTCCTTGATGAAAAGGCATGAATACAAATCCGGCTTGATTGGAAAATTCAATGATTTCATCGTTTTGTTGTACGAGTAAACTCCAAACGGTTTCATTTGGTTTTACGTAACAAACAAACGGTTTTAGCTGTGATAAAAAAACTTGTATTTCTTCAAAAACCTGCATTATTGTCTTCTTGAAAGAACCATATTAGTTAATTTACAAAGTGAAATTAATTTACCTTCTTCGTCTACAATTCTAATTTCCCACAAGTGAATACTCGCTCCTTTATGAATGATTTTAGCTGTTGCCGTAACCATTCCTTCACGCTTACTTTTCAAATGATTTGCCGAAATTTCGATACCACGAACTTCTTGTTTTTCTGGATTTACAAACATTAACGAAGCGGCACTTCCAACACTTTCTGCTAAAGCAACCGTAGCTCCACCATGCAATAATCCCATAGGTTGATGTACTCTCGGATTAACAGGCATTGTAGCGGTTAGGAAATCTTCACCTGCATCGGTGTAAACAATATCTAAGGTATTCATTAAAGTATTTTTGCTCCAATCGTTACACAATTGCAACATTTTTTCTCTATCAAACATCATAACTTTATTTTTTGTAAAATTAAACATTCCGAAGAGAATAATTCAACTGATTTAACGTTTTAGTAAGAAATCACCACTAACAAATCGTTTGCTTGCAAACACTTATAAATAAAAGGTGATTGCATATGACCTATTAAAATCAATAAATATTTTCATATGAATTTTAAACACATTTTGTTTTTATAGATTTAAAATTAATAATTACATTTACAAAAATTAACTCTACATGCGTCGTTTATTACTTTTAATACTAGTTGGATTTGCCGTTTCATTAACTTCATGCCGAAACGATTTTGATTTTGAATCAAGAACTGGTGGTTTGGAATTTTCTAAAGACACCGTTTATTTAGATACTGTTTTTACTGATATTGGTTCAAGCACTTACACCTTAAAAGTATACAACCGAAGTGATAAAAACATTTCAATTCCTTCACTTAGATTAAAAGAAGGAACAGCATCAAAATACCGTTTAATGGTAGATGGAATGGCAGGTCAAGTATTTGAAAATGTAGAAATATTAGCAAAAGATAGTATGTACATTTTTGTTTCTGTTACAGCAGAAGTAGCCGATGCGAATCCTACTGATTTTTTATATACCGATAAAATTTTATTTGGTGAAGAATCAAATCCAAATCACCAAAAAGTGGAATTGGTTACTCTAATTCAAGATGCTTATTTTATTTATCCTGGAAGAGTTCAAAATCCAGATGAATCCTATACTTATGATGAACTAAACTTAGGAGTTGATGGTGACGGAAATCCTATCACGATTCGCGGTCGATTTTTGGAAGAAACGAATCCAATCAATGGAAACGAATTGCATTGGACGAATACCAAACCTTATGTCATTTATGGTTATGCAGCTGTTCCTTCAAACAAAACACTTGTTGTAGATGCTGGAGCAAGAATTCACTTCCATGCAGAATCAGGATTAATTGTTGCCAATAATGCTTCTATTCACGTGAATGGAACAAATTCAACAACCGCAGCTTTAGAAAATGAAGTCATCTTTGAAGGCGATCGTTTAGAACCCGATTTTGCTGAAGTTCCTGGACAATGGGGAACGATTTGGCTAACACAAGGCAGTACAAATAATCAAATTAAAAACTTAACGATAAAAAATGCTACGGTTGGAATTTTAGTTACCGGAAACGATGGCAGTCCTACTCCAACTTTAGATATTGAAAATACTCAAATTTATAATTGTGCAAATGTTGGGCTTTTAGCTCGAACAGGTAACATTGAAGGAAGAAACATGGTTATCAATAATTGTGGTCAAGCTTCGTTTGCAGGAAGTTTTGGAGGAAGTTATGAATTTACACATTGTACATTTGCAAATTATTGGCCAAGTCCAACACAAACAGCTGTTTTGTTAGATGACTATGATGGAACTGCGATTTATGCACTTACCAAAGCGAATTTCAAAAATTGTATTATTCATTCTTCAAGTAATTTAGCTATTAATCTTAAAAAAGAAGGAACAACTTTTATCTACAATTTTGACCATTGTTTAATAAAGTTTGCCGATTTTAGTAATCAATTTACGAATAATCCGTTGTATGATTTTACTAATGCTACTCTTTATGATACTTGCTTAATTGCTACCAATTCAACTGTTAATAATCCCGATTTTAAAGATGCCAGAAATAATGAATTAATTATTGGAGAAGATTCTGCAGCAAGAGGAAGTGCTGACAACACCTACTCTACTTTTAATGATATATTAAACAATCCAAGAAGTAATCCTTCTGATATAGGAGCTTACAATTGGACTACATTTGACTAACCAATTAAATTATACAATTATGAAAAATCTCTCTTTATCTCTTTTAATTATTGGTTTAACATTCGTTTCTTGTAAAAAAGAAGAAGCGCAAAAACCGGAAGAAACAACAACTAAAGAAGAAGTTACAACAGAAACAAAACCCGATTCTGCTACAGTTGCAAAAGCTTGGGCGGATTATGCTACACCATCAAAAGCGCATGAAATGTTGGCTAAAGATAGTGGAACTTGGGATGCTGAATTAACGTTTTGGTCACCAGATAATCCACAAGAAATGAAATCTACTGCCACCGTAACCTACAAAATGATTATGGGTGGTAAATACCAAGAAGGAACTTATTCTGGAGATATGTTTGGAATGCCATTTGAAGGAAAAGGAACAGTTGCTTTTGATAATGCAACTGAAGAATTTGTATCAACTTGGATAGACAACATGGGAACTGGAATGATGGTTACTCGTGGAAAATACGATGAAGCCACAAAAACATCTACTTTTCATGGCGAAATGGTTGATCCCGTAACCAAAAAAGCTAAAAAAGTGAAAGAAGTCATTACTTATATTGATGATAACAACCAAAAAATGGAAATGTTTGATGTTTCTGAAGACGGCAAAGAATTCAAGTCGATGCAAGTAGTTTCGAAACGTAAAATGTAGTTTTCAACAAATAAAATTAAAGCTGTTCAAAAAAGAACAGCTTTTTTTGTTTTTATGCGCTCTTAAAACTTTGAACTTCTAACTTTTTAGAATAAATTTGCAACTTCAACAACACAAACAACTACATACAATGATTCATTTCTTCGGAAACCAATCCAACACGGTTTTTGCGGTTCAAACGCAAAACGAGATTTCATCAGAAGACATCAACAAATTAAATTGGCTTTTTGGCAACGCACATAAAATAGAAAAATCCGTATTGTCGGATTTTTTTGTTGGACCACGTGCCGCTATGGTTACGCCTTGGAGTACAAATGCGGTAGAAATCACTCAAAACATGGGAATTTCGGGCATCATTCGTATCGAGGAATTTGAAAAAGTAGCTGCCGATTTTAACGATTTCGACCCAATGCTTTCGCAAAAGTATTCGGAATTACATCAAGAAATTTATACGATTAATATCCAACCAGAACCAATTTTGGATATTGAAGATATTGACGCTTACAATAAATCAGAAGGTTTAGCATTAAGCCCAGAAGAAGTGGAATATCTAAATAATCTTTCAACTAAATTAGGAAGAAAGTTAACCGATTCTGAAATTTTTGCTTTCTCACAAGCCAATTCAGAGCACTGCCGTCACAAAATTTTTAACGGAACATTTGTGATTGATGGCGAAGAAAAACCAACTTCTTTATTCAAATTAATCAAGAAAACATCCGAAACAAATCCAAACGATATTGTTTCGGCATATAAAGACAACGTAGCTTTTGTTAAAGGTCCGAAAGTAACGCAATTTGCACCAAAAAGTGCCGACAAGCCAGACTTCTACCAAGAAAAAGAATTTGATTCGGTTCTTTCTTTAAAAGCAGAAACTCACAACTTCCCAACAACCGTAGAACCTTTCAATGGAGCTGCAACAGGTTCAGGAGGAGAAATTCGTGACCGTTTAGCAGGTGGACAAGGTTCGTTACCACTAGCAGGAACCGCAGTTTACATGACTTCATACTCACGTTTAGCAGAAGAACGTCCTTGGGAAAACGGCATGACAGAAAGACCTTGGTTGTACCAAACACCTATGGATATTTTAATTAAAGCCTCAAACGGAGCTTCTGATTTTGGAAATAAATTTGGACAACCTTTAATTACGGGTTCTATTTTAACTTTTGAGCACGAAGAAAACAATCGTAAAATTGGTTACGATAAAGTAATCATGCAAGCAGGAGGAATTGGATACGGAAAATTAGATCAAGCGATTAAAAAGAAACCTACTGCTGGCGATAAAATCGTTATTTTAGGTGGAGAAAATTATAGAATTGGAATGGGTGGAGCTGCGGTTTCTTCTGCAGATACGGGTGCTTTTGGTTCAGGAATTGAACTAAATGCAATCCAACGTTCGAATCCAGAAATGCAAAAACGTGCGGCTAATGCTATACGTGGTTTGGTAGAAAGTGACAACAATCCAATTGTTTCCATTCACGATCATGGTGCGGGTGGACATTTAAATTGTTTATCGGAATTAGTAGAAGAAACGGGAGGATTAATCGATTTAGATAAATTACCTGTTGGTGACCCTACTCTTTCAGCTAAAGAAATCATCGGAAACGAATCGCAAGAAAGAATGGGATTAGTTATTGGTGAAAAAGACATCGAAACGTTACAAAGAATTGCCGACAGAGAGCGTTCTCCAATGTATCAAGTTGGTGATGTAACGAACGACCACAGATTTACTTTCGAATCGAAATCGACTGGTTTAAAACCAATGGATTATGCTTTGGAAGATTTCTTCGGAAGTTCGCCAAAAACCATTATGACGGATAAAACCGTTGCCACCAACTATTCAGATTTAGAATATTCAAAAGAAAATATAGGAAGCTACTTAAGTCAGGTTTTACAATTAGAAGCAGTAGCTTGTAAAGATTGGTTAACCAATAAAGTTGACCGTTGTGTAGGCGGACGTGTGGCGAAACAACAATGTGTTGGTCCATTACAATTGCCACTGAACAATGTTGGTGTAATGGCATTGGATTTCAAAGGAAAAGAAGGAATTGCAACATCGATTGGGCACTCACCTATTTCGGCATTGGTAAATCCGGTTGCGGGTTCAAGAACTGCAATTGGAGAAGCTTTATCAAATTTAGTTTGGGCTCCTTTAAAAGAAGGAATGAAATCGGTTTCACTATCAGCTAACTGGATGTGGGCTTGTAAAAATGAAGGAGAAGATGCTCGTTTATATGAAGCAGTAAAAGGTTGTTCGGATTTTGCTATTGAATTGGGAATCAATATTCCAACAGGAAAAGATTCGCTTTCAATGAAGCAAAAATACCCGAATGACGAAGTAATCGCACCGGGAACAGTTATTATTTCAGCTGCTGGAAATTGTTCGAACATTACAAAAGTAGTTGAACCTGTTTTACAAAGAAATGGCGGAAACATTTACTATATCAACTTATCTCAAGATTCGTTTAAATTAGGTGGAAGTTCATTTGCTCAGGTATTGAATAAAATTGGAAATGATGTTCCTACGATTCAAAACTCGGAATTCTTCAAAAAAGCGTTCAACGTTTTACAAGATTTAATTAAAGACAGAAAAATTAAAGCAGGACACGATATTGGAAGCGGTGGTTTAATCACTACTTTATTAGAAATGTGTTTTGCAGATGATAAATTAGGTGCGTTAATCGACTTGACTTCTTTAAGAGAAAAAGATACGGTTAAAGCTTTATTTAATGAGAATATCGGAGTTGTTTTCCAAGCAGATGCTGAAGTGGAAGCAACTTTCGCACAACATAATATTGAGATTTTCAAAATTGGTTCAGCTATCGATGGTGATGCGTTTACCGTTATTAATGGTGAAGATAGTTTAACATTTAGTATTTCAACTTTAAGAGATACTTGGTTTAAAACATCATTCCTATTAGATTCAAAACAATCTAAAAACGGAATGGCTCAGGAACGTTTTGATAATTACAAAAATCAAAAATTACAATTTACTTTCCCATCGCATTTTGATGGAACCCTTCGACAAGCTCAGGGTGACATTGCTCCTATTGGTTCAAGACCAAAAGCAGCAATCATTCGCGAAAAAGGAAGTAATTCAGAACGCGAAATGGCAAATGCTATGTTCTTAGCAGGATTTGATGTAAAAGATGTTCACATGACCGATTTAATTTCGGGAAGAGAAACATTGGAAGACATTCAATTCATTGGAGCTGTTGGAGGTTTCTCTAATTCTGATGTTTTAGGTTCGGCTAAAGGTTGGGCTGGAGCGTTTTTATACAATGAAAAAGCAAATACGGCTTTGAAAAACTTCTACAAACGCGAAGACACGCTTTCTGTTGGAATCTGTAATGGTTGTCAGTTGTTAATGGAATTAGAATTGATAAATCCAGAGCACGAAGTTCATGGAAAAATGCACCACAATACTTCGAACAAACACGAAAGTGGTTTTACTTCGGTAACGGTTCAGAAAAATAATTCGGTGATGTTATCAACGTTAGAAGGAACTACTTTAGGTGTTTGGATTTCGCACGGAGAAGGAAAATTCAAATTACCTTATTCAGAAGACAAATATAACATTGTAGCTAAATATGGGTACGAAAGTTATCCAGCGAATCCAAATGGTTCTGACTTCAATACGGCTATGATGTGTGATACTACTGGAAGACACTTAGTAATGATGCCACATATTGAGCGTTCGACTTTCCCTTGGAACTGGGCACATTATCCAGAAAGAGGACAAAAAGACGAAGTTTCTCCATGGTTAGAAGCATTTGTAAATGCTAGAAAATGGATTGAAAATAAGAAATAATAAAAGAAAAGCTCTCATAGACTGAGAGCTTTTTTTATACAAAAAAAACTGCCCGAAGGCAGTTTTCCAAAATTAACCCCAAAAACTAAAACTTATCTGTTTCTAAAACCACAAAATTACTTGGATATTGTGTACTTGCATCATCTTCAGCTGTGATGAAAATTCGTTTTGGTTTTGATGAAGAAACACTTTCAAACTTTACATGAAGTCTTGAAGTTCCTACAATTTGACCAATATTTAACGGAATTTGATTTTGCTCTGATGATAACCAAACCACATAATGTTTCTTAGGTGGTTGCAAGCGTTCAGGTTCTGCTAGATACGAAACCTCTAACTTGATGTTATAATTGTCATTTTTATCTTTTTTGACCGACACATCTCCTCTTGCTGCAGGAACCACATTTGAATTTTCAAATTCAATGTTTTTTGAGCATGATGAAAATGTTTGAGATAATGCAAAAAAGGATACAAAAAAAAACATTATTTTAATTGGTGTATAATTTGTTTTCATACTCTTTATTTTTTCTTGTTTCGGTCTGCCATATCTGAAATTGATTGACCTAAATTATCCAATTCGTTGTTGAAATCTACTTTAAACAATTCCCATTTTTGTTCTGGACCTTGTTCGTAATTTTCAATTTTAAGTCTTAAATCGGTATTTCTTTTTTCTAATTTATTGATTTCAACTTCATCAATATCTCTTTCTACTTTTCCTTTCGAAGTGATTTTTAGTTTTAAATCATCAATTACGTTCTGATTTTCAACTAATTTCAATTGTATACTCTCTTTAAAAGTATTGAAATCGCTAATCGAATCGTATTCTGCTTGTTCTAAATCGGCTTCCGCATCAATTAAATCTTGAGCTGCTTCTTGTACATCTTCCTCTTTAGCGGTTGGCGAATTATTGCAACTCGTCATAAAAAGTCCGATTATACTTGTCGTAAGAATCGTTTTTAAAATATATGTTTTCATTTTATTTGTTTATTTGTTTTGTAAAACCATGATTTCATTTTTCATCTATGTTAAAACCTTCATTTTAACAATCATAAATGGTATCGTCTTTATTACTTAAGCTCGCTTCTGCAAACTTGTTCTTAAATAGTGATTTAAAAATGAAACCATGGTCTATATTATTATTTCTTATTCATTTGATGATCTGAACCGCTGTGAAGCAATTCATTTGCTTTGTCTTTAAAAGAAGTTCCTGCTTTGCTTATTTTATCTTCTAAAAGATGTTCAAAACTCATTGCTTTATCTTTTAAATACTGACCGTCTTCGCTAATTTCTTGTTTAAACTTATTGGCAGTATTTTTTACACTATTGGCAATATTTTTTCTTGTCTTTTTCCCTTTATGAGGTGCAAACAATACACCAACTGTTGCTCCAATAAGCGCTCCAACTAACAAACTACCAACAACTAATTTTCCTTTATTATTTAAATTTTCCATTTGTACTATATTTTAAAAATTAAAATCTGTAACCTACCGTAGCTTGGTACCACATGTTTTTGTAACGAGGTGTTGTTGAAGTTCCGTCACCGTTGTTGTTTTTTAAATCCCAACCACCTCTAACTCCAAATACTAGATTTTTAATATTCAAATCAACTCCACCTATAAGTGAAAATGTGTTTTTACGAATGTTGTCATTTGAAAATTCTTCCTCTTGAGTTGAACTCAATGATCCACCTGTAAATTCATCTTTTTGTTTTAACAAATACGAATATTGCGGTCCGAATAAAAGCGTAACGTATTCAACTGGTTTAATTGCTAAGAACAAAGGAATATCAATATAATCAGTTGTTCTTGTAGTTTCATAATCTGTTCCTAAAAACGTACCTGATGATTTAAATCCTTTTTGTGAAAATAAAACTTCGGGTTGAACACCAATAAATTTTCCTAACGGAATAGATACAAAAACACCACCTGCTAAACCAAGTTTTCCATCTGCAACAAAATCTTCGCCTTCAGAATCATACACATTGGAATAGTTTACTCCTGCTTTTACTCCAAAAAACAATTTATTTCGATTATCTGTTGTTGTTGACTCTTGAGCCATAGAATTGGTAACCGAAAGCGTAACTAATGCGATCATTATGATTGCTTTTTTCATTTTCTTTAATTTAAGTTATATGCGTATTATTACTAGATTTGGTAAAGATTTATTTCCTTACTATCTATACAACAAAGGTGCAATACAATAAAGCATGATGTGTTACACATAATATTTATAATTTACATGATTCACTTATTTTGAAAAACTGAAATAATAAAAAAGTGCTGTGACAAATCACAGCACTTTTTAAAAATAAAGACATAAAACTAAACATCTTCTAAATTTTCTCTAAGCTTTGATTTTCTTTTATTTTTTAATTGTTTGAAATAAGATGGAGATAATCCGGTCACTTTTTTAAATTGACCTGATAAATGTGCAACACTACTGTAGTTTAATAAGTAAGCTATTTCAGATAAATTTAATTCATCATATAAAAGCAATTCTTTAACGCGTTCAATTTTATGATTGATAATGTATTGCTGAATGGTAATTCCTTTTACTTCAGAAAAAATGTTAGACAGGTAAGTGTAATCTTGATGTAATTTTTCGCTAATATAATTGGAGTAATTAACTTTTGGAAATTCATCAGTATAATGAACCATTTCGATAATTACATCTTTAATTTTTTCAATAAGAATAGCTTTTTTGTCGTCTAATAATTCAAGACCCGACATGGCCAAATTTGTTTTCAATAAATCAAATTGTTCAGGAGTTATATTTTCTAAAATTTCAACAACTCCTAAATCAACGATAACGTGATGCAACCCTATTTTCTTTAGTTCTTCTTTGACCATCATTTTGCAACGAAGACTAACCATATATTTAATATAGAGTATCATTTTGTTTTGGTTTTAAGAGCAAATTAGTTTTTGCTCTGCTTATTTAATCTTCATAACCACTTTTAATTACTGTTGATATCATTTTAAATTGTTCATTAGCATTAAAGTGGTGTGTGGAATGAGCAGGAATAACCATACCATCTCCTAGTTTTAATTTGAATTTTTTCCTATCAACAGTAATTTCTGCTACACCATCAATAATTTGAATATACGTATCAAATGGCGATCTTTTTTCGTCTAACTCTTCACCTGCATCAAATGAAGAAGCCGTAACATTTCCAGTTACTTTTTTTATAATTGTTTTACTTACCACTGCATTTGGTATATATTCAATTAGTTCTACAACAATGTGTATTTTCCCTTTTTCAACTTCAACAACTTCGCTTGGCTTTTTCATTTTTTTTGGCTGAATTGCTTTATAACTTTAAACTCGAATTACAACTCTATTCAAAGATGGTTAAATATTTCGCATAATCATTACAAAATCTTATTTATTATTTACATAAATCACATTTGATACTGAAAAACAGTAATGGTTTAGCGTATTCAAATCTCTTTTTCTTTATAATTTTACTAATATTGCAAAAAATAAAAACTATGTGGTTTGTCATTTTAAGTGTAATTTGTAGTGTTTCTGTTGGGATATTTTTAAAAGTAGCCAAACGATTTCAGCTGAATGTATTTCAAATCATCACTTTTAATTATTTTTCGGCTTTACTACTAACCTATTTTACTTACCAACCTAATTTAGTTGTTGAACAAAAATCGGTTCCGTATTGGCTTTTTATAAGTTTAGCATTTTTATTACCTGTTGTGTTTTTTATTCAAGCCAAATCCATCAAACTTACTGGAATCGTAAAAACCGATATTGCGCAACGACTTTCCTTATTTATTCCGCTAATTGCTTCTTACTACCTATTTAATGAAATTTTCAGTTCACTTAAAATAATTGGGTTTGTTGTGGGATTTTCAGCCATCTTTTTTACATTAAATAGAAAATCAGAAAAAAAATCTTCCAATTGGGTTTATCCTCTGTTAGTTTTATTAGGATTTGGAATTATTGATATATTATTTAAGAAAGTCGCCGTTTTTAAAGCGTTTAGTTTTACTACTTCTTTGTTTTTAATTTTCTGTGGTGCTTTTATAGTTTCTATTCTATTTTTGATTGGAAAAATAATTGTCCAAAAAGAAAAACTCGAAATGAAAAATGTACTTTGGGGATTGGCATTAGGAATTTTAAATTTCGGAAACATTCTTTTTTATTTAAAAGCACACAAAGCCTTAGCTGAAAATCCATCCACTGTCTTTGCTGGTATGAATATGGGTGTTATCATTCTAGGAAGTTTAGCAGGAATACTTCTGTTTAAAGAAAAAATGACCAAATGGAACTATTTTGGTATCCTATTAGCAATCATTTCTATAATTTTCATTACACTTTCACAATTAATGTAGTAATTAGTAGGCAAGCATAGTATTTTATTTTTATTAAAATTCTAATTGCAAGATTATCAATAATTTAAAAAATTGTATAATTAATTTTATTTTTATAATTTGCATAAAATAATAATTGCGAATTATGAACAATATTACACGCTTATTTGACTTTCCTTATTATCAATTAGAAAAGTATAATTTAAAGGATGCTTTAGTTACTAAATATGGAGATACATGGATTAAAACTTCCACTCAGGAATATTTAGATAAAGCCAACGCTATTTCAAGAGGTTTACTTCGATTAGGCGTAAATAAAAATGATAAAATTGCTATCATTTCATCTAATAATAGAACGGAATGGCATATTACAGATATTGGTGTATTACAAACAGGAGCGCAAACAGTTCCAATGTATCCAACAATTTCAGCCGAAGATTATGAATATATTTTAAATCACTCAGAATCGCAATATGTTTTTGTTTCTGATGATGAAGTATATGAAAAGTTACAAAGCATTAAAGCAAATGTTCCTTCATTAAAAGAAGTGTATTCATATAATGATATTGCAGGATGTAAAAGTTGGAAAGAAATCTTAGAATTAGGTGCTGATGCAGCAAATCAAGATGTTGTGGAAGATAGAAAAAATAATGTCTTAACTACAGATTTAGCTACTATTATTTATACTTCTGGAACAACAGGAAGACCTAAAGGTGTAATGTTAACACATCAAAATATTGTTTCTGATGTTTTAATGAGCGCACCAAGAGTTCCGTTAAGAGCAGGAGACACAAGAGCTTTAAGTTTCTTACCTATTTGTCACATCTTTGAAAGAATGTTGACGTATTTATACCAATATTATGGTATCTCTATTTACTTCGCTGAAAGCATTGAGAAAATTTCTGATAACTTAAAAGAGGTAAAACCACACGTAATGTCAGTTGTTCCTCGTCTACTTGAAAAAGTATATGATAAAATTTATGCAAAAGGAGCCGATTTAAGTGGAATTAAAAAAGCACTTTTCTTCTGGGCTTTAAACTTAGGTATGGATTACAAACCATATAAACAAAATGGAGCTTTCTACGAATTTAAACTTAAAATTGCTCGGAAATTAATTTTCTCTAAATGGCAAGAAGGTTTAGGTGGCGAATTAGAATTATTAGTTTCAGGAAGTGCTGCATTACAAAGTAGATTAACAAAAGTTTTCTGTGCTGCTAATATTCCAGTCATGGAAGGTTATGGTTTAACCGAAACTTCTCCTGTTATTTCTGTAAACGACATGAGAAATGGTGGTTTCAGAGTAGGAACTGTTGGAAAAGTATTAGACGGAGTTGAAGTTAAAATTGCAGAAGATGGCGAAATCTTATGTAAAGGTCCAAACGTAATGATGGGATATTACAAAGACGAAACTCAAACTGCTGAAGTTTTAAAAGATGGTTACTTCCATACAGGTGATATCGGTGAAATTGATTCTGATGGTTTCCTAAAAATTACCGATCGTAAAAAAGAAATGTTCAAAACTTCTGGTGGAAAATATGTTGCACCTCAAATTTTAGAGAATACTTTCAAACAATCTCGTTTCATTGAACAAATCATGGTTATTGGAGATGGTGAAAAAATGCCAGCTGCATTCATTCAACCTAATTTTGAATTTGTTAGAGAATGGGCAACTCGTCATAATAATTCAAGCTTTGCTACTAATGAGGAATTATGTAATAGTAAAATGGTTATCGACAGAATTCAGGAAGAAATTGATCATTGTAACGAAAAATTTGGTAATTGGGAAAAAGTAAAACGTTTTGAACTTACTCCTGATGTTTGGTCAATCGTTGATGGTCACCTTACTCCAACCATGAAATTAAAACGTAAAATCATTAAAGAAAAATACAACGATTTATATCAAAAAATTTACGGATAGAAACGCTAAAACCCACATTTCGTGGGTTTTGCTATTTTAAAATGTTAAATTTTGAAAAAAATGTTAAAAATACTATGCATGCATAGTATTTTTTTTTATATTTGAAAAAGTTTAGATAGATAATTCTATGAAAGATAAAACGATAGACTATATACTTAGAGCAACTTGGCAAGCGGTTGCCAGAATGTACAACGAAGAAGCAGCAAAATACAGTGCTACAATGGCAACAGGTTTTGCTCTTTTAAGTATCGATAGAGAAAATGGTTCACCATCAACAACTTTAGGGCCAAAAATGGGAATGGAAGCAACAAGCTTAACCAGAACGCTAAAGTCAATGGAAGAAAGAGGATTAATCACTCGTAAAAAAAATCCAACCGATGGTCGTGGTGTAATTATTCAATTAACCAAAGAAGGGAAAGAAAAAAGAGAACTTTCTAAAGAAACCGTACTTCGTTTCAATGAGACAGTAAAACAACATATTAGTGAAGAAAAACTTCAACATTTTATGGAAGTTGCCGAAATCATTAACGAATTGATTGCAGACAAAAAAATCTATAACGACAAATAAAACAACAAACCTATAAACATGAAACGTAATATTAAAAAAGTTGCTGTTATTGGTTCCGGAATTATGGGAAGTGGTATCGCTTGCCATTTTGCTAATATTGGTGTAGAAGTCTTATTATTAGACATTGCACCAAACGAACTAACCGAATCAGAACAGAAAAAAGGATTGACTTTAGAGAGTAAAGCCGTTAGAAACCGATTAGTGAATGATCATTTAGCTAATGCTTTAAAATCGAAGCCGTCTCCTATTTATCATCCAAGTTTTACCTCAAGAATTACCACTGGTAACACCACAGATGATATGTCAAAAATTGCAACTGCAGATTGGATTATCGAAGTTGTAGTGGAACGATTAGACATCAAAAAAATTGTTTTTGAACAAGTTGACAAATATAGAAAACCAGGAACTTTAGTCACTTCAAATACTTCTGGAATTCCTATTCAATTCATGAGCGAAGGAAGAAGCGACGATTTTCAACAACATTTCTGTGGAACGCACTTTTTTAATCCAGCACGTTACTTAAAATTATTTGAAATCATTCCAGGTCCAAAAACCTCTAATGAAGTATTAGATTTCTTAAATGGATATGGTGAAAAATTCTTAGGAAAAACTTCAGTGGTTGCTAAAGATACTCCAGCTTTTATTGGAAACAGAATTGGAATCTTCGGAATTCAAAGTTTATTCCACCAAGTAAAAGAAATGGGATTAACGGTTGAAGAAGTTGATAAATTAACTGGACCAGTTATTGGTCGACCAAAATCAGCTACTTTTAGAACGGTTGATGTTGTAGGTTTAGATACTTTGGTTCATGTGGCTAACGGAATTTATGAAAATTGTCCAAACGACGAAGCTCATGAATTATTCAAACTTCCAGAATTTGTTAATAAAATGATGGAAAACAAATGGTTAGGAAGCAAAACAGGACAAGGTTTCTATAAAAAGGAAGGGAAAGACATTCTAACTTTAGATTTAGATACATTAGAATACAGAGCGAATAAAAAAGCATCTTTCGCAACTTTAGAATTAACCAAAACGATTGAAAAACCAATCGATAGATTCAAAGTTTTAGTTACTGGAAAAGACAAAGCAGGCGATTTCTACAGAAAAAACTTCGCTTCTATGTTCCAATATTGTTCAAACAGAATTCCTGAAATCACAGACGCTTTCTACAAAATCGACGATGCAATGAAAGCTGGTTTCGGTTGGGAAAACGGTCCATTCGAAATTTGGGATGCCATCGGAATTGAAAAAGGAATCGAATTAATGAAAGCAGAAGGTTATCAACCAGCTTCATGGGTAACGGATATGTTAGCTTCAGGAAACACTTCTTTCTATTCGATTAAAGATGGAGCAACACACTTCTACTCTATCACCAACAAAAAAGTAGAGAAAATTCCAGGTCAAGATGCCTTCATTATCTTAAATAACATTCGCGAAAGCAAAAAAATATGGAACAACAGCGATTCAATCATAACCGATTTAGGTGATGGCATTATCAACTTAGAATTTACATCTAAAATGAATTCTATTGGCGCTGGTGTTTTACAAGGAATCAATAAAGCTATTGACATTGCTGAAAAAGATTACAATGGTTTAGTAATTGGAAATCAAGGCGCAAATTTCTCTGTTGGAGCTAATTTGGGAATGATTTTCATGATGGCAGTCGAACAAGAATATGACGAATTAAACATGGCTATCAAAATGTTCCAAGACACGATGATGCGTTGCCGTTATTCTGCAATTCCTGTTATTGCTGCTCCTCACGGAATGACATTAGGTGGTGGTTGTGAATTAACCATGCACGCTGACAGAGCAGTTGCCGCAGCAGAAACGTATATCGGATTAGTAGAATTTGGTGTTGGAGTAATTCCTGGCGGTGGTGGTTCTAAAGAAATGGCTTTGAGAGCTTCTGATTTATTCCGTAAAAATGATGTAGAATTAAACGTTTTACAAGAATATTTCTTAACTGTTGGTATGGCAAAAGTAGCTACTTCAGCTTACGAAGGTTTTGATACGGGAGTTTTACAAAAAGGAAGAGATATTGTTGTCGTGAACAAAGACCGCCAAATTGCAACAGCTAAACAAGTGGCTTTACAAATGGCAGAACAAGGTTATACACAACCTGTAAGAAGAAAAGATATTAAAGTATTAGGTAAACAGGCTTTAGGTATGTTCTTAGTAGGAACTGACCAAATGGAAGCTGGTAAATACATTTCTGAACACGATAAGAAAATTGCAAACAAACTAGCTTATGTAATGGCTGGTGGTGATTTATCAGAAGCAACTTTAGTTTCTGAACAATATTTATTGGATTTAGAAAGAGAAGCATTTTTATCATTAACTGGAGAAAGAAAATCTTTAGAAAGAATTCAGTACATGTTAACCAAAGGGAAACCGTTAAGAAACTAAAAGATGAAAACAGCATATATAGTAAAAGCATATAGAACAGCAGTAGGAAAAGCACCAAAAGGAGTTTTTCGCTTTAAAAGACCTGACGAATTAGCAGCAGAAACCATCGAACACATGATGAAAGAGCTTCCTAATTTTGATAAAACTCGTATTGATGATGTTATGGTAGGAAATGCCATGCCTGAAGCAGAACAAGGTTTAAACGTTGGTAGATTAATTTCATTAATGGGATTAAAAGTAGAAGATGTTCCAGGTGTTACAGTAAATAGATATTGTGCATCAGGTATTGAAACTATCGGAATGGCAACAGCTAAAATTCAATCAGGAATGGCGGATTGTATCATTGCAGGTGGTGCCGAAAGTATGAGTTATATTCCAATGGGAGGCTACAAACCAACACCAGATTATAAAGCTGCAGCTGCAGGTCACGAAGATTATTATTGGGGAATGGGATTAACTGCTGAGGCGGTTGCAAAACAATTCAACGTTTCTCGTGAAGATCAAGATGAGTTTGCATATCAATCACATATGAAGGCTTTAAAAGCACAAGCAGAAGGTAAATTTGATGCTCAAATAGTTCCTATTACAGTAGAAGAAACTTTTATCAATGAAAATGGTAAAAAAGAAACGCGTTCTTATGTTGTTAACAAAGACGAAGGACCAAGAGCAGGAACTTCTGTTGCAGCATTAGCAGGCTTAAGACCAGTATTTGCCGCTGACGGAAGTGTAACTGCTGGAAATTCCTCTCAAATGAGTGATGGAGCAGCTTTCGTATTAGTAATGAGCGAAGAAATGGTAAAAGAATTAAATCTTGAACCTATTGCTCGATTAGTAAATTTTGCTTCTGCAGGTGTAGAACCAAGAATCATGGGAATTGGACCTGTGAAGGCAATTCCAAAAGCATTAAAACAAGCAGGTTTAAAACAATCTGATATTGATTTAATTGAATTAAACGAAGCTTTTGCTTCTCAATCGTTAGCGGTTGTTAGAGAATTAGGCTTAAATCCTGAAATCGTAAACGTAAATGGAGGAGCTATTGCATTAGGTCACCCACTGGGTTGTACAGGCGCAAAACTTTCTGTTCAATTGTTTGACGAAATGCGATTAAGAGGAAGTAAATATGGAATCGTTTCTATGTGTGTGGGAACAGGACAAGGAACAGCAGGAATTTACGAATTTTTAAAATAAAACTATAAAACTTAATAAGTTATGTCAGATATCATCAGAGGAGGACAATTCCTTGTAAAAGAAACAAAATGCGAAGACATCTTCACACCAGAAGATTTCAATGAAGAACAAGTTATGATGCGTGATTCGGTAATCGAATTCGTAGACAAAGAAATTTGGCCAAACAAAGAACGCTTCGAAAAGAAAGATTATGCTTTAACCGAAGACATCATGCGTAAAGCTGGTGAGTTAGGTTATTTAAGTGTAGCAGTTCCTGCTGCTTATGGCGGAATGGAAATGGGATTTGTAAACACCGTTTTAGTTTGTGATTATATTTCAGGAGCAACTGGTTCTTTTTCAACTGCTTTTGGAGCGCACACTGGAATTGGAACTATGCCAATTACTCTATACGGAACAGAGGAACAAAAACAAAAATATGTACCAAAATTAGCTTCAGGCGAATGGTTTGGTGCGTATTGTTTAACTGAACCAGGAGCAGGATCTGATGCGAATTCAGGAAAAACAAAAGCCGTTCTTTCAGAAGATGGAACACATTATAAAATCACAGGTGGAAAAATGTGGATTTCTAATGCAGGTTTTTGTAACGTAATGATTGTTTTCGCTCGTATTGAAGACGATAAAAATATTACTGGTTTTATTGTTGAAAATGATCCTTCAAACGGAATTTCAATGGGTGACGAAGAGCACAAATTAGGAATTCGCTCCTCTTCTACTCGTCAGGTTTTCTTTAACGAAACAAAAGTTCCTGTAGAAAATATGTTGGCAGGTCGTGGCGAAGGTTTTAAAATTGCTATGAATGCTTTGAATGTTGGACGTATTAAATTAGCTGCTGCTTGTTTAGAAGCACAACGTAGAACCATTTCTGGAGCAGTAAATTATGCTAACGAAAGAGTTCAGTTTAAAACTCCTATCTCAAGTTTTGGAGCTATCCAAGCTAAAATTGCTGAAATGACAACAAATGCATACGCAGGAGAAAGTGCTACTTACAGAGCTGCATCTGATATTGAAAACAGAATTAATATAAGAGTTAGTGAAGGAAATTCACACCAAGAAGCAGAATTAAAAGGTGTAGAAGAATTCGCAATCGAATGCTCTATCTTGAAAGTAGCGGTTTCTGAAGATGTTCAAGCTTGTACAGACGAAGGAATTCAAATTTTTGGTGGAATGGGATTCTCAGAAGATGCACCAATGGAAAGTGCTTGGAGAGATGCTCGTATCGCAAGAATTTACGAAGGAACTAACGAAATCAACAGAATGTTATCTGTTGGAATGCTAGTGAAGAAAGCAATGAAAGGTCATGTGGATTTATTAGGTCCAGCAATGGCTGTTGCCGAAGAATTAATGGGAATTCCATCTTTTGACATTCCAGATTACTCAGAATTATTTGCTGAAGAAAAAGAAATGATTGCCAAATTGAAAAAAGTATTCTTAATGGTTGCTGGTGCTGCAGTTCAAAAATATGGAGCAGAATTAGAATCACACCAACAATTGTTAATGGCAGCTTCTGATATCTTAATCGAAATCTACATGGCAGAAAGTACTATTCTTAGAACTGAAAAATTAGCTAAAAAAGAAGGTGAAGACAAAGTTCAGGAGCAAATTGCTATGGCAAAATTATACTTATATCATGCCGTAGATATCGTAAACCAAAAAGGAAAAGAAGGAATCGTTTCTTTTGCTGAAGGCGACGAACAACGTATGATGTTAATGGGATTAAAACGTTTTACAAAATATACGAATATGCCAAATGTAATTGGTCTTCGTGAAAAAATTGCTGCAAAAATTATTAGCGAAAACAAATACGCTTTTTAATACAGCAATATAATTGGTTTAGTTTGTTTAAAAAAACCATTCGCCTAGGTGAATGGTTTTTTATTTTAATACGTCAAAGCAGCAAAAATCTCTTTATTTCCTAATTTTTCTCTTCCGTTTAAAAACGATAATTCCATTAAGAAGTTCATTTGTACAATTTCGCCACCTAATTGCTCTACTAACTCACAAACGGCTTTTGCAGTTCCTCCAGTAGCTAAAACATCATCATGAATTAACACCTTATCCCCTTTTTGAATGGCGTCAATATGCATTTCTAAAGTATCTGTTCCGTATTCCAATTCGTAGGAAGCACTAATTGTTTCAAAAGGAAGCTTTTTTGGTTTACGAACTGGAACAAACCCTGCATTCAATTTTTGAGCCAATAAAATCCCAAAAAAGAAGCCACGACTCTCTACTCCTATCACCTTATTAATCTTTTTATCGGCTAAAGTACTGGCTAACAATTCTAAGCAAGCAGAAGTTGCTTCTGGATTACTTAATAAGGGAGTAATATCTTTAAATCCAATTCCTGGCTTCGGAAAATCCTGAATATCACGGATATAGTTTTCTAAGTTCATTTTTTATATATTTTTTCTGTAATTGGTTTGCAATTTACACATTTATCTCTATATTTGCACCCGCATTAAGGCCTCGTGGCGCAACTGAATAGCGCATCTGATTACGGCTCAGAAGGTTACTGGTTTGAATCCAGTCGAGGTCACAAAATACTAAAGCGTTCAATCTTTTTGAACGCTTTTTTTTATATCTTAACTCAGTGTAAATCTACAAAAAACATGGATAATTCTATAGAAAATCGCGTAAGATTAGTAGAAACCTTGTTTCATAATCTCGATGTGGAAATTATAGATTTCCAAAAAGAAACGAAATTAGGTTGCATTGCTGGTTGCGGAAAATGTTGCTCAACACCAGAAATAGATGCTTCTCCATTAGAGTTTTTACCATGGGCTTTTCATATATTTTTAAACGGTCAAGCCGAAGAAACGCTTTTAGAATTAGAACAAAGCACAACAGCTACTTGCTTTTTATATCGCCCAAAATCGTTGTCAGAATTTACAACCGGAAATTGTAGTACATATCAATATAGAGGATTAATCTGCAGACTTTTTGGTTTTGGTGCCACAACTGATAAATACGGAAAATTACGCATAGCAACTTGTAATATCATCAAAGAAGGACAATCAACAAATTTTGAAAACGCTACTATTGCTATAAATACTAATCTATCTGTACCTATTTTTACAGAATATTACATGCAACTTTCTCAAATAGATTTTAAACTTGGAAATGTTTTTTTGCCAGTAAACAAAGCTATGAAAGCCGCTTTAGAAGAAGTTTTGCAATATTATGCTTACAGACCTTTTCCTGACAACTACAAAAAACCTATATAAAACACTTGTTTTCAGTTAGTTGAATTAAAACTAATAAATCAAACAAACTACTAAATTATAGTCTACCTTCGGTAAAAAATTATGACCATCGAACAACGTGTTGTTTTGGTAGAAGAATTATTCCANNTTGAAATAAACGAATTTCAATCACACACTAAATTAATTTGCGTAGCTGGCTGTGGCAAATGTTGTAATCATCCCGAAATTGATGCTTCGCCATTAGAATTTTTACCTTGGGCTTTTCACTTATTTTTAAATGGTGAAGCCGATAAAGTATTAAACACCTTAAACAAATCAGATGTAAACCGATGTTTTATATATAATCCGCTTTCATTGTTGGATAAAAACAAAGGAAATTGTAGCAGTTATCAATATCGAGGTTTAATTTGCCGCCTTTTTGGATTTGGAGCAAATACTGATAAATATGGTCAATTGCGATTGGCAACTTGTAAAATTATCAAAGAAGGACAAGCCGAAAATTACAATAAATCAACCGAATTAATCAA
>DNNO01000012.1 GCA_003497625.1 Flavobacterium sp. | reverse complement strand
GCTTCGTCAAAAATCAAATGGGCTTCGTCAATGAAAATCACTAATTCTGGTCGTCCAGCGTCACCTTGTTCTGGCATAGTGTTGTAAATTTCGGCTAACAAACTCAACATGAAAGTCGAAAATAATTTCGGTTTGTCTTGAATATCGGTCAAACGCATGATGTTAACATAACCGTTTCCGTTTTCGTCAACTCGCATTAAATCTTGAATATCGAATGATTTTTCCCCAAAGAATAATTCCGCACCTTGTTGTTCCAATTCGATGATTTTTCTCAAAATCGAACCAGTTGAACTAGTTGAAATTCTTCCGTATTCGGCTTCAAATTCGGCTTTACCTTCTTCGGTTGCGTAATTAAGTACTTTTTTGAAATCTTTCAAATCCAATAATGGCAAACTATTGTCATCGCAATATTTAAAAATGATAGAAACTACGCCAGATTGCGTATCATTCAAATCTAAAATTCGAGAAAATAAAACAGGTCCAAATTCAGAAACCGTAGCTCTTAATCGAACACCATTTTGTTCCGAAATAGTCATTAATTCTACCGGAAAAGCTTTTGTTTCGTATGGAATCGAAATTTTAGCATGACGTTCTGTAATAAACGATTTTTCTTCGCCAGGCATTGCAATTCCAGAGAAATCTCCTTTAATATCCATCATCAAAACCGGAATTCCATTTAACGATAATTGCTCAGAAAGTACTTGAATGGTTTTGGTTTTTCCAGTTCCGGTTGCTCCAGCAATTAATCCGTGACGGTTTAAGGTTTTTAACGGAATGTTTACGTGTGTATTTGGAACCGCTTCACCATCTAAAATTCCTCCACCTAATGTGATGAATTCTCCTTTACAAGTATATCCTTCCGTTATATGTTTGATAAAATCTTCTGTCTTGCTCATTTTGATGTATTTTGAATTTCAAATGTAGTAAAATCGGACGAAATTTCAAGAACAAGTGGTTATGTAAAATTAATTTCTAACTTCTTATTCTTAATTTCTAACTTCCAAGTTGTATCTTTGACCACTATTTTAGTTTTAAGATGTTACAAAAAGAAACACAGTTAGCGGTTGAAAAAGGCGAAATGTTGCCTTTAATGGAGGAGTTTTACACGATTCAAGGCGAAGGATATCATACAGGAACAGCAGCTTATTTCATTAGAATTGGCGGTTGCGATGTAGGTTGCCATTGGTGCGATGTAAAAGAAAGTTGGAATGCCGAATTGCATCCACCAACCAATACTGATATTATTGTTGCCAATGCAAAAAAATACGCTGACACAGTTGTGGTTACTGGTGGTGAGCCTTTGACTTGGGATATGACATTGTTGACTTCTAAACTAAAAGCTCAAAATTTAAAAGTACATATTGAAACTTCTGGGGCCTATGAAGTTTCTGGAACTTGGGATTGGTTTTGTTTGTCGCCAAAAAAGAACAAGTTACCAGTTCAAAGTGCGTACGATATTGCTAACGAATTAAAAGTAATTATCTACAACAAACACGATTTCATTTTTGCAGAAGAACAAGCGGCAAAAGTAAATCCAAATGCTATTTTATTTTTACAACCCGAGTGGAGCAAAAAAGAAGAAATGACACCATTAATCGTTGATTATGTAATGAACAATCCGAAATGGAGAGTTTCGTTACAAACCCATAAATATTTGAATATTCCTTAAATTATATGAAGAAGTTTTTAGTATTAGCTGTATTTGTTTTGTTTTCTAATCTAAGTTTTTCACAATTAGGCGGAGAAGATGAAGTGTATTTAGGCGGAGAGTTCATCGAAGCCAAATTTCAAAATGGTGGAATTGATAAATTTTACGATTATATAATTGCAAATTTTGACACCCAAACAGTAGAGAAAAAAGGACAAATCGTTTTTGAATTTACTGTTAATGAAAATGGCGAAGTAAAAAACATTAAAGTTGTCAGAGATTTAGGTTCTAATTCGGCGATAGAGTTAATTCGCGTTTTACGAAAAGCTCCAAAATGGCAACCCGCTTCAAGAGGAGGAAAGCCAGTCAGTATCAATTTAAAAATGCCTTTGACTTTTAAATAAATAAAAAATCCCAAATCATTAGTTTTGGGATTTTTTGTTTTTATATCGATAGTTTTGCTAAATAATTAAAATGTTCGCCCTCTAAAATCAATTCGCATTCCAAACCATTTGCTATTGCTGCGTTTTGGAGCGTGTTGTAATCCAAATATAACCAGTCAAAAGTGTCTTCTGTTTCTCCTTTATATTGAATAGTGAAGGTTAATTCGCCATAATATCCATTAGCTGGAACTTCGTAAGCGCCATCTTCGTCTTGGTCGTACATATAAATTAAGTCCGAACTATCAATTAAAATTTGTCCGCCTTCGTTTAAAAGCGATTTTAGTTTTTGTAAAAAGGTAGGAATCTGATTCATTTTTCCGAAAATTCCAGTTCCGTTCATTAAAAGTAGAATAGTGTCGAATTTTTCAGAAGTATCTAAATCTAAAACATCGGAAACTTTACAATTTTTCACATCTCTTAATTCACAAGCTTTAATCGCGTTTTCCGAAATATCAATAGCTGTAACATCAAAACCTTTTTCTTGTAAATACAAAGCGTGACTTCCAGCGCCGCAACCTACGTCTAACACTTTCCCTTTGGCTAATTGTAGCGCTTTTTGTTCCAATTTTGGCATGTCTTTAAAATCACGAAACAAATACGCAACGCTCATTTCATCTGCTTCCGAAATAGAAGTTTCTGTGATTAAATCTTCGGGAGAATTATTCGTTTGGTAATCTAAAATGGCTTTTCCGAAAAGGTCTTTCATAAAAAAGTTTAAAAGTTTAAAGGTTTAGGAGTTTAAAAGTTGTTTAACTTTGCAGAAGAAAATCTATAAAATGCTAAAGCCAAATTTAAACGAACTCGGAAAACTTGCCAAAGATACGCATATCGAAACCAAAAAGTATTTTGACAAGCTAAAAAAGAAAACACCCAAGAATTTGGATTATGTAATGCAAGATTTACACGATGCCGAATTCAAAAAAACGGATTGTTTGGAGTGTGCCAATTGTTGCAAAACAACTGGACCGTTATTTACTTCGGCAGATATTGAACGAATTTCTAAAAGTTTGCGTCAAAAGCCACAGCAGTTTATCGACCAATATCTTCGCATAGATGAAGACCAAGATTATGTGTTGAAAAGTGTTCCGTGTACGTTTTTAGATAGCGACAATAAATGTTTCATCTACGATGTCCGCCCAAAAGCTTGCCGAGAATTCCCACATACCGACAGAAAGAAGTTCAATCAAATCACGGATTTGACTTTGCTAAATGTTGCGATTTGTCCAGCGGCGTATAATATTGTGGAGAAAATGAAGGAAAAGTTGCCTTTGTAGTTATTTGATTACTAAGATTGAATCAGATTTTGGAATATTTTCTTTTTCTCCATAAAATTCTATAACTAGATACTCAAGAGATTTTGGATTTTTTTCGTAAGCTTTTAGTAAAAAATATTCCGTTGTTTTGTTTAAAACTGCATCTGAATTATCATTTTTTGTATGTTTTAAATTTGAGAAACAGTCTTCGTATGCATCAATATACTTGAAGTTTTTTGCCATATAATACGAATAGAAGAAGAATTCTTTTTTGTAACCACTTAAGTAGTATATTTCTTTTAGATTATCATAAGCAATCGTATCTCCTTTATGAATTCTACTCTTAAGGCTATCGGTTAGATTAGTATTTCCGAATTTTTCTACAAATGACTCGTTAGGTGAAATCGAAAACTCATCCTCTTTTTCATTTGTTTTCTTGCAAGAAACAATTGATAGTAGAATAACAATGTTTAAAATGATTATTCTTATTGAGTCAACTTTCAGTCTTTTCTCTTTCATCTTTTCTCTATTTTCTTCTATTCATAAATCAAATACTTTGCTCTCACTTCCTTAAACTGTTCCAAACCTTCTTGCCAAGTTTTTCTAATTTCTTTTTCGGTCATTCCGGCTTCAATTTGTTCGCGGAGTTTTTTGGTTCCGGCTAATTTGGTGAAGAAATCATTGAAGAAAACGGTTTTGTCTGCGGTGTTTTCGTAAGCTTTAAATAACCATTTTAATTCCAATCGGTGCACTTTTCTAATTTCGGTTAAATCTTCTCCAAAACATACTTTTCCATTATGAACTGGGTCTTTTGCTCCAAAATTTGGTTGCGGAGTAAAACTAAAATCAAATTCACTTTCAGGTAAAAAGGGCGAACCGTAAATTTGGAATTGTTTTTCGGTACCTCGACCTAAACTTACATTTGTGCCTTCAAAAAAGCACAAACTCGCATACAAATTAATGGATTGATCGTTGGGTAAATTTGGCGAAGGCTTTACTGGTAAACTATATTTCATATCATGCGAATAGTTCAAACAAGGCGCTACTTTCAAATCGCATTGAATACCGTCTTTTAACCATTTTTCGCCGTTAATCATTTTAGCATATTCTCCAATCGTCATGCCATGCAAAACCGGAATTTCATGCATCCCAACAAAACTCTTGTGTTCCTTTTCTAAAATCGGACCATCAATTATAGTTCCATTCGGATTTGGTCGGTCTAAAACCAAAAGCGGAATATTATTTTCCGCACAAGCTTCCATCACATAATGCAACGAAGATATATAAGTGTAAAATCGCGCGCCCACATCTTGTAAATCAAAAACCAAGATATCAATTCCTTCTAATTGCTCAGGTTTTGGCTTTTTGTTGTTTCCGTAAAGGGAAATAATCGGTAAATTCGTTTTGGTATCTTTTCCATCCACGATTAATTCGCCAGCATCAGCTGTACCTCTAAAACCATGTTCAGGAGCATAAATTTTCTGAAGATTGATATTTTGTTCAATTAAAAAATCAACCAAATGCTTCTCTTTCGAAAGAATTCCTGTCTGATTCGTAACTATCCCTACACGTTTATCTTTCAACAACGGTAAATAACTTTCAAAGTTTTCGGCACCTGTTTTAAAAGTAACATCTGTCGAAGTAGAAGTCAAAGTCACATTATCAGTATTCGGTTTTATCTGCGGAATAGCCTTTTTACTACTTCCACACGAAACGATTAGTAAAGAAAAAAATAATAATGTACTTTTGAAAAATAATTTAGATGTCATAAAAACCTTGAATTTAGAATATTTCATAGCCAAAAGACTAATTGCTGCTAAAAGTTATAAAAGTAGTATTTCTTCGCCAATTATAAAAATTGCGATTACGGCAATTGCCATCGGAATTATTATGATGATTATGGCTGTGGCTACAGGTGTTGGACTTCAAGATAAAATTCGCGAGAAAGTTTCGGCTTTCAACGGACATATTATTATTTCTAATTTTGATGACAATCAATCTCAGGTGACTACTGAACCCATTTCTATCAATCAAAGTTTTTATCCCAAGTTCAAAAATGTAGAAGGCATCAGTCATGTGCAAGCCGTAGCGAGCAAAGCGGGAATCATTCGCACAGAAAAAGCTTTCGAAGGAATCATATATAAAGGTGTTGGAAAAGATTATAATTTCACCAATCTAGAAGAATATCTAGTCGATGGTAAAATCCCAAATCTAAAATTCGAATTAAATACTGAAGTTCTGATTTCGGAATACTTAGCCAAGCGTCTTCATTTAAAAGTAGGCGATAAGTTTCTAACCTTTTTCATGAAAGAAAACGGAAAGCTTCCCAACAAAAGAAACTTCCTAATAACTGGAATTTTCAATTCAGGTTTTCAAGAATTCGATGCTACCTATATAATAGGAGATATTCGTCACGTGCAACTCATTAATAAATGGCAGCCAACAGAAGTTGGAGCGTTTGAAGTTTTTGTTGACGATTTCTCAAAAATCAAAGAAAAAGGTGAGGAAGTCTACAAAGAAATTCCGCCTACTTATAATAGTATCACCATCGAAGAAAAGTATTATAGTATTTTCGAATGGCTAAAATTGTTCGATTTTAATATTCTGGTTATTCTGATCGTAATGATTATTGTGGCAACCATCAATATGGTAGTTGCATTATTAGTACTAATTCTAGAACGCACCCAAATGATTGGAATTCTAAAAGCTATGGGCGCCAACAACTGGAATGTCCGAAAAATATTTTTGTACAACGCTTTCTATTTAATAGCTCGCGGATTATTTTGGGGGAATCTAATTGCAATTTCTTTATTGTTAATTCAAAAGTTCTTCGGCGTAATCCAACTCAATCCCGAAAATTACTACGTAAACGAAGCGCCAGTAAGTATCAATTTACTCCACATCGCATTATTAAATGTAGGAACTGTAATTGTTTGTTTATTGGTTTTATTGATTCCGTCTTATATTATTACCAAAATCTCACCAGTAAAAGCAATACGTTTCGATTAATTTTCAGAAGCACGCATTCCGCATTCCATAAAACTATCCGTCCCGCTGTCCGCTAAAATCTGACATTGCGAGCTTGCGC
>DNNO01000022.1 GCA_003497625.1 Flavobacterium sp. | reverse complement strand
CTAATTAATTCTTCTAGAACAATCGAAACTTCGCTCTCTGGCATACCAATTGGCAATCCCGAAATCTGAACTGAATCGCTATTGAAAGCATCAAAAACAAATCCTGTATTTTCTAACGACGATTGTAATTCGTTTAGCAAAACCATTTCTTCCGAAGAAAAATACAACTCCAAAGGGAATAACAATTGTTGACTCGACGCTTTTTGAACCGTAATGCTTGTCAGAAATTGTTCGTATAACACACGTTGGTGCGCTCTACTCTGATCAATTACTAACATGCCGGATTTGATAGCACTTACAATATATTTTTTATGAATTTGATACGTCGAAGAAGTTTTTGTTTCTTCCACCTCATCATCAAATAATTTTCCAGTTACTTCTTCGCTTTCAAATGAAAATTGCTCTAATTCTTGTGTGTCCTGCTTTAATCCTACATATAAACTTTCCCAACTTGCTGTCGACGTTTCTCGCTTGTAACTTCCAAAAGAAGAAAGCGATTTAGCTGCAGGTTTATCATTCGCAAATGGATTAAAACTAGAATCTACTTGAATTGTAGGAAAATCGGCTTCTTTATCTTTGTATTGATACGGCGTGTCTAAATTAGAATCGCGTTCAAAATCTAAAATGGGCGCTACGTTAAATTGTCCTAAACTATGTTTTACAGCCGAACGCAAAATAGCATATAACGAATGTTCGTCGTCGAACTTGATTTCCGTTTTAGTTGGATGGATATTGATATCAATTGTGTGAGGTGGTACTTGCAAATACAAGAAATAACTTGGTTGATTGCCTTCTTTTAGCAAACCTTCATACGCATTCATAATCGCATGATGCAAATAAGCACTTTTGATATATCTGTCATTTACAAAGAAAAACTGTTCGCCTCTACTCTTCTTAGCGAATTCGGGCTTTCCTACAAATCCTGTGATATTGATTAACTCGGTTTCTTCTGAAACAGGCACTAATTTTTCATTGGTTTTTCCACCAAAAATATTAACGATGCGCTGACGATAATTTGAACTTGGTAAATTGTACAACTCACTCCCATTATGAATCAACGTAAATGAAATCGACGGATGTGCCATCGCAACACGCTGAAATTCATCCATGACATGGCGAAATTCTACCGTTTCTGATTTCAAGAAATTTCTTCGCGCTGGAATATTAAAAAAGAGGTTTTTTACAGCAAATGAAGTTCCTTTTGGTAAAACAGCAACTTCTTGAGTTACTAATTTACTACCTTCGATTACGATATGCGTTCCTAATTCTTCTTGATCTTGTTTGGTTTTCATTTCCACATGCGCAATAGCGGCAATAGAAGCCAATGCTTCTCCACGAAAACCTTTGGTATGCAAATCGAATAAATCTTCTGCTTGGCGAATTTTAGACGTAGCATGACGCTCAAAACACAAACGTGCATCGGTCGTATTCATGCCTAAACCGTTATCGATAACTTGAACTAATGTTTTTCCTGCTTCTTTAACGATTAATTTGATATCAGAAGCTTTGGCATCGACTGCATTTTCCAGCAATTCTTTAACCACAGAAGCTGGTCGTTGCACCACTTCTCCTGCAGCAATTTGATTGGCAACATGATCGGGCAAAAGTTGGATAATACTCGCTGCCATTATTTTCTTCTAAAAATGGAAAAATCAAAATCGATGATAAAGAAAAAGATCAAAACCAATACCAGAGCAATAATGATTACTCTCATATTGAAAGATCTATTTTTTCTGTTACGACTACTATCACGTGCATCTTGCCATTGACCTCTAAAATCATTATAACTCACTCCTTCTCTATCACGACGAATAGGTGAATCAAAATCAAATGGATTATCAACAGTTTTTCCCTGATAATGACGTGGTGTATAATTGAATTGCTTATTTTTTGGCATTCTACCTTTTCCAAACTTAATCATGTCGCATTATTTTTTTCAAATTTAGGGATTTTTACGCTTTTAACCTCCAAATTTTTGTTAACAAAAAATCCCGATGAAAATCGGGATTAGTATATTGATTTTAAAGGAAATCCTTTTATTTTCTATTCAAATCTACCATTTTAATTGCAGCAATTGCAGCTTCTACACCTTTATTTCCGTGTTTTCCACCACTTCTATCTAACGATTGTTGCATGTTGTTATCGGTTAATACGCAAAAAATGGTTGGTACATCATATAAAAGATTTAAATCTTTCATTCCTTGTGTAACACCTTCGCATACAAACTCGAAATGCATAGTTTCACCTTTAATTACACAGCCAATCACAATTACAGCATCTAACTCTAATTTTTCGTGCATTTGGCGAGCTCCGAAAATCAATTCGAAACTTCCTGGCACATTCCAACGGATGATATTTTCTGGTAAAGCGCCACAATCTGTTAAAGCCGTAAAAGCTCCATTATACAAACCTTCGGTTACTTGTTCGTTCCATTCTGAAACAACAATCCCAAACCGAAAATCTTTCGCGTTTGGGATTGTGTTTTTATCGTAATTGGATAAATTTTTATTTTCTGTTGCCATTCTTATTCAGTCATTGCAATGAAAGCGTCAATATTCATTCCTTCTTTAGAAGTTTCATATTTCTCTTTAATCTCAACAAATAATTTATTTGCTTCTGCTTTTTTACCAGCAGTTAAAGATAATTGAGCCGCTTTGAATAAAAATCTTGGCGTAGTGAAATCATTTTCAGAAGCTTCAGCTGCTTTTTTGTAATGAGCGATAGCATCATCTACTTTATTCGTTTCTGCTAAAGCATCTCCAATTGCTCCTAAAGCCAAAGGTTTTAAAATAGCATCTTCCGATTTGAATTTCTCTAAATACGTAATTGCATTTTTAAAATCACCTAAGTTTAAGTAAGCCATACCAGCGTGGTAATTTGCTAAGTTTCCAGCATCAGTACCAGCATATTGCTCTGCAATTCCGATAAATCCTAATTTGCCTTCACCACCTTTAAGTGCTAAATTGTATAATGAATCATTTTTCTCTGTAGCGTCAACAGCTTGTTGAAAGTATTGTTGTGCTTGAAAAATTTCGTTTGTAGCTTTTTCTTCTTTTGGCTCTACAACAAAACGATTGTATAACAAATAACCTAAAGTTGCGATTGCAATTGCTCCAACCACTCCTAAAATTACTTTTTGATTCTTAGCTACCCAATCTTCCGTTTTAGATGCTGTTTCGTCTAATGTATTGAAAACCTCAGCGGTTGTACTATCTGTAGTATCAATTACTTCTTCTAATTCGTTTTCAACTTTAGCTTCTTCTGGTTTTGGAGCTTTGTATCCTCTTTTGTTATATGTTGCCATTTATATTAAATTTAATGAGGTGCAAAAATATAATTTTTATTAAAATTAAAAACCATTTTAGTATATATTTTTAACAAATTCGATTTACTTTTGCATAAAGTCCTATTTTTAGTCCAAAATCAAAGTATATTTATTGTGTTTTTAAAACAATTATCGCTTCTTAATTACAAAAATTTAGCCCAAATCGAATTTGATTTTGACGCTAAGATTAATTGTTTTGTAGGAAAAAATGGTGTGGGAAAAACCAATATTTTAGATGCTATATATCATTTAGCCTACGGAAAAAGCTATTTTAATCCGTTGGCAGTTCAAAACATCAAACATGGCGAAGAGTTTTTTGTGATTGATGCATTACTTGAAAAAAACAGCAAAGAAGAAAAAATTGTTTGCAGTTTAAAAAAAGGACAAAAAAAAACCATCAAACGCAACGGTAAAGTATACGACAAACTTTCTGAACATTTAGGTTTGATTCCTTTAGTCATCATTTCGCCTTCCGATGCCGATTTAATTATTGACGGAAGTGAAACACGCAGAAAATTTATCGATAGCGTAATTGCAACTTTAGACAATACGTATTTGCAATTGCTGATACAATACCAAAAAACGTTAGCGCAACGAAATGCTTTATTGAAATATTTCGCTTTAAATCATACATTTGATGCGGATAATTTATCAATTTATAACGAACAATTAAGCAATTCCGGACAATTGATTTTCGAAAAAAGAAAACAATTTCTAGCTGATTTTATTCCAATTTTCGAAAAACATCACACCAATATTTCAGGCGGAAACGAAAAAGTCGCTCTAAAATACGAAAGTCAATTATTTGAAAAAGAACTACTTTCACTTTTAGAAGAATCGCTTCAAAAAGACCGAATTATTCAATATACCAGCGCTGGAATTCATAAAGATGATTTGATTTTTGAAATTGACGGTTTCCCGATTAAGAAATTTGGTTCGCAAGGACAACAGAAGTCATTTTTGATTGCTTTGAAATTGGCACAATTCGAATTCATGAAAAAACAAAGTGGCGAATTACCAATCCTTCTTTTTGATGATATTTTCGACAAATTAGACGAAACGCGTGTACAAAAAATCGTAACCATGGTGAATGATGCCGTTTTTGGACAAATTTTTATTTCCGACACACATGCAGAACGAACGGAATTGATTATCAAAGAAACACATCAATCCTATAAAATATTTCCAATTTAAAATTCATAATACTACATTTGAAAAAAATTATTCTACTATGAATATTCAAACCAATTTCTCTCTAAAAAAATACAATACTTTTGGAATTGAAGCAAAAGCCAAACAATTTGTCTCAGTAACTTCGATTGCAGAATTGAAAGAAGTGTTGACAAAAAACGATGATATTTTTATTTTAGGCGGCGGAAGCAATATGCTTTTAACACAAGACATCGAAAAATTAGTCGTTCACGTGAATTTAAAAGGAAGAGAAATTGTTGAAGAAAACGATGATTTTACCATTGTAAAAGCTCAAGCTGGGGAAAATTGGCACGAATTTGTACTTTGGTGCATCAATCAAAATTTCGGTGGAATTGAAAATTTATCTTTGATTCCAGGAAACGTTGGTACAACTCCTATTCAAAATATAGGGGCTTATGGTGTTGAAATTAAAGACACCATGTTTTCATGCGATGCTTTGAATTTAAAAACATTAGAAATTGAAACGTTTACAAATGCACAATGTAAATTTGAATACCGTGAAAGTGTTTTCAAAAACGAATTGAAAAATCAATACATTATCACTTCGGTTTGTTTCAAATTGACTAAGAAAAATCACAAAGTTTCCACTACTTATGGAGCAATTGAAACTGAATTACAACATCAAAACATACAAAACCCAACATTAAAAGACGTCAGCAACGCTGTAATTGCAATTCGTCAAAGTAAATTACCAGATCCAAAAGAATTAGGTAACAGTGGAAGTTTCTTTAAAAATCCTATTATTCAAAAAGAAGCCTACGAAAAAGCAAAAGCACTTCACCCAGAAATGCCACATTATGTAGTTTCAGAATCCGAAGTAAAAGTTCCAGCGGGGTGGTTAATTGAACAAGCAGGTTTTAAAGGAAAACGTTTTGGCGATGCCGGTGTACATAAAAATCAAGCCTTGGTTTTAGTGAATTATGGAACCGCGACTGGAGCCGAAATCGTAGCCCTTTCGAGAAATATCCAACAAACCATTTTAGAAAAATTTGGAATTGCAATAGAAGCGGAAGTAAATATTATTTAAGTCAAATTTCTTTTGTAAATTTGCAGTTCAAAATAGAAAAAGATGAAACTTGTATTAGTAACCATTGGACTTTTAGGACTTGCGTTTGCAGGTATCGCGATAAAAATTTGGGCAAAAAAAGACGGGAAATTCGCTGGAACCTGCGCTAGCCAAAGTCCGTTTTTGAATAAAGATGGAGAAAACTGCAGCTACTGCGGAAAAACTCCAGAACAAATGAAAGATTGCAACGAAGAATCGCACGCATAATTTTATCCATTTATGATACTAACAATACTCTTAATCGCTTTTGCGGTTATCGTGTTTATTCAATTTATTTATTACCTTTTTATTTTCGGAAAATTCTCATTTGGTAAAAAAACCGAAGGAACTCCGAAACGTTTACCTATTTCCATCATTGTTTGTGCTAAAAACGAAGAAGAAAATATTAAAAAGTATTTTCAATCTTTGGTTACACAAAACTATCCGGATTACGAAATTGTCTTAATTGACGATGCTTCAAGCGATGAAACTTTGGAATTATTTGAAAGTTACGAAAAACAATATTCGAATGTAAAATTGGTAAAAGTTCAAAACAATGAAGCGTTTTGGGGTAATAAAAAATTCGCGTTAACCTTAGGAATTAAGGCTGCTAAAAACGAGTATTTAGTTTTTACCGATGCGGATTGTTATCCCGCTTCAAACGATTGGTTATTGCAAATTTCGAGTCAATTCACCAAAGAAAAAACTATTGTTTTAGGTTATGGCGCTTACGAAAAAGTAAAGAATTCTTTCCTAAATAAAATCATTCGTTTTGAAACGATGTTAACCGCTACACAATATTTTTCTTGGGCAAAAATTGGTAAACCTTATATGGGTGTTGGGCGCAATTTAGCTTACAAAAAAGAAGAATTTTTCAACGTTCGTGGTTTTATGGATCACATGAAAATTCGTTCGGGTGATGATGATTTATTTATAAATCAAGCGGCTACTAAAAAGAATACAGCAATTTTATATACTCCAGAAAGTTTTACTTTTTCAGAACCTAAAACTACTTTTTCGTCTTGGGTGTACCAAAAAAGAAGACACGCAACGACTGCGAAATTCTACAAAGGATTTGATAAATTTCAATTGGGATTGTTTTTCTTTAGCCAGTTTTGGTTTTTAGCTTTGGCAATTGTTTTATTGGCGTTTCAATTCCAATGGATGATTGTGACTGGAATTATCGTATTTAGATATTTATTCACTTGGATTTCTTTAGGTTATGCCGCTGGAAAACTAAAAGAAAAAGATGTGATGTATTGGTATCCAATTATCGAAATTGTGCTTATCTTTACACAACTGAGCGTATTTTTTAGAAACCTCATCTCAAAACCCGTACATTGGAAGTAAATTCGGTAATCATTCAAGAAAATATTGAAAAGGCAAAAAAGGGAGACCAAGTTGCTTTCACATTTTTATTGGATTTTTTCTGGAATGAAGTGTACGGATTCATGCTAAAACGTACCGAAAATGAAACCGATACCGAAGATATTGCGATTGAAACTTTCGCAAAGGCATTTGATAAAATTTCGACATACAATCCCGAATATGGTTTTAATACTTGGTTGATTGCGATTGCAAAAAATGTGCATATCGACATGCTTCGCAAAAAGAAATCGTCTTTATTTATTGAAATGAATGACGAAGAAGACCATCAAGCCTACAGCGTGGCTGATGATTCCAATTCTGCAGAAGATGAGTTAATTATTGAACAAAATTTAGCCCAATTACTACAATACATCAAACAATTGAAACCTGCCTATCAGGAAGTCATTCAAATGCGTTATTTTCAAGAAATGACGTATCAAGAAATGGCTGAACAAATTGATGAACCGCTAAATAACATCAAAATTAAACTGCTTCGAGCTAAGAAATTATTGGCGGAGATTATTTCGGGGAAGTAAAACCAATTGATTCTAAATGAAAGAGAAGATTATTGCATATTTTAGAAAAAATAAATTCGGATTCATTTTCATTGGAATTGTCTTTTTACTTGTATTACCTATTTATATTAATGCGAAATTTAAATTTTCTGAAATTGAAAAAGATGGAAAAATTGGAATTGCAAAATTTGTAGAATATAAAAGATATCCCAAAACAAGAGATTATTATTTTGAATACTACAATAAAAATAAAAAAATAAAAGACTTAATTGTAAATGCACCCGACGGTTTTTCTAAGAAAGTTGGAAGTTTTTATGAAATTAAATATTTAGATAAATTCGATGACATTATAGTCAATTTTGATAAAGAAATTAAAGACACAACTTTAATTTTGAAAGCAGGCTTTTCAATCGAAGACATTGAAAACTAATTTTTAAAACGATTCACTTTTACATTTCCTAAAACTTTCCTAAAGTTTTCTCATTTTCTAAATTCTTACTTCAAAATTCTAAATTTCATATCGTATCTTTGCCTATCAAAATTTTGATTATGGACACGGCTATTGATAATGTTTTTCCACCAAGAGAACCCAAACCAAAATGGTTGCGCGTAAAATTACCAACGGGTAAAAACTACACTGAACTTAGAGGTTTAGTAGACAAATACAAACTGAATACGATTTGTACTTCGGGAAGTTGTCCTAATATGGGCGAATGTTGGGGCGAAGGAACGGCAACTTTCATGATTTTAGGGAATATCTGTACGCGTTCGTGCGGCTTTTGTGGTGTAAAAACCGGTCGTCCTGAAACTGTGGATTGGGACGAACCTGAAAAAGTAGCGCGTTCTATCAAAATTATGAACATCAAACATGCCGTAATTACTAGCGTTGACCGTGATGATTTAAAAGATATGGGTTCGATTATTTGGGCAGAAACCGTGAAAGCCATTCGCCGAATGAATCCAAATACGACTTTAGAAACCTTAATTCCAGATTTTCAAGGCAACACGAGAAATTTAGACCGAATCATCGAAGTAGCTCCAGAAGTAGTTTCTCACAACATGGAAACTGTAAAACGTTTAACACGTGAAGTTCGTATTCAAGCGAAATATGAGAAAAGTTTAGAAGTATTGCGTTACTTGAAAGAACAAGGCATCAAAAGAACAAAATCGGGTATCATGTTAGGTTTAGGTGAAACAGAAGAAGAAGTGATTCAAGTTTTACATGATTTAGCTGATGCCAAAGTGGATATTGTAACTATTGGTCAATACTTACAACCTAGTAAAAAACATTTACCAGTTAAAGAATACATCACGCCAGAACAATTCGCAAAATACGAACAAATCGGAAAAGAATTAGGTTTTAGACATGTGGAAAGTGGCGCTTTAGTGCGTTCTTCTTATCATGCGGAGAAACATATTCACTAAAAGTTCAAATTCAAGAACAATTTCAACTTCAAAATAAATAAAATTGAAAACAAGAATTGCTATTAATGGTTTTGGAAGAATTGGACGTAATTTGTTCCGATTGCTTTTGAATCATCCTACTATTGAAGTGGTTGCCATCAACGACATTGCAGATAACAAAACAATGGCGCATTTGGTAAAATACGATAGCATTCACGGTGTTTTGAATCATACGGTTTCGTTTTCTGAGGATTCGATTAGTATTGATGATAAATCCTATTTGTTTTTTCACGAAAGAGAAATTAAAAATTTAGATTGGAAATCCGTAAACGTTGATATTGTTATTGAATCGACTGGAAAATTCAAAACGTTTGAAGACATCAACCAACATATTTTAGCTGGAGCGAAAAGGGTAATTCTTTCAGCACCATCTGAAGTTGAAGAAATAAAAACGGTAGTTTTAGGTGTAAACGAACATATTTTAGACGGAAGCGAAACCATCATTTCCAACGCAAGTTGCACAACCAATAATGCAGCTCCGATGATTAAAATCATTCAGGAATTGTGCGAAATTGAGCAAGCGTACATCACCACAGTTCACTCCTACACTACCGACCAAAGTTTGCACGATCAGCCGCATAAAGATTTACGTAGAGCTCGTGGTGCAGCGCAATCTATTGTTCCCACTACAACTGGAGCTGCCAAAGCATTGACTAAAATATTCCCTGAATTAGAAGGAAAAATTGGAGGTTGTGGTATTCGAGTTCCAGTTCCAGATGGTTCGTTGACCGATATTACTTTCAATGTAAAACGACAAGTATCTATTGAAGAAATCAATCAAGCGTTCAAAAAAGCTGCTGAAACGAATTTCAAAGGAATTTTAGATTACACCGAAGACCCAATTGTTTCTGTGGATATTATCGGTAATCAAAACTCTTGTTTATTTGACGCGCAATTAACTTCTGTTATCGACAAAATGGTTAAAATTGTGGGGTGGTATGATAATGAAATTGGCTATTCTTCAAGATTAATTGACTTAATTACATTCGTTTCTAAAAAATAAAGTTTTTTATTATCGCTAAAAAACTTAAATTGCAGGGTTAAATTTAACTCAGGCATTTCTTGATTAAAAGACTTTTCATATTACTTCTACTCGTAACTATAAATGGTTACACGCAGTCTGTCTACAAAGATGTGGGGAAAATTAGCGATAGTACTGACTACTATTTAGAGATTGGCCTTTTTAATAAAGAAGCTAAAAAATCCTATACAAAAGCAATTCTTTACACCGAAAAAGCAATTGAATATGCCAAAGCAAACAAATTAGACAACAAACTTGCCGACTGTTATTTGCAATTAGCCACCATTTTTTACGAACTTGAAAAAAACGATTTAGCTATTGATTATTACATCAGAGCCATTAGTATTTATAGTAAAAGTGAGCCAAAATCTAATATTGCGCTATCTTATTATGGTTTAGGAAAATGTTACCTAAAGAAAAACAACATTGCTTTTGCTGAAATCTATTTTGAAAAAGCTACGGTTATTTATAAAAAATTAAATTTCCTCGAAGCAATTGAGTTGATTAACCTTCAAAAGGCTATCATTAAAAAAGAAAAAGGAAATATTGACGAAGCTAGTAACATATTAAAAGGAGTTGTAGAAAACATTAGCGACGACGCTTTGCTTAGCACAAAAACAGAAGCTTATATTCAGTTGGGAGAAATTGAAATTGTGAAGAAAAAATATCCTCAAGCCATTAATTATTTCAATCTTGCCAATCAAACAAACGAAACAAACAATAACGATTTTCAACTAACCAAACGTATTTATAAACTATTAAGTACTACGCACGAGAAAAATAAAAACATCTCGAGTGCGAATTTATACTTGAAAAAATATGCCAATTTAACAGATTCTATTGGAAAATATTACAATAGTTACGTGGCTGAAAATACAGTTGATAAAATTCAATTTGACAAACAACTTAAAACGATTGAACAATTAGACAAAGAGAAAAAAAGTCAACAAAAAACCTTACGATTTTCTAAGTTAATCAGTATTTTGAGTATTGCCTTAATTTCGATTTTATCGTTATTGAGTTTGTCGTTGTATAAAAACAATAAAATCAGAATTAGTACCAATAAACTTTTAAAGGAAAAAAACAGAGAATTAACTATAGAGAAAGATAAAGCTGAAAGTGCTTCAAAAGCTAGAGCCGATTTCTTATCAACGGTAAGTCACGAACTTCGAACGCCTTTGAACGCCATAAATGGTATTACCTATCTTTTATTACAAGAAAAACCAAAAGCGAGTCAATTAAATTATTTAAAATCACTTGAGTTTTCTGGAAATTATCTTTTAAATTTCATTAATGACATATTAGAAATCAACCGTTTAGAATCGGATAAAGTAGTGATTGAAAAAATCAATTTTAATCTTTCTGAATTAACCGAAAATATTGTTACTTCATTCAAAGAATTTATTCACGAAAATAACATCAAGTGTCATTTAAATGTTGATAAATCGATTAACTATAATTTAAAAGGTGATCCAACTAAATTATCTCAAATTCTAATTAACTTACTAAACAATGCTATTAAGTTTAGTAAAAATGGTGATGTTTGGTGTAATATTATCAAGAAATCAGAAACTACTGATAACGTAACATTATATTTCGAAATAAAAGATAACGGAATTGGCATCCCAAAAGACAAACAAGATGCTATTTTTGATAGTTTTAGCCAAGGTTCGGTTGAAATTAATCGTACTTATGGTGGAACAGGTTTAGGACTTTCCATCGTGAAGAAAATTCTAGAATTAATGGGAAGCGAAATTCACCTAAAAAGTGAATCTGGCAAAGGAAGCGCGTTTAGTTTTGAATTAGAATTTGAAAAAGGAGTAGCAAACAAAACTAAGGAAGTAGAAGCTACACCTGACTTAACATTACTAAATAAGAAAAAAGTACTTTTAGTTGAAGACAACAAAATCAACCAAATGATCACACAGAAAATGCTTGAAAAAAGAGGCATTTCTTGTAATATTATTGACAATGGTGAAGACGCTATTGAAGACGCAAAAGCAAATGATTACGATTTAATTTTGATGGACGTTCACTTACCAGGCATCAACGGAACGGAAGCCACAAGCGAAATCAGAAAATTCAACAGTCATATTCCTATCGTGGCATTAACAGCAATCTCTCTGAATGAAAACAGAGAAATGCTCTTGTCCTATGGTATGAATGAAGTAATCACCAAACCTTTTGAACCAGAGCATTTCTATACGGTTGTTACAAAATACTTAACTAGTACTGAGTAATCAAATTCTTAATTAAGTTTCTTACATGAGGTTCTGCTTTTTGAGCTGCTTGTAACACTTCTTCATGGTTAACTTCTTCGATATTTTCCTCGTCACCCATATCTGTAATCACAGAAACACCAAAGCATTCCATATTCATGTGTCGAGCTACAATCACTTCTGGAACGGTTGACATTCCTACGCAATCAGCACCCAAGGCTTTTACCATTTTATATTCGGCAAGCGTTTCAAATGTTGGTCCTTGTAAACCTAAATAAATTCCTTTTTTTAAATCGATATTTAGTTCTTTAGCTAATTCAAATGCTTTTGCATTCATTGCTTTTGAATACGGTTCGCTCATATTGACGAATCTTGGACCAAAACGTTCATCATTATGTCCTCGCAATGGATGCTCGGGCATCATGTTGATGTGATCGGTAATCACTGCAATATCACCTATTTTATATGATGGATTTACGCCACCCGAAGCATTGGAAACAATTAATTTTTCTACCCCTAAATATTTCATGACACGAACAGGAAACGTTACTTGTTTCATATCGTAACCTTCATAAAAATGAAAACGACCTTGCATCGCTACCACTTTTTTTCCTTGAATGGTTCCAAAAACCAAAGCACCTTTATGTCCTTGAACGGTTGAAACAGGGAAGTTTGGAATTTCCGTATAAGGTAATGTATGTTCAATGGTAATATCCGCTGTGAATCCGCCTAATCCTGAGCCTAAAATCACGCCGTATTCTGGAGTAAAATTGGTTTTATTTTTAATGAAACTAACTGTTTCTTGTACTTTGTCCCACATAATCTTCTATCGTTTTATCAATATTTGTATCTAAGAAAGTCGATTTTATTGGTAAATAGAACAATTGCGCTTTAGGCAATAATCCGTTTAAACGAACAAAATCTTTTTCTGTTGTAATTATTTTTCTTCCATTGGCTTTTGCCAAAATTTGCTCACAATCTTGTTTCGAAAAATGATGATGATCTGGAAAAACCAAAGTATCATCCTTTTCATTTTTTAGAAAATCGAAGAACAATTTAGGCTTTGCAATTCCGGCAACCAACACTTTACTTTCGGATTGAATTTCAGAAACTAACAATTGACTGTCATTTCCAAAAACAAAATCGTCGTACTGAATTGTGGTGAAGAAAACTTGTTGCTTTACCTTTAACTTTTCTCTGATTTTCTGCTGTGCAATTTCGGACAAATCATTCGGACATTTTGTGACAATTATCATATCCGCTCTTTTTTTCCCCGAAGACGGTTCGCGTAAATTCCCGAAAGGCAAAATATAATCGTCACAGAATAAATCGTCGTATGCGGTTAGCAAAATATAAAATCCAGCTTTTACTTTTCTATGCTGAAAAGCGTCGTCCAATAAAATAACATCAGGCTTGTTTGAAAGTTGCAATAAATTTTCAATTCCATTTTTTCTGTTAGCATCAACCGCTACTTGAATATTTGGAAATTTGGAATAAAACTGAAATGGTTCGTCACCAATAGAACTCGCAGTTGCATTTTCATCAGCCAAAATAAAACCTTCGGTCGTACGCTTGTAACCGCGACTCAAAACAGCGACTTTATATTTATCAGAAAGCAATCGGATTAAATATTCGATTTGAGGTGTTTTTCCTGTTCCGCCAACGCTAAGATTTCCAACAGCAATAATTGGAATATTAAAAGAAGAACTCTTGAAAATGCCTTTGTCGTAAAGCCAATTTCGGATAAACGTAATGAGCCAATACAAAAAGGCTAAAGGGAAAAGTATTTTTCGTAACAAAATCATATTACGAAAGTATAATAAATTATCATCATATTAAAGTTTATGCTATTTATCATTTCATTTCTAACTGGTATTTCGTTAATTTGTGTAATCATTTAGTAAAATCAAACATCATGAAACTTTCCGATATACTTTCTGTTCTTGAAGAAATGGCGCCACTAGGTTATGCAGAAGATTTTGACAATGTTGGGCTTTTAGTTGGAAATCCGAATCAAGAAATTGATGGCGTTTTAGTTTGTCATGATGCATTGGAATCGGTGATTGATGAAGCGATTTCGAAAAAATGTAATTTGGTTGTTTGCTTCCACCCTATTTTGTTTTCAGGAATTAAGAAAATTACGGGTAAAAATTATGTCGAGCGTGCGATTTTAAAAGCTATAAAAAATGATATTGCTATTTATGCCGTTCATACTGCTTTGGACAATCATCAAAAAGGAGTGAATAAAATTTTCTGTGATGCTTTAGGTTTGAAACATTCGAAAGTACTGATTCCAAAAGAAAATTACATTCAAAAATTAGTTACTTACACCATTCCTGAAAATGTTGAAAAATTGCGAAATGCGTTATTTGATGCTGGTGCTGGAACTATTGGTAATTATGAAGATTGTAGTTTTAATTCGAAAGGAATTGGCACCTATATGGGAAATGAAAATTCGAATCCGGAAATTGGAGAACGATTTGAATTTGTAGAAAACGAAGAAATTAAAATCGAGCTGACGTTTGAAAAGCATTTACAAGGTAAAATCTTAAAGGCTTTATTCAAAAATCATGTGTACGAAGAAGTGGCTTACGAAATTTATCAATTGGAAAACAAACATCAAAATATTGGTTTGGGACGCGTTGGAGAATTCGAAAATCCGCTTTCTGAAACCGAATTTTTACAATTGGTAAAAGAGAAATTACAATGTGGAGGCATTAGACATTCGGCTTTCACAGGAAAATCAATAAAAAAAGTAGCGGTTTTAGGCGGAAGCGGCAGTTTTGCAATTAAGAATGCAATTTCCTCAGGAGCAGATGCTTATCTTACGGCTGACTTAAAATATCACCAATTCTATGAAGCTGAAAATCAATTACTTTTGGCTGATATTGGACATTTTGAGAGCGAAAGATTTACAAAAAATTATATAGTTGATTTTCTTAAAGAAAAAATCACTAATTTTGCACCAAATTCGCTGCAATGCGGAATTATTTTATCAGAAGAAAATACAAATCCAGTTAAGTACTTTTAAATATGGCAACAATCAAAGAGCTAAATGTAGAAGATAAGTTAAGAGCCCTTTATGCTTTACAACTAGTTGATTCTAAAATAGACGAAATAAGAAATGTAAGAGGAGAATTGCCTCTTGAAGTAGAAGATTTAGAAGATGAAGTTGCAGGACTTTCTACTCGTTTAGAAAAACTAAAAAGCGATTTAGAATCTATTGATGATCTAATCAAAGAAAAGAAAAATGCTATCGACGAGCACAAAGCTGCGATTAAAAAATATTTAGAGCAACAAAAAAATGTTCGTAATAATAGAGAATTCAACTCTTTAACTAAAGAAGTGGAGTTTCAGGAATTGGAAATTCAATTAGCTGAAAAACACATTAAAGAAATGAAAGCTTCTATTGAGCACAAAAAAGAAGTGGTAGCTCAAACTAAAGAAAAATTAGACGGAAAACAAACGCACTTAAAACATAAAAAAGCTGAATTAAGCGACATTATGGCTGAAACTGAAAAAGAAGAAAACTTCTTATCAGCAAAATCAGAAGAATTAAGAGGTCAAATTGAAGAGCGTTTAATTGCTGCTTACGACAGAATTAGAAACAGTGTAAGAAATGGTTTAGCGGTTGTTTCTATTGAGCGTGGCGCTTCTGCTGGTTCATTCTTTACTATTCCACCACAAACGCAAATGGAAATTGCAGCTCGTAAAAAAATCATCACAGATGAGCACAGTGGAAGAATCTTAGTAGACGGTGTTTTAGCTGACGAAGAAAAAGAAAAAATGGAAAAATTATTTGCTAGCATCTAATTGAATCCTTTTCCAAATAAATGAAAGTCCTTTTTTTAAAAGGGCTTTTTTTTGTTTTTATTACACAGAGATTCACAGAGTTTTTTTTGACTTTGATTGTGTTGAAAAGAGATACACAGAGCGTTTAACTTTTTTAAAAATTATAAAGAAACTTAGTGTTACTCTGTGAAAACTTTGAGAAACTTTGTGCAACAAAAAAATCACTAAAAAAAAACTATCTTTGCATCATGGAAGAAAATACAACACGAATTAATAAATTTTTATCAGAAACTGGCTATTGTTCTCGTAGAGAGGCCGATCGTTTGATTGAGCAAGGAAGAGTTACTATTAACGGAAAGATTCCGGAAATGGGCACTAAAGTTGCACCTGGTGATGAAGTTCGTGTGAATGGTGAATTGGTACAACAGAAAAACGAGAAACCTATTTATTTAGCGTTTTACAAACCTGTTGGTATTGAATGTACAACCAACTTAGGTGTGCGAGACAATATTGTAGATTACATCAATTATCCAGAGCGTATTTTTCCTATTGGTCGTTTAGACAAAGCCAGTGAGGGATTGATTTTTATGACGAATGATGGCGATATTGTAAACAAAATTCTTCGCGCGAGAAACAACCACGAAAAAGAATATATCGTAACCGTAAACAAACCCATTACCGACAGATTTATTGACCGAATGGCAAACGGAATTCCGATTTTAGAAACGATTACCAAGAAATGTAAAGTAGAACAAATTAGCAAATACGTTTTCCGAATTATTTTAACGCAAGGTTTGAATAGACAAATTCGTAGAATGTGTGAATATTTAGATTACGAAGTAACAGCTTTAAAACGTACGCGTATTATCAACATTTCCTTAGACGTACAAGAAGGCAAATACCGAAATTTAACCGATGCGGAAGTTGCTGAATTGAACAAACTTATCGAACCTTCAAGCAAAACAGAAGAAGCGAGTTTACCAAGTAATAAAAGTAAGTTTACTGGGAAAAGGAATTATGGGGAGCGAAATAGATAGAAAATATATAATTTGAAAAAACACGAGATATTTTCTCGTGTTTTTTTTTGCTTTGTTTACATGAGCAAAACACTTGCGTTAGCATGTGCTAGCATCTATTCACTTAGCTAATTTAGATTTCTCAATAAGGCGTAAATCAACATTAATGTCATAGCTAGAATCTGAAAATGATGGATATAATGGCATCTCATTATTGTAATAAAAAACTTTTTTTGTAGATTTCTTTTTCTTGTAAATTAAAAACTCTACGTAAACTAACTTTAAATCCTTGTAATAAAAAACAAACTCCTCTTTTAACTTACTTTTTTTTTCAGAATAAATCATTTTGAGAATCTGTTTATCAATTTTTAAAACTTTTTTTTCTGTTTCAATTTTTTCTATAGGCTTACCATTAATACTCCCATGAGCAGGAAGTATTACACCATATGACATTTCTTCATTTAAACTAAATGAAATACTATCAACATATTTAACATAAGAATCAATATCCCTTATTATTTCAATTTCATTCTGAGTACTTTGCCCAACAACAAAAAGTGGAAAAAATAAAAATATAATTTTAAATTTCATATAATTCAAATTAGTAAATTAGAAATCAATTAAATTACAACTTCCATCACATAATCATCCATTACGTAACTGTTTCCAATATCAATAACTTCGTCTTTTACTTTAGTAAAGCCTAGTTTGGTGTAAAAATGTATGGCGTTGTTGTATTTGTTAACGTTTAAGAAAATGGCTTTTTGGTGGTTTTCTATTGCTTTTTCTTTTACTAGTTCAAAGAATTGTCTACCTAAACCGGTTCCTTGAGTTTCGGGTAACACGTAAATTTTATGGATTTTTGTTTTGTTGGGTTCAGAGTTGAGTTCGTATGAAACAAAACCTACGTACTTTTCATTGTCGTCTTGTGCTAAATAAAAAACGTGTCCTTTAACTTCTATTTGTTCGCGCAAAGCGGTTTCGTTATAAAATTTGTCAATCATGTAATCTAATTGCTCTTTGGATAAAATTTCTCCATAGGCAACGGGCCAAATTTTCTTTGTTAAGTCGATTACTATAGGAAGTTGTTCTATTTTTAATGCCGTCAATTTCATGTTGCTAAAATAAAAACAAAAAGGGCCAACCTCTAAAGATTGACCCTTTTTTATTTAAAAAACTTAACTTTATTTTTTAATTACTTTAATTTCAGTTTGGTTTCCACCTGCATTCACTTTTACAATATACATTGCAGCAGCTAATTCAGACATGTTCACCTCAACCTCAGTTTGATTTGGTGTAATTTGTTTCACCAATCTTCCACTTAAGTCATACACGTTAATTGCAGTAATTTCTTCAGTATATCTAATTGATAAAATGTCTACAACTGGATTAGGATATACAGTTAAAGCATTCATATCAAAAGAAGAAGATCCTAAAGTAGTAACATCAAAACAAGTACTTCTAGAAGTACATCCGTTCAATGTAACATCCACAGCATAACTACCAATTGCAGTTGCTGTATATGATTGAGAAGTTGCTCCTCCAATAGGTGTGTATACAGGACCTGCAGCACAAGTATACCATTGGTAAGTTGCACCAGTTTCAGCAGCAGTTAATGTATCATCTACACGAGTTATTGTTGTATCTGGTAAAGCACTTACTGTAACACTTACTGTATTACTTCTAAAACATCCTGTTGCTCCAATTGTAGCTGTAGCAGTATAAACTGTTGTACTAGGAGTTGCAGACTGTACATAAACTGTAGTAGCATTACTTCCTCCTACATAAGGAATTGTTGCTCCTGCATCAGTAAATAAATTAGTTACTGGAGACCAAGTAATATTAGCCGTTTCTAATGTAGAAATTCTAAGGTTTGGTCTTGTTGTAGTAGCTGTAGGTGCTGTTGCATTAGTACAAACATCAACGATATTATCTTGCGAACGATATAAATTTAAACCTGCAGCTACAACTGTCGATTCAACAGAAATAGAGTTCGCAGCAGCTCCTCCACCATTGTTATTATTAAAACAAGTTTCAATTAATAAACTAGATACTCCATCCCATGTTAAAGGAGTTGAAAGAGCAAAATCAATATTTCCTGCTCCAGTACTAGGAGTGTAATTAGTTGGTGCTAAAACAACGTTAGTTGCACCAGGAATAAATGCTGCTCCTAAAGTTGTATTAGAAACAAAACCTGCATTAATAGTAAAGTTATTCAATACTAAAGGAGTTCCTGATAAAGCAACATATCCAATTGAATTGATACTTTGTCCAGCTGCCATACCTAAAGCGGTTAATTCAGCAGGCGTATAAAGCGCTTGCGTTTTTGAACCACCCCAAAATCCTTTGAAAGGAGTTGATGTGGTATTCGTTGCAGTACCTGAACCCACTTTTCCTACTACTCCTAAAGTTCCACCTGTAACAGCTAAACTTTGAATTGTATTAACACAAATAGAAGGCGCTGCTGGAGTAATTGTTACATTCGTTGGCAATGGATTTACATTTACAGTAAATGTTGCAGTTGTAGAACATAAAGCTCCAGAAGTTTGACTAGCTGTTAAAGTATAAGCAGTAGTTAATGTTGGATTAAAAGTCCAACCAATTGTTTGATCACCAGTTACCCCTGTTGCAGGAGACCATACGAAAGTATCATAATCCCCTGAACCTGCAGTTAAAGTAACCGCACTTGAAGAATCTCCAGAACAAATTGTTGCAGTAGCACCACTCAAAGTTAATGTTGGAGGCGTAGAAACAGTAGCTACCACAGCAACTCTTGGTGAAGAACAAATTAATTGTCCATTAATAGTGAATCTTGGTCTATTTGATGAAGTACCTGTAACAGAAGTTTCATTTAACAAATCTGTTGGAGTTAAATTATCTCTCTGTCTGTAAGCAGCTGATACGAAACCTACATTGTCTACTTTCATTGTTGTTGAAGTAGCTGTTGCAGCTCCCGGTACTCTAGACCATGAAATTGAAACTACAATATTAGAAGTTCCATCCCAAACAAAACTACTTGTAGTTCCTGCGCCTGTTCCAAATGTTAAATTATTTACAGAACCCGCAATAGGTGTAAAACCATCATTTGCTTCAGTACCTGCATAAACAAAACTTAAACCAGTATTTGGAATAAATGTAGTTGTTGGTGCAGTTGTAGTTGCAGTATGTCCAATTTGAACAAAGAATCCTTGATATGTTTGACCAGAGTTTGTTGGTTCAAACCCAAGATTAGTTATAGGTCCAGCTGTTAATCCAGCCTGGATTAATTCTGATGCACGAATTATATATTGTGTTTTTGCACCACCCCAACCACCAGGCAAGAAACTTGCAGCAGTAGCAGCTGAGTTAGTTCCTCCAGCTCCTAAAATTAAGCTACCAGCAGAAGCAGTTGATGCCGCTGCATAATAAGTTGTTGTTGAAGCAATTGTAGGTGTTGTGAAAGATGAGCCTGAAGCTAAAGGTGAACCTCCTGTTGCAGCTGCGAACCAATTAATAGTTGCACCTGAACTTGGGGTAGCACTTAAGTCAACTGTTCCTGTTCCACATCTTGTAGCTGGTACAGTTGCAGTTACTTCGTTTGCAAAAGTTACATATACTGGAGTTGAAGCCGTTGTTGAAGGCCCTGAAGCACAAGTAACTTCACACATAAAATATGTAGCTGCAGTTGGTATTGTAGAATAAGTTGGGTTTGTAGCAGCAGCTATAGGTGAATATGTAACTCCATCAGGTGATGAAAACCATTGATATGTTACACCTGAACCCGTAGTTAAATTTTGTAAACTTAAAGTAACAGAAGTTCCTAAACAAATTGCATTACTTGACGCAATTGTATTACCTGGAGTCGGAACTCCAACACAAGCATTAGAATCAGCATAACTTAAGAAACCAGTGTAGTTTGCAGTTAGTACAGGTGTAGTTGATTGAGTTGAAACTCCTGCAACAGCAGTAGCAACCGAACCAAATGTACTTGTGTATTGACCACTAGCAGAAGGAGCTTGAACAGGAATACTTGTTGCCAAAATTCCAGCATCTCCTAATCTAACATTAATATCGGTAATTGTTCCAGATACTAATGGTAATTCCCATCTTCTGTTGGTTGCCATATTTGCAATCGCTGCACTTTGTGTTCCAGTATTAGAATCAAAAGTTTCAGCTTTCATCACAGTTGCAGCTGTAGTAGCTGGTGCAGCCCATATAGGAGCATAAGCCACTTTACCAACAGGGAATAATAAATAATTTGTATTTGCATTAGCATTAGAAATAGTTCTTGCAAATGGACCTCTAACCATGCTAGTAGCACTTGGCGTACCTGCTAAAGTTCCTCCTGCAGTTGCAGTTCCTAATGTTAATAAATTTGTATTTGTAGTATTAATGATACCAGATGTCATTGTTAATGTTCCACTAACTGATAAAGGCATATTTAACGTTACACCTGTTGCATTAGTATTATTGACCGTCAAAGACGTTAAGTTTGCTGTTGGAGCAGCAGCTAAGTTTCTATAAACTCCTGAACCTCCAATTGTTTGCGCATTTGTAGTTGCAGTTTCAGCACCATTTAAATAGTTGGCTAAAAACAATGAAGCTGTAGAGGTAAAAATACCGTTATTAACAATATTACCCGCTACATAAGATGTTCCAAATAACACTTCAGAACTTGGTTCAATTGTTACATTTCCACTAAAACCTAAAGTAAAAGCTGTGGTAACTTGTCTATTTGTACCACCTAAAGTGTTTACTTCTAAGTTACCAAATAAAATTCTATTAGCCCCTACAAAAGTATTTAATCTAAATCCATTAGTAGCATTTCCTCCTGCGTCTGTAGAAACACCATCACCTAATTTAAGTGTATGTGTATTTGGAACATTCACATGTGCAGTACTATTACTATAAGCTAATGTATTTGATGCCGTAGCATTCGCATGTGGATCTAAAATAGTTAGAGCACCACCTGTCCAGTTAATAAATTGAGAATTTAATTGTACGATTGCAACTCCAGAAGCTACAGAATTTGCAGCAACACCACCTTCATTACCGTCTACTAAAATATCACCACCACTTTGATTAAAAATCGAAGCAGCATTGTGTACCATATTTCCATTAACAGCTAATAGACCACCTGAAACGGTTAAAGTACCACTATTTGCTAAAGTATTATTGTTTAATGTACAACCAACCGTTAAATCTCCAGCAGAAACTACTAAAGCTCCTCCAGTTGTGATAGTTACATTTCTTGCTACATTTCCAGAAGTAGTAGATGTAACTGTATGACCATTTGCAATTACTGCAACATCTGCACAAGTAGGCACAATTCCACCATTCCAAGTAGACGTTGCATTCCAATCTCCAGATGCAATAGAAACAATTGGGACATCTGCTGCATTAACTCCAAGATATAAACCTGTAGCAGAAGTTAAATCTGCAGTTGAAACACCACTTCTTTGTCCGTAAGGTGCATTCGAAGTATTAACATGAGTACCAGACAATGCCACACTTTCTCCTGTAATTCTAGCACCAAGTGCAGTCGTAAAGAAAGCATTTGGAGTAAACATTGTTACCCAGTTTGAAGCTGCGGCTGGTGTTGTACCATCTAATGTAACCACAAAATTACCATCCCATTGATTTGTAACTGTATAAGCTCCATCAACAATACTTAAACCAGTAGTCGTAGTTGTAGCATTATTATAAGTCACAGCATACTTACCACCAGCAGATGGAGTTGTTCTACCAATATAGAAAATTCTTTGTTCCCCTGTTGGTGAATAAAAAGGATATCTTCCAGCAGCGCCAGTAGGAATAGTTGTCGGACCTGAAGTAGTATACCCTGTCTGAGCAGCTGTCCACCATCTAGAGAACGTACCGTTTAAGAAACCACCATTAGTAATTGTAAATGTATTACCTGTATCTGCAGCAACTGCTGAACCAATACCAAAAGTAATTTTATTACTATTTAAATTAATTTTAGCATTTGCGATATTTAGATTATACGCAACACTTATACCATCAAAACCCCAGTTGATATTAGGAACTGCTGTTGATGTGTTAGTAAAAATTAAATTTCTTATTAAATTATTTGCGAAGGTTCCAGAACCAGTAATTGACTGAACCGCACTTCCGTTTAATGTTAAACTTCCAGCAGTTGTTGCTCCAATAGAAAGATCAATATTTCCATCGTTTAAAATATTTCCTGAAACTACAATTGCTTTACCAGTTGTTCCGTTGAATACAAGGAACTCTCCTCCTGCCTCAATAGTTAAGTTCCCATTAACATTAAAAGTTGCTGGCGTTGCACCAAACTCCAAAGAACCTTGAACTATTAAGTTATTAATTGCTAAACCAGCTACATCAATTGTTACTGTATGAGCTGCTACGGTTGCATTATCTACACCAGTTGGTACTGCATTTGCGTCCCAAGTAGCAGGATCAGACCAGTTACCATCAGCAATAGAAATAAATACCCCTGGAGGGTTTGTTGCTTGAGAACCTGATATTTCAGTTGAAAAAACAGCTTCTGATATTGCTTGAACTTTATAGTAATATAATGTACTTGGAGCTAAACCAGTTTGAATAGAATTATACGCCCCTCCAGTTGCTGCAACAGTTGTTGACGCTACTGTTGTAGTAACAACATTCGTTGTAAAAGCAGCATCTGTTGCTCTAGTAACTAAAAATCCAAATTCATTAGTTGAATCATCAACCCAATTTACCGTTGTTCCCGCAGAAGTAATTCCTGAGAATGTTAAAGTTGTTGGTGCTGCAACCGCTAAAGTTGATGGTGTAAACACATAAGTTCTTCTAGAACCATCAGCACTAGAGTCTAAATTAGCAATCGCACCTACTAGGTAAGTATTGTTTACGAAAGCAGTTCCATTTGTTGTAACTGCATTCGTTGATGAAGTTACAGAAGCAATTTTTCCTGCCGTTGCTCCACCTGAAAAACCAATTATTGGTCCAGTAGCAAAAGTATCCGCAACAGACATTGAACCATAAACAAATTCAATCACTCCTGAAGTTTCATAAATTCTTGCTT
>DNNO01000028.1 GCA_003497625.1 Flavobacterium sp. | reverse complement strand
GACAGGTTTTCGAAAACCTGTCAGGTATAAAAAGGATTTTCTCTTCTATCTGGGCTAGGGTTACATCTTCAAGTAGAACTCTTTCGTTAATTCGATGTATTCAGGAGTATAATTATGTCTCGAAATTTCAATGACTAACTCATCAATCAACGGAGTTTGTTCCATTCTGCAAAAAGCCAATAAACTTCTTTTGATTTCTGTTGTGGGTGTGCCTTTTACACGAGTGATTTTTAGTGGAAATAAATCCAATTCTTTACAGATAGAAACAAATCGCTCTTCTTCTTTAAAAGGAATAATCACAGAAAAAATCCCGTTATCAGAAAGTAATAAGGCAGCCGCTTCAATTAATTCTTCAAAAGGTAAAGCGTCTTCAAAACGTGCTAAATCTCTCGAAGTATTATCTGATTTATAATCGTCTGTATAAAAAGGCGGATTGGAAATAATTAAATCGTATTCGTCTTCTGGTTCATCAATAAATTCATCTAAACCTGCATGAAAACAGAATAATTTATCACCCCAAGGAGAAGCTTCAAAATTTTCTACGCATTGTTCGTAAGCATCTTCGTCAATTTCAATCGCGTCAATTTGTTCGGCGTTACTTCTTTGGGCTAACATCAAGGATAAAATTCCAGTTCCAGCACCAATATCTAAAACATTGTACGGATTGTTGATTAACGGAGTCCAAGCGCCAAGTAAAACGCCATCAGTGCCAATTTTCATAGCACAACGATCTTGATTAACGGAAAATTGTTTGAAGGTAAAAGTCATTGGAATTATCCAAGATATAAGTCAACCAAACCTTCAGGAGTTTCTAAAGTAATGGTTTTGTTTGCTCTGTCAAGTGCAATAATGAAATCATCAATAAGCGGAATTAAAATTTCAGTTCCGTTTTTATCAATTTCAAAAAGAGGTTGTGCGCCACTATCGTTAATAGCAACAATTTTTCCAATATTTCCTCTCATTAGGTCAATAACATCAAATCCAATTACTTCGTGGTAATAAAATTGAGTGCCTTCTAATTTTGGTAACATAGAAAGTGGAAGATAAATTTCGCTTCCCATAATTTCGTCTGCTTCTTCTTCAGTTTGAATATCTTCAAAACGAACACGCAAGAATTTTTCTTTGTGAATCGAACTACTTTCAATAAAAAATGGAACCAGACTTTTGTTGATTTCAACAAAAACTGATTCCAAATTTTGATACAATTCGGGTTCGTCGGTGTCTAAATACGCCAAGACTTCCCCTTTGAAACTAAATTTTTTTGCGATTTTACCTAAATAGAAACAATCTTCTTTACGCATGGAATCGCTATAAAATTATGCTTGAGTTTCTTCGTTGTTTTCTTCAACAGCTGGAGTTTCTTCAGCAGCAGCTTCTACTACTTCTTCAGTTACTTCTGCTGCAGCTTCTTCAGCTACTTCTTCTACTTTCGCAGCTTCAGCTTGAGCAGCAATACGTTTTGCGTTTGCTTCTTGTTCAGCTTTGAATGCTTTTGCTTTTGCATCAGCCTCTGCTTTAGATAAACCAGATTTTTTTGCATCAACTTTACCAGCTTTCTCGTCTAACCAAGTTGCTAATTTAGCATCAGCTTGTTCTTGAGTTAAAGCACCTTTACGAACTCCTCCATCTAAGTGGTGTTTTAATAAAGCACCAGTGTAAGATAAAATTGCTCTTGCAGTGTCAGTTGGCTGAGCACCGTTGTGTAACCATTGTGCTGCTTTTTCGATGTTTAAATCGATAGTAGCTGGGTTAGTGTTTGGATTGTAAGTTCCGATTTTCTCTAAGAATTTACCATCTCTTTTTGATCTTGCATCTGCTGCAACAACCCAATAAAAAGGTTTCCCTTTTTTTCCGTGTCTTTGTAATCTAATTTTTACTGACATAATCTTGTGATTAATTTGAGGTTCTCGACCTCGGTTATTTAAGGGTGCAAATATATAAAACTTTGCAATACAAATGTATAAGTTGTCTGAAAATATTTTTTCGTGTAAAATGTATTTATTTCAATAAAAAAGTTATTTTTGTTACCTACATATTATAACGAACTTAATTTAAGATGAAAAAAATAGTTTCTTTACTTGCGCTTGTTGTTGCTTTTTCTTCGTGTCAAGAGGATCTTCAAACTAATAATCCAGCTTTTCAAGCCAAACAAAATGATGTTTATTGGAGAGCAAATGACGCAAGAGTTAGTGTTGATGAGGATGGTAGAATGATTATAACTGCCTTCAACCAATTTGAAACAGTTACATTAGAAACGGCAAGTACTGATCCTGGAATTTATGTTTTAGGTACAACTAATCAAGAAAATTTTGCAACTTACTCTAATGATGTTGATGGATTTTCAGATTATTATGATACTGGTTTGTATTCTGGACCAGCATTTAAAGTTTCTGCAATGATAAATAGAGGAACTGCTTACCAAGCTAATTCGACTGGAGCTCAAACAACTGGTGGTTCTGGTTCTGGATTAAGAGTGGCTACTCAAACTACAAATGGTACTGTAACAGCAATTACTGTTGTAGCAAGAGGAGTTGGATATAGACCTGGAGATATTATCACTATTGTTGGAGGAAATAATAACGCGACTTTCAGAGTTATCAATATTCAACAAAGTAATGGTGAAATTGAAATTGAAGAAGTTGAAAACGGATTGTTTACTGGTACATATAAGTTTAATGCAGTTAATGAAGAAGGTCAAGTAATTACTTTTTCAGAAGGTGTTTTTTACAAAATACCACTTTCAACATTTTAATAAAAACAATTTAAAAATATCAAAACCATCTGGAGCAATTCAGGTGGTTTTTTGTTTTGTTGATAACTTAAATTGGCATTCAACAACATAAAATGTATTTTTGTTTTTATTCAAAATCTGCTTTTGCCTTTTGTCTTTAACTTAATTATCAGATAGATGTACTTAATTTTCGATACAGAAACCACAGGATTACCTCGCAGTTGGTCGGCTCCCATTACCGATACCGATAACTGGCCTCGTTGTATACAAATTGCATGGCAATTGCATGACGAAATGGGAAATCTTATCGAGCATCAAGATTATTTGGTAAAGCCTGAAGGTTTTAATATTCCGTATGATGCCGAACGAATTCACGGTATCTCTACCGAATTGGCAATGGAGCAAGGAATTCTATTATCGGAGGTTTTAGAGAAATTCAACATTGCACTTTCAAAAACGAAATTTATCGTAGGGCAAAATGTAGGATTTGATGTTAATATCATGGGATGTGAATTCCATCGTATGAATATTGGTTCCGATATGACTAAAATGCCAGTTTTGGATACCTGTACCGAAATCACAGCCAACTTATTAAAATTACCAGGTGGTCGTGGCGGAAGATTCAAATTACCAACATTAACCGAATTACATAAATATCTTTTCAATCAGCCTTTCGCAGAAGCACACAATGCAACTGCCGATGTAGAAGCAACTACTCGTTGTTTCTTGGAATTAATTAAAAGAGAAGTTTTTACCAAAGAAGAATTAGATGTAACACCAGAATATTTTAGAAGTTTCCGAGAAAAAAATCTGGGCGAAATCCAATTAATCGGATTAAAGCATATCAATCTGAAACAAGCCTCTGAGGAAATTAGAGCGCGTTTGAAAAAAATCGAGCAAGAGGAAGTTCAAACCACGATTTCAGAGGAAGTAAAATCAGATTTAAAAGACGCTGCTTTCGCACACTTACATAATCATACACAGTTTTCGGTTTTGCAATCTACCATTGCAATTAATGATTTAGTAAAAGCTTCAGCAAAATTCAAAATGCCAGCGGTTGCTATGACCGATACGGGTAACATGATGGGTGCTTTCCATTTTGTAAGCGCTGTAATGAATCATAATAAAGCCGCTAAAGCAAAAATTGAAGCCTCAATAGAAGCAGGAGAAGAGCCAACAGAAACCGAAATCAAACCGATAGTTGGTTGTGAATTCAATATCTGTGACGATCATAAAGATAAGACCAAGAAAGACAACGGATATCAAGTAGTTTTATTGGCGAAAAATAAAAAAGGCTATCACAATTTAGCCAAAATGTCATCCATCGCATACACGGCAGGATTTTATTATGTGCCTCGTATTGACAGAAAAGTAGTAGAGCAATACAAAGATGACATCATTGTTTTATCTGGGAATTTATACGGAGAAATTCCAAGTAAAATTCTGAATGTCGGTGAAAGTCAAGCGGAAGAAGCTTTGATTTGGTGGAAAGAGCAATTTGGTTCCGATTTCTATCTGGAATTAATGCGACACAAGCAAGAAGACGAAAATCGCGTTAATCAAACATTAATTGCTTTCGCAAAAAAGCACAATGTGAAGTTGGTTGCGACCAATAATACCTATTACGTTAATAAAGAAGATGCCAACGCTCACGATATTTTATTGTGTGTGAAAGATGGTGAAAAACAAGCCACACCAATTGGTCGCGGACNNCGTATTCTTTATATAGAGATGTATTACTTCCAAAATTTAAAATTCCTGATGAGTTTGAAGTCCCTGAAGATACCGAAGACGGAGGTGTGCGAGGAGAGAATAATTATTTAAGACATTTAACTTACAAAGGAGCCGAAAAACGCTATCCAGAATTAACCGATGACATCAAAGAACGTTTGGATTTTGAATTGCTCACGATTTCCAATTCCGGTTATCCAGGTTATTTCTTAATTGTTCAAGATTTCATCGCGGAAGCTAGAAAAATGGATGTTTCTGTAGGGCCAGGTCGTGGTTCTGCAGCGGGTTCTGCTGTAGCATATTGTTTAGGAATTACAAATATTGACCCCATTAAGTACGATTTGCTTTTTGAGCGTTTCCTAAATCCCGACCGTGTTTCCATGCCCGATATTGATATCGACTTTGATGATGAAGGTCGTGGTCGTGTCATGGATTATGTAATCAATAAATATGGTTCTAATCAGGTGGCGCAAATTATTACCTATGGGAAAATGGCTACGAAGTCTGCAATTCGAGATACCGCTCGTGTATTAGATTTACCGCTTTTTGAAGCCGATAGAATTGCTAAATTGATTCCAGGAATGATGCCTTCCAAATGGAATTTAGCTCGATTTTTGGCCGAAGACGAAAGCGAAGTCAAAAAAGCATTGCGTTCGGAAGAATTCGATAGAGTTAAAGAATTAATTGGAATTGCCAACTCAGAAGATTTAGCAGGAGAAACCATTCAGCAAGCAAAAGTGTTAGAAGGTTCCATGCGAAACACCGGAATTCACGCTTGTGGAGTTATCATTACACCAAGTGATATTACGAATTTCGTTCCTGTTACAACCGCAAAAGATTCCGATTTATATGTTACGCAATTTGACAACTCGGTAGCTGAAAGTGCAGGTTTGTTGAAGATGGACTTTTTGGGATTAAAAACCCTAACCTTAATTAAAGACACGGTTAAATTGGTTAAATATCGTTTAGGAATCGACTTAGATCCTGATAATTTTCCTATTGACGACCAAAAAACATATGAGTTGTTCCAAAGAGGTGAAACGGTTGGTGTTTTTCAATACGAATCGCCTGGAATGCAAAAATATATGAAGGACTTAAAACCAACTGTTTTTGCCGATTTAATTGCCATGAATGCATTATATCGTCCGGGACCATTGGAATATATTCCTTCTTTCGTTCGTAGAAAAAACGGCGAAGAAGAAATCAAATACGATTTAGAAGCGTGTGAAGAATACTTAGCAGAAACTTACGGAATTACAGTTTACCAAGAGCAGGTAATGCTTTTGTCACAAAAATTAGCCGGATTTTCAAAAGGTGATGCCGACGTTTTGCGTAAAGCGATGGGTAAAAAACAAATTGACGTTTTGAACAAAATGAAACCTCAATTTATTAATCAAGCCGCAGAAAAAGGTCACGACCCTGTTATTTTAGAGAAAATTTGGAAAGACTGGGAAGCGTTTGCAAGTTATGCGTTCAATAAATCGCACTCTACTTGTTATGCTTGGATTGCTTATCAAACGGCTTATTTAAAAGCGCATTATCCTGCTGAATACATGGCTGCGGTACTTTCTAACAACATGAACGACATCAAACAAGTTTCGTTCTTTATGGAAGAATGTAAACGTATGGGATTAGCCGTTTTGGGTCCAGATGTGAATGAATCGTATTATAAATTTACAGTAAACGAAAACTATGCAGTTCGTTTCGGAATGGGAGCTGTAAAAGGTGTTGGAGCAGGAGCCGTTCAAACTATTGTTGATAACAGAAAAGACGGAAATTACAAATCAATCTTCGATTTAGCCAAACGAATTGATTTACGTGCTGCCAATAAAAAAGCATTTGAGAACTTAGCATTAGCAGGTGGTTTTGATGGTTTTACCGAAACACATCGTGCCCAATATTTTCATCATGATGGCGACGGAATTACTTTTTTGGAAAAAGCGATTCGTTATGGTTCGAAATTTCAAGAAAACGAAAATTCATCTCAAGTAAGTTTGTTTGGCGATGCTTCAGAAGTGCAAATTGCTGAACCGATTGTGCCTCCTTGTGAAGATTGGAGTACGATGGAAAAATTAGCCAAAGAAAAAGAAGTCGTTGGGATTTATATTTCTGGTCATCCGTTAGATGATTACAAGTTTGAAATGAAATATTTCTGCAATGCAAAATTAGAATCGCTTAAAAATTTGGAGCAACATTTGGGCAAAAACCTTTCTTTTGGAGGAATTGTTACCAATGTACAACATAGAACTGCAAAAAACGGAAAAGGCTGGGCGACCTTTGTATTAGAAGGCTATGATGAGAGTTACGAATTCCGAATTTTTGATGAAGAATATTTAAAATACCGTCATTTCTTGTTGCAAAATCAGTTTGTGTATTTCAAAATTAATGTGAAAGAAGGTTGGGTAAATCGCGAAACAGGTAAAAAATCAGATCCAAGAATTCAGTTTTTAGACGCAAAAATGTTAGCGGATGTGTTGCCAACGTTTGCTAAAAAACTATTTATTCATTTAGATATTAAAGATTTGCATTCCAATTTTGTTGCTGAATTGAACGAACTTTTTGCTGCAAATGCGGGTGATAATTCGGTGACTTTTGAAGTTATGGAATTAGAAAAAATTAAAACTACAGCAGCAGATGTTTCAGTAATAACGCCAATTGATGTTGATGAAGAAGTGATTGACGAAACAGGTGAAGATGTAGAAATGAATATTGAAGTTCCGGTAGAGAAAGAAGAAATCATTGTAAAAACAAAGCTTTCTATGCCAAGCCGAAAATTAAAAGTAAAGATTTCATCTGAGTTGCTTCAAGAATTAGAAAAAATGCAAGTGAATTTCAAATTGAATTAAGTATAAGTTCTACAAATGTGAGTATAATCAAAACTAATTTTAAAACACACTTTCATTCGTAATTAATTCCTAAATTTGCATTCATAATAAGTATAAAACTAAAAAGAAAAATATGGCATTAGCAATAACAGATGCTACTTTTGATGAGGTAGTATTAAAATCAGACAAACCAGTAGTAGTAGATTTTTGGGCAGCTTGGTGTGGACCATGTAGAATGGTTGGGCCAGTTATCGACGAAATTCACAGCGAGTACGAAGGAAAAGCAGTAGTAGGAAAAGTGGACGTAGATGCAAACCAAGAATTTGCAGCAAAATACGGTGTTAGAAACATCCCAACAGTATTAATTTTCCAAAACGGAGAAGTAGTAGGAAGACAAGTAGGTGTAGCTCCTAAGAAAACCTATACTGATGCAATTGATGCATTACTATAATCAATAGAAAAGAAATATTTTAAAAGGTTCAACGAAAGTTGAGCCTTTTTGTTTTTAAAACATAGTTATATAGGGTTTTATTATAATTTTTTCGTTTTGAAGAGTTCATATAATGAAAATCAGTTTTAATCTGCGTTTCGCCTGAGCGAATCCGTTTTATCCGCTTCCCATTTCTAAAATCTTTTTCTATCTTTACGATATGAATTTAGAATCTCAAATACAAAAAATCTCCAGTTTTGAGCACTTGGAACTTTTGGCTAATCAAATTGTCGAAGGCTTTATTTCGGGTATGCACAAATCGCCGTTTCATGGGTTTTCAGCTGAGTTTGCCGAACATAAAATCTATAATCAAGGAGAAAGTACTAAACATATCGATTGGAAATTATACGCCAAAACGGATAGATTATACACTAAGCGCTACGAAGAAGAAACCAATTTACGCTGTCATTTGATTTTGGATAATTCGTCTTCGATGCATTACCCTAAATTAAAAGACAATCAGCCGTTTTATGAGAGTAAAATCGGATTTTCGGTATTGGCTTCTGCGGTTTTGATGAATTTGCTTAAAAAGCAACGCGATGCTGTTGGATTGAGCGTTTATTCGGATACGTATGAATATTATTCGCCTGAAAAAGGAAGTGATCGTCATCACCGCATGATTTTAAATAAGCTGGAAGGTATTTTGGAAAATCATAATCAAACCAAAAAAACAGATACAGTCACTTTTTTGCATCAAATTGCCGAAAATATTCATCGCCGTTCGATGGTAGTTTTGTTTACCGATATGTTTCAAAACGAAGACAGCGAGAAAATCTTCAAAGCACTTCAACATCTAAAACACAACAAACATAAGGTTGTGGTTTTTCATGTCTATGATAAAAAAACAGAATTAAATTTCAGTTTTGACAACACGCCAAGAAAATTTATTGATGTTGAAACGGGAGAAGAGATTAATTTATTTGCTGAAAACACACAAGAAACGTATCAAAAAAAGGTAGAAGAGTTTTTCAAAACAGTTGAAACAACCTGTATGCAGTACCAAATTAAGTATGTTCCTGTTTCTGTTGATAAAAAATTTGAAAAAATTATGACTACGTATTTAGTTGAAAAACAAAAGTTTGGGTAAAACAGATAAAAAAAGTTTAATATTTTTCTAAAAAATATTTGCAGGAATGAAAAAGCGTAGTATATTTGCACTCGCAATCAAGCACTGGTTTGGTAGTTCAGTTGGTTAGAATACATGCCTGTCACGCATGGGGTCGCGGGTTCGAGTCCCGTCCAGACCGCCAGTAAAGAGGAAGCCTTTCGTAAAAGAAAGGCTTTTTTGCCCTCTTAAAATATTTAAAATAGTTGTGTTGTTTAGGTACGAAAGTACCAAAAGGTTTAGTAGTTAGACCAATGGAAAGCTTTGCATTTATGCAGAGCTTTTTTGATTTTGATACTTTTCGTATTTATCACTCTTGTCTTTTTTAGTTATTTTTGTAGAAATTAATAATAAATATAAGTAGTGATTTTTTTTGACAGATTATATGCGTCTATATATAAAGATATTGTAATTAATAAGAAAAGCACAATTAGTGGCGTGCTATTTTTTATAACGTTTATATACAGTAATCTTTTTAGCTTTTTATTAAATATGTTTTCAATAATCATTAATTACAGATTAATGAAAAATGTTTTTTATAATTTAATATTATTTGTTTTAAGTTATGCTTTAAATTATTTGATTTATGAGAAATATAAAAGAAGAGATTTAGTATTGAAGGAAAGTAAAATAATTTCGGTCTTTTTAGTAAATATTTTATTCTTTATTTCAGCATTTTTGTTTTTTCTTTCAATTTACTTAAATAATGAAATGATAAAATAAAGTGATAATATTTAAGTAAATTGAAAAACCATCAAAACCAAACCCCTCTATTCTGCCAAACCAAAACAAAAAACACTCCTAAAAAAAGTAAACTCACTAAAAACTTAATAAACGTTCCCGCTAAGAAACCTAAAAACGAACCTGTAGCAGCTTTAAAAGCACGCTTTCCTTCGTTTGAGTTGTAAATGAGTTCTCCAACTAAAGCCCCTAAAAAAGGACCAATCAAAAATCCAAAAGGAGGAAAAAACAAACCAACAACTAAACCTATGTTAGTTCCCCAAATGCCGTATTTGCTTCCACCAAAATACTTTGTGCCTTTTGCAGGAATCACATAATCTAAAATGCCAATTACAACCGCAATTACTAAAGTAATGCCCAGTAACCAATAATTGGTTTCCATTCCGGGACAAAAATAAAGCAATAAAATCCCAACCCAACTAATTGGCGGACCGGGTAAAGCAGGAAGTAAGCTGCCAATAATTCCCACTATCACTAAAAGCAAACCAAGAATCAGTAAAAAGTATTCCATAAGATTTTAGTTATTGTCTAACAAATTTATAACTTTGTTTCATACTTTTTTAATTATTTGATTCTATGAGATTTGTTTTTATACTTTTTATTTCTTTTTTAGTTGCTAATACTACTGTTGCTCAAGACAAAAATATGTCAACACAAGATCGTTTGAAAGAATTGGCAAGAGTTAAAAAAGAATATGACGAACAAAAGAAGAAAGAATGGGATGCTTATTTGGTTCGTGTTGAGGAGAGTAAAATTGCCAAACAACAAAAAAAGCAAGCCGATTCTATTGAAAAATCTAAAATTACAACTACTGTTGTTAAAGATGATTTAGGTTTTACAAAATGCACTTCTCAAGAATTACCTTATTATAAAGTAAAAAATTACATTACTAAACTTGAAGAGATAAATACATTTGATAATTACATTAGAAAGCATATCTATAACAAGTTTAGATATCCAGAATTTGCAATGGATCATGAATTGCAAGGAAGAGTTATGGTGCATTTTATTATTGATAAAGAAGGAAATCCGCAAATAAAAGAAGCTAATGGTCCAAAAAACGGATTGATTTTGGAAGAAGAAGCTATACGTATTATTAAATCATTACCAACAGCTATTCCAGCTACTTGCGATGGGAAGCCAATAAATATTATGTATGCAATACCTATAAACTTTCAGATGCAAGAGTAATATGAGAAAATTAATTCAAGTGGTTTTTTTAGTTTTTTCAATAATTTCATTTTCTCAAGAAAAAGAGAAGACTGTTGTTGTTAATGATGTTCAGATTATTGACTTAAATTCTGAAATTATACCTTTGACAATAGTTGAACAAGCACCTGCATTTCCAAATTGTAAAGGAATTGCTATTGAAAAATCTCAAGAGTGTTTTCAAACCGAATTAATGAATCATTTAAAAAATAATTTTAGGTATCCAGAATTAGCAATGGAGGAAAATATTCAAGGTAGATTTATCGCAAAATTCATAATTGACGAAAATGGAACAGTTATTATTCAAGAAATTGTTGGGCCAAATGAAGCTGAAATCCTGAGAGAAGAAGTGAAGAGAATCGTTTTGAAATTACCAAAATTTGAACCAGCAAAACATAAAGGAAATATAGTTAAGGTGAAGCATTCTTTACCATTAACTTTTAAATTACAATAATTCTATGAATAAAAGAGTATTCATTTTTGCCCTATTTATTTCATTGGTTTCTTGTCAGTACTTCGATAAGCAAGTCCCTGATGAGAAAGAATTATTAGAACAAGAATTAAAAAAAATCAATTGGGATGAAGTGGATGAATTTCCATCGGTTTTGCAATGCGATACCATTAAAGATGCCGAAATAAAAAGACAATGTTTTTTTGATTACTTAGCACAAACCATTCAGGAACGAATAGGAATTGACACGTTACGTATTGAATATCCAGAAATTGACACCATCAACGTAAAAATTACCGTAAACCCCGATTCGAGTTTGCAATTCGAAACCCAATATCCAAACGATAGCATCGCTTTAGCAGATAAAACAAAAATCGATAGTATTTTAACCTCAAGATTATCTGATTTTCCAAAAGTAGAACCTGCAATAAAAAGAGGTGTGAAAGTAAAAACGCAATTTGTGCTTCCAGTGATTATTAAAATGGAGAAGTAGTTTTATTTTCGAAAGCATCTCCCTTTCCAACTATATTTTCCAAACAAAGAATACACCGCCACCGAAACACTAAAAAACGGATACAACAAACTACTCGCTAACACATATTGTAATTTCGATTCGAAGAAATTAGCTATTTTGTAAAGTAAAATGAAATCGATTAGGAATTTTAAAGCGACAAAAAGCATGAAAATGTTTTGGTCCAATAAACTGACCAGCCAAAGCATAAAACTCAGTATCCAAGCCAAATTCCCACTAAAAACAACAAGTGCTAACAACTTTCCATAAACTGAAGAATAACCGGTGCTTTTCGAAGCCCAGCGAACCCTTTGCTGAAACAATTCAGACCAAGTTGCAACTGGTTTTGTGGCAACAATACTTTCTTTAGCCAATAGAAAATCAACTTTCTTCGGAGCAACTGAAACTGCTTTTTGAAGCAGAAAAACATCGTCACCGCTAGCAATGGTCTCATTTCCTTGAAAACCGTTTAATTCCTTGAAAAAATGTTTATAATAGGCAAAATTAGCACCATTACACATAAAAGGTTTCCCAATTCCAAAACTTCCAATCGTAGCGCCTTGTAAACTCAAGAAATCTAAATTCTGAAAAGCGGATAAGAAACCATTTTTCGGAATATAACAAACGCCAGAAGCCACCATTTCTACTTCATTTTCCTGAATATATTGATCATAAATTTTCAACCAATCTTTCTGAACCAAGCAATCTGCATCGGTAGTAATAATCCAATCATTTTTGGCTATTTCAATTGCAGTCTCAATCGCATCTTTCTTTGGTGAATTTGATTTTCTTTCGTTCTTAATTAATCGAATTTCAAACTTCCATCTTCCATCTTCCATCTTCCAACTTTCCTCAGAATCATCATCCACTAAAATCACTTCCACTAATTCTTTCGGGTAATTCAACAAAGAAATCGAATGCAATAAATTCGGAAGATTTTCTTTTTCATTTCGAAACGGAACTACAATTGAAAAGGACGTTTTTGGAGTGAATTCTTTTTTAGAAAAACGTCTCATTCGATTAAATCCATAAATCAGTTGCCCAATGAATAGGAGGTAAATGAGAAAAATGGTTCCGAGAATTAATTCCAACATACGAACTATCTATTTGAAGTATTCAACTTAAATCGCATTACATAATAACTTCCAATTACTACGGGTAAAACTACGTTCAAAAACCACATCAAAGTACTAATAAAAATCACAATCCATTCATTAACTCCATATTTTCCAAAGAAAAACATAGCTACACTTCCTTTTACGGCAAAATCTAAAAATTGAAAACTCGGTAACGAAGAAGCTAAAAAGTAAACCGCAGCAATCGAGCTAATCAATGTTAAATAAGGTAAATCTACATCAAAAACCAAAAACAAAACATAATATTGATGCGAGAAAACCAAGTAACGACAAACGCCAAGCAAAATATTTTTTCGGTGAATCTTCTTTGGGATTTCGTTTATTTTATGAAGTAATTTTTGAATCGAATACCCTTTTATGGTGATGTTTTTCGAAAGAATAGAAGCAAAAAATAATAGAATTGCTATTCCAATAATCGCTAAAGCCCATTTCCAATATCCAATTAAAATCAATCCAATAGTTCCAAAAATAATCGTCAAAATCATTTGAATTCCGTTGCAAATCAGGTTTAAAAACACCACTTTTTTAGTTTGCTCTTTTTTGAAAAACATCGCTTTTCCAGCATATTCGCCTAAACCATTTGGTGTAAAAATCCCAGCTGTTAAGGCGCCTAAAACTTGTTTACTCGCTTCACCAACAGAAATCGGTTTGATAAAACTCACCAAATTCTGCCATTTTAAAATTTCGAAATAGCGATTCGCAACACTAAACAATAAAATGAAAATGATGGTTGTTATCGAAGTTTTTTCTAAAACTAATGTTTGGAATTTACTCCATTCTAATTTCGAATTTCCAGCAATTTGGTCATAAATAAAATAAAACGCACCAATTACAATCAAAAGTTTGATGGTAAAAACAAGGAATTGCTTAGCTTTGTGAGGAATTGTAATCATTGGTACAAAGAAACGAAACTTTACACTAAAATTGGCAAACGAACGCATCATATTAGGAATTGACCCAGGAACCACGATAATGGGTTTTGGATTAATCAAAGTAGTCAACAAGAAAATGGAATTTCTGCAGTTGAACGAACTCGTTTTGTCCAAATACGACAACCATTATCAGAAATTAAGAGTCATTTTTGAACGTACCATAGAATTAATCGACACGCATAATCCAGATGAAATCGCCATTGAAGCACCTTTCTTTGGTAAAAACGTGCAATCGATGCTGAAATTAGGAAGAGCACAAGGCGTTGCCATGGCAGCCGGACTTTCGAGAGATATTCCCATTACAGAATACGAACCTAAAAAAATTAAAATGGCGATTACTGGTAACGGAAACGCCAGCAAGGAACAAGTAGCCAAAATGCTCCAACAGTTATTAGGGTTAAAAGAATTACCAAAAAATCTTGATTCCACTGATGGTTTGGCGGCTGCAGTTTGTCATTTTTTCAATTCGGGAAAAGTGGTTGGCGAAAAAAGTTATTCGGGTTGGGATGCTTTTGTGAAGAATAATGAAGATAGAGTAAAAAAATAGCCAGAAATTTTTCTGGCTATTTTTTATGACTTTATTTTTTAATCTTCATATTTATATCTAAATGTGCCATTTGTTACTGTCATGTTAACTACAGGAACTGTATCATCGGAATTATCAGAAGTTGTAAATTGAAATGTTCCTTTAACAATTTTTGAAGAAGTATTTACTTCAGTAATTGTTATGGTACCACCTATTGTTTCTTCCATTTCTTCATTACTATTATCGATTAAGTCAATAAAATGTGATGGCGGTGTGCTGTAAGTTTCAGAGCCAAAAGTATAAGTTCCTAAAGCAATATCAGTTCTTTTTAACCAAATATTAATTTCAGGATTTCCTAATAAACCTCCTTGTCTTCCTTGTAACATTACGAAGTCTTCTAATGGAAAATAATCCCATATATTTGTAGAAGAATAAAGATTTGTTCCGAATGGGTTGTTTGCTTCAAATGTTACCCCATTAATTTTAGCAGTCATTGCAAATTGGCTACTGTTGCTGTTATCACTATCGTCTGATGAACAAGCAAACAGAATAAATGGTAAAGCAAATAATAAGAATCTAATTTTTTTCATGTTAAAAATATTTACTTCAACAAATCTATAATAAAAATAGTACAACAACAAATTTATGTCAGGCATTTATATCCACATACCATTTTGTAAACAAGCTTGTCATTATTGCGATTTTCATTTTTCTACTAATTTGAAGAAGAAAGATGAAATGGTTTTAGCATTAGCTAAAGAAATTGAATTACGAAAAAGTGAGTTTCAAGATGATCCCGAATTTTCGGGAGTAGAAACTATTTATTTTGGTGGTGGAACGCCTTCGATATTACAGGTTGAAGATTTGAAATTTTTGATTGATGAAGTATATAGAAACTATAAAGTAGTCGAAAATCCAGAAATCACCGTAGAAGCCAATCCAGATGATTTAACTGAAACGCGAATAATAGAATTATCAAAAAATAAAGTCAACCGTTTATCTATCGGAATTCAATCGTTTTTTGAAGACGATTTAAAGTTGATGAATCGCGCGCACAATGTGGAAGAAGCCAAGAAATGTTTGGAAATTGCCACACACTATTTCGATAATATCTCCATCGATTTGATTTATGGAGTTCCAGAAATGTCTAACGAAAAATGGTTGCAAAACATTGAAACGGCTTTGTCTTTTGGTGTGCCGCATATTTCGAGTTATGCCTTAACGGTTGAACCTAAAACGGCTTTGCATTCGTTCATTCAAAAAGGAATCATTCCGCAACCCGATGATGAAGTCGCCCAAGAGCATTTTCAAATTTTAGTGGACAAACTTTCGGAAAGCGGATTTATTCATTACGAATTATCGAATTTTGGGAAAGAAAAATATTTTTCAAAAAACAATTCGAGTTATTGGTTAGGCAAAAAGTACATCGGAATTGGTCCGTCAGCACACAGTTATGATGGAAAAAACAGAGGTTGGAATGTGTCAAATAATTCACTTTATATCAAATCTATTCAAGAAAATAAATTACCAATAGAAATTGAAACCTTAACCAAAACCGACCGCTATAACGAATATATTATGACGGGTTTACGAACGATTTGGGGTGTTTCTTTAGAACGAATCGAACAGGAATTTGGAAAAACCTATTTGGATTATCTTAACCAACAAGCAGCAAAATTCATAGAAGACCATTTGTTGTTTATTGATGATAACATTTTACGAACTACAAAAAAAGGAAAGTTTTTGAGTGACGGAATTGCGAGTGATTTGTTTTTATTAAATTTGGAATGATTATTAACCACTAAGAACACAAAGAAAGCATAATGAAACACAAAGCTTTGTGAACTTAGTGAAAACCTTGCGCTCTTTGCGGTTAAAAATTATGAAAGCAACCATCAACAACATACAAATCGACTTATCAAAACCTCTTGATATTTCTATTCCATTATCAAACAACGAACAAAACCCGATTGCTTGGTATCAAAATGCACCGGAAATTGAACCTGTAACTATGGGTGATTGGATAGGAAAAGTTTCGGAAGGAAAATCGTCTACGAATTTTAATAATATTTTCTTCAATCCGCATGCGCATGGTACGCATACAGAATGTTTAGGACATATCACACGAGATTTTTATTCCATAAATCAATGTTTGATACAGTTTTTCTTTATGGCTGAATTGATTTCAGTTGAGCCAAAAAAGGTTGGGGAAGATTTAGTTATAACAAAAGAGCAAATTGAGAATGCTTTGGGTGGAAATTCACCAAAAGCCATCATCATCAGAACATTGCCAAATCCAGAAAGTAAAAAGCATTTAAATTATTCCAATACAAATCCGCCTTATTTGGAAGAATCCGCATCAATTTTTATTAGAGAAAAAGGCATTCAACATTTACTAATCGATTTGCCAAGTGTGGATAAAGAGCACGATGAAGGAAAATTACTAGCACACAAAGCGTTTTGGAATGTAAAAGATGTGAATCAAGTAAATGAAGATGCTCGTTTTAATTGTACGATTACGGAAATGATTTATGTAAACGAAGAAATTCAAGACGGAAGTTATCTATTGAATTTACAATTCGCTTCGTTTGAAAATGATGCTAGTCCGAGTAAACCGATTTTATATAAAATTAAAAAGTAATTTCGAAAATGGATATTCAGCAATTATATGAGTTCTGTTTAAGCAAAAAAGGCGTCACCGAACATTTTCCGTTTGATGAAGATACTTTGGTCTTTAAAGTAGGAGGAAAAATGTTTTGTCTTACTTCGTTATCTGAATGGGAAAAAGGAACACCATCATTAAATTTAAAATGTGATCCGGAGCGTGCTTTGGAACTTCGAGCGGAATACGAGTCAATGGAACCAGGGTATCACATGAGTAAAGTACATTGGAATACGGTTCGTTTTCATGGTGATGTTTCCGATAAAATGATGAGCGAATTAATTAATCATTCCTACGAACTTGTTTTCAAAAGTTTAACGAAAAAAGTCCAACAAGAAATTCAAGAATTAGAAAATTAGGCATTACTTTTGTGCTATTAAAAGAAAATTCAAAGTAACTATCATGATAGACAACTTAAAAAAAATATTAAACGAAGATCAAGATCCAAAAGCTATTGAGAAAATCACGGCTAAATTGGAGAATCTTTTAATGTCTAACGAGGAAATTGGATACATTGCGGTTCAAAAAAAACCAGCCGTAACTATTTTTCCTGATAGCATTGTAGTGACTAATAAAAGAATCATTTTATGTAAGCCTAAAAACTTAGGATTATCGATGGAATTCATTGATTACGATTGGGATGATATCGCAGGTTCGTTTGTAAAAGAAGGAATTTTAGGTGCAGATTTTACCTTTACAACTAATTCAGATTTAACCCACACGGTTGATTATTTACCAAAAAATCAAGCACGAAAATTATATACTTACGCGAAAGAACAATTGGATTTGTTGAAAAATCCAAAAGTAGTCACTCCAGTTTTAGAAGAAGTTAAAGCAGAAGCTCCAATTGAAACGCCAGTTGTAGAAGAAGTAATTGAGGAAATTCAAACGGAAGAAGTAACACATTTTGCAGAGTTAATGCCTACTCCAAATGACGTTATTCGTGATACGGAAGTAGAAGCGCCAATTTCAGAAGAAAAAGGATTAGCACATTTAACGCAAGACGAATTGTTTGCGAAACTTCAGAATTATAAAAAATTATTGGATAACGGATTAATTCTTCAAGGAGAATACGATAGATTGAAAGGCGAAATATTGAAGTTTTTGTAATTTCTAACCGCTAATAAAACATAAAAAGAATCCCGATAAATTTTAAACTTATCGGGATTTTGTTTTTTAATAACCTTTGCGAACCTTGCGTAAATCTTTGCGTCTTTGCGGTTAAGCTTTACATCGATTTTTTCTGTTTCTCAACAAAACCATCCGCTTGAAGTTTTAGTAATTCCGTAGCGCTTTTCTTTTTGTAGTTGTATAGTTCTTTATCTTCTTTGATGTCGGCATAGACTTTATCGTAAATTTCGGCATCGGTTTTCTTTTGTAATTCGCTTTGGTAACGATTTTGAGCTAGTATGTTTTTGATGCCCATTTCGTTGTCTTCCTGTTTGAAATCGTATTCGCTTTTTGGGGATAATAATTTAGCAATAATGGGCGAAGTTTCAATCGCTAAAAACAACAGCATAATGAAGAATGAAGGCAAGAATGGCAATTTATTCAAAGCATTAATTCGAGCCATTAAGCCGTCGAAACCTTCGATAATAGGTTGGGTTTCGGTGACTTTTTTATCTAAATCGGCTTGTAAGGTTTTGGATTTGGCTTCTAAATCGGTAATTTTCGCTTGGTTTGCAGCTTTTAATGTCGCTAAATCTTGCAAAGAAGCATCGTGTTTTTCACGTTTTTCTTTATAAACTGGACCTTTGCCTAACTTTTTAGTTCCAGCAGTTCCTTCAGCTTCGGTAATGTAAACCGAATACAAATCATTTACTTCTTTCTCTTTTTTAAGAATATCAGATTTCAAGCTGTCAATTTGCGCTTTGTTTTTATCTAAGTCGGATTGAAAATAATTGGCTACTTGTTTTTTGTTGGCCAACATCATTTCGTTCTTTTCTTTTAATAAAACGGTATTGATTTCTTTTTCAAAGATTTTAATTTCCAAAGGTTTCGAAATTACGATTGCAATAATTATCGCTAAAGCAATTCGTGGTGTTGCCTGAATAAATTCGTCTAAAAAGCTATCTCTTTTTTTAATGGTAGACACAATAAATCTATCCAAATTAAAAATAAGCAAACCCCAAACCAAACCGAAAGCTATGGCAATAAATGCATTGTCGAAAACAGTAAAAAGGGCATAAGCACTAGCAATAAAAGCCATTACGGCAGTGAAGAAAACGGTAGCTCCAATTCCGGCATATTTGTTTTGCTCGCCATTAGAACAACCATTAATTATGTCGGAATCTACGCCCGAACATAACATAAAAAAACGTTTTAACATGATGATTGATTTTGATTGATGATGATTAGTACAAATTTAACGCCAAAAGTTTCAAGTTGTTGCTAATTTGTTGAAAAATAGTTGGTAAAAGAAAAACCCTCACATTGCTGCAAGGGTTTTAATATGTTTTAAGTGACTATTTACTAATCACTTTTCACTATTTACTAAAAATTAGTATCTGTAATATTCTGGTTTGAATGGACCTTGTACTTCTACACCAATATATTCTGCTTGGTCTGGACGTAACGTTTCTAATTCAACTCCTAATTTAGCTAAGTGTAACATCGCTACTTTTTCATCTAAATGTTTTGGTAACATATAAACGTCGTTGTTATAAGCTGCGCTGTTGTTCCATAATTCAATTTGAGCTAACGTTTGGTTTGTAAATGAGTTACTCATTACAAAACTTGGGTGACCTGTAGCACAACCTAAGTTTACTAAACGACCTTCAGCTAAAATAATGATATCGTTTCCGTTGATAGTATATTTATCAACTTGTGGTTTGATTTCGATTTTAGATGCACCATGGTTTTTGTTCAACCAAGCCATATCAATTTCGTTATCAAAGTGTCCAATGTTACAAACGATAGTTTTATCTTTCATTTGTTCAAAGTGAGAACCTAAAACGATGTCTTTATTTCCGGTTGTAGTAATAATAATATCAGCAGTTTTGATAACTGTGTCTAATTTTTTAACTTCAAAACCGTCCATAGCTGCTTGTAAAGCACAAATTGGATCAATTTCAGTAACTGTCACAATAGAACCAGCTCCACGGAAAGAAGCCGCAGTTCCTTTTCCAACATCACCATATCCACAAACAACTACTCTTTTTCCAGCTAACATAATGTCTGTAGCTCTTCTTACTGCATCAACAGCAGATTCTTTACATCCGTATTTGTTATCAAATTTAGATTTAGTAACTGAATCATTTACGTTAATTGCAGGCATTGGTAAAGTTCCAGCTTTTACTCTTTCGTATAAACGGTGAACTCCAGTTGTAGTTTCTTCAGATAAACCTTTGATTCCAGCAACTAATTCTGGATAACGATCAATAACCATGTTAGTTAAATCTCCACCATCATCTAAAATCATGTTCAATGGTTTTCTGTCTTCACCAAAGAATAAAGTTTGTTCAATACACCAATCGAAATCTTCTTCATTCAAACCTTTCCAAGCATAAACCTGAATTCCAGCAGCAGCAATAGCAGCAGCAGCCTGATCTTGAGTTGAGAAAATGTTACAAGAAGACCAAGTAACTTCTGCACCTAAAGCAATTAAAGTTTCAATTAAAACAGCAGTTTGAATTGTCATGTGAAGACATCCAGCAATTCTTGCTCCTTTTAAAGGTTGAGTTGCTCCGTATTCTGCTCTTAAAGCCATTAAACCTGGCATTTCTGCTTCAGCTAATTCAATCTCTTTTCTTCCCCAAGCTGCAAGTGAAATATCTTTCACTTTATAAGCTACATAAGGTAATGTTTGTGTACTCATCTATTATGTATATTTGTATATTCTAAAATTAGAGTGCAAAATTACAAAATAACTTTTTATTTTTTCAAAGATTTCTATTAATTTGTGAATTGTTTAATTTTCTAACGATTTGAAAAACAACAAAATATAAATGCCGCTACATAAAATTATACATATCAACGAAAATACAACTGCGTACTTCTGGCACATTACAGAAGACGTAACTTCGTTATTTAGAGCGGTTTCGTTACGTGATACTTCGCTTTTTCGTCTAGAAGGAATGAAATCAGAAGAACATCAAAAAGGATTTTTAGCCGTTCGAATGTTACTACAACATTTGGGTTATACCGATTATGATTTAACTTATGATGAAGCTGGAAAACCGCATTTAAGTGATGGTAAGCATATTTCTATTTCGCATTCGCACGAATTTTCCTGTATTTGTATTAGTGATGAATTGATGGGAATTGATTTGGAAAAACTCAAAGAAAAAACGTTGAAGATTGCACCAAGATTTATGGAAGTGAAACATTTAGAAAATCTTTCTATCTCAAAACAAATAGAAAAAGCGACTGTGATTTGGGGAGTAAAAGAATCTATTTTTAAAATTAAGAATGAAAAAGGAATTAGTTTTCCTGAGCATATTTTCGAGAATGAATTTTGTTTTTCTGATGGAAAATGTGCTGCTGAATTACATTTTAATAACCAAATAGAAAAGTTTAATATTCAATTTTATAAAGTAGAAGATTATATCTTTGTGTGTGCTTTCCCAAAAAAATAAAATGCAAAACTTGTATCAAAATATACTTCTAGCGAAAAAAAATCGCCAAAAACTATTAGCTATTTTAATCGATCCCGAAAAGGTTTCAATTGAACAAGCAATTGTTTTGTCAGATAAAATTAAAAAGTCGCCAGCCACACATATTTTTGTGGGTGGAAGCACTTTTAATGGAACGCATTTAGACGAACTGATTTCAATAATTAAAACAACTACTCAATTGCCAGTATTAATTTTCCCAGGCCACCCTTCTCAGATTTCCAATGAAGCCGATGGAATTTTATTCTTGAGTTTACTTTCAGGTCGAAATCCAGAATATTTAATTGAACATCATATCAATTCGGTAGATGTATTGGCAAAATCAAATTTGGAAATTATCCCAACAGGTTATTTGCTAATTGATGGAGGAAAAGAAACAGCTGTGCAACGCGTAAGTCAAACACAACCAATTGAACAAGACAATATTGAATTGGCTTATAAAACTGCAAAAGCAGGCGAATTTTTAGGAAAGAAATTAATTTATTTAGAAGCCGGAAGTGGCGCTAATCAGCATGTTTCGTTAGAAATGATTCGCTACGTCGCTCAAAATATCGAAATTCCATTGATTGTTGGTGGAGGCATTCGTTCGATGAAAATCATTCAAGATGTTTACGATGCTGGAGCTGATTTGGTTGTGATAGGAACCGCATTTGAAAACGATAGTAATTTCTTTTCATTATGATAGAGTTATTGTTTTCTCAATATAAAGACTATTCTAATCTTTTTATTTTTCTTGAATTAACTGCTGTTATATTTGGAATTATTAGCGTTTTATTTGCAAGAAAGAATAATGTTTTAGTGTATCCAACTGGATTAGTTAGCACACTGATTTTTGTATATATTTTGTTGGAATGGAAATTATTTGGCGATTTTATCATCAATATTTACTATTCCATAATGAGTGTTTTAGGTTGGTATTTATGGACAAGAAAGAAAAATGGAGCGGACGAATTTCCAATATCCGTTATGAATCGAAAAGATTATTTTATTTCTACCTTAATTTTTACAGGAACCTTACTATTTATTGCGTTGGTTTACCATTTTTTTGATAAATTTACAGATTGGACAGCTTATGTAGACACGCTTACAACAGCTTTGTTTTTTGTAGGAATGTGGCTCATGGCCAAACGAAAGATTGAGAACTGGATTATTTGGATTGTAGCCGATATTATTTCGGTGCCTTTGTATTTTTATAAAGGATTGACGTTCTCCAGTATGCAGTTTTTATTATTTACAATTATTGCTATTTTAGGCTATTTAGAATGGAAAAGACTTTTACAGAAGCAGATATAAAATATATTAACGAAAGAGGAAATTCTCTAGAAAAAGTACAACAACAGCTAGATTTTTTCATCAAAGGAATTCCAAAGATTAACCTAGTGAAGTCGGCTACTATTGGCGATGGTATTTGGCGTTTTTCTGAAGAAGAAATTCTTCCGTTGGTATCTTATTTCGATAAACACAAAAATCAATATACGATTGAAAAATTCGTTCCTGCTTCAGGTGCGGCAACACGCATGTTTAAGTTTTTGAATGAATTTTTGAATGAATTCGACGAAAAGAATGACACCATTAATAGTTACATCAACAAAAAGAACGCAAAAGATGTTTCTATTTTTATTTTTGGATTGAAAAATTTCCCTTTTTACAGAGAGTTAAAGCAGAAGACAATTGATTTGTTTCCCAATTATTATTCATTGTCGAATGATAAGCGATACTATGTTTTAATTAAAACTTTATTGAGTAACGAAGGACTGCATTTTTCCCATAAACCAAAAGGAATTTTACCTTTTCATGTAAAAGGCAACAAGATTGTCACACCAATTGAAGAGAATATTTTTGAAGCCGATTTCTTTAAGAAAGAAAATGATAAGACTAAAATTCATTTCACCATTACAAAAGAATTTCAAGCCGATTTTGAGAAAATCACCAATCAATTTTCAGATTGTGAAATTAGTTTTTCTTACCAAGATCAATCTTCTGATACTTTAGCGGTTAATGAAGATAATACGCCTTTTCGTGTAGAAGATGATAAATTGTTTTTCAGACCTGGCGGACATGGCGCTTTAATTGAGAATTTGAATGCGCTTCAATCGGATGTTATTTACATTAAAAATATCGATAATGTTTCGCAAAATCATAAATCGGTTATTGCGACTTACAAAAAAGTTTTAGGCGGTGTTTTAATCCGCATACAATATCAAATATTCAATTATTTAAAAAAGCTTTCCGAAGGAAACGTAACGGAAGCCGAAATTGCTGAAATAAGAGATTTTGCTGAAAACAAAACCGCATTTCCATTACCAGAAGAGTTTAATTTTTTCCAAACGGCTTATAAAATTGAGTATTTAATTAAAGTTTTAAATCGTCCAATTCGTGTTTGTGGAATGGTTAAAAATGAAGGCGAACCGGGTGGCGGACCATTTTGGGTACAAGATGATAAAGGGAGATTAACGCTTCAAATTGTAGAATCATCACAAATAGATTTAAACAATAAAATACAAAAAAGAATCGCCAAAGAAGCTACTCATTTTAATCCAGTTGATATAGTTTGTGGTGTGAAAAATTTTAAAGGCGAGAAGTTTGATTTAAACCAATTTATAGATCAAAATGCCGCTTTTATTACCGAAAAAACAAAAAACGGCAAACCAATTAAAGCCTTTGAACTTCCAGGCTTATGGAATGGTGCTATGGCAAAATGGACAACTATTTTTGTTGAGGTTCCGTTGGAAACTTTTAATCCAGTGAAAACTGTAAATGATTTACTAAAATCATCACATCAACCTGATAATGGATAAATCAATCATCGCATCAGAATTTTCATTTAAAGCAGTTAGAAGTAGCGGAGCAGGAGGGCAAAACGTAAACAAAGTGTCTTCTAAAGTCGTGTTGAATTTCGATTTAGTTAATTCCAAAGGTTTAACAGAAGAAGAAAAAATGTTATTGCAAACTAAAATTGCAACTAAACTTACTCAAGAAGGAATCTTAATTTTAACTAGCGAAGAAGACAGAAGTCAACTAAAAAACAAAGAAAAAGTCATTAAGAAATGTTTTAAGTTGCTTGAAAATGCTTTGGTTGTTCCAAAAGAACGAAAAGAAACTAAAATTCCAAGAAGCGTAATAGAAAAACGACTTGATGCTAAAAAAGTAATGAGTACTTTAAAGCAAAACAGAAAAAAACCAAATTTTTAAAGGTTAAACTTGGAACTTTAAACTAAAGAGTTCTATCTTTGCCTCGTCTCAAAGGGGTGCTCTAAATAACGAGCTGAGATCATACCCATAGAACCTAGAACAGATAATGCTGTTTAGGGAATCGACAAAAATAAATGTGCACGTTTATTGGCGTCAAAGAGTATCAATTTTAATTTTTAACCAAGGAATAATTGCCCCTTTTATTCGTATTTATTTTACGAATGAAAACTTTATTCAAAAAAAATGGCTTAGTGCCAAAAACAAAAAGTCGCTATTTTAGTTGCATTTTAGCTTTTGCCTTTTACCTTTTGTCTTTTATTTCTTTTTCGCAAGAAACTAAGAAAGACACTACAAAAGTTACCGAACTTAAAGAAGTTACGGTTTCGTCTGTTCGAGCAAAAGACAAAAATCCAATTACATTTACAAATGTTTCCAAAGAAGAAATTGCACCACGAAATCTAGGTCAAGATGTGCCAATTTTGTTGCAATATTTGCCTTCTGTGGTTAGCACAACCGATGCTGGAAATGGCGTGGGTTATACGTACATGAGAGTTCGTGGTTCTGATGGTTCTCGAATTAACGTTACCTTAAACGGAGTTCCTTTTAATGATAGTGAAAGTCAAGGAACTTTTTTTGTGAATTTACCCGACTTTGCTTCGTCTTTAGAGAGTGTTCAGTTACAAAGAGGAGTTGGAACTTCAACTAACGGAGCTGGAGCTTTTGGTGCTAGTTTGAACATGGCAACCAAATCGTATCAAGAAAAAGCATATGCCGAAATTTCAAATTCTTTCGGAAGTTTTAATACGAGAAAGCATACCTTATCTTTTGGAACTGGCTTGCATAATAATTTCGAACTGAATGGGAGAATTTCCAATATAGCTTCGGATGGATTTATCGATAGAGCAACATCAAATATGTTTGGTTATTTCTTTAATGCTAATTATGTGAAGGAATCTACTTTAATTAAGTTTTTAGCATTTGGCGGAAAAGAGAAAACCTATCAAGCTTGGTACGGAATTGAAGATCCCGAAAAACTAAGAAACGACCGAACATTCAATCCTGCGGGAATGTATTTCGATGAATTCGGAAATATGCAATTCTACGATAATGAAACCGATAATTATTGGCAAAACCATTTTCAATTGCATTGGACAGAAAAATGGTCGGAGAGTTGGATTTCGAATGCGGCATTACATTACACCATTGGAAAAGGTTACTTTGAACAATATAAAGAAGATGAAGATTTAGCTGAATATAATTTGCCAGCTTTTAATGGGAATTCAATTTCTGATTTAGTTAGAAAACGTTGGTTAGATAATGATTTCTTCGGAGCAACATTTTCCTTAAATTACAAAACAGCTAAAATCGATTTATTATTTGGTGGAGCAGCCAATCGTTATTTAGGATTGCACTATGGAGAAGTAGTTTGGACACAGAATTATATTCCAAATCCAAATAGATATTATGATAATTACGGAAATAAAGACGATGTGAATTTCTATACAAAAGCATCATACAACGTTACAAACAAGTTGAATTTATTTGCCGATTTACAATACAGAATGGTTTTTTATGACGCCACAAGTGTAAAATTTGATGATGTAAATGATACATTTAGATTCTTTAATCCAAAAGCAGGTTTGAATTACCAATTGAATGCTAAGAATTCTTTCTATGGTTATTTTGGAATAGCTAACAAAGAGCCAAGACGAGACGATTACGAAAGTGGTGCTATAAAACCAGAACGTTTATTTGACTATGAATTGGGTTGGAAATACAACACTAAAAAAGTAAAATTATACGCCAATGCATTTTACATGCGATATAACGACCAATTGGTGATGACGGGAGCATTAAACGATGTGGGTTCTCCAATTTTCACAAATAGTGGAAAGAGTTATAGACTAGGTCTAGAAGTAGAATCTACAATTGCTTTAACAGATAAATTAATTTTGAATCCGAATATAACTGTAAGTCAAAACAGAAATGAAGATTTTTATTTCCAACGTGATGGAGTGGTTCAAAATTTAGGAAATACAAACATTGCATATTCTCCTAATTTTATTTTTGGAAATAGATTTTCTTATTTACCGGTTAAAGAATTGCAATTATCAGTATTATCAAAATTTGTTGGAGATCAATATATGGGAAATATCGATTCAGAGAATTCTAAATTGGATAGTTATTTTGTAAATGATTTTAACGCTTCTTACGATTGGCAAATTAATAAAGGAATCAAATCGATTGTTTTTTCAGCGTTAGTAAATAATATTTTTGATGTAGAATACGAATCAAACGGTTATTTCTATACGTATGATGATACTTGGTCGGGGCCAACTCCTATAACCATTGAAGGAACAGGTTACTATCCACAAGCGGGAATTAATTTCCTTATTGGAATGAGTTTAAAATTTTAGTTAGATTAAGTTAAGTTGAAAAAAGCCTGAAAGTTTTATTTTTCAGGCTTTTTTATTAGTTATAAACGCGAAGCGAAACTGCATCTAATTGTTCCACTCTATATTGCTTCATTGGGTATTGCATGCCTTGGGCTTGACCTGAAAACAAACTATATCGTACATCATCACATGGGCAAATTGCATCAATGCCACTTAAAGTCATAGTAGAACATGAACTCAAAGCTTGATTAGGACAAGCCGCATCAAATGCAACGTAATTTCCACCAGTATTAAAGACAAAAATTCCTCTTACCCCAACTCCAGCACCACTAATATAAACAGCGTTACTTGGAAACTGTAGTGAGCTATATTGTGGTAAATTCATGTTGATATTTACAGTAAAACCATAATTTGGTAAATACGGATTATTGTTTGAAAAATTTTCTTTTTCACAACTTAAAAACAATGGTAACAAGAGGAGTATTATGTATTTTTTCATGTTTTTTTCTAAAAATGATGAAACAAATTTAATTAATTCCTTTTGACAAAACATTACTTAGTATCATAAATTAATATTAAAAATAAATTACTATCTTTGTGAAAAGGAATCCCATGTAGGTGGGATTCTTTCTATTTTATAAACAATGAAGTTATGAGTACAGTATCTTATTACACCGCAGAAGGATTAAAAAAATTAAGAGACGAATTAGATCAACTTAAAAGTATAGAGCGCCCTAAAGCGTCACAAGCTATTGCAGAAGCAAGAGATAAAGGAGATTTATCTGAGAATGCAGAATATGATGCCGCTAAAGAAGCGCAAGGATTATTAGAAATGAGAATTTCTAAGATGGAAGAAGTAGTGGCTAACGCTCGTTTAATTGATGAATCGCAATTAGATTTATCAAAAGCATTAGTATTGTCTACTGTTAAGATTAAAAATCAAGCTAATGGTATGGAAATGAAATATACATTAGTAGCAGAAAGTGAAGCGGATTTAAAAACAGGGAAAATTTCAGTAACTTCTCCTATTGGAAAAGGATTACTAGGAAAATCTGTTGGAGAAGTAGCAGAAATCATTGTTCCAAACGGTGTGTTGAAATTTGATGTTTTAGAAATTACAAGAGACTAATTTTATATAAAATGGCTAGTATTTTCACCAAAATAGTAAACGGAGAAATTCCTTGTTATAAAATTGCCGAAGATGAAAATTATTTGGCTTTTTTAGATGTAAATCCTAATGCGAAAGGACATACCTTATGTATTCCAAAACAAGAGATTAATAAAATCTTTGATATGGAAGAAGAGCATTATTTAGGATTAATGAAGTTTTCTAGAAAAGTAGCAAAAGCTGTTGAGAAATCAGTTGAATGTAAACGAATTGGTGTTGCTGTGGTAGGATTAGAAGTACCGCATGTTCACGTACATTTAATTCCGCTTCAAGATATGGATGATATGCGTTTTCAAAGAAAAACTAGTTTAACTCCAGAAGAGTTTCAAGAATTAGCGAAGCAAATTGCTTCAAACTTATAAAAATTAAATCCCGATTGAATCGGGATTTTTTTATGTCGTTTTGTAGCTAATCTGCATAGTGGTTCCTTTGCCAATTTCCGATTGTTCAACTTTTATTTTTCCTTTGTGATATTCTTGAACAATTCGTTTAGTTAAAGATAAACCTAATCCCCAACCTCTTTTTTTCGTAGTAAATCCAGGTTCAAAAACTTTTGAAAATTGGTTTTTTGGAATTCCTTTTCCAGTATCGGTAATTTTAATTTTCACCATGTTTTCCAACTCCGAAATTGTGATATCTAATGCGCCTTTTCCTTTCATCGCATCAATGGCATTTTTAACTAAATTTTCAATCGTCCAACTATGCAAAGCGGGATTAATTTCCACATAAATAGGATGTTCGGGAGCTTTAAAAGTAAAAACAACTTGCTGAGAAACTCTAGTTTGTAGATAATCAACGGTATTTTTCGTGTCTTCAATAATATCGCGTTTTTCTAACACAGGTTCGCTTCCTATTTTTGAAAATCTATCGGTAATAGTTTGTAATCGCGTAATGTCTTTTTCAATTTCAACAATCGTACTTTCTTCTACATTGTCTAATTTTAAAATTTCTAACCAACCAATTAACGACGACAAAGGTGTTCCAATTTGATGTGCGGTTTCTTTTGCCATTCCGGCCCAAAGTTTATTTTGAGTTGCCATTTTGGTAGCTCGGTAAAAATTGTAAACAACGGCGCCAAACAAAATAATAATCAGTAATAAAGCAACAGGATAATATTTTAGTTTGTTCAATAAAGGCGAATCTCCGTAATAAACCAATTGATATTTACTGTTTGAACGCTCCATTTTAATGGGTTGGTTGTCGTTTTTTACAGAATTGAAATATTTTTTTAAAGCTATACTATCTTTAGAAATTTCTTCATCAATATTATTAAAATCAATAATGTTTTCTTTACTGTCGGTAATAAAAATAGGAATGGTTGTGTTTTTTGTAATAATTTGCAAAGGAAGTTCTATGTCAGTGTTTTCATTTGCATTAGCAATCGTGGTAAGAGCGCTTGCCCAAAATTCCATTTTTGCTCGTTCTTCGTTTTTGAAAATTTGAAAAAAGTTATACGTATTCCAAAGTATTAAAATTACAATGAAAAAAGATGCTAATATGATAAACCAACGCGTAAGATTTCGCCTTTCTGAAAACTGCATGTATTCGTATTTGAAGTAAAAATACTAAAATCCTTTTTAATTTGATGTTTATTCTTGTAATTGAACTTGTATTTGTTTGTTATCTTTGTAAAAAATAGTTTCAGTATGTTAAGCATCGATCCAAAAGAAATAGCGCCTGCAAAATTACAAGGATATTTACAAAGTGCAGTTGCGCCAAGACCTATCGCTTTTGCAAGTACTATGGATAGTAATGGAAATCCAAATTTATCGCCTTTTAGTTTCTTCAATGTGTTTAGTTCAAATCCGCCGATTTTGATTTTTTCGCCAGCAAGACGCGTACGCGATAATACTACAAAACACACGTTGATTAATGCGCAAAACACTAAAGAAGTTGTAATTAATGTAGTGAATTATGATATCGTACAGCAAATGTCATTATCAAGTACCGAATATCCAGATGGTGTAAATGAGTTTGAAAAAGCAGGATTTACGATGCTAAAATCAGACAAAGTGAAACCATTTCGAGTGGCTGAAAGTCCTGTACAATTTGAATGTAAGATTAATGATGTAATCGCATTAGGCGACCAAGGCGGAGCAGGAAATTTAGTAATTTGTGAAGTGGTAAAAATTCATATCAACGAAGCCGTTTTAGATGCAACAGGAATGATTGACCAGCACAAAATTGATTTGGTTGCCCGAATGGGTGGCAATTGGTACAGTCGTTCAAATGTAGGTATGTTTGAAGTGGAAAAACCATTAACTACTTTAGGAATTGGTGTTGACATGATTCCTGATTTTATTAAAGAAAGTGGCTATTTTACAGGGAATGATTTAGGAAAATTAGGTAACATAGAAAATATTCCAACCGAAGAAGAAATTGCTATATTTGTAAAAGAAAATTTTGAAGTAAAAGCGGTTTTAAGTGCGGATGATATGGATACAAAATTTCATAAAGCAAAAGAGTATGTAGACAGCGGAAAAGCTATTGATGCTTGGAAATTGTTATTAGCAAAAAAATAAATTTAAGTATTATGGAAGTTTTAGGAAGAGTAAAATTAATTAATCCTGTACAACAAGTAAGTGCTTCTTTCAAAAAAAGAGAACTTGTGGTGACTACAGAAGAGCAATATCCTCAACACATTTTGATTGAGTTTGCACAAGACAAAACAGATTTGTTAAACAATTATAATGTTGGAGAACAAGTAAAAGTTTCTATCAATTTAAGAGGAAGAGAATGGGTTAATCCACAAGGAGAAACTAAATTTTTTAACTCTATACAAGGTTGGAGAATTGAAAAAGTGCAAGCAGAAGCGCCAAGTGCACCACAAATGCCACCAATGCCTGCATCAGAAGCTTTTGAGCCAGCAACCAACTTTAAAGAAGAAGAACACGACGATTTACCTTTCTAATAAGTTAGAAGTCGGAAGATGGAAGTCAGAAGTTTAAGTGATACTTGAATTTCTGACTTTTTTATTGAATTTGAAATTTGATCTTGAACTTGTACTTTACCGAATGTATTTTTTAACTAAAGAATTATATTTTCCGCCAGCAGAAATAGCTTCGCCTGAAGGGATTGTAGCCGTTGGAGGTGATTTATCTCCAGAACGACTTGTATTAGCCTATAAATCGGGAATATTTCCATGGTTTGAAGATGATGAGCCGATTTTGTGGTGGAGCCCACCAGAACGCATGGTTTTGTTTTTTGAAGATTTAAAAATTTCGAAAAGCATGCGAAATATAATCAATCAAAGAAAATTCAAAGTTACTTTTAATACCGCTTTTCGAGACGTAATTTTAAATTGCAAAAGGATTTCTAGAAAAGATCAACCTGGCACTTGGATTACTGATAACATGGTAGAAGCCTATTGTAAATTGCACGAATTAGGAATCGCAAAAAGTGTTGAGGTTTGGGAAAATGACGAATTAGTAGGTGGTTTGTATGGCGTTGATTTAGGTCACATTTTTTGTGGTGAAAGTATGTTTTCAAAAGTGTCAAATGCTAGTAAATTAGCTTTTATTGCGTTAGCAAAACAATTAGAAATGGCAAACTATCATTTATTAGATTGTCAAGTCTATAACGACCATTTAGATAGTTTAGGTTGTGTTGAAATTGACAGAGAAGATTTTTTGATGGTGTTGAAGTCTAAAGTTTAGGCAAAGTTCTCACATACAATTCTTCCACTTTTTTCCTTGCCCAATCTGTTTTTCTCAAGAACGTTAAGCTTGATTTTACCGATGGATTTTCCTTAAAACATTTGATGTTGATTAATTCGGCTAATGTGTCGAAGCCATAGAAGTTTACTAATTGTTCTACAATTTCCTTTAAAGGCTTTCCGTGAAGTGGATCGTTGCTCATAATTTTAGATAATTTTCATCCAGTTTTCCTCAAAATCTGTTTGTTTGATTTCTTTTGTTTCAAATTTAGCTATAAAGTCATTAAGGGTCAAATTATTGTCTAACCAATAACCATAATCATTTTTGAAGGGAAATTTAACAATAACATTTTTATTTATATCTAAACCAATTTCTCGAATTGGATTACCACTTAGAATTTCAAATTCAATCATCCAATATTCAACTTTATCAATCAGTTTACTTTGAATAGGATTTGATATTGGAATAATTTTTTCCAGAAGGAACTCTAATAAATCAAAAAGCATTTTTTTGAATAAATTTTTATTCTCATAATTTTTGTTTTTATTAGTTAATCGAAATTCTAAATATTTCATCATAAAATAATTCTAAACTATTTTCTTGTGTGACATTCTAATATGTGGTCATTTACCATTCCTGTGGCTTGCATGTGGGCGTACATTACGGTTGAACCTACAAATTTGAATCCGCGTTTTTTCAAATCCTTACTTAATGCGTCTGAAATAGGAGTAGTTGCTTTTACTTCGCTCAAGGTTTTGGGTTGGTTGTCAATCGGTTTTCCATCAACAAAACCCCAAATGTATTTAGAGAATGTCCCAAATTCTTCCTGAACTTTTATAAAAGCTTGAGCATTAGTAACCGTAGCTTTGATTTTTAATTTGTTTCGAATAATTCCTGCATCTTCTGCTAATTCCGCCATTTTATCTTCTGAATAATTCGCAATTTTTATCAAATCAAAATTATCAAATGCTTTTCTGAAGTTTTCTCTTTTGGCTAAAACAGTATACCAACTTAATCCCGCTTGAAAGGTTTCTAAAATCAAAAATTCGAAAATAGTTGCATCATCATAAACCGGTTTTCCCCATTCGTTATCATGATAATTTCGATATAAATCATCTTTTTCGCACCAAGCGCATCGTTGTTTAGTTTCCATGTTTTTCTGCTCCTAAATAGTTGTCAATTAAATAATGTCCGAGATAAATTAAAGGCGTTAAACAAATAGCAATTCCTAGTTTAACTGAATATCCTGTAAATGCAGATGCTACAAATGTTTCGCCATTTATTTTTCCAGGCAACCAAAAGGCAATTCCCAAAACGATAAAGCTATCAAATAATTGCGAAATTACAGTTGAACCGGTACTTCTTAACCAAAGCATTTTCTTTCCGGTTCGGTTTTTAACGAAATGAAAAATGGTAACATCAATTAATTGCGAAACTAAAAACGCTGTAATACTTCCTACAATAATCCACATACTCTGACCAAATACTGCATTAAATTGTTCGTCAGAAATTAATCCATCTCCTTTTACTGCTGGAATTTGAAGTCCTATCAGTAAAAGAAAAAACGTGTATGCAATTAATCCAGCGGTTATGAAAGATAATTTTTTTACTCCTTTTTCGCCAAAATATTCGTTGATTAAGTCGGTTGTGATGAATACGATTGGCCAAGGTAAAATTCCTAAACTCATTACGGTATTTCCAACATGAATTAATTTCCCGCCAATTAACTCTGCTACTAAAGCGTTTGTGATAAAAATACCTGCTAATACTACGTATATGATGTCTTTTTTTCTTTGAAACATTGCAATTGTTTTATCAAAAGTAGGAGAATTATAACATAAAAAAAAACTTCAACCCTAAGATTGAAGTTTTTATATGTTTTGAATTAGGAAAATTATCCTAAAGCAACTCTTTTAAATCCAGAAACAGTTAAGTTAGCTTCTACAGATTTAATGTAAGCAGCAACACTCATAGAACCGTCTTTGATATAATCTTGGTTTACTAAAGTATTGTCTTTGTAAAAACGTTGGATTTTTCCTTTAGAAATGTTTTCTAACATTGCTTCTGGTTTACCTTCAGCTCTTAATTGCTCTTTAGCGATTTCGATTTCTTTTTCAATAATTGCAGCATCAACACCAGCTTCGTTTAAAGCAATTGGGTTCATTGCAGCAGCTTGCATTGCAACGTTTTTAGCAGCTTCGTCAGCTCCTTCAACATTTGCAGATAAGGCAACTAAAGTAGCAATTTTACCAGCGTGGATGTAAGATCCAACAAAAGCACCTTCTAATCTTTCGAAAGAACCTACTTCAATTTTTTCTCCAATAACTCCAGTTTGCTCGATTAATTTCTCAGCAACAGTGATTCCACCGAAATCAGAAGCTAATAATTCTTCTTTAGTAGCATAGTTTAATGCTTGGTTAGCTAAATCTGTAGCTAATTTTACGAAAGATTCGTTTTTACCTACGAAGTCAGTTTCACAGTTTAATGTAATTGCTACACCAGCTGTTTTGTCAGCATTGATAACAGCAATAGCAGCACCTTCAGTAGATTCTCTATCTGAACGGTTAGCAGCTACTTTTTGACCTTTTTTTCTTAAGTTTTCGATAGCTAAATCGAAATCTCCTTCTGCTTCCACTAATGCTTTTTTACAATCCATCATTCCAGCACCAGTGATAGTTCTTAATTTATTTACGTCTGCAGCAGTAATATTTGCCATTTTGTATGTTTTTTATTTGTTGTTTATAAAAGTAAAAATTCCAATTACTAAATCCCAAATTCCAATTTTACTAAATTGCTAACTAAAAGTTACAACAAGTTTGGAATTTGGAATTTAATTCTTGGAATTAATTGATTTATGCTTCAGTTTCAGTAGCAGGAGCTTCAGTAGCTTCTACTTCTTTAGCTGGTAATTCATCTTTTTCAACTTTTCTATCAGAAAGACCTTCTACTAATGCAGCAGATACTAAAGATAAAATTTTATCGATTGATTTAGAAGCATCGTCATTTGCAGGGATAACGAAATCAATTGGACGTGGATCCGAATTCGTATCAACCATTGCGAAAACTGGAATGTTTAATTTTTGAGCTTCTTTAATCGCGATATGCTCAGCTTTAACGTCTACTACAAAAAGAGCTGCTGGAAGTCTAGACATGTCAGCAATAGAACCTAAGTTTTTCTCTAATTTTGCACGTAAACGATCTACTTGCAATCTTTCTTTTTTAGATAAAGTCATGAAAGTACCGTCTTTCTTCATTCTATCAATAGAAGCCATTTTCTTAACAGCTTTACGGATAGTTACGAAGTTAGTTAACATACCACCAGGCCATCTTTCAGTGATGTAAGGCATGTTACAAGCTGCTGCTTTTTCAGCAACGATATCTTTCGCTTGTTTTTTGGTAGCAACGAATAATACTTTTCTACCAGATGCAGCAATTTTTTTCAAAGCTTCGTTAGCTTCTTCAATTTTAGCTGCAGTTTTATATAGGTTAATGATATGAATACCATTACGCTCCATATAAATGTAAGGAGCCATGTTTGGATCCCATTTACGAGTCATGTGTCCGAAATGTACACCTGCTTCTAATAACTCTTTAACGTCAATTTTGTTTGCCATTGTGTAATAGTTTACGTTCCGTGATTAGCAATTTTCAAGTAGTCACTTGCGTTGGTCTTGAAAATTTAGATGCTAAACTAATTCCCTTTTTACAAGGAATATCGACAACTTTGTTTTTAATTCAATTTTAATTGTAAAAATGTATCTGAAAAAATATTCTGATAAATATCGAATATTAACGTTTCGAGAATTGGAATCTCTTACGTGCTTTTTTCTGACCGAATTTTTTACGTTCAACCATTCTAGGATCTCTTGTTAATAATCCTTCTGGTTTAAGGATAGCTCTGTTTTCAGCCTCAACTTCACACATTGCTCTAGCAATAGCCATTCTCACAGCTTCTGCTTGTCCTGTTGAACCACCACCATATACGTTTACTTTAACGTCAAAGTTTGATGCATTTTCTGTCATAGACATTGGTTGCATAACTTTGTACTGTAAAGTTGCAGTTGGGAAGTAGTTAGTGAATTCTCTTTTGTTTACAGTGATTTTCCCTGTTCCTTCTGAAACATAAACACGTGCAACAGCGCATTTTCTTCTACCGATTTTGTGAATAACTCCCATTACTTAAGATCGTTTAGGTTAACGGTTTTAGGTGTTTGAGCAGCATGTTTGTGCTCAGAACCTACATATACATTTAAATTACGGAATAATTCAGCACCTAATTTGTTTTTAGGTAACATTCCTTTGATAGCTTTTTCTACTAATAATGCAGGGTTTTTCTGTTGCATTACTTTAGCAGTTAAAGTTCTTTGACCTCCTGGGTAACCTGTGTGTCTGATGTACGTTTTGTCATCTAACTTGTTACCAGTAAGGTTGATTTTTTCTGCGTTGATAACAATTACGTTATCCCCACAATCAACGTGCGGTGTATAACTTGGCTTGTATTTACCTCTTAAAAGCATTGCTACTTTTGTAGATAAACGACCTAAGTTATGCCCTTCAGCGTCCACAACAATCCACTGCTTGTCTGCAGTTGCTTTGTTGGCTGATACTGTTTTGTAGCTTAATGTGTTCACAATAATTAATTTAAATTAAACATTCCATTCCCAATAAAGGGAGTGCAAAAGTACAATTATTTATTAGAATTACAAATAGCCGACTAAAAAATATTTTTATTGGCAAATTAGGGTTGTAAAAATTATTGTTAATATGTTTTTTAGGTATAAAGTGTTAAATTTCAAATAGTTTTCTTACTTTTAAAAATAACTTTAAAATTATTAACTATGGAATTTTTGTATTTTTTACTTATTGGGGCAGTATCTGGTTGGTTAGCTGGTCAATTATGGAAAGGTTCTGGTTTTGGATTAATTGGTAACATTATTGCTGGAATTTTAGGTGGTTTTGTTGGCGGTTATCTTGCTGGAAAATTAGGAATTGGTGGCGGAGGCTTGCTTTGGCAAATACTTATTGCTGCTTGTGGTGCTTGGTTGTTGTTGTTTATTGTTAGTTTAATTAAAAAGTAACATTTTTTAATTTGTAGTCCACCATATTCCCCCAACATGGTGGTATTTTATTATATTTGTTTTATAATCGTAATAATAAATGAAAGCAAAAGCAACTCTAAAACAAATAGCCCTCGAATTTGGCGTATCAATTTCTACCGTTTCTAAAGCATTAAGTGATAGCCCAGAAATCAGTGAAGCTACTAAGATAAAAATTCAAGAGTATGCCGCTTTGCAAAATTATAAACCTAATAGTATTGCTAAGAATTTAAAAAATCAACGTACCAATACTATAGGTGTAATTATTCCTAATATTCTAAATCCATTTTTTGCGAAAGTGTTCAGCGGTATTGAAAAAGAAGCTTTGGCAAAAGGCTATAATGTGATTACTGGAATTTCAAACGAATCTTTCAATAAAGAGCAACAAGTAATGGACATGCTTAACAATGGAACTATTGATGGTTTTATTGTGGCTATTGCCGAAGAAACGCAATCCTTAAAAGAATACAAACATTTTAAAGATATTATGAATAGCGGAACGCCTATCGTTATGTTTGATAGAGTAGCCGATGGTATTAACTGCGATAAAGTAGTGGTAGATGATTTTGATTCGGCCTATGATGCTACTTCGCATTTGATAAAATTAGGAAGTAAAAAAATCGCTTTACTTTCTACGATTCATAATTTAAGTGTTGGAAAATTAAGACTAGAAGGATATAAAAAAGCACTTTCTGATGCTAATTTGTCAATTGACGAAAATTTAATTATCCTAGAAACCTCAATTGAAGATTTCGATGTAAAATTACAACAACTGATTTCATCTAAAAAAGCGGATGCCATTTTTGCTTTAGACGAACACAGTTCCACCATGACAATGCGAATGGCGCTAAAACAAGGAATCAAAATTCCAGAAGAGTTAAATATTATTGGTTTTGCCGATGGTGTTTGGTCAAGACGATTAACCCCGAGTTTATCTACCGTGAGCCAACACGCACCAGAAATTGGAGCGAAAGCAGCCGAATTATTAATTCATAAACTCAATTCTAAAGACGAGTTTTACCAACCGCAAACTGTTGTGATTAAAACGGAGTTGCGTCAGAGAGAATCTACTCGTAAATTATAATTGTTTCGCTTTATCATCCTTCCAAGTGATATAACCCAAAATCGCATTGAACATATAAAACACATATTTTGCGGTGTTGGCAATGTTCATTAGCATCACGTTTTGTACAATTTTGAATAAATTATACACTTGCCAGTTAATCCAATTGTCGGGATACATTCTTCCTATATTAAAAGTACCGCCAAAACTAATTCCGGCTGGAATGGCGATGGCAAAAAATAATTTCCAATCAATAGCTTTATCAGAGAAAGTGGTGAAAGCAATGTAATTCAATACTAACGAAAGGAGTAAACCAAATGCCATATTTCGGAAAAAGATGCTGTCAATTGCATTTAAAAATTGTTTCTTTTTCCAAATTCGGAACGCAAAATAATTTCCAAAAAACGAAACAGGATAGGTTAAAATCGCACCAATATTTCCCAAAAGATAATCAATACTTCCACTTAATAAGGTATTGCAAGTGCTGATTAAGTTCCCAATATTGTTTTTCTTAGTGACCAATCGCGTCGCCATCATCGATAAACAAGTGTTTAAAATGGAAAAATAGCCTAAGTAAAACGAGTAATTCTTTCCGTCAAAACTAAAATCGTACGTAGTTTTATAATATTCTAAATACACCGAAACGCCCACCACCAAAACCACTCCAATGATATCGAGATATTTACTATTGGTAATGCTTTTGATGGTAGCGATGGTGTTCTGCATATTATTCTTTTGTAAAGTTGAATTTCGTTCCGCCCTGATTTAGTATAAAAGAGTTGTCTCCAAATACCATTTCAATTCCGGCAGCTGCAAAAACGAAAGTTGTTTTTTCTTTAAATGTTAGTGGAAATGCACCTTGTCCTGTTGCTTGAGCAAATAATTCGCCATTCTTTTCGGAAACCGTAATTTTTAATGGAATTTCTTTTGAAGCATAAGTTCCAATAAATTTTGCTAATTCACCTTTGTCCATTTTCATGAATTGTGGAAACGGAAACGGCATTTTGTAGTAAATACTTAGGATTCCTATGATGATATCGTTTTGCACAAAATTATCTCCATTGGATATTATAGAAAAACCCATTTTTTCCGTTGGATAATAACCTAACATTGAACTGAAATTTTCAATTCTTCCACCATGACCATAAAAACGTCTTTCTCCAAAAGGAAACTGAATCAAAGCTTTTCCGTAACCTTCTTTAATTTCTTTCATTTGGTCTAAAGAAGTTGGGCTAACTAATTTTCCATTGAAAAGAGCATAAATGAACTTCGTTAAATCAGCAGTCGTTGAAGTAATTCCACCAGAAGAAAACGCTATGGAATTGTGATTTTCATAAGACTTTGCCCATTTTTCTCCATCAAAATAATAAGAATAACTTTCTTTGTTTGCTGTATTTGTAGCTTCTTCTCTGAAATAAGTTGTTGGAACGAAAACTTTATTGGTAACCGCACCTTTAGCAGTCATTTCGGTTTTATCTTCAAAAGTTCCTAGTTCCGTTTTTTTTACAATGCGATTTTGTAAATTTTCAGCGTATGATTTTTTAGTTAGCTTTTCGATGATACATCCCAAAATGAAATAATTAGAATTGCTATATTCGTATTTACTTCCGGGTTCAAAATTAGATTTTAATGAAGTGATTACTTTCAAAATATCTTCTTTCAAATATTTTTTATCTAACGAAGCATGAAAAGTTGTATCCTGATTTATATAGTCTACAATTCCGGTTCTATGATGTAATAAATCGTAAATCGAAATCTTTTCTGCATTTGGCATTTTTGGATAAAAACGATTCAGTTTGGTTTGCAAGGTTAGTTTTTTCTCTTCAACCAATTGCATGACCATAACAGCTGTGAAGGTTTTTGAAATCGAACCTATTTTATAACGTGTTAAACGATCGGCTTTGATGTTCTTTTCTACATCGGCAAAACCATACGCTTTATTAAAAACTACATTTTCTCCTTCGCGAATAGTTAACGAACCCATGAATTTGTTGTTTTCGTTTAAATAGTTTAACAAACTATCAATTCGGGTAAATTTATCTTGCGCAAAAGTGAAAGTAGAAAAGGCAAATACAAAAAGTAATAGTAATTTCTTCATGATTTTTTGTTTTACTAATTAGTAGTTGAGATTTTATTTTGTTACTGATTTTTGATTTTTTTAAATTCCAAATACGAATATACAATCGGAACAATGCTAATAACGGCAGTAATTCCTAAAAAAGTATACAATTGCATTTCGTTTGGTAACAAAAATGTCAATGCCATTAGAAGTCCGCCAACGAACCATAATTTTCCGCCTAGCACATGTGTTTTTTTCCAAACTTCTTCGTTTTCTAATGTCCAAGGTGTTTTTATCCCAATGAAATAATTTGGTTTTATGGTTTTGAAATAATTACCTAAGAAAGCAAAAAGCAAGCCAATAATTGCAAACACAAATCCAGGATTACTGTTTTTTTGTTGCACACTGTACAAAATAAAAACCGCCAAACCCGACATAAATAAAGTAAGAATCATTCGTAGATTATTCAGTTTGTTGCCCATGTTTTGTAATTTTTGTTTTGGGTCTATGAACGGAATCACTAAAAAGATGATGTAAGTAATTCCTACTAACATAAAAAGCATTACTACTAGTTCTTTTTTATCGCCGTAACGGTCAATTTCTCCAGCGCCATTCCAATGCATAGGAACTTTTTCTGGTAAATGATTCCAAATGTAAATTAGATAAACAAAAGGAATTAAAGCAATTGCTAAAAACGGAATTTCTTTTTTAAACTTCTCCATAATTTATTTTTTTAGGGTAATAATCCATTGCAAAATATCGTCAACAATTGTAGTGTTTAAAGAATAGACTACAAATTGTCCTTTTTTTTCGCTCGTAACTAAATCCGCACGTTTTAAAATATCTAAATGATGCGAAATACTGGGTTTTGAAATATGAAATTGGTCCGCAATATCGCCAGCCGTCATTTCCTGTTTACGCAGCAATTCCAGAATATCTCTTCTGGTTTCGTCGTTTAAGGCTTTGAAAATTGCGTTCATATTAATTTATATATTTAGACAAATATCTAAATATTATTTGAAATGGCAAAATATTTTCAAAAAATAAACCCGATAGGTTTTGAAACGTATCGGGTTTGATGTTATATAATTTGATTTCTCCTTCGTCGAAATGACAAAACTAATCCATCTGCCAACTGCTACTGTCCACTGACCACTTTCCTAATGCGCTTCCAACCAATTCTTACCCAATCCAATTTCTACATCTAACGGAACTGCCATTTTGAAGGCGTTTTCCATTTCGTGTTTAATCATCGGTTGAATTTTTTCTAATTCGGAGTTGTGCGCATCAAATACTAATTCGTCATGTACTTGCAATAGCATTTTTGATTTCCAATTTTCAGAAGTAAGTTTTTTGTGGATGTTAATCATCGCAATTTTAATGATATCCGCAGCCGAACCTTGAATAGGTGCATTTACCGCATTTCGTTCCGCACCACCACGAACAATCGCGTTGGCTGAGTTGATGTCTTTCAAATAACGTCTTCTTCCTGAAATGGTTTCTACATAACCGTTTTCTCTAGCAAAATCTACTTGCGAAGTCATAAACGATTTTAATTTTGGATACGTTTGATAATACGCTTCAATTAATTCCGCACTTTCTTTTCGAGATAAGTTGGTTTGGTTGCTCAATCCAAAAGCCGAAACGCCATAGATAATCCCAAAGTTTACGGTTTTCGCATGACTTCTTTGCTCTTTTGTTACTTCGTCTAAAGGTACGTTGAAGACTTTTGCAGCTGTACTTTTGTGAATGTCTTCGTGATTTTGAAATGCTTTTATCATGTTTTCTTCACCACACAAAGCGGCAATGATGCGCAATTCAATTTGTGAATAATCGGCAGAAAGTAGCGTGTAATTTTCATCGCGCGCAATGAAGGCTTTTCTAATTTGTCTTCCTCTTTCGGTACGAATTGGAATGTTCTGTAAGTTTGGATTATTCGAACTCAAACGACCCGTAGCGGCAACCGTTTGCATATAATCGGTATGCACTCTTCCTGTTTTTTTATCGACCTGATTTGGTAAAGCATCAATATACGTACTTTGCAATTTCACCATTTGACGCCATTCTAAAATATCGCGCACAATTTGATGTTCGTTTGCCAAATAACTTAATACTTCTTCACCAGTAGCATATTGACCGGTTTTGGTTTTCTTTTGTTTTGCACCACCAATTTTTAGTTTGTCGAATAAAATATCGCCCAACTGTTTTGGAGAAGCCAAATTGAATTTCTCACCAGCGGTTTCGTAGATTTGTTGTTCAAACGCATCAATTTCTTTTTGCATGTCAACCGACATACTTTTTAGAAATTCCACATCCAAACGAATCCCTTCTTTTTCCATATCAGCTAAAACAGGAACTAACGGAATTTCGATTTCGTCAAACAATTTTTTTGTGCCTACTTTTTCTAAAATCGGTTGGAAATGTGCTGCCAGTTGGAAGGTAATATCGGCATCTTCAGTTGCATATTCTTTGATATCTTCCAAAGGAACATCGCGCATCGACAATTGATTTTTACCTTTTTTACCAATTAAAGTTTCAATCGATTTTGGTGCATATTTCAAATAGGTTTCCGACAACACATCCATATTATGACGCATATCAGGATTAATTAGATAATGCGCAATCATGGTGTCGAATAATTTCCCTTTGACTTGAATGTTGTAATTCGAAAGAATTTTCAAGTCGTATTTCATGTTCTGACCAATTTTTTCGATGTTTTCATTTTCGAAAAAAGGTCGGAATTTTTCAATTAATGTTTGTGCTTCTTCCTGATTTTCGGGCAACGGAACATAAAATCCTTTTCCTTTTTCGAAAGAGAACGACATACCAACTAACTCAGCATTCAAAGCGTCAATTCCAGTAGTTTCGGTATCAAAACAAACCGAAGTTTGATTTAATAAATTCTGTAATAACAACTTTACTGGCAAATCACCTTGAATAATTTGGTAAAAATGCGTTGTGTTTTCCAAAGTTGCATAATACGAATGATTCGCTGTTGGTTCATCCGATTCATCACTAAAACCAAACAAATCAAATTGGTCTTCGTTTGATTTTTTAGTAGGAGCTTTTTTAACGGGTTGCTGAATTTCAGAAGTGTTTCCGTTACTATCAATTTCATCATACTCTTTCCCAGAACCAAATAATTTATCAAACTGCGCTTTCATTTGGCGGAATTCTAATTCCTGAAACAAAGCATCGGTTTTCTCCACATCGGGTTTTGATAATTCGTAATCGTCAGCATCAAATGTCACCGGGCAATCTAGTAGGATAGTGGCTAATTTTTTGGATAAAATTCCCAATTCTTTATTGGCTTCGATTTTATCTTTCATTGCACCTTTTAATTGGTGTGTGTTCGCTAATAAATTTTCTAAAGTGCCATATTCCGCTAAGAATTTTTTAGCTGTTTTTTCACCAACGCCAGGTAATCCAGGAATATTATCGGCAGAATCGCCCATCATTCCTAAGAAATCAATTACTTGGTCTGGACGCTCGATTTCGAATTTTTCTAAGACTTCGGGAATTCCCCAAATCTCGATATCGTTCCCCATTCGGGCTGGTTTGTACATGAAAATATTTTCTGAAACCAATTGGGCAAAATCCTTATCTGGCGTTACCATGAACACTTGAAAGCCTTCTTTTTCAGCTTGTTTAGCTAACGTTCCAATCAAATCATCGGCCTCAAATCCTGCTTTTTCGATAATTGGAATGTGCATTGCACGTAATAATTCTTGAATATAAGGAACCGCAATTTTAATCGCTTCTGGAGTTTCGTCACGATGTGCTTTGTATTCTTGATACATTTCAAAACGATAATCGCTTCCGCCTTTATCAAAAGCTACCGCTAAATGGTCAGGTTTTTCGCGTTTAATTACATCCATTAAAGAATTCATGAATCCCATAATAGCGGAAGTATCCATTCCTTTCGAATTGATACGAGGATTTTTTATAAAAGCATAATACCCACGAAAAATAAGCGCGTAGGCATCAAGAAGGAAAAGACGTTTTTGTGACATTGTTCTGAAATTTCATTTAAAATGTAAAAGTACAATTCTTTGCTTAAAAAAACTTTGTTAAAATTCATTTAATGCAGCATCAATTTGTCTAACTTGTTACTTACTTTGCAAAAAAAAAGAGCTAATGATTCGTTGGATTGTTTTTTTAGTATTTGTTGTTGTTCTGGAAATCTATGCTTTTCAGGCATTTAAGACTTTGATAAAATCGAAGTGGTTTTTTATTTTCTACTATGTAACATCAGCAATCGCTTTATTTTATATTGTTTATCAATTGTATCATTTTGATAGAAGTGTAGGGCAAACTCCAAAAACCATGTTGACTTTTGGTTTGTTGTTGTTGCTTTATGTGCCGAAATTATTATTGACCATCATATTATTTGGAGAAGACATTATTCGTTTTTTTGCTGGATTATTTGGTGTGATAACAAAAAGTGGTTCTGAGAGTTTTTTACCAGAAAGAAGACGTTTTGTAAGTCAGATTGCATTAGGAATAGCTGCTATTCCGTTTGCTTCATTTTTATATGGAATTACCATTGGAAAATACAATTACAAAGTAATCAAACAAACCTTGTTTTTTCCTGATTTACCAGATGCTTTTGATGGAACTACGATTACTCACATTTCGGATGTTCATAGTGGAAGTTTTGATGATGCAGAGAAAATTCAATATGCGATTGATTTGATTAATGAGCAAAATTCGGATATGGTTTTGTTTACTGGAGATATCGTAAATACGCACGCTACCGAAATGGATCCTTGGATTGATACTTTCAAAGGAATTCATAATCCTAAATTCGGAAAGTTCTCGATTTTAGGAAATCACGATTATGGCGAATATTTAGATTGGAAATCACAAGCAGAAAAACAAGCTAATTTTGAAGGAATAAAAGCGATTCATGATAAAATAGATTTCAAGTTGTTGTTGAATGAACATGTGAAAGTCAAAAAAGACAATCAAGAATTGGCAATCGTTGGTGTTGAAAACTGGGGAAGAAAATTTGGTGAACGTGGTGATTTGAATTTAGCTTCGAAAGGTCTAACGAAAGAAGATTTTAAAATTGTAATGAGTCACGATCCAAGTCATTGGGATGAGAAAATTCAGCACGATGACAATCATTATCACTTGACACTTTCGGGTCATACACNNACATGGTTTCCAATTTGGGATAGAAATTCCGGGTTGGGTAAAATGGAGTCCAGTGCAATATGTTTACAAGCAGTGGGCTGGATTGTATGAAAATGCAGGAAGATATATTTATGTAAATCGTGGTTTTGGCTTCCATGCTTATCCTGGTAGAGTAGGAATTATGCCCGAAATAACGGTTATTGAACTAAAAAAAGGAGAAAATGTAGCGTAATTCAGTAAAAATGCTACATTTGTATATTATTTTCGTGTGAAAATTATTTTTTTTGATACTAATAAATTCAATTTATGTCAAAATTTGGAGAACTTATCGATGCTCAAGTACCTGTACTTATCGATTTTTTTACAGAGTGGAATGAACCTTCAGTAGCTATGAATGAAGTAATTCGTCACGTTGCGGCTGCTTTAGGAGATAAAGCACGTGTAATTAAAATTGATGTGGATAAAAATCAGGAATTAGCTGAAGCACTTCGTATTAAAGGTTTGCCTACTTTAATGATTTATAAAGAAGGTCAAATGGTATGGAGACAAAGCGGCGAACTTGATGCGAATACATTGATTTCTTTAGTGCAAGAACAAGCCTAACCCTTCGACTGCGCTCAGGATGACAAGTTGTAGTAAAATTTTATTTTATTACATCAAAAACAAACCCCTTATCTTTTAAAATTTGTATTGCTTTTGGTAATGCATATTTCAGATTTTTTTCTGCTTTCAGGCTATCGTGAAATACGATAATGCTTCCTTGTTCTGTATTTGAAATTGCGTTTTCTAAACATTTTTCTGCTGAAATGGTTGAGTCAAAATCATAACTCAAAACATCCCACATGATTATTTTATAACCAAATTGTCGAATTGCTTTTGATTGACTTGGTTTTATTTTTCCGTAAGGAGGACGAAATAAAAATGAGTGTTCAGCGTTCAGTTTCAAGATTTCAGTTTCGCACAACTTGAAATTATCGATATATTGATTAGTCTCGGTTTTCCATCCGTTTAAGTGATTGAAAGTGTGGTTTCCTGTTTGATGACCTTCAGACAAAATTCTTTTGTAAACTTCGGGATGTTTTCGGATGTTATCGCCGATACAAAAGAAAGTTGCTTTAACATCTTCCGTTTTTAAAATATCTAAAACCCATTCGGTTACTTTTGGAATTGGGCCATCATCAAAAGTTAAATAGATTTTTTTATCCGAATTTGGAATATCCCAAACCAGATTATTAAAAATCTTTTTAATCCATTTATTTGTTTTAACCCAATTGAAGTTCATCTTGTAAAATTAGTATAAAAAAAATGTTCCAAACGAAATTTCTTTCACTTGGAACATTTTATACTTTGAAAATTAGTTATTCCATTTTTCTTCCAAAACGTTCAAACATTTTGTTGAAATTGTTGAACTTCACTTTTTCTTTATTGTAGAATTCTAAATCTTCTGCCGATTCTGCAACTTTGATTAAGTCACGATACATTTCAATGTCGGTAACAATATCCATTGCACCAAAGTTTTGCTCACTAGGTTTCCATCCGCTGTAGAACGTTAAATTTTCTTGGTATTTTTTAATTACCTCAGAAATAATAGCTCTTGCTTTTTCTTTTTTACCTACTTCGTAATAACCAATTGCAAAAGGTTCTAACATCGAATAATATTCAAAATATTGAATAGGCATTTTTTCCATTGCCAAGTCAATTACTTTTTCTGCTTTATCCATTTTGCCTTCCATGATTAAAGCTTCCATTAAGCGAGCTAAATTAGTTCTGTAGCTAATGCTGTTTTTACGGGTTTCTGGATCATGGTAAATAATAGGTTTGCCGCTATTACCCCAATCCCATTTCATTACAATATTATACATTTTGTCAGCATCAATTTGTCCCATTTTCATTGGACTTGGAGATTCTGCAGGTGTTTTAATAGGAACTAATTTAAAGCACATTCCGTCTAATTGCAGGTAATCTTTCATCCAAATGTAATCGTCTTCACCAAAACTTCCACCTGTGAAATAAACAGGACGTTTCCAGTTGTTTTGATTTATGATGTCAAGCATCATTAAGCGGTTTTTGTAAAGCGCTTCATCTTTAATTTCAAATTCAATAGCTGGAACAATTGAATCATAGAATTTTTCTGAAACAGCCTTGTTTTTTATAACTGCAGCTTTGTCAATGGGGTAAATCACTTTTTTAGATGGGAAGTAATTAATTTTACGTCCATTATTCAATTCGATTTTAGCTCTTTCATCATCTAATGCGATGAATTTAAGCATTTCGTCTAATAATAAAGGTTCTTTCGTTCTTTCCACGAATAAACTATAATCTCTATTACTTCCTTTGTATTGCTCTCTATTGAAAGAACTTGGAATTGGTTCAGAATTATGCGTTTTCATTTTCATTTGGTCAATGTACCAATCGGTCATGAATAAACTTGTATTTACAATTCGAATATCGGTTCTATAACCTTCAATTTCTTGCATGTACCACAATGGGAACGTGTCGTTATCGCCAATGGTAAATAATATAGCATTTGGTTCGCATGAATCTAAATATGCTTTTGCCATAGTATAAGCAGTATCTTTATTAGAACGATCGTGATCATCCCAGTTTTGAGCTGCTAAAACCACAGGAGAAGCTAATAATGAAGTTGCTAAAACTACTGGAATTGCTACTTTTGGTTGAATGTATTTTTTCAAAGTATCGAAAATAGCATAAATTCCATACCCAATCCACATGGCAAATACGTAGAACGAACCTACTAAAGCGTAATCCCTTTCTCTTGGTTCGAAAGGTCTTTCGTTTAGGTATATTTTTAATGCTAATCCAGTAAATAAGAATAAAACTAGTAAAACGTAGAAACTCTTAATATCTCTTTTGGCATGAAAAACCATTCCAATAATTGCTAAAATAAAAGGCAAGAAGAAATAAGTGTTTCTTCCTCTATTGTTTTGCATATCTGATGGTAGATTTTTTTGAGTTCCAATAAACATTTCGTCAATAAAACTAATTCCACTAAGCCAATTTCCATTAGTGTTGTCATATTTTCCTTGAACATCACTTTGTCTTCCAACAAAATTCCAAAGTAGATAACGAACATACATATATCCAAATTGATATTGAATCATGAACTTCATGTTGTTGAAGAAAGTAGGTTTGTCTACAATTAAATATTCACCATATCCTTTTAAGAATTTGTCATAATCGGCTTCGTCAATTTCTCCAGCAGCGTGTGCTTTTCTAAATTGCGTTACAATTTGAACCAATTCGTCTTCGTGAGCATATTCAGGATTAATTCTAAACTCTAATGGTTCAGTAAAAATCATGTAATTTTCTCTGTGTTCATTGCTCCACATTCTTGGCAATAATGCTTTATGAGCATCATCTGTATTTTGTTTGGCGTTGATATAATCATTAGTAATTACATATTTTTTTGTTTTGTAATCACGCTCATAGTTAGGTTTATCGTCTAAATAAGGAGTTACAGGATCTAATCCAGAATAAGTATCAGAAAATTGAGGTCCGTAAAATAATTTTTGTTCTCCATATTGCTCACGATTGTAGTAAGCTAAAACCTCTGCAGCATCTGAAGGTTTGTTTTCGTTAATTGGAGTATTAGCGTTTGCTCTAATTGGTAACATCATCCAAGTTGAAAATCCAATCAAGATGAAAAGAGTAGATAAAATTAATGTATTATAAAAAACATGTCCTTTTTTCTTAGTATAATTTAATCCAAAATAGAAAGCAGCAACTATTAAAATAAAAGCAAAAATGGTTCCCGAGTTAAAAGGCATTCCAAGGCTGTTTACCATGAAAATTTCCGTTTTTCCAAAGAAAGCTAGTGTGTAAGGAAGTAAAAGTTTAAAGATAAAAAGCAAAATTGCAACAATGACAACGTTTGCAATCAGGAAACTTTTAACTGTAATGTTATTGTATTTTTTAAAGAAATATAGAAATCCAATAGCTGGAAAAGTTAATAAAGCCATAAAGTGAACTCCGAATGAAAGTCCAATAACTAAAGAAATGATTAATAACCATTTGTTGCCTCTAGGTGTATTTATTTCTTGTTCCCAACGTAATCCTAACCAAAATAATAATGCAATTAAGAAGGTTGCCATTGCATAAACTTCAGCTTCTACGGCATTGTACCAAAAACTATCGGTAAAGGTGAATGATAAAGAAGCAACTGCTGCGCTTCCTAAAATCATGATAGCGTTGTTTGTTGAAAGTTCTTTTTCGCCAATAATTAGTTTTTTTAACAATATTGTCAAAGACCAAAACATAAAAAGAACTGTAAAAGCACTTGAGAATACAGAAAGATAGTTCACCATCAAAGCAATTTTGTCTGGACTAAAAGCAAACATAGCGAAGAAAGCACCTAGCATTTGAAATAATGGCGCTCCAGGTGGGTGACCTACTTCTAAATTGGCTGAAGTTGCGATGTATTCACCACAATCCCAAAAACTCATGGTAGGCTCTACAGTTAATGAATAAGTAATTAATGCTACCATAAAAGTAGACCATCCTAAAATAGTGTTCCACTTTTTAAAGTTGAATGAATTCATATTGTATTTTGTTTTTTCTATATTCTCCTACAAAGAAACTATTTTTTTGTTTACGATTTCGGTTTAATAATTTTTTTAATATTTTTTTTAGAAAAATTTGCAGAATAAAAAATATGCATTACATTTGCACTCGCAATCGAAAAGGTTGTTAGGTATTGGCCCATGGTGTAATGGTAACACTCCGGTTTTTGGTACCGTCATTCAAGGTTCGAGTCCTTGTGGGCCAACAAAACTCCACTTAGAAATAAGTGGAGTTTTTTTATTTTTATAAGTGTCTAATCTATCATGGGTTAACATAAAAAAAGACCGCAATTGCGGTCTTTTTTTATCAATATAAATCTCAAAAATTAGATTTTAAATGTAATAACTGGTCTTTTAGCGTGGTTTACTAAATCTTCGCTAATACTTCCGTTAAAGAAGTGAGATAAACCTTTTCTTCCGTGTGTGCTCATTCCGATAATATCAGCATCGATGCTTTTTGCGAAATGTAAGATTCCTTTTTCTACATTTACATCATTGTAAATATGAGTAGAATAGTTGTCAATTTTAAAGTTGGCAATAAACTCGTCCATTTGTTTTTGAGCTACTTTAGTAGATTTAAAGTTATTTGGAGTATTGATGTTTGCTAAATAAAGGTGAGAACCAAATTTATTAACAAATTCAACTACTTTTTCAAATGGTTTTTTGATTTCGTCTGAAAAATCAGAAGCGAATACAAATTTAGAAGCACTGAAAGTATCTTCTTCGCGTTTAATTACTAACACGGGAACATTAGAGTTTCTTACTACTTTTTCTGTGTTAGAACCAATGAACATTTCTTGAAAACCATTAGCTCCGTGAGAACCCATAACTATTAAATCAGCATTGTGAGCTTCTCCGTTTTTAATGATGCCTTCGAAAGCCATTTCAAATTGAATAATTCTTGAAATTTTAACACCGTCTAAATAGGCAGCGTCCATTAATTCGTCTAATTTTGCTACAGCAGCGTTCTTAAAGAACATTAATTCCGGGATATCGTGTGCTCTTGAAAGAGCGTCATTTCCAGATGTTGGTAATTCTAACATGTGAACTAAAAAGATTTCACCGTCATTTTTTTTTGCTATTTGAGCTGCTACTTTTAATGCGTATTCGGCGTGTTTTGAAAAATCGGTTGGTACTAAAATTCGTTTCATAAGTTTGTTTTAGGTTATTTTAATGGTGTAAAGTGAATTACACTATAAAAGTACAAAAAATATCCAAACTGACAATGTTTTTTTTAATTCAAAAAAATTTGTATATTTGCAACGTTATTAAAGGACAAAGGATTATGAGGCACGCACAGCGTGCCTCTTTTTATAAAAATATGACATTTAAAAGTAAAGTTCAGGAAGTATTGGATGCGGCATTGGCGGAACGTGAGCATCTTTTTTTGATTGATTTGTCTATCAATGAAGCTAATAAAATTAGTGTAATTTTAGATGGCGATTCAGGTGTAAATTTGCAAGATTGTATCGACGTAAGTAGAGCAGTTGAGAATAATTTAGACAGAGAAGAGCAAGATTTTTCATTAGAAGTGGCTTCGGCAGGTGTTTCAAGTCCGTTAAAATTAGTAAGACAATACAAGAAAAATATAGGCAGAACTCTAAAAGTTAAAACTATTTCATCGGAAGAAATTGAAGCTAAATTAACAATGGCTGATGATGAAAAAATAACCTTAGAGTGGCAGGCACGCGAGCCTAAAAAGATTGGTAAAGGGAAAGAAACAGTAGATAAAAAACTAGAAATTCCCTACGAGAATATAAAAGAAGCAATTGTTATAATATCATTTTAAAATAAAGAGTTGACATGGAGAATATTGCATTAATCGAATCGTTTTCAGAATTTAAAGACGACAAACTCATTGATAGAGTTACACTAATGGCAATTTTAGAAGATGTGTTTAGAAATGCATTGAAAAAGAAATACGGTTCAGACGATAATTTCGACATTATCATTAATCCTGATAAAGGAGATATGGAGATTTGGAGAAATCGTGTAGTAGTAGAAGACGGTGAAGTAGAAGATGAAAATTCTGAGATTTCTTTATCTGAAGCAAGAAGAATTGAGCCTGATTTTGAAGTAGGTGAAGACGTTTCTGAAGAAGTAAAATTAATTCAATTAGGAAGAAGAGCTATTTTGGCACTACGTCAAAACTTGATTTCTAAGATTCATGAACACGATAATACAAATCTTTACAAACAATTTAAAGATTTAATTGGCGATATTTATACAGCGGAAGTGCACCATGTTCGTCCAAAAGCTGTAATTTTGATGGATGATGAAGGAAATGAAATTGTTTTACCAAAAGAAAAACAAATTCCAAATGATTATTTCAAAAAAGGAGATAACGTAAGAGGTGTTATTGAAAATGTTGAATTGAAAGGTAATAAACCACAAATCATCATGTCAAGAACTGCTCCAGAATTCCTTGAGAAATTATTCGAACAAGAAATTCCTGAAGTATTTGATGGTTTAATTACTATCAAAAAAGTAGTTCGTATTCCTGGTGAAAAGGCAAAAGTAGCGGTAGATTCTTATGATGATAGAATTGACCCTGTTGGAGCTTGTGTTGGTATGAAAGGTTCTCGTATTCATGGAATTGTTCGTGAATTAGGAAACGAAAATATCGACGTAATTAATTATACAGCTAACGCTCAATTATATATTACAAGAGCTTTAAGTCCAGCAAAAGTTTCAACCGTTAAAATTAACGAAGAAGCTAAAACGGCAGAAGTGTTCTTAAAAATTGAAGAAGTTTCTAAAGCTATTGGTAGAGGCGGAAATAATATTAAATTAGCTAGTTTATTAACAGGTTACGAAATTGATGTTATTAGAGAAGGCATTGCTCAAGAAGAAGATGACGTAGAATTAAGAGAATTCTCTGATGAAATCGAAGCGTGGGTAATTGAAGAATTTGAAAAAATCGGTTTAGATACAGCTAGAAGCGTATTAAATCAAGATGTTGCTGACTTGGTAAGAAGAACAGATCTTGAAGAGGAGACTATTTTAGATGTAATCAATATATTAAAAGAGGAATTAGAAGGATAATTCTTTAACCAAACAACACAACAATACAAAGAATTTTAAAAAGGTTATATGTCTGAAGAAAGAGTAATAAGAATAAACAAAATTTTAAGGGAGTTAAATATTTCTCTTGATAGAGCTGTGGATTTTCTTAAAGAAAAGGGTCATGAAATTGAGTCAAGTCCAAATGCTAAAATATCACAAGAGGAATACAAAGTCTTATGCGGTCAATTTTCTGCTGACAAAGGGAATAAGGTTGCCTCTCTTGAAGTGAGTGAAGAAAAAAGAAAAGAGAAAGAGGCGCTAAAACGCGAACTGGAAAAAGAACAAGAAGCAAAGCGTTTGCAGGAAGAAGAGCGTCAAAGACAAGAGATTATCAAAGCTAAAGCAGTTTTGTCTGCTCCAAAAGCAGTTGGTAAAATCGATTTAGATCCTAAAAAACAAGAAGTTAAGTCTGAAAAACCAGTTTCTGAAGAAAAACCTGTTGTTAAAACGGAAGAAAAGCCTGTGGTTGCAGAAGTGAAACCAGTTATTGAAAAAACTTCAGAGCCAGTTAAAACAGAGATAAAGGAAGAAGCGCCTGTTGCTAAAAAAGAAGAGGTTGTTAAGGCAACTAAAGAAGTTGAAGCGAAAGCAGAAACTACATCTGATGAAGCAGTAGATGAAAAAATAGAAACGCAATACCAAAAGTTGTCAGGTGCTACTTTTACAGGTCAAAAAATTGATTTATCTCAATTTGAAAAACCTAAAAAGAAAAAAGAAGAACCTAAAAGAGATATTAAAAAGCCAGGAACTCCTCAAGCACCAAATGCTGGTGGAGCAAATGCGGCTAATAATAACAACAAAAACAAACGTAAACGTATTATCAAGCCGGGCGGACCTGGAGCTCCTGGAGCAAACAATAACGCTGGCGGACCTAAGAAAGAGTTTGTTAAAGGTGGTGCAGCTGGAGGTGGATTTAATAAAGGTAAAAAACCAATTATTCAAAAGGTAGAGCCTTCTGAAGAAGACGTTAAAAACCAAATTAAAGAAACTCTTGAAAGATTACAAGGAAAAGGTAATAAATCTAAATCGGCAAAATACCGTAGAGATAAAAGAGATTCTCACCGTCAACGTGTTGATGATGAATTGCAAGCACAAGAAGAAGGAAGCAAAACATTAAAAGTAACAGAATTTGTTACCGTAGGTGAAATTGCATCTTTAATGGATGTGCCTATTACAAAAGTAATCGGAACATGTATGTCGCTTGGAATCATGGTTACGATGAACCAACGTTTAGATGCTGAAACATTATCTATTGTAGCTGATGAGTTCGGATTTGAAGTTGAATTCATTACAACTGATATTGAAGAAGCTGCTGAAGTTATTCAAGATAATCCAGAGGATTTAGTTCATAGAGCACCAATTGTTACTGTAATGGGTCACGTTGACCACGGTAAAACCTCTTTATTAGATTATATTCGTAAAGCAAATGTTATTGCGGGTGAGTCTGGAGGAATTACACAGCACATTGGAGCATACGGAGTAATTTTAGAAAATGGCGAAAAAATCACATTCTTAGATACACCAGGTCACGAGGCGTTTACCGCGATGCGTGCACGTGGAGCTCAAGTTACGGATATCGCTATTATCGTAATTGCTGCGGATGATGATATCATGCCACAAACAAAAGAAGCAATCAGTCACGCGCAAGCGGCTGGTGTTCCTATGATTTTTGCCATTAATAAGGTAGATAAGCCAGCGGCTAATCCAGAGAAAATTAAAGAGCAATTAGCAGGAATGAATTTATTAGTAGAAGATTGGGGTGGAAAATACCAATCTCATGATATTTCGGCTAAACAAGGAACAGGAGTTTCAGAATTATTAGAAAAAGTATTATTGGAAGCAGAAGTTTTAGAGCTTACTGCAAATCCAAAAAAACCTGCGCTAGGAACAGTTGTTGAAGCTCAGTTAGATAAAGGAAAAGGATATGTTTCTACTATTTTAGTACAAGCAGGAACACTTCGCATTGGAGATTATGTGTTAGCTGGAAAAAATCATGGTAAAATTAGAGCTATGTTTGATGAAAGAGGACACCAAATCAAAGAAGCGGGTCCATCAACTCCAGTATCTGTATTAGGTTTAGATGGTGCGCCAACAGCGGGTGATAAATTTAATGTTTACGAAGACGAAAGAGAAGCAAAACAAATCGCTTCAAAACGTACACAATTACAACGTGAGCAATCGGTTCGTACACAAAAACACATTACGCTTGCAGAAATCGGTCGTCGTATTGCATTAGGACAATTTAAAGAATTGAATATTATCCTTAAAGGAGACGTGGATGGTTCTGTTGAAGCATTATCGGATTCATTCTCTAAATTATCTACCGAAGAAATTCAAATCAATATTATTCATAAAGGAGTTGGAGCAATTACTGAATCTGACGTATTGTTAGCTTCTGCTTCTGATGCGATTATTATCGGATTTAACGTTCGTCCTCAAGGAAATGCAAAACAATTAGCAGAAAAAGAAGAAATCGATATCCGTAACTATTCAATTATTTACGATGCAATTGATGACTTAAAAGATGCAATGGAAGGAATGTTGTCTCCTGAAATGAAAGAAGAGATTACAGGTACAGCAGAAATTAGAGAAATCTTTAAAGTTTCTAAAGTGGGAACTATTGCTGGATGTATGGTTACTGATGGTAAAATTTTCAGAAACTCTAAAATACGTTTAATTAGAGAAGGAGTTGTAATTTACACGGGTGAATTAGCTACTTTAAAACGCTTCAAAGACGATGTTAAAGAAGTTTCTAAAGGATACGATTGTGGTATGCAGATTAAAAATTACAACGATATTCGTGAGTACGATTTAATTGAAGGATTCCACGAAGTTGAAGTGAAGAAAAAATTGAAATAATTCAATTATAAGCAATAAAAAAAGCCATTCATTTGAATGGCTTTTTTGTTTTATCTATTTTTAATTAGATGGTTTTATGATTAACGCAGTTGGGTATTTTTTCTTAATATCTACCATTGCACGTTCTACTTCTATTCTTGTTTTGAAGTTGCCAACCCATACTTTATAGTTAGGGCTGTTAAAAATTATTGTTCCATCTAAGTCTTTAAATTCTCTTTTAAACTCTTGTAATTTCTTTTTTGATTCTTCGCTGTTGCCATAAAAAATTTGAATTTTATACGCTTCATTTAAAAATAAACCGGTATTTAGTTTTCTTTTTTCTTTTAACAATTGGTCAATTTTTGGGTCTACCGAAACATTTGTTTTTCCGTCCTGAGCCCTTGACGACAAACAGAAAAATGAAGATAGAATAAAGAAGTACAATAAGTTATGTTTTGATAAGTTTTTCATATACAAATGATTTTAATACAAAAATACAATTTAAGATGATATTTGGAAGGTTGAAAATTATTTAGAACAAATATAAATTACATTTTAAGATAAAATTAAGGTTTTAATAATAGTTCGAATATTGTATTTTTGTCGGAGTTTTGAAAAAATAACGTGTTGTTTTTAGATAAGGTATATCTAAAAGTATACCAAATTAAGTCGATAATCATTTTAAATATGAAAAAGGTGGGTAACCATAAATCGTTTTCAAGGATTTTCTTCAGTTTAGCATTCGTGCTAGTAACTTCTTTATCAGCATTCTCTCAGGATACAGCTAAAGGTAAAGAGCTATTTAATACCAATTGTGCTGCTTGTCATAAATTAGACGCAAAAGCTACGGGTCCTGCACTTCGTGACGTTGCTGCTAAATACGACAAAGAATGGTTGTACAAATGGATTAAGAATAGTGGAGAATTAATCAAGTCAGGAGATGCGCAAGCTGTAAAAGTTTTTGAAGAGAACAACAAAGTTCCAATGACTGCATTTCCACAATTGTCAAATGAAGATATTGACAATATTTTAGCTTATACTTCTGAGCCGGCTCCTGCTGCTCCTGCAGTTGTACCTGGTGCTCCTGTAGCGGGTGAGGCAACTGCTGATTCTGGTGTTTCTAATAATGTAATATTAGGAGTGCTTTCTTTAGTAATGATGATGTTAGTTGTTATGTTGTTCTTGGTGAACAATATGTTGACTAAAATTGCTGGAGCTAAAGGATTAGAAGTAGCTCAAAAAGATCGTTCAATAATGAATATCTTTAAAGCTTATGCTAAAAATCAATTCTTAGTATTAGTTTCTGCAATCTTGTTATTGTTGGTTTCTGCTTATTTTGCATACGGATGGATGATGCAAATTGGTGTAGATCAAGGATATGAGCCAGTGCAACCAATTCACTATTCACACAGAATTCATGCTGGTGAAAACGGAATTGACTGTAAATACTGTCACTCAGCTGCAAGAGTTGGTAAGCATTCTAATATTCCTTCGTTAAATGTGTGTATGAACTGTCACAAAAACATCAGTGAAGTAGCTGAAACTACTGCAACTGAAGAGCATTCAAAAGCATTTTACGATGGTGAAATTGCAAAATTATACGATGCAGTTGGATGGGATAAATCGTTACAAAAATACACAGGAAAAACTAAACCAGTTAAATGGGTTAGAATTCATAATTTACCAGATCACGTTTATTTCAATCACTCTCAACACGTAACTGTTGCAGGAGTTGAGTGTCAAACTTGTCACGGTCCAGTTGAAGAAATGGAAATCATGAAACAACATGCTCCATTAACAATGGGATGGTGTATCAACTGTCACAGAGAAACAAATGTGAAAGTAGAAGATAATGCTTACTACAAAAAAATCCATGAAGAACTTTCTAAAAAATACGGAGTATCTCAGTTAACTGCGGCTCAAATGGGAGGTTTAGAATGTGGTAAATGTCACTATTAATAAAATAATTTAAGAAGCTAATATACTATACAATGGCATCAAACAAAAAATACTGGAAAAGTGTTGAAGAACTAAACGAAAATAGTTCTATTGTTGAGACGCTAAGAAACAACGAGTTTGTGGAACCAATTCCGGTTGACCAGTTTTTAGGAGATAAAGAATCTTTGTCTGCTTCGTCAACTACTCGTCGTGACTTTTTAAAATATGTTGGATTTAGCACGGCTGCAGCTTCATTAGCAGCTTGTGAAGGTCCTGTTGTAAAGTCAATTCCTTACGTAGTTCAACCAGAAGAAATTATTCCTGGTGTTGCTGATTATTATGCAACAACGATGGCTGATGGTTTTGATTTTGCTAATATTTTAATCAAAACTCGTGAGGGTCGTCCTATTAAAGTAGAGAACAATAATTTAGAAGGAGCAAAAACTGGAGCAAATGCAAGAGTTCACGCTTCTGTTCTTTCATTATATGATAGTTTACGTTTAAAACAACCTAAAATTGCTGGTAAAGATGCAACTTGGGCTGACGTAAACACTAAAGTTAAAGCTAGTTTAGAAGATGCTAAAGCAAAAGGTGGAAATGTAGTGGTGTTAACAAACACTATGGCAAGTCCTTCAACAGATGCTTTAATCGCTTCTTTAGTTGCTAAATATCCAACAACTAAACATGTTGTTTATGATGCGGTTTCTGAATCAAACGCTCTAGATGCTTTTCAAGCGGTTTACGGTGTTAGAGCTTTAGCTAATTACGATTTTTCAAAAGCTAATATAATTGTTTCTGTTGGTGCAGATTTCTTAGGAGATTGGCAAGGAGGAGGTTTTGATGCAGGATATGCTCAAGGTCGTATTCCTAAAAACGGAATGATGTCTAAACATATTCAAATTGAAGCTAATATGTCTTTAGCGGGTGCTAATGCAGATGTTAGAATTCCATTGAATGTTGCGGCTCAAAAACAAGCGTTAGTTAAAATTTATAATATCGTTACTGGTGGTGCTGTAAGTACATCAAAAATTGATAAATATGAAGAGGCTGTTGTAAAAGCGGCTAACCAATTAAAAGCAGCTGGAAATAAAGGTGTTTTTGTAACTGGTTTAGATGATGTAGATGCTCAATTAGTTGCAATTGCAATCAATCAAGCGTTACAATCAGAAGCTTTTAATCCAAATGGCGCTATTCTTACAAGAAAAGGAGATGCAAAAGCTGTTGCTCAATTAGTAGCAGATATGAAAGCTGGAAAAGTTCATACGTTAATTATGAACGGTGTTAATCCAGCGTATACTTTAGCAAATTCAAAAGATTTCGTTGCAGCTTTAAAATCAGTTAAACTTTCAGTTTCTTTCTCTATGAAAGAAGATGAAACTTCAACTTTAACTACAATTGCTGCTGCGGCTCCACATTATTTAGAGTCTTGGGGAGATGTTGTAATTACTAGAGGTAATTACAGCATTATTCAGCCAACGATTCGTCCATTATTCAATACAAAACAGTTCCAAGAAGCTTTATTAACTTGGACAGATAATACAACTCCTTATTATGATTTCTTAAAAGGTTTTGCTGCTACATCTTTAGCTGGAAAATCTTGGAATCAAGCAGTTCATGATGGTTTTGTTGTAGCTGATTCTTTCGCGTTACAATCACTTCCTTTCAATGCTGCCGCTTCTGCTTCTACTTTAGCACAAGCAAAATCTTCTAACTTCGATTTAGTTTTATATTCTAAAGTTGGAATGGGAGATGGTCAACAAGCAAACAACCCATGGTTACAAGAATTCCCAGATCCTATTACAAGAGTATCTTGGGATAACTATGTAACTATTTCAAAAGCAGATGCTGAAGCAGCTGGTGTTAAAAACTGGAATGTGGCTAACGGAGGTTTAAACGGAAGTTATGTTACAATTAAAGTAGGAAATGCTACTTTAGAGAATGTTCCAGCAATTATTCAACCAGGTCAAGCAAAAGGAACTTTAGGTTTAGCTTTTGGATATGGTAAAAAATTAGGTTTAAAAGAAGAGATGCAAGTAGGTGTTAATGCTTATGCTTTATACGCTAACTTAAACTCAAATCAATCGGCTACTATTACTGTTGCTAACGGTGAGCATGAATTTGCTTGTGTTCAGTTACAAAAAACATTAATGGGTAGAGGTGATATTATCAAAGAAACTACATTAGAAGTTTTCAATACTAAAGACGCTAAAATTTGGAACCCAATTCCAATGGTATCATTAGATCACAAGCCAACAGCTGCAACAGAAGTTGACTTATGGGATTCTTTTGATAGAAGCGTTGGTCACCACTTTAATTTATCTATCGACTTAAATGCTTGTACAGGTTGTGGAGCGTGTGTTATCGCATGTCACGCTGAAAATAACGTACCAGTTGTAGGTAAAGATGAAATTAGAAGAAGTAGAGATATGCACTGGTTACGTATCGATAGATATTATTCTTCTAAAGAAACATTTGCTGGTGATATTGAATTAAAAGAGTCTGCAGGTGGATTAATGAATTCTATCAGTACTTTCGCGAGTATGGAAGATCCTTCAGAAAATCCTCAAATTGCTTTCCAACCAGTAATGTGTCAGCACTGTAATCACGCTCCTTGTGAGACAGTATGTCCAGTAGCTGCAACATCTCATGGTAGAGAAGGTCAAAACCACATGGCATACAACAGATGTGTTGGTACTCGTTACTGTGCTAACAACTGTCCATATAAAGTAAGACGTTTCAACTGGTTCTTATATAACAAAAACAGCGAGTTCGATTATCATATGAATGATGATTTAGGTCGTATGGTTATCAATCCAGATGTAAATGTACGTTCTCGTGGAGTTATGGAAAAATGTTCAATGTGTATCCAAATGACTCAAGCTGTTAAATTAAAAGCAAAACGTGAAGGTAGAGCTGTAGGTAAGGATGAATTCCAAACTGCTTGTTCTGCGGCTTGTTCAAGTGGCGCTATGAAATTTGGGGATATTAATGATGCTGAATCAGATGTTGCTAAATTAGTAGAATCTGACAGAATGTATCATTTATTAGAGCACATCGGAACAAAACCAAACGTGATGTACCACGTGAAAGTTAGAAACGATAAATAAGTATTAATTAATAGAAACAATATAAAGGATTATGTCGTCTCATTACGAAGCACCCATTAGAAAACCTTTAGTAGTAGGAAGTAAATCTTACCACGATGTAACGGTAGATGTGGCTAGACCTGTAGAAGGTAGAGCAAACAAACAATGGTGGACAGTATTTTCAATCGCATTAGCCGCTTTCCTATGGGGATTAGGTTGTATGATTTATACGGTAACCACTGGTATTGGAACATGGGGATTAAATAAAACAGTAGGTTGGGCTTGGGATATCACCAATTTCGTTTGGTGGGTAGGTATCGGTCACGCCGGAACTCTTATCTCTGCAGTATTATTATTATTCCGTCAAAAATGGAGAATGGCTATTAACCGTTCTGCAGAAGCAATGACGATTTTCTCAGTAATGCAAGCAGGTTTATTCCCAATTATCCACATGGGTCGTCCATGGTTAGGTTACTGGGTATTACCAATTCCAAATCAATTCGGATCATTATGGGTTAACTTTAACTCACCATTATTATGGGACGTATTCGCAATTTCTACGTATTTATCAGTATCATTAGTTTTCTGGTGGACTGGTTTATTACCTGACTTTGCTATGCTACGTGATAGAGCAGTAACTCCTTTTACAAAAAGAGTATATTCTATCCTTTCTTTTGGATGGTCTGGTAGAGCTAAAGACTGGCAACGTTTTGAAGAGGTTTCTCTTGTATTAGCTGGTTTAGCAACTCCACTTGTACTTTCTGTACACACTATTGTATCCTTTGACTTTGCTACTTCTGTAATTCCAGGATGGCATACAACAATCTTACCTCCATACTTCGTTGCTGGAGCTATTTTCTCAGGATTCGCAATGGTAAATACGCTTCTTATTATCATGAGAAAAGTATCTAACTTAGAAGATTATATCACAGTACAACATATCGAATTAATGAACATCGTAATCATGATTACAGGTTCTATCGTAGGTTGTGCTTATATTACGGAGTTATTCGTAGCTTGGTATTCTGGAGTTGAGTATGAACAATATGCATTCTTAAACAGAGCAACTGGTCCTTACTGGTGGTCATACTGGTTAATGATGACTTGTAACGTAATTTCTCCTCAAGTTATGTGGTCTAAGAAAATTAGAACCAATATTATGGCGTCATTCATTATCTCTATCGTAGTAAACGTAGGTATGTGGTTTGAGCGTTTCGTAATTATCGTAACTTCATTACACAGAGATTATTTACCATCTTCATGGACAATGTTCCAACCAACTTTTGTTGATGCTGGTATTTATATTGGGACTATCGGATTCTTCTTTGTATTATTCTTATTATATTCTAGAAGTTTCCCTGTAATTGCTCAGGCAGAGGTTAAAACAATCTTAAAAGGTTCTGGAGATAATTACAAGAGAGAAAGAGAACAACACGGTCATAATCATTCAGATAATCATTAATATCATGAGTAATAAAGTAATACACGCTATATATAATGATGATGATGTTTTAATGGATGCTGTAAAACAAACTAGAGCAGCTCATCATCATATCGAAGAAGTTTATACGCCTTTTCCAGTTCACGGATTGGACAAAGCAATGGGATTAGCTCCAACAAGAATTGCTATTTGTGCTTTTATTTATGGAATTGTTGGTTTATCTGTTGCAACGGCATTGATGAATTTTATTATGATTCAAGATTGGCCACAAGATATTGGAGGAAAACCAAGTTTTAGTTATATTGATAACATGCCAGCTTTCGTTCCAATTATGTTCGAATTAACGGTTTTCTTTGCAGCTCACTTAATGGTAATTACCTTTTATATGAGAAGTAAATTATGGCCTTTTAAACAAGCAGAAAATCCAGATGTAAGAACTACAGATGACCATTTCTTAATGGAGGTTGGTATTCACGGTAACGAAGAAGAATTAGTTTCTTTCTTTACAAGCACTGGAGCAGTTGAAGTTAAAGTTGTAGAAAAGCATTAATAGATAGTTATGAAAAGTTTATATAAAATAGTAGCAGTAGTAGGTTTGTCTTTCATGGCAACTTCATGTTTCGATAAAGCAAAACCTAACTATCAGTTCATGCCAAATATGTATGAAGCGGTTTCTTATGAAACATATTCAGAACATAATGTATTTAAAGGTGGAGTTGAAGCTCAAATACCTGCAAAGGGATCAATTAAAAGAGGTTTTGTTCCTTACGAAATTCCAAATACACCAGAAGGTTATGCTTTAGCTAAAGCAACTTTAAAATCTCCATTAGATTCTACAGCAATCAATCCAGATAAAGCTAAAGAATTATACACTGTTTATTGTGCAATTTGCCATGGTGATAAAGGTGATGGAAAAGGAAATTTAGTGGTTAAAGAAAAATTCCTTGGAGTACCAAGTTATAAAGATAGAGAAATTACAGACGGAAGTATTTTTCACGTAGTTACTTATGGATTAAACTCTATGGGTTCTCATGCTAATCAATTGTCTCAAGAAGAGCGTTGGGTAGTTGCAGACTACGTTTTAAAATTAAAAGCTGGATTATAATAGTAAAACTTTTTGAAAATAATAGATATGTACACGTTTTCAAGTAAATTAAAAACTTTTTCATTCGTCCTAATGATTTTAGGTGCAATTGGTATTGGAATTGGTTTCATGGCCGCTCCTAAAACAATTGAGGATGTAGAAAAATTATTAGCAGATAGTCATCATGGTCATGAAGCTGCTCATGTAGAGAAAGTTGCTCCACATGTTGCAGATACTCATGTTGTAGCTGATACTGTAAAAGTTGCTGAGGCTCATGCTGCAGATTCAACACATGTTGAAGCTCATACTACTTCAGTTGATTCTACTGCACATGCAGAAGATACTACTGCTGTTGTAGCTGTTGCTGAAGCTCCTGCTCATGCAGACAATCACGATGCTCATGCTAAAGCTGACGCTCATTCTCACGATGATCATAAAGAACATTTAGAACATGTTTTACACCAATTACAAAACAAGCCATGGGCTGCTTTGTACGTGGCTTGTATCTTCTTTATGTTAATCTCAGTTGGAGTTTTAGCTTTTTATGCTATTCAATATGCAGCTCAAGCAGGTTGGTCTCCAATCTTATTTAGAGTAATGGAAGGTATTACAGCTTATTTATTACCAGGTTCTATTATTTTCTTCGTATTGTTAGTTGCAGCTGGAATGCATTGGGGACACAATCATTTATTCGTATGGATGGATCCTGAAGTTGTTAACCCAGAATCGGTTAAATTTGACAAACTTATATTCCTTAAAAAAGGTTGGTTAAGTGTTGGGAGATTTTTAGCAACTGCAGCTATTATTTTAGTAGTATGGAATTTTGTTCGTTTCAAATTCAGACAAAATTCATTAGCACAAGATAGTGCTGAAGATAATGCACCTTACAAGAAAAACTTCAAATTAGCAGCATTTTTCCTAGTATTCTTTATCGTTTCTGAGTCTATTATGTCTTGGGATTGGATTATGTCTGTTGACCCACACTGGTACAGTACTTTATTTGGATGGTATGTATTTGCAAGTTTCTTTGTAAGTGGAATTACTGTAATTGCAATGATTACTTTATACTTAAAATCTAAAGGATATTTAGAGCATGTTAATACAAGTCACATTCACGATTTAGCTAAATTTATGTTTGGTATCAGTATTTTCTGGACATATTTATGGTTCTCTCAATTTATGTTGATTTGGTATTCAAATATCCCAGAAGAGGTTACTTATTTCGTAACTCGTATTGAACACTACAAATTACCTTTCTTCGGAATGTTAGCTTTAAACTTCATTTTTCCATTGTTAATCTTAATCAATACAGATTTCAAACGTTTAACTTGGATTGTAGTTATGGCAGGTATCGTAATATTATTTGGACATTATATTGATTTCTTCAATATGATTATGCCTGCAACAGTTGGTGATCAATGGTTTATTGGTATTCCTGAAATTGGAGCTTTAATGTTCTTCTTAGGTTTATTTATCTTCGTTGTATTTACAGCTTTAACTAAGGCTCCATTAGTTCCAAAAGGAAATCCTTTCATTGAGGAAAGTAAACATTTTCATTATTAATAGTTAAAAAGAAATAAAAATGACAAGTTTCTTGGTATTTATAATTTTAGTTCTAGTCGGTATTGCAGTTTGGCAATTAACTAAAATTTTTGATTTAACCCAAATTGGCGGTTCTTCAGATAATGACGAAATTGCTAATGACAAAGATAATAGTGTTAATGGTTACTTAATGTTTGCCTTTGTTGGTTTCATTTATGTATTCACTATTTATTCATTATATGCTTGGGGAGATTTAGTATTAGGTACTCCTGCTTCTGAGCATGGTGTTGAAGTTGATAATTTAATGGCTATTTCTATGGCTTTGATTTTCTTCGTTCAAACTATTACTCAGTTCTTATTACACTACTTTGCTTTTAAATATAGAGGTAAAGAAGGTCAAAAAGCATTATACTTTGCAGATAATAACAAGTTAGAAGCTATTTGGACAATTATTCCAGTTATCGTTTTAGCAGGTTTAATTATGTATGGTTTATATACTTGGAACGACATTATGTTTGTTGACAAAGAAGACGAACAAGATGCAATTGTTATCGAATTATATGCTAAACAATTTGGTTGGGAAGCACGTTACGCTGGTGATGATAAAACATTAGGTAAAGCAAACGTAAGATTAATTGAAGGTATCAACACTTTAGGAGTTGATTTAGCTGACCCAGCTGCTCAAGATGATAAAGTAGTTACAGAATTACATATTCCAAAAGGAAAAAGAGTAATTTTCAAAATGCGTTCTCAAGACGTTTTACACTCAGCTTATATGCCTCATTTTAGAGCGCAAATGAACTGTGTTCCTGGTATGATTACACAATTTTCATTTACTCCAACAGTTACAACTGCTGACATGAGAAATGATGAAGCAATTATTGCTAAAGTGGATAAAATCAACAAAATCAGAACCAAAAACAGCAAGAAAATTGTTGCTGAAGGTGGTGTAGCTTTAGACCCTTACACATTTGATTATTTATTATTATGTAATAAAATTTGTGGTGCATCTCACTACAATATGCAAATGAAAATTGTTGTAGATACTCCTGCTGATTTCAAAGCATGGTTAGCTGAAAAGCCTACATTAGCACAACAGTGGAAAGAAGCTAATGCTCCTGCTCCTGTAGAAGCACCAGTTGCAACTCCTGCTGTAGCGGTTGATTCAACTAAAGTTGTAGCACAAGTTATTAAATAAGTTATTTTATATTAAATATAATAGAATTAGTATGTCACACGATCACGGTCATCATAAAGAAACTTTCATAACTAAATATATTTTTAGTTTGGATCACAAAATGATAGCGAAGCAATACCTTATTTCAGGTTTATTGATGGGTATTGTTGGAGTTGTTTTATCTTTATTCTTCCGTATGCAAATTGCATGGCCTGAAGAATCTTTCGAAATTTTCAAAGTATTCTTAGGAGATAATTTCGCACCAGATGGAGTAATGCGTAATGATATTTACCTTGCTTTGGTAACTATTCACGGAACAATCATGGTATTCTTTGTACTTACCGCTGGTTTGAGTGGTACATTTAGTAACTTGTTAATTCCATTGCAAATTGGAGCACGTGATATGGCTTCAGGATTTATGAACATGCTTTCTTTCTGGATGTTCTTCATTTCTTGTGTTATTATGATTGCTTCTTTATTCGTAGAATCTGGACCAGCATCTGCAGGTTGGACAATTTATCCTCCTTTAAGTGCATTACCACAAGCTATACCTGGATCAGGTTTAGGTATGACTTTATGGTTGGCTTCTATGGCTATTTTCATTGCATCTTCATTAATGGGATCTTTGAATTACGTAGTTACAGTTATCAACTTAAGAACTAAAGGGATGACTATGACAAGATTGCCTTTAACAGTATGGGCTTTCTTCGTAACAGCTATTATTGGTATCGTATCTTTCCCAGTATTATTTTCTGCGGCTTTATTATTAATTTTCGATAGAAGTTTTGGAACATCATTCTTCTTATCAGATATTTTCATTCAAGGTGAAGTTTTACATTACCAAGGTGGTTCTCCAGTATTATTCGAGCACTTATTCTGGTTCTTAGGTCACCCTGAAGTTTACATCGTATTATTACCAGCTTTAGGTATTACTTCTGAAATTATTGCTACAAACTCTAGAAAACCAATTTTTGGTTACCGTGCGATGATTGCTTCTATCTTAGCAATTGCATTCTTATCAACTATTGTTTGGGGTCACCACATGTTTATTTCTGGTATGAATCCTTTCTTAGGTTCAGTATTTACCTTTACAACATTATTAATTGCAATTCCATCTGCTGTAAAAGCGTTTAACTACATTACAACACTTTGGAAAGGTAACTTACAATTAAATCCTGCAATGTTATTCTCTATCGGATTAGTATCTACTTTCATCACTGGAGGTTTAACAGGTATTATTCTTGGAGATTCAACTTTAGATATTAACGTTCACGATACATATTTCGTAGTAGCTCACTTCCACTTAGTAATGGGTATCTCTGCACTTTACGGATTCTTTGCTGGTGTTTACCACTGGTTCCCTAAAATGTTTGGTAGAATGATGAACAAAAACTTAGGTTACGTTCACTTCTGGGTAACTGCTGTTTGTGCTTACGGAGTTTTCTTCCCAATGCACTTTATTGGAATGGCTGGTTTACCAAGACGTTACTACACAAACTCTGCTTTCCCATTATTTGATGAATTAGCTGATGTAAATGTTTTAATTACAATTTTTGCTATCGTTGGAGCTGCATTCCAAATCGTTTTCTTCTGGAACTTCTTCTATAGTATTTTCTATGGTAAGAAAGCAACTCAAAACCCATGGAGATCTAATACTTTAGAATGGACTACACCAGTGGAACATATTCACGGAAACTGGCCTGGAGAAATCCCTGAAGTACACAGATGGCCTTATGATTACAGTAAACCAGGTCATGATGAAGACTTCGTTACGCAAATCACACCAATGAAAGAAGGAGAAGAAGTTTTACATCACTAAGATTTTTTCCACAATATACAAACCTCTCCAATCGGAGAGGTTTTTGTTTTATAACTTTACTTATCTTTGCTTTTATGAACGATAATTTGAATCCCAATAAAGAATCCTATTCTCCGCAAGATATTGATATCGAAAAGGCATTGCGCCCACTTAGTTTTGATGATTTTGCTGGACAAGATCAAGTGCTAGAAAATCTAATTGTTTTTGTACAAGCAGCCAATTTGCGAAAAGAAGCCTTAGATCATACTTTGTTTCATGGACCTCCTGGTTTAGGGAAAACGACTTTGGCAAACATCTTGGCAAACGAATTAGGAGTAGGAATCAAAATCACTTCAGGACCTGTACTAGATAAACCAGGTGATTTAGCTGGATTATTGACCAATTTGGAAGAAAGAGACGTTTTGTTTATTGATGAAATTCACCGTTTAAGCCCTATTGTTGAAGAATATTTGTATTCTGCAATGGAAGATTTCAAGATTGACATCATGATTGAATCGGGTCCAAATGCAAGAACGGTTCAAATAAATTTGAATCCGTTTACTTTAGTTGGTGCTACCACTCGTTCAGGATTATTAACAGCACCAATGCGTGCTCGTTTCGGAATTCAAAGTAGATTACAATATTACAACACCGAATTATTAACCACCATTGTCCAACGTAGTTCATCTATTTTAAAGATGCCAATTACGATGGAAGCAGCAATAGAAATTGCTGGTAGAAGTAGAGGAACTCCACGTATTGCAAATGCTTTATTACGTCGTGTTAGAGATTTTGCCCAAATTAAAGGAAACGGAAAAATCGATATTGAAATTGCAAAATTCGCACTAAAAGCACTTAATGTAGATGCACACGGTTTAGACGAAATGGATAATAAAATTTTATTGACCATAATCGAAAAATTCAAAGGCGGACCTGTTGGTTTGTCAACCTTGGCAACCGCTGTTTCCGAAAGTGGTGAAACCATTGAAGAAGTGTACGAACCTTTCTTAATTCAAGAAGGCTTTATCATGAGAACACCTCGCGGAAGAGAAGTAACCGAAAAAGCCTATAAGCATTTAGGGAAAATTAAAAATAATATTCAAGGAGGTTTATTTTAGTTTGATAAACAATAAAGAAAAATACACACAGTTGATAAAAGCCGAATCCAAAAGACTCGGCTTTTTGTCTTGCGGTATTTCCAAAGTTGGTTTTCTTGAAGAAGAAGCGCCTCGTTTAGAAAATTGGTTGAACAACCAAATGAACGGTCAAATGAGTTACATGGAAAACCATTTTGACAAACGTTTGAATCCAACGCTTTTGGTTGATGATGCTAAAAGTGTGATTTCGTTATTATTGAATTATTATCCTTCCGAACTTCAAAATCAAGATTCGTATAAAATCTCAAAATACGCTTACGGACAAGATTATCATAACGTCATAAAGGAGAAGTTAAAGGAATTATTACATTTCATTCAAACAGAAATAGGAGAAGTTTCAGGCAGAGCTTTTGTAGATTCAGCGCCGGTTTTAGATAAAGCTTGGGCGGCAAAAAGCGGCTTGGGCTGGGTTGGGAAAAATAGTAATCTTATCACCCAAAAAGTCGGTTCGTTTTATTTTATTGCCGAATTAATTATTGATTTGGAATTAGATTACGATGTGCCAACAACCGATCATTGTGGTTCTTGCACTGCTTGTTTAGATGCTTGTCCGACGGAAGCTATTGTTGCACCTTATGTTGTGGATGGAAGCAAATGTATTTCGTATTTCACCATTGAATTGAAAGATAATTTACCACAAGAAATGAAAGGTAGATTCGATGATTGGATGTTTGGTTGTGATGTTTGCCAAGATGTTTGCCCGTGGAATCGATTTTCAAAAACGCATAATGAACCACTTTTTCAAGCGAATTCGGATATTTTAAATTTCTCAAAATCGGATTGGGAAGAAATTACGGTGGATACTTTTCAGAAAGTATTTAAAAATTCAGCAGTAAAACGAACCAAATATGAGGGCTTACTTCGTAATATCAATTTCTTGAAGAAATAAAATGGTATAGCGTTTTTCAGATAAAAAATATTTTCCAAAAGAAAACTTTGACGTAGCTTTGAGGGTTATTAAAAAGAAAATTTAAAATTATGGCATCAGGATTTTTCGCAATCTTAGACGATATCGCTGCATTGATGGACGATGTAGCAATGACTAGTAAATTAGCAACAAAAAAAACAGCAGGAATTTTAGGAGACGACTTAGCAGTTAATGCAGAAAAAGCAACTGGATTTTTAGCTTCTAGAGAAATTCCAGTGCTGTGGGCGATTACAAAAGGCTCGTTTATCAATAAATTGATTATTCTGCCGGTTGTTTTTGTTTTGAATTGGTTGTATCCGCCAGNNTTTTTCATCGTGCTAAAAAAGGCGAAGAAGTTATCAAAGAAAGTAAGCTTGATGAAGATAACGAAAATTCTGAAAAAGCAAAAGTAAGTTCGGCAATCAAAACCGATTTTATTCTTTCACTTGAAATTGTCATCATCGCTTTAGGAACAGCAATGGAAGAACAACACGAATTAATAACACAAATTATAAGCGTGACTTTAGTAGCTATTATTGCTACTGTTGGAGTTTACGGCATCGTAGCTTTAATTGTAAGAATGGACGATGCTGGATTTTATTTAATGCGAAAAGGCAACGATAAAGGATTTTTGTCTTCTTTAGGTGGTGTTTTAATCAAAGCCTTGCCATTGGTTATTAAATTCCTTGCTGTCGTAGGAACTATCGCACTTATCTTAGTTTCAGGAGGTATTTTTCTTCATAATATCGAATATATTCATCATTTAATTCCACATAGTATTCCATCAACAATAGCTGAATTTGGCGTTGGAATCGCATTTGGATTAGTAACAGTTTTGTTGATGACGGGGTTTAAGAAGGTTAAGGGTTTGTTTAAAAAATAGATGTTTTAATATTTGTATGAATAATAGTTTTAATAGATTTTTGTTAATTATTTCTTTACTAATATTTTCGTGTAAATCTAATTCATCACTTAAAAATGATTGTGACGAAAATTTGAATTTTAAAGAATTGTTTTTTTACCATATAGAAAATATTGATAAAAGCATAACTATTTCACAAGATGTAAAATTTAGAGAATCTGTTATTTTTATTTCAAATTATGCACCAGTTTCAGTTAATAGTATTATGAATTATTCAAGAACTTATCCTTTTGTAGTCTATAAAAGAGATAGAGAACAATGGATAAAATGGTACGAAGAAAATAAGTGTAAAAATATTCAATTGAAAACATCGTTAATTATTCCTGATGCCTATCAATATGTTAAGGAATAGATGAATCAATTTTATAATTTGTTTTTTTGAATTGTCATTGATTTAAAATGTGATAATCCATTTATTTTTTCAAAAGAATGCCAAAATAATTTCTCATTTTATACGTATACCCTTATATTTGTAAGTTAGTAAAATAAAAAACCATGCATAAAGATAGTAAACGTAGAGAAGCCTTATTATATCACGCAAAACCTACACCTGGTAAAATTCAGGTAGTTCCCACAAAAAAATATGCAACGCAAAGAGATTTAGCTTTGGCTTATTCTCCAGGAGTAGCAGAACCTTGTTTAGAAATTGAAAAAGACGTTAATAACGTTTATAAATATACCGCAAAAGGAAATTTAGTAGCTGTAATATCAAACGGAACCGCAGTTTTAGGTTTAGGAGATATTGGTCCAGAGGCTTCAAAACCTGTAATGGAAGGTAAAGGTTTATTGTTCAAAATCTTCGCTGATATTGATGTTTTTGATATTGAAGTTGGAACAAAAGACATTGAAGAATTCATTGCAACGGTAAAAAATATTTCTCCAACTTTCGGAGGAATTAACCTAGAAGACATCAAAGCACCAGAATCTTTCGAAATTGAAAGACGTTTGGTAGAGGAATTAAACATTCCAGTAATGCACGATGACCAACACGGTACTGCTATTATTTCATCAGCCGCTTTATTGAACGCAGTAGAGTTAGCTGGTAAGAAAATGGAAGAAGTGAAAATGGTCATTTCTGGAGCAGGTTCTGCTGCTATTGCTTGTGCTAATTTATATGTTTCTTTTGGTGTGAAACCTGAAAACGTAGTGATGTTTAACAGTAAAGGGGCTTTACGAAAAGACGATCCAAGAGTTTCAGATATGCAACGTGTGTACGCAACAGATAAACATTACGATGATTTAGCACACGCTATGAAAGGTGCCGATGTGTTCATCGGATTGTCATCTGGAGATATCGTTACGCCAGAAATGTTGTTAGGAATGGCAGATAATCCTATCGTTTTTGCGATGGCAAATCCAACTCCTGAAATCAATTATAATTTAGCAATTGCTACCAGAAAAGATATCATTATGGCAACTGGCCGTTCTGATCATCCTAATCAGGTAAATAATGTGCTTGGTTTCCCATTTATTTTTAGAGGCGCATTAGACGTTAGAGCGACTAAAATCAATGAGGAAATGAAGAAAGCTGCTGTTGTTGCCTTAGCTAATTTGGCAAAAGCATCAGTTCCTGAACAAGTAAATATTGCCTATGGCGAAACCAAATTAACGTTTGGCCGCGATTATATTATACCAAAACCATTTGACCCAAGATTAATTGCCGAAGTACCACCAGCAGTTGCAAAAGCAGCAATGGAATCAGGTGTGGCGACGGCTCCAATTACTGATTGGGAAAAATATAAAGACGAATTGTTAGAACGAATGGGTTCTGATAACAAAATGATTCGTTTGTTAACCAATAGAGCAAGAACAAATCCTAAACGTATCATTTTCGCAGAAGCGGATCAAATTGATGTGTTGAAAGCAGCACAAATTGTACATGAGGAAGGTATTGGATTCCCAATTTTATTAGGAAACCAAGAAATTATAAAAGAATTAAAAGAAGAAATTGGTTTCGATACTGAAGTGCCGGTTTTTGACCCAAAAACTAAAGAATCTGAAGCTAAAAGATTAGAATATGCGAAGCATTTTTGGGAAACCAGAAAACGCAAAGGAATTACCTTATTAGATGCTGAAAAATGGATGCGTGAGCGTAACTATTTTGGTTTAATGATGGTAAATACTGGAGAAGCTGATGCTTTGGTAACTGGGTATTCAAGAAGTTATCCTTCAACGATTAAGCCAGTTATTCAGCTAATTGATAAAGCACCTGGCGTTTCTAAAATTGCTACAACCAATATGATGATGACCGCAAGAGGTCCAATTTTCTTATCGGATACAGCGATTAATCCAAACCCTTCTGCTGATGATTTAGCTAGAATTGCTTTAATGACAGCTAAAACCGTAAGAATGTTTGGAATGGAGCCTGTAATTGCTATGGTTTCGTATTCAAATTTTGGTTCGTCTCATAACGAAGGACCAAGCAAAGTGAGTCAAGCTGTGGCGTATTTACACGAAAATTTCCCTGATTTAATTGTGGATGGAGAGATTCAAACTGACTTTGCATTGAATTCGGATATGCTAAAAAGTAAGTTTCCATTTTCAAAATTGGTAAATAAAAAAGTTAATACACTTATTTTTCCTAACTTAGATTCAGCAAATATTACTTACAAATTATTGAAAGAGTTGAATAAGGCAGAATCTATTGGTCCTATTATTTTAGGATTAGACAAGCCAGTTCACGTATTTCAATTAGGTGCAAGTGTGGAAGAAATGGTAAATATGGCAGCAGTAGCTGTTGTAGATGCTCAAGAAAAAGGAAGAAAGCTTAACAAATAATACAAAGTATGATAGCGCACATTCAAGGAAGATTAGTTGAAAAAACGCCTACCGAAGTCATTATTGACTGTAATGGCGTGGGCTATCATATCAATATTTCATTACACACTTATTCATTATTACCCGATTCTGAAAGTTTAAAATTATTCACTTTTTTACAAATCAAAGAAGATGCACATACTTTGTATGGATTTGTAGAAAAGCAAGAACGTGAATTGTTTAAATTATTACTTTCGGTTTCTGGAGTTGGTGCTAGTACTGCAAGAACTATGTTGTCTTCATTGGCGCCTAGTCAAATTATTCAGGCAATTGCTTCAAATGATGTGGGAACGATGCAATCGATGAAAGGAATTGGAGCTAAAACAGCCCAACGAATTATCTTAGATTTAAAAGAAAAAGTGTTAAAAGTGTACAATTTAGATGAAGTTTCGGTCATTGAAAGCAATACAAATAAAGATGAAGCGTTATCTGCTTTAGAAGTTTTAGGTTTTGCTAGAAAAGCTGCCGAAAAAGTCATTGATAAAATTATTAGAGAAACCCCAAATGCCTCTGTAGAAAACTTAATAAAACAAGCTTTAAAAAATTTATAAAACTTGAAAAATATCAACATAAAAGCAATTAATAAATTACAATATAGTCTTGCATTATTATGTATGCTCTTTTCTTTTTCGCTACAAGCACAAGTAGATGAAGAAGCACAAGATACTGTCAAAACGGGTGTTGATTTAGGTAAGTTAAATATGCCTAATCCAGTGAGTATTTTAGATAAATATACTTATGATGCAGCTTCTGATCGTTATATTTATACCAGTTCTGTTGACGGATTTAACATAAATTATCCGATGATACTTACACCAAAACAATACCAAGAGCTTGTTTTGCGTGAGCAAATGCGAAAGTATTATCAAGAGAAATCTGCTGCTATGGACGGCAAGAAGGCAGGTTCAGAAGAAGCCAAGAAAGATTTATTACCAAGATATTATGTGAATTCTAAGTTTTTTGAAACTGTTTTTGGAGGTAATACTATCGATGTAAAGCCAACGGGTTCGGTAGAAATTGATTTAGGAGTTCGTTTTACAAAACAAGATAATCCTTCTTTTTCTCCAAGAAACAGACAAACCACCAGTTTTGATTTTGATCAGCGAATTAGCGTTGGTTTACAAGGAAAAGTAGGAACACGTTTGAATGTAAACGTAAATTATGACACACAATCTACTTTTGCGTTTCAAAATTTAATAAAATTAGAATATACACCAACAGAAGATGATATTATTCAAAAAATTGAAGTTGGTAATGTGAGTTTTCCTTTGTCTAATTCTTTAGTTAGAGGTGCTCAAAGTTTATTTGGTGTTAAGGCTCAGTTACAATTTGGAAAAACAACATTTACAGGAGTTTTTTCGGAGCAAAAATCACAAACAAAATCAGTAACAGCTCAAGGTGGAGGAACACTTCAAGATTTCGAAATTTTTGCTTTGGATTATGATGCTGATCGCCACTATTTCTTATCGCAATATTTTAGAAACAACTATGATAAAGCTTTAGAAACTTTTCCTTACATTAACTCTCGAGTACAAATTAATAGAATTGAAGTTTGGATAACCAATAAGCAAAACCGCGTAAATTCTACAGAAAATAATCTTAGAAACATCGTGGCGCTTCAAGATTTAGGAGAAGCTCCATTAACAGGTGTTTTACCACAAGAAACGGTTCATATAAATTTAACTTCACATCCTAACTTTTACAATGTTCCGGCCAATACACCTTCTAATAATGCCAATAATAAGTATGATCCAAATGGTATTGGAAGTAATTTTTTAAATAGTTCCATTAGAGATGTTTCTTTAGCGTCAAATGGTTTTAGTCCTACTATTGGTGCTTCTGAAGGAATTGATTTTGCAAAACTTGAAAATGCAAGAAAACTAACCCCATCAGAATATACGTATCATCCACAATTAGGATATATTTCGTTAAACCAAAGATTAGCAAACGATGAAGTTTTAGCGGTTTCTTATCAATATACTATAGGAAGTGATGTGTACCAAGTGGGTGAATTTGGTACTGATGGTGTTGATGCAACAAATGTTGGAGGAACAGGTGTTCCAAATTCACAAGCATTAATATTAAAATTATTGAAAAGTAATTTGACTATCAATGAATATGAATTAGCAGGAGTTGATTATACTATGCCTACTTGGAACTTGATGATGAAAAATATTTATCAAATTCCTGGAGGGTATCAATTGCAACAAGAAGATTTTAAGTTGAATATTCTTTACACAGATCCTTCTCCTTTAAACTATATTTCACAATCAGGCATCGACCCACTACCTGCAGATGTTGAGCAGACACCTTTGCTAAAAGTATTTAATTTAGATCAGTTAAATTATACAAATGACCCACAAGAAGGTGGTGACGGTTTCTTTGATTTCTATCCAGGTTTAACAGTGGATACCCAACGCGGAAAAATTATTTTTCCAAAAGTTGAGCCATTTGGTAAGCATTTATTTGAAAAATTAGATGTGCCAGCTCTAGTTGAAAATTATGATGATCCATTAACATATAACACGAATCAAGTAAAATACGTTTTTAGAAACTTATATAAAAATACGCAAGCGGCTGCTTTACAGGAAAGTGCTAAAAATAAGTTCCAGTTAAAAGGACGTTTTAAATCAATGGGTGGCGATGGAATTTCTATTGGCGCCTTTAATGTACCACAAGGTTCTGTTGTGGTAACTGCTGGAGGAAGAGTTTTAGTAGAAGGAGTAGATTATACGGTAAATTACCAAATGGGTAAGGTGAATATTTTAGATCCTTCATTACAAGCATCTAATACTCCAATTGAAGTTTCTGTTGAAAATAATTCAGTTTTTGGACAACAAACAAGAAGATTTTGGGGTTTAAATGTTGAACATAAATTCAATGATAAGTTTTTAATGGGAGCCACTATTTTAAACATGTCAGAAAGACCATTCACTACTAAATCAAATTACGGTCAGGAATCGGTGAATAATACTATTTTTGGGTTTAATACAAACTACTCAACTGAAGTACCATTCTTTACAAGATTAGTAAACAAGTTGCCAAATATTGATACTGACGTACCTTCAAATTTATCATTTAGAGGAGAAATTGCTTATTTAAAACCAGGTAGTTCTAAAGCAGATCAATTTAATGGTGAAGCTACAACTTATATAGATGATTTTGAAGGTTCTCAAACAACTATTGATATGCGTTCGCCATTTGCTTGGACATTATCAAGTGTGCCATTAGAAGATAATTATGATGGAACAACTGGCGCAGTTGAACCTCCAGTAAATGATTTAAATGTAGGAAATAAAAGAAGTAAACTTTCTTGGTATACAATTGACCCTGTTTTTTATACGCAAACTCCATCTGGAATAGATGATGATGATTTATCATTCAATAAAACTAGACGTGTTTTTAGTCGCGAATTGTATCCTGTTACTGATATTGCTCAAGGAGAAACATCTGTAATTTCTACACTTGATTTGAGTTATTTTCCTAAGGATAGAGGTCCTTATAATTTTAATCCAAGTCTAAGTGCAACCAATCAGTTTTCAGATTTAGAAGCGCCAGAAACTTGGGGAGGAATCATGCGTTCGATTAATTCAACCAATTTTGAACAATCGAATGTAGAATACATTCAGTTTTGGGTAATGGATCCCTATTTTGGCAACACAGGTGATGTTACAGATCCTACCAATACTGGAAAATTAGTTTTCAATTTAGGGGAAATTTCGGAAGATATATTGCCAGATGGAAGAAAATTATATGAAAATGGATTACCAGAAGTTGGTTCGACACAACCTACAATCAGTACTGCTTGGGGTGAAGTTCCAGCGTCTCAATCATTAATTTATGCATTTGATACAAACGAAGGAAACAGAGTCGTTCAAGATGCTGGTTTTGATGGATTAACTGATGCGGAAGAAATTGCCAAATTCACTGATTTTGCATCGTATCCTGACCCTGCTGCTGATAATTACCGATTCTATTTAGAGACTTCAGGTGATATAGTTACGCGATATAAAAATTATAATGGATTTGAAGGAAATTCACCTGTTACGGTTACAAACGATAACAGAGGAAATACCACTTTCCCAGATGTAGAAGATGTAAATCGTGACAATACGATGAACACTATTAATGCGTATTTTAAATTTGAAGTGCCATTTCAGCCTTATCCAGATGGCGGTGTTCCTGTAGGGCAAAATTATATAGCAGATGTTAGAGAGGTAAATAATGTTGATTTACCAAATGGAGATATTGGAAAGGTTAGATGGATATTGTACAAAATTCCAATTTTAGAGTTTACTGATGCCAATAAAGTAGGTCCAATTTCTGATTTTCGTTCAATACGTTTCATGAGAATGTATATGAGTGGATTTAAAGATGAAGTAACTTTACGTTTTGGAGCGCTAGATTTAGTTAGAGGAGAATGGAGACGTTATACAGGTAATTTCGACGAGTTAGACACTGATCCTGATGATGAAAACACAGGTTTTGATGTTGTAGCTTTAAATATTCAAGAAAATGGACAAAGAAGTCCTATCAGATATGTAACACCTCCTGGAGTTGTTAGAGAACAATTGTATAATAACAACACCGTAATTAATCAAAATGAACAATCGCTTTCTTTGCGTGTTTATGATAAATTAGGTGGAACAGTTAATGGTTTAGAGTCAGATGACGCGAGAGCAGTTTTTAAAAATGTGAATGTTGATATGCGTCAGTTTAAAAAACTTCGTATGTTTTTACACGCTGAAGCTGTGCAAGATAATGACTTACAAGATGATGAATTAATTGCTTTTATTCGTTTTGGAAACGACTTTACCGATAACTTTTACCAAGTTGAAATGCCTTTAAAAGTTACACCTTATGGTGCTTCAACACCAGAGGAAGTATGGCCATTAGAAAACGAAATCGAACTTCCGTTAGATTTGTTAACGAAGTTGAAAATTTTAAGTCTTCAAAATGATCCTATAATTACAGTTGAACCAAATGGAATTGGATATGTTGAAGAAGAAGCAATTGGTTCTTCAGACAACAGATTGACTTTAGGAATTAAAGGTAATCCAAACTTTGGATTGGTTCGTACCTTAATGATTGGTATTAAAAATAAATCAGGAGATATTCAACGAGGAGAAGTTTGGTTTAACGAACTTCGTATGTCGGACATGGACAATAAAGGAGGTTATGCAGCAGTTGCTAATTTAGATACCAACTTTGCGGACTTTGCCAATATTTCTGCTACAACCAGAGTTAGTACAATTGGTTTCGGTGCGTTAGAGCAAGGTCCAAATGAAAGAAGTAGAGAAGATGTTTTTCAATATGATATTGTAACTAATTTAAATTTAGGAAAGTTATTGCCAAAAAAATGGGGTATAAATTTACCATTTAACTATGCAGTAGGAGAAGAAACTATCACGCCAAAATTTGATCCTTTTTATCAAGATATCGAGTTAGACCAATTATTAGATATAACAACAGATGCTACCGAAAGAGCAAATATTGAGCAAAGAGCCATCGATTACACAAAAAGAACAAGTTTTAATTTAATTGGAGTTAAAAAAGAAAAAAATCCAGAAAAGAAAACTCATTTTTATGATGTAGAGAATTTAACGTTGTCTTATTCATTAAATGAAACAGAACATCACGATTATGAAATCGAGAATTTAATTGACAAACAAAACAGAACAACGGTTGATTATGCTTATACATTTAAGCCAAAATCGGTTGAGCCTTTTAAAAACACCAAATTATTTAAGAAAAGCGGATATTATAAAATGTTGAGCGATTTTAATTTCAACTTTTTACCAACGAATGTTTCCTTTAGTTCTAATATTATTAGACAGTTCAATCGTCAACGTTTTAGATTGGTTGAAGTACAAGGAATTGGCTTAGGTGATTTGTATAGAAGAAATTATTTCTTTAATTATACGTATGGCTTTAATTACAATTTAACAAAATCACTTCGTTTAAATTATACGGCTTCGTCTAACAATATTGTGCGTAATTATTTAGATGAGAATAATTTGCCAATTGATGGTTTAGATATTTGGGATGATTATTGGAATGTTGGAGAATCAAATCAACACAACCAACAATTGGTAGTTAATTACGATTTGCCAATCAATAAAATTCCGATACTGAGTTTTGTGAAATCTACTTATACTTATACGGGAGATTATAACTGGCAACGTGCTTCGGATGCATTTTCAACCATTACTGGCGAAGATGGAAATATTTATGCATTGGGTAATACAATTCAAAATGCAAATTCACATAAGTTGAATACAACTTTAAATATGGATCTGTTTTATAAATATATTGGATTAACCAAAACAAAAAATAGTAAGAAAAAACCGGTTGCTAATAAAGATAAAAATGTTGCACCAAAGCCAGGCCAACAAATAACAGCTCCAAAAAATAATATAACTTCAGAACGAAGCGTTTTTGCAAGTGGTTTAATAGGAGTAATTACGAGTGTTAAAAATATTCAGATAAACTATTCAGAAAATAACGGAACGGTTTTACCTGGTTATTTACCTGGATTAGGGTTCTTCGGTTCTTCTAAGCCTACTTTGGGATTTGTTTTCGGAAGTCAGTCAGATGTTCGATATGAAGCAGCAAGAAATGGTTGGTTAACATCATTCCCAGAATTTAATCAAAATTTCACTCAAGTTGAAAATAAGAAATTAAATTTAACGGCTAAGTTAGAGGTGTTTCCTGATTTAACAATTGATTTAACTGCGGATAGAACTTACGCTTATAATTTCTCTGAACAATTTGATGTTGCAGGCGGACAATATAATTCGAGAGCACCTTACGATTTTGGTAATTTTAATATTTCTACAATCTTGATAAAAACTGCATTTGCTCAAAGCGATGTTAATTTTTCTCAAACATTCCAGGATTTTAGAGATAATAGACTTCTTCTTGCTAACAGATTGGCAGAGAGTTATTATAGTGGAGGACCAATCCCTAGAGATGCTGAAGGTTATCCAGTAGGTTTCGGTAAAAACAGTCAACAAGTGTTATTGCCTTCTTTCTTAGCGGCATATTCAGGTCAAGATGCTGAAAAAGTTTCAACAGGTGTATTTAGAAATGTACCATTGCCAAACTGGACAGTTAAGTATACAGGGTTAATGAGATATAAATGGTTTAAAGATAATTTCAAACGTTTTTCATTACAACATGGTTACAGAGCAAGTTACAACGTAAATGCATTCCGTTCTAATTTGAATACGGCGCCTGTAGATGCAAATGGAAATTTCTTTGCTTCTAAGATTATTTCAAATGTTAATCTTGCAGAGCAGTTTAATCCATTAGTTAAAGTTGAATTTGAAATGAAAAACTCAATTAAAGTGCTTGCCGAAATTAAAAAAGACAGAACATTAAATATGAGTTTTGATAACAACTTGCTTACAGAAGTTAGTGGCAATGAATATATAATCGGTTTAGGTTATCGAATTAAAGATGTAACTATAAATTCAGCATTAGCTGATAATGTATCAGGAGTTATAAAGAGTGATATTAATATTAAAGCCGATTTTTCTCTAAGAAAAAACAACACCATTGTTCGTTATTTAGATTATGATAATAATCAATTAGGTGGAGGGCAAGATTTGTGGTCTATTAAATTAACTGCCGATTATTCGTTTAGTAAAAATTTAACTGCTATTTTCTTCTACGACCATCAGTTCTCTCAAGCAGTTATTTCAACTTCTTTCCCTATTACAAATATTAGAGGTGGATTTACTTTAAGATACAATTTCGGAAACTAATAAATACAGCAAGAAAATAAAAGTAACCGTCCAAAATAAATTATTGGATGGTTGTTTTTTTTATACAAAAAAATAACAAAAACCTTTTTTTCAATTCAATAAATACAATTACATTTGTACGTCAAAAAATTATAACCAAATGAATATACCAACTAATTTAAAATACACTAAAGACCACGAGTGGGTTTCAATTGAAGGAGATGTTGCAACAGTAGGGATTACAGATTTTGCTCAAAAAGAATTGGGTGATATCGTGTATGTTGAAGTTGAAACTTTAGATCAAACTTTAGATAAAGACGAAGTGTTTGGAACGGTTGAAGCAGTTAAAACAGTTTCAGATTTATTTTTACCATTATCAGGAGAAATTATTGAATTTAATGATTCATTAGAGTCAGATCCAGAAAAAGTAAATACAGATCCTTACGGAGATGGTTGGATGGTAAAAGTAAAATTTTCTGATGCTTCAGAAGTAGAAACACTTTTATCAAGTGAAGATTATAAAGCACTTATCGGAGCGTAATTTTTTATTTCTTGCTATAACTTGGACAGTTTTTATAACAGTTGCAAGTTTGGTAAGTTTTAATTCGATTCCAAAAGTAAAAGTAATCGGAAGCGATAAGGTAGTACACTTTTTATTTTACTTGATATTTGTTGTACTCTGGAGCTTAGCAAAAAAGCAATCTTGTTTTAAAATAAAACATAGTTTGTTAATTGTTGTTACAGCAATAGTATTTGGCATAATTATTGAGATTTTACAAGGCGTATTGACCAAAACCAGACAAGCAGATTTTTACGATGTAGTCGCTAATTCGTTAGGGGCAATTGTAGGATGTTTAGCTTTGTTCTGTGTAAAAAATAAAATTTTTAATAAATTTTTTTAAAACATTTCTAATATTAACTATATTAGCACCTCAAAATTAAAATTATGGAAGTAAAGAAAAATCCTAATGTAGACCCTAAGAGAAATAGTTCGCTATATTTTCTTGTAGGTCTTACGGCTGTTTTAATGTTAACTTACGTCAGCATAGAGTTAAAATCAGAAGATCCAAGAGTTGAAGTTGAAAAACTTGAGATTGCAGATAATATGATGGGAGAGGATGAAGAAGTTATCTTAACTATGCCTCCTGTACAAAAATTGCCACCACCACCACCACCAGCACCTGAAGTAATTCAAATTGTAGATAACAAGCAAGTTATTGAAGATAAAAAAATTGAAACTACTGAAGTAGATGAAAATAAAGCTGTTGTTGTTAATACAGCATCTTCTTATGGTGAAGAAGGTGGAACTGCTGAAGAAATTGATGAAGAAGTACCTTTTGCAGTTATCGAAGACGTTCCTGTTTTTCCAGGATGTGAAGGTGTTGCAAAAAACAAACGTTTAGATTGTTTTATGGAGCAAATGGCTAAACACATTAAGAAAAACCAACAATATCCTGAACGAGCAATGGAAGATGGTATCCAGGGTAGAGTTTCTGTTTTATTCGTTATCGATAAAGATGGAGGTATTTCAAATGTACAAGTTAGAGGCCCTAAAGGTGGAGAACTTTTAGAAAAAGAAGCAAAAAGAGTAATCGAAAAATTGCCAAAGTTTAAACCTGGTATGCAAAGAGGTAAACCTGTAAAAGTAAAATACAGTCAGCCTATTACATTCAAGTTACAATAATATTTAATCCCAACTTTTAGTTGGGATTTTTTTTGGCATATAAATTGTATAGATTAATTAACAAAGTGTTAACTATTAATCTATATATTATGAAAGCAAATGTTGATTTCCCGAAAAGAGTAAAAAATAGTTTTATCTATTTCCAAGTTGGTTTAATTGCCACTATGTTAGTCGTGCTTTTTATTCTTGAATTTAATTTTAAAGACGGATCAAAATCTACCGGTTATGTGCCTTCTGTTGAAATTAGTTCAGAGCCAACATTTGTTTATAACCCTGCGCCAGTAACCAAACCTCAGTCAGCAACAAAACCTGTGGTGGTTAAAGTTCCTAAAGTAGCTCATGTTTTTAAAGCTACTAAAGACGAACCAAAAAAAGAGGAGGATAAAGCGCCAATTGCAACGCAAGATAATCCAACGGATAACCCTAAAACAGATACAACTCCAGTAGATAATCCAAAAGACAATGGTAATGGAGGAGGAACTACTGAAGCTCCAAATGTTTTTACAGTTGAACAGTTGCCAATGTTTGAAGCTTGTAAAGGTTTGAGTAGAAGTGAACAAAAAGCTTGTTTTGATGAGCAATTATCAAGAGCTATAGTAAAACATTTAACTTATCCTGAAAGCGATTTAGAAGATGGTAAACAAGGGGTGGCTCAAGTTGAATTTGTCATTGATGAAAAAGGAACTATAACAAGTGTTAGAGCTTTGGATAACAAACGAGCTACAATTGAAATGCAAAAAGCAGCAGAAAAAGCGGTAAAAAGAATACCTAAATTAATTCCTGCAAAGCAAGGAGATAAAGCTGTAAAAATCAAATATTCAATTCCTGTAGTGTTCAAAATAAGATAATAAAATATTATTACTATAAAAAGTCCCATTTCGATGGGATTTTTTTATTTTTACACTTTCATAATCCAATGTAAAATGAACATTAAACACTATTTAGATTCTACTTATCTTAAAACAGCAGCTCAGGCGAATCTTTCCGAAAAAGAGAATACCGAAGTTGTTGCGAATTGTATTCAAGAAGCTATCGATAATGACTTTAAACTAATCATGATTCGCCCAGACAAAGTAGCATTAGCAAAAAAAATGATTCAAGATGCGGGTTCAAGAGTTACCATTGGAACAGTTATCGATTTCCCTTTTGGAAATGGAACTATTGAAGAAAAGTTAGCAGAAGCAAAGCAAGCAATTCAAGATGGAGCTGATGATTTAGATTTTGTTGTAGATTATGAAGCGTTTAAAAGAGGTGAAATTAGTGTTGTAAAAGAGCAAGTTATTCAAGGAACAAAATTAGGTTTAGCACATAATAAAATTGTAAAATGGATTATCGAAGTGGCTGCATTAGATAATCATCAAATTGTGCAACTTTCTACATTAATAAAAAATGCGGTGATTGCTAATTTTACCGAAAAAGAATACGATAAAGTATTTGTTAAATCATCTACAGGTTTTTACAAAACACCTGAAGGAATTCCAAACGGGGCAACAGTTGCAACGATAAAATTAATGTTAGAAAATTCATTTCCNNAATGGTGCAATTGGGTGTAAAAAGAATTGGGACATCGGCAGCAAAAGCAATTGCAACTGGCGGAATTTCAAATAGCGATTATTAAAAATATCTTATGAGAAAAATATATATTTTACTGTTGTTGGTTTTCGGATTTACAACCTTTGCTCAAAATTCGTCTAACGAACAATTTCCTGTGTTTCCAGAATGTGAAAACGCCATCGGAAAACAACAAGAAACGTGTTTTTACAATACGATTCAGAATTATTTCTACACAAACTATAAAGTACCGCAAGATCTTCAAGAGCAAAGTTTTAAAGGAACTGTAATTGCAGTTTTTGAGGTAGATACTATCGGAAATTTCAAAGTTATCTACACTGATGCTGCACACGAATCATTAAAAAAAGAGGCTAACCGCGTTTTTGAATCGTTACCAAAAATAAAACCTGCTACTTATTCAGGAAAGCCTACGTATTCAAAGTTTTCGATTAAAATCAATATTCCATTAGTTGCGCCAAATGCACAAGAAGATTTGGCTACAAAATATGCTAAAACCAATACCGTTTTAATTGATAACAAAAAAGAATTGTCTGAATATGATGATATAGTTTATAAACCATTCGAAAATCCACAATTTAAAAGTTCTGGAATTGTACCATTTTCGCATCAAAATTATGGTGTTTTTGAAGCTTTAATGAATCAAGTTGGAGCTAATAATCATACGGCTTCAAAACCTTATTCGTATGATGAAGTAGCGAAATATTATGATTTCGAAACCGTAAACAAAGCTTTTTTAAAGCAAAAGGAATCTTGGTGGGGAAGAAAATTATGGAACGAAAATTTAGTAGCCATTCAAGGAGAAGAATATTGGTTTACTTTAAATCCAATTTTCGATTTTAGAATAGGAAAAGATACCGAAAGCGAAGCTTCAAATACATTTGTAAACACAAGAGGATTGATTGTAAATGGAGGTTTAGGTTCGCAATTAACGTTTACAACTTCCATTTATGAAAGTCAAGGAAGGTTTGCAGATTATTATAATGCTTATGCAGAAAGTATTCGCCCTTCAGGAGGAAATCCGGCAATTATTCCTGGAATTGGAATTGCAAAACGATTCAAAGAAGACGCTTACGATTTTCCATTAGCGGAAGCAAACATCAAATACCAACCCAATAAGTTTGTAAATCTTCAGTTAGGTTATGGTAGAAATTTCTTAGGTGATGGTTATCGTTCTTTATTGCAAAGTGATGGCGCTAGTCCGTATCCGTATTTTAAAATCAATACCACTTTTTGGAAAATTAAATATACGAATACCTACATGTGGTTAAAAGACGTGCGTGATTTGGCAACTGTTGATGGAACTTACGCTACAAAATACATGGCAAGTCATTATTTAAGTTGGAATGTAACTAAAAAATGGAATTTAGGTTTCTTTGAAAATGTAGTTTGGACCGATACTAACGAAAGAGGTTTCGATTTTAACTTTGTAAATCCACTAATTTTTTACAGAACGGTTGAGTTTGGTTCGTCGTCTAAAACAGGAAATGCTTTATTAGGAGTTTCTTCAAAATACAAATGGAACAACAGTATTAACTTTTATGGTCAGTTCTTAATTGATGAATTTGCTATTGGTGATGTAAAAGAAAGTAATCAAAGTTGGAGAAATAAATTTGCGTACCAAGTTGGGGCTAAATATTATGACGCTTTCAAAATAAAGAATTTGTTACTTCAGGTAGAATACAATCAAGTGCGTCCTTATGTCTATTCGCATAGTAACCCAATTACAAATTACGGTCACAACAATCAAAGTATGGGGCATTTATGGGGAGCTAATTTCAGAGAATTCGTTGCAATTGCTCGTTATTATAGAGGAAGATATTTTGCAGATGCGAAATTAATTTACGGTCAACGCGGATTTGATTTCAACAACGGAACCGACAACTTCAACTACGGAGGAAATATCTATTTAGATTACGATGATAATCGTCCATACGACACCGGAGTTTCTATAGCACAAGGAAATAAAACTACCGTTATGATTGCTGATTTACAAGTAGGATATTTAGTAAATCCAGCTTATAATCTAAAGGTTTTTGGAAATGTGATGTTAAGAAATTTTGACCCAACAGCAGAAACTGCGGCAACGGTTCAATCTAATACCACATGGTTTTCAATTGGACTAAGAAGCGATTTATTTAACTGGTATTTTGATTATTAGTAGATTTAACTATTTTCTGTAATTTGTTAAAAGGAAATCAATAATCTTATTTGTATCTTTGCGCGCAATTTCACAGCGAAAAACACTAAAGTGGACACGAATACACAACCTCAAATCAAAAAATCTCTTTACAAAGACTTTGTAGAAATTACAAAGGCGCGTTTATCTATTAGTGTAGTGGTTTCCACTATTGCTGGTTATTTGTTAGGATTTAATGAGGAACAACCTTTTCAATGGCTAGTTTTAGTGCTATTAATTGTTGGGGGTTACTGCATGGTGGGTGCTTCAAATGTTTTCAACCAAATCATCGAAATTGAATTAGACGCCAAAATGGACCGAACTAAAAATCGTCCGTTACCTTCTGGTCGAATTACAAAACAAAATGCTTTTATTTTAGGTTGCGTTTTAACCATTTTAGGATTAGCTATTTTATATAATGTAAATCCTAAAACCGCTATGTTTGGCGCGATTTCGATTTTTATGTATGTGAGTTTGTACACGCCATTAAAAACTTTAACGCCACTTTCTGTATTTGTTGGAGCTTTTCCAGGTGCTATTCCTTTCATGTTAGGTTGGGTAGCTGCAACAGGTCATTTCGGAATTGAAGCAGGAACGTTGTTTATCATTCAATTCTTTTGGCAATTTCCGCACTTTTGGGCAATTGGCTGGTTTTTATACGACGATTACAAAAAAGCAGGTTTTTTTATGTTGCCAACAGGTAAAAAAGACAAAAAAACCGCTCTTCAAACCATACTATACACCATTTGGATGATTTTAGCTTCGATAATTCCAGCTTTCGGATTTACAGGAAACTTAATTTTATCGAAAACTGCAGCGGTAATCGTATTTTTGTTAGGATTATGGATGTTGTTTTATGCAGTACAATTACACAAACAGATGGATTCAAAAGCGGCAAGAAAGCTAATGATAGTAAGTGTGTCTTATATCTCTTTGTTGCAAATAATATATGTGATAGATAAATTTTTACGATAGTTATGGAAAATAGAATGACTTTGGAAGAAGAACAAGCTCGCAAAGGCAAAACCTACAAATTGTTATTGTGGTTTGGAATGATTAGCATTTGTATGATTTTCGCTGGATTAACTAGTGCTTACGTAGTAAGTAAGTCGAGACCTGATTGGTTAAAAGATTTTGTATTGCCTTCTGCTTTTGTAATCAGTACAGTAGCTATGTTAGTAAGTAGCTTTACTTTTTATTTAGCATTACAAGCTACAAAAAAAGATAATAGAAGTATGGCTACAACCTTTTTATTGCTTACTTTAGCGCTTGGAATTGCGTTTATAGTATTACAATTTAAAGGATTTGGACAAGTAATCGAAAATGGCTATTTCTTTACAGGAAGTGAAAGTAATGTAACGACTTCATTCTTGTATATTGCTGTTTTGGTTCACATTGCTCACCTTTTAGGAGGTATTATTTCGCTTTTAGTAGTAATTTATAATCATTATAAACAAAAATACAATTCGGCTCAAACCCTTGGTATAGAGCTAAGTGCGATGTATTGGCACTTTATGGATTTTATTTGGGTTTATTTGTTTTTATTTTTCTATTTTTTCAAATAGAAAAAAAATAATAAATTTGGGAACTTTTTAACAATTAAAAAATTTATGGGAGCGACAGTTATTTCAGACGAACACGCTTTAGACGGAGGTCCAGGACCATTAGGAGCAACCTATGGTAAAATGATGATGTGGTTTTTCATCTTATCAGATGCATTAACTTTTTCTGGGTTCTTAGCCGCGTACGGTTTTTCAAGATTTAAATTCATTGAAACTTGGCCTATCGCCGATGAAGTTTTTAACCACTTTCCATTTTTACATGGTGTAAATGCGCCAATGTATTATGTAGCGTTAATGACTTTTATCTTAATTTTCTCTTCAGTTACTATGGTTTTAGCTGTTGATGCTGGTCATCACATGAAAAAAACAAAAGTAGCGTTCTACATGTTTTTAACTATTATTGGTGGTTTTATCTTCTTAGGTTCTCAAGCTTGGGAGTGGAAAAACTTCATCAAAGGAGAATATGGTGCTGTTGAAACTAAAGGTGGTTCTATTCTTCAATTTGTACAAAAACAAGAAGATGGGACTTTTAAAAGAGTAGCATTAGCTGATTTTGCTGCAACATTACCTGAAGTAAGAACACAACACGAAAGAAGTAATGGAGTTTGGTTTATGGATGAAGCAACTTTGCCAACTTACTCAGTTAATGAAGTAGTAGAAGGTTTCAAAGCTGATGAGTCGATTTTAATTCGTTCTGAATTTTTGAATGCTGAAAAACATAAAACTGTTTTATCTAGAGAAGAGTCTTTAAAAAGATTAGCAGACGCTAAATATGTAGTTGAAGGTGCTAACTTAGTTAGAAACGAATATGGTCATAAATTATTTGCTAACTTCTTCTTCTTTATTACAGGTTTCCACGGATTCCACGTATTTACAGGAGTATTAATTAATATCATCATTTTCTTTAATGTGTTATTAGGTACTTACGAAAAGAGAAAAAGCTACGAAATGGTTGAAAAAGTTGGATTGTACTGGCACTTTGTCGATTTAGTGTGGGTATTCGTATTTACTTTCTTCTATTTAGTATAATTATATAATAAAAGTATATCATGGCACACGCACACGAATCAAATACAAAAAGAATTTGGGTAGTTTTTGGAATTCTATCTGTAATTACTATCGTAGAGGTTTTATTCGGAATCTATAAACCTAAAGCATTATATTTTAATAATTTTTTAGGAATGAATTTATTGAACTGGTTGTTCATCATCTTAACTATTGTAAAAGCATACTACATTACTTGGGCATTCATGCACATGGAAGGTGAAAAAAAATGGTTTAGAAGATCAATTGTTTGGACGGTTACGTTCTTAATCCTTTACTTGTGTTTTATTTTGTTAGTAGAAGGAGATTACGTTTACGAAGTTTTCAAAACAGGTCACTTAAAGTGGATATTTTAACACTTGTTTCTAATATATAATCCCGATTTACATCGGGATTTTTTTTACTTTTGTATGAACAAAATTAGTTTCATCTAATGAAAAATAAATTAGTCCTCATTTCTCTTTTTATATTGCCTATCGCCATTTATTTGGTGTTTTCTACGGCATCTCATAATTCTCTTTTTTTACCAACAATTTCTAAGAACAATCAAGAAATTCCTTCCGATTGGTCAAGTTTAGATGGAACAAAACAGGCAATGAAAGGAAAAATTACTGTTTTAGGTTTTGTAGGTACAGAAGTAATTACAAATCGTGGTAATTTCTTTAATTTAAATCAGAAGATTTATAATAAATACAAAGGGTTTAAAGATTTCCAAATGATTATGGTGGTACCTTCAGGAAAGGAAAAAGAGTGCCAACAAATTATTGATGAATTAGCTCCAATAACGGGTGATATGAGTGGATGGAAATTTGTTTTTTCAACTCCAGAAAAAATTCAAGAATTCTATGACAGTTACAAGTTGAATGGTCAGTTAGATGAAAATAAAGGAACTCCAGCGGTTGTCATAGTTGATAAAGAATTGAATCATCGCGGTAGAAATGGTAAAAATCGAAAAGGTGAGAACGAGTATAAAGAAAGTTATAACACCATTTCAGCTGCCGATTTACATAACGAAATGACAGATGATATAAAGATTATTTTACGCGAATATCGTTTGGCACTTAAAAAGAATAAGAACGAAAGAAAAGATGCTTTTAGAGATAACATCAAAGAAAACATTGAAAAACAAAATAAATAGTAATGAAGAATAAATCATATATCGGAATTTCATTTATTATATTGATTTTCGGGATTTGGGCAGTGCCTAAAATTATTGCAAAATTTCAAAAATCAGATTTAGTAGAAATTGGTCCTGTTCCAGCATTCAAATTAACGAATCAAGATAATAAATCTATTTCCGACAAAGATTATTTAGGAAAAGTATATGTGGTGGAATTTTTCTTTTCAACTTGTCCTACGATTTGTCCTAAAATGAATCAAAGTATGTTGCAATTACAAGAGGAATTTTATGGAAATCCAAACTTTGGAATTGCTTCAATTACAATCGATCCTGCAAAAGATACACCTCAAGTATTGAAAGAACATGCTAATTTATTAGGGGTAAAGCATTACAATTGGCATTTTTTAACCGGTGATAAAGAATATATCTACAGTTTAGCAAACAAAGGTTTTAACTTATACGCTGGCGAAAACAATAAAGTAGCTGGTGGATTTGAGCACTCAGGTTTATTTGCTTTAGTAGATAAGAATGGAAAAATCAGATGCAGAAAAGATGCTCAAGGAAATCCAATTTTGTATTACGATGGGTTAGAGGCTTCTGGAGTTGAAGCTATAAAAGAAGATATCAAAAAATTATTAGATGAATAATATGGAAACGAATAAAGAAACAAAATATAACAAACTAATTGTAGTATTGTCAGTTGCTATTCCGGCTGTTGTAGCTTTGCTTTTTGGAGTTAATCTAAGAAAGTTGGGTTATGATGTACAACCACTATCTTTTTTACCACCAATTTATGCAACCATTAATGGATTAACCGCTGTTGTTTTGGTTGCTGCAGTTATCGCCATCAAAAACGGAAATAGAAAATTACACGAAAATTTAATGAAATTTGCCATCGCATGTTCGGTTGCTTTTTTAGGTATGTATGTCGCGTATCACATGACTTCAGATTCTACAAAATTTGGTGGAGAAGGAGCGATTAAATATGTGTACTATTTTATATTGATTACTCATATTTTATTATCAATTATTATTATTCCATTGGTTTTAACTACGTATGTAAAAGCTTGGTCACAACGATTTGATAAACACAAAAAGATTGCAAAAATTACATTTCCAATTTGGTTATATGTTGCCGTTACAGGAGTTGTGGTGTATTTAATGATTTCTCCGTATTATGCGCACTAAATTCAAAAGTTTACAAATAGTAATTTTTACTATAGTCTTTTCTCTTTTTTCTATTGCCTCAAAAGCCCAATGTGCTATGTGTCGTGCAGCTCTTGAAAGCGAAGAAGGTGGAGTAAAAGCAGAAGCGGTTAACGACGGAATTGTATATTTAATGGCAATTCCATACATATTAGTCGGTGTCTTAGGTTACGCCATTTACCGATTGAAATACGGAAAAAAGAAAGAACTTTAAATAAAAAAGGCGTTTTAATTGAAATGCTTTTTTTTATTCCATACCGTCAATACTTATACTCATTTTTCCAGAAGTAGTAACGAATGCTATGATGGCTTTATCTGTTAATTCCACTTTTTCAAACTCAAAATCGTTTAAAGTTCCGTTTACAAAAACACCTTTCATAGGCGAATAATTTGATAAATACGGATTCATACTTTTCTTGCCTTCTTCTAAATTTCCTTTTATTGAATAGCGACAGTTCTCTTGAATTTTTCTTAAAATGGTTCCTTGTAAAAGCCAATTTGCCGATTTGGTTAAAATCCCTTTTGTATTTAACACATAATCCATTTGATCAAAGTAAATTTCTTTAGAAATAGGGTTATAATTCGGAATTCCCGACAAATAAATGGTGCCGTTAATACTTCCTAGAATATCTAAAGCAATAATCATTTTACCATCTTTTTGCCATAAATCAACCTTTTGTACTGTAATTTTTCTACTTCCCGAAGCAAATTCTTGACCTTGGAAGTTTTTGGTTACAATTTTACTCGCACTTTCATAAGTAGAAACCGCCACCACAGAAGCCGTAGTGTTTTCTGGAATTGAAGCTACAGGTTTTAATACAATTTTGGCAGCATCAAAACTGTTTTTAGGTTCTTGTCCCACCATGGTTTGCATGTTGCATTTTAAACCCATGTTCAAAGTGATTTTTGATTTTGACAACTTAGCTTCGGTAACATATAATTCCATCGGAACCATTTTAAACCATGTTTCATATTGCTCGCTGGTTAAAAAAGGTGTGCTTAATTTTTCTAAAACCGATAAAACTTGAGGTTTAAAATCGCAAGTTTCGTCAATAGCTTTATCGATTTTTTTTGCAATTTTCGATTTAAAAATACTCAGTGTTGGATTTATAATGTAGGTAATTGGGACATTTTTTCCTGCAACTAAAATACTTGGGCTTTCGCTCCATTCAAAATCTTCTAATTTAGAAATCGTAGTAAGTTTCCAATTGGTTAAATGCGTTTTGCTGTTTAATGTGATGGTTCCGTTTAAATTTACCTCTCTAGTATCATTCAAACCCATAAAATCGGTTCCGTATTTGAATTTTGCCCAAATTTTCATTGGAATAACCGAAACAATATTTCCGTCTTTTTCAGTTAATTTGATAGGAGCTGTTTTCCAAATTTTCATTTCGGTTTTATCGTCGCTCAAAATCGAATCGTTATAAATTAATCCAGTTAAATTTTTATTCAACTGGCTTTCAATTTCTTTTAATGTAACTTCAACAGGCATGGCCACAAACGAAGTTTTGTTTTTATAAACTACAGGAGCATTGTTTGACGGTGCAGGTTTTAGCGCTTCTATTTTACTAGTGGTTCCGCAAGAAATCACTGCAAAAAACAAGCAAAATATAAGAGTAAAAGCAATAATTGTTTTCATTACAGCAAAATATAAGTTCGATTTTTTTTGATGTAAAAGTAAAATTTTAATCGATATGCTGTAACAAAATAATGAAAAAGAGGTCTTATAGGAAATGAGAATTAAAGCACATAAAATGATAACAAAAAAAATAGTTCTTTTTCTAATGTTGATTGGTTTTCAACTATCGGCACAAACGAAAAAATGGACATTGGAAGAATGTGTGGATTACGCCATCAAAAATAATATTTCAATTAAGCAATCTGAATTGGATTTGAAAACTTCTGATATTGAAAAATTAGAAGCTATAGGTGGTTTTTTACCAACTTTGAATGCTAATGCAAATTATAGTATTAATACAGGAGCGAGTATTAATCCAGTTACGAACCAATTTCAAAACGAAACATTTAAATCGTTTTCAGCTGGAGCAAATTCAAATATTACATTGTTTAACGGATTGGCTAATTGGAAAACATTACAAAGAACGAAGCTAAATAAAATTGCAAATTCTTACCGATTAGATAAGATGAAAGACGATATTGCGCTTTCGGTAGCCAATTCTTATTTGCAAATTTTGTTTAATAAAGAACAATTGAAAGTTCAAAAAAATCAAAATCTTATTACTAAAGAAAATATTAAAAGAACTGAAGAATTAATAGAAGCGGGAACACTTCCAGCTGGTGATATTTATGAACTTCAAGCTACTGACGCTACTCAGCAACAACAAATTATTAGTACTGAAAACGCACTTTTAATTTCTAAAATTGCTTTGTGTCAAACATTATTATTAGAAGAATATGCTACGTTTGATATTTCTGATGAAGTTATTGATTTGCCAATGTCTAATGTAACAAATGAAACACAAGAAGCTATCTTAACTAAAGCTAAAGAATCAGTTAAAGATGTGAAAATTGCAATGTCAAATGTAGATATTGCTAAAAAAGATGTTTCAATTTCACGTTCATCTTATTTGCCAACATTATCTGGATTTTTTGGATATAATACGCGTTGGGCAGAAAGTACACCATTCAATTTTGTAGATCAGTTGTCATTATTTGATGGAACAGCAATTGGGTTACAATTAAATGTTCCTATTCTAAATGGTTTTGCTACAAGAGGAAGAGTGCAACGTGCAAAAATAAATCAAGAACGTTCGGAGTTTCAGTTAAAACAAGCCGAATTAGATTTAGAGCGCAATGTCTATCAAGCTTATAATGATGTAATCAATGCAAAAAAATCGTTTGAAGCAGCTCAAAAAACATTAGAAGCAAGAAAACAATCTTTCAATTTTTCAAAAGAAAGATTTGATGTTGGTTTAATGAATTCATTTGATTTTTCACAAGCATCATTTGCATACGAGAACGCACAATCAGAAGTTTTAAGAACCAAATACGATTATATTTTCAGAACCAAAATATTAGAATTCTATTTCGGAATTCCATTAATCAAAAAACAATAATAAAACATAAATACCTAGTCATGTCAAAGAAAACCATATTCATTTTATTAGGAAGTGCAATCGGATTAATCTTGTTATTAGTTGGACTTAAAAAAGGTGGCGTTATCGGAAATAATGATGATTCAAAAATTGTTGAATTGTCAAAAGTTGCTCAAACTACAATTGTAGAAACGGTTTCGGCAACTGGAAAAATCCAACCTGAAATTGAGGTAAAAATATCCTCTGAAGTTTCAGGAGAAATTATTGCTTTACCAATTAAAGAAGGGCAACAAGTTAAAAAAGGCGATTTATTAGTGCGAATAAATCCTGATTTATATGAATCTGGAGTAAATCGTTCTGTTGCTTCTATGTCAACTACAAAAGCGGGGTTAAGCCAAGCTGATGCTCAAGTTAAAGAAGCAAAGGCAAATTACGACCGAAATAAAAAATTGTTCGATAAAGGAATTATTTCTAAGTCAGAATGGGATAGAATCGTTTCGGCTTATGAAGTAGCGGTTGCCAATAAACAATCGGCTTATTACCAAGTTCAAAGTGCTTCGGCTACGGTTACAGAGGCAAAAGACAACTTAGGTAGAACTACTATTTATGCGCCTGCAGATGGAACAGTTTCATTGTTGAATGTAGAGTTGGGCGAAAGAGTTTTAGGAACGCAACAAATGACAGGAACTGAAATTCTTAGAATTGCCAACCTAAACAATATGGAAGTAGAAGTTGATGTAAACGAAAATGATATTGTAAAAGTTAGCATTGGAGATTCAGCAAATATTGAAGTAGATGCCTATTTAAAAAGAGAGTTTAAAGGAATTGTTACGAGTATTTCAAATTCAGCAAGTACGGCTTTAACAGCTGATCAGGTTACCAATTTTAAAGTAAAAGTTAGAATTTTAAAAGAATCATATCAAGATTTATTAGAAGGAAAACCAGCTAATTTTTCACCATTTAGACCAGGAATGACTGCTACGGTTGATATTATTACGAAACGTAAAGAAAATATTGTAGCTGTGCCTATTAGCGCTGTTGTAATTAAAGATGATACGACTTCGGTTAAAAAAGATATTGTTGCTGAGTTAGAGAAAAAAGAGCAAGAGCAAAAAGGAACAGCTCCAAAAAGTGATAAAAAATACGAGTGTGTTTTTGTAAAAGTTGGAGATAAAGCAAAATTGAGAGTAGTTAAAACAGGAATTCAAGACGATACCAATATTGAAATCATTTCAGGATTAAAACCGGGTGAAGAAATCATTATTGGGCCTTATACAACTGTTTCTAAAGATTTAGTTTCTAATGATAAAATTAGAGTGGAAACCGAAAAAGATAAAAAAGAAAGTAAGAAATAGATTTCTTATTAGTTAATTTGGGTAGATAAGGCGTAGGAAACTGCGCCTTATTTTTTTTACGGGTTTATCTTCTTAACTTTGCATTTCAAAAATCTGATTATGTCAATTATTCTGAATATAGAAACCGCAACAAAAAAATGTTCTGTAGCTTTAGCAAAAGAAGGAAAAACGATAGCTTGCAAAGAAATTGCTGAGCAAAATTTTTCTCATGCCGAAAAATTACACGTTTTTATTGAAGAATTACTTACTGAAAATAATTTGCAGTTTTCTGACTTGAATGCTATTGCTGTAAGTCAAGGACCTGGTTCTTATACAGGTTTGAGAATTGGCGTTTCATCTGCAAAAGGATTTTGCTATGCATTGAATGTTCCAATGATTGCTATTGACACACTTCAGCTTTTAGCGAAGCAAATTCAAATTGAAGATGGAATCATTATTCCAATGATTGACGCTCGTAGAATGGAAGTTTTTACGGCTTTTTACGATAAAAATCACAATCAAATTAGAAATACTCAGGCGGAAATTATTGATGAAACTTCGTATAAAGAAATTTCTGAAACCATTCATTTAGTAGGCGATGGCACTGAAAAATTCAAAAACACATTAACTGATGATAAATTTGTATTTCATTCTAATGTAGTTTTTCCTTCAGCCAACGAAATGAGTCAGTTGTCGTTTGATAAATATCAAAAAAGCGACTTTGTTGATGTCGCTTATTTTGAGCCTTATTATTTGAAAGATTTCGTTTTGTCTAAATAGTTAAAGCGATATTTCATTTTTACTAAATTCTAAAATATCAGAAGTTACTTTTGGATAATCGTTATTGTTTGTCCAAACTTTCACTGTAAAAACAATTGTGGTTTCAGACAAATCGGTAACTAAAATTTCTGGTTTTGGGTCTTGTAAAACTAAGTCGTGAGAAGAAGAAAAATTTAAAATGCTAGTTTTAATTAGAGGAAAATTAGAATCATAGTTTGTTTTTAAAACCAAATCAGCTCTTCTAATTCCTAATTGCGAGTAGTTTTTGATTTTTCCGTTCGATAAAATTCCGTTTGGAATGTAAATTACTTGATTAGTTGCGGTGATTAATCTTGTGGAAAAAATCAAAATTTCATCTACTTTTCCTATTTCTCCATGAGCTTCAATAGTGTCTCCTAATCTAAAAGGCTTGAATAAAATAATTAAAATTCCACCAGCAAAATTAGAAAGCGAACCTTGTAATGATAAACCAATCGCTAAACCAGCGGCACCCAAAATAGTTACAAATGCTGATGTTTCAATGCCTAATTTTGAAATTACGGTTACAAAAAGTAAAACACGTAGTGTCCAAAAAATTAAGTTTCCTATAAAATTGGAAAGTGTTAATTCTACATTGCGTTTTATCATTACTTTTTTAGCTGTCTTGGTGATAAAACTTGTTGCCCACAATCCAACTACAAGAATAATAATGGCCACTACAAATTTGGGAGAATATTCTAAAATTAATTTCTTTATCGTTTCGATGTAATTTTGTATTTCTGTTGGGTTCATGCTTAATTTTTTTGCAAAGATATTCAGAGATTCTTTTTAAGATGAATAAAAAGCATAAAAAAAGCGTTCTTGAAAAAGAACGCTTACTTTAAAATATTTTTTTGAACTTATTCAATTTCAAAAGTTAGTTTTAGATTGACTCTAAATTCAGTTACTTCGTTGTCTTTCACCGAAGCGCTTTGATCTTGTACATAAACAGAACGAATGTTCTTTAATGATTTTGCTGCATGAGCTACTGCTTTTCGTGTTGCATCTTCCCAACTTACTGTTGAGCTAGATAATACTTCAATTACTTTTAATACTGCCATAAGAATAGATTTAATTTTAAATTAAAGTTAAGCATTTTTTTTCAATTAAGCTTTTTCGTTAAAATTGATAACATTAAATTAACGTTAGATTAAAAATCTTGGAGGACTTTTGCACCAAATTAATTCATAAAAAAAATGGAGCAGATTTATATTATAATGTTGATTGCATTAGCTATTCTTGCGGTTACCGATTTAATGGTAGGAGTAAGTAATGATGCGGTTAATTTTTTAAACTCGGCAATTGGTTCAAAAGCGGTTTCGTTTAAAACTATTATGATTGTTGCGAGTTTAGGTGTTGCAGTTGGAGCACTTTATTCAAATGGTATGATGGAAATTGCCAGAAATGGTATTTTTACGCCAAGTATGTTCAGTTTCAACGATGTAATTATCATCTTTTTAGCGGTAATGATTACCGACGTATTATTACTTGATGTCTTTAATACGTTAGGTTTGCCTACTTCAACAACTGTTTCTGTAATCTTCTCTTTATTGGGTGCCTCTGTAGCATTAGCTGTTTATAAAGTATATGTAAGTGATGATAGTTTTAGCACATTAGGGAATTATATCAACACTGAGAAAGCTTCAGAGATTGTTTATAGTATTTTACTTTCTGTGGCATTATCTTTTGCTTTAGGTTCGTTAGTGCAATATGTTTCAAGGTTAATTTTTACGTTCCATATCGAAAAAAGATATAAGTATGTAGCGGCACTTTTTGGTGGAGTTGCTATGACTGCGATTACTTTTTTCATTTTGGTAAAAGGATTAAAATCTATAACATTTGTGCCGTCAGAAGTAAAAGATTTTATTAAAGAAAGTCCGTTTACAATTATTGCTTATTCATTGATTTTATGGACAATTGTTTGTCAATTATTAATAAGTGTTTTTAAATACAGTGTTTTCAAATTTATTATTATTGTTGGTACTTTTGGATTAGCACTTGCTTTTGCTGGAAATGATTTAGTGAACTTCATTGGTGTTCCAATCGCTGCTTATCAAGCTTTTGAAATTTGGGCTGCACCTGGACAAACCGTTGGAGCAACTGAATTTATGATGTCTGGTTTAGAAAAGGAAAATTTACCAGCGCCTTTCATCTTTTTAGCTTTAGCTGGATTAGTAATGGTTTATACATTATGGACATCTAAAAAAGCTAAATCTGTAATTGAAACAGAGCAGAACTTATCAAGACAAGGAGAAGGTAACGAAAAATATAATGCCAATACACTTTCAAGAAATTTAGTTAGAGCAATGATGTATCTTGGTAATATCATTAGTTTTATTTTACCAAAATCGTTACAAAGAAAATTAGATGCGCAGTTTGTTCAGCCAGAATACACTGGAAAAAGAGATGAGCAACCAATGTTTGACATGGTACGTGCTTCTGTAAACTTAATTGTAGCTTCTATTTTGATTTCTATCGGAACTTCTATGAAATTACCATTGTCTACAACTTATGTGACTTTTATGGTAGCAATGGGTTCGTCTTTCGCTGATAGAGCTTGGGATAGAGAAAGTGCTGTTTATCGTGTTGCGGGTGTTTTCAATGTAATTGGAGGTTGGTTTGTAACCGCATTAGCAGCTTTCTTATCATCTGCTATCATTGCTTATATCTTGTTCATTGGTGAAGTATTTGCTTTCTTTGCTTTCATGATTATTGTAGCTATTTTCTTTTACAGAAGTAACCAAATTCACAAAAAGAAAGTAAAAGAAGAAGAAGAAATTAAAAGTTTAAGAAAAGAAGATATTGTAACATTAAAAGAAATGATTACAGAAAGTTCTTCTCAAATTTCTAAAGTTTTAAGAAAAACAAGTGCTTTGTACTCAAGTGTGGTTGATAATTTAGGTTTACAAGATTTAGCTAAGCTTAAAGAAAATAAGAAATCGCTTAAGAAACTTGAAAAAGAGATTGATGAATTAAAAAGCAATGTTTTTTATTTTATCAGAAACTTAGATGAAAATTCAGTTGAAGCGAGTAAATTCTATATTTTAATTTTAGGGTATTTACAAGACATGGTACAGTCGATTGATTACATTACATCAAGCAGTCATTCGCATGTAAATAATAATCATAAGAAATTAAAATTCAATCAAATTCGCGATCTTAAAACTGTTGATACTCAATTACAAGAATTGTTCAGCCGTTTAGAAGAAAGTTTTAAAACAGAAGATTTCTCTAAATTAGATGAAATTTTAAGAGATAAAAAAGTGTTCTTAGATACGGTATCTGAATTAATCACGAAACAGATTACTAGAATTAGAACTACTGAAACGAGTCCGAAAAACAGTAAGTTGTATTTCTCTTTACTTCTTGAAACAAACGATTTGATAAAATCTATCATGAACTTGTTAGAGTTGTTTAAAGAATTTAATCAGCAAAACAATAAGAAATAAAAAAAGAGCCGTAAGGCTCTTTTTTGTTTTTATAAACTTTAGAAATTATCCGTTAATAGCTTCTACTTTAATAGCTTCGTCTTTTAACATATCTTTCAACATGTTTTCAATTCCGTTTTTCAAAGTAAAGGTAGACGATGGGCAACCACTACAAGCACCTTGTAAAACTACCTTAACTCTTTTTTCTATTGGGTCAAAAGATTCAAACATAATATTTCCGCCATCACTTTGAACAGCTGGCTTTACATATTCTTCAATAATGTTGATGATTTGCTGAGAAGTTACGTCAAGCGTATCAAAATAAGCTTCTTGTTGTTTTTGGTGGATTTCTGTTTTAACGATGGCAGTTTCGTCAATTACAGTATTTCCGTTTTCAATGTATTCTTTAATGAAAGTTCTTAACTCTAAAGTGATTTCATCCCATTCTGTTACTGCAAATTTGGTAACCGAAATGTAATTTTCGTCAATAAAAATTTCTTTCACAAAAGGAAACTTAAATAATTCTTTTGCTAAAGGTGAAGCGCTTGTTTCATCAATATTTTTACACTCTAAAGCCGTTTTTGTTAAAAGTTTATTGCAAACAAATTTCAAAACCGATGGGTTAGGAGTGGTTTCGGCATAAACGGTGATAGGTTGTTTTTTGGTTTTATTTTCATCAACTTGGATGATAACGCCACCATTTGAAATAAACTCATTAATTTGATTGGCCACATCTTCTTGAACATCTTCCCATTCTACTATTGAAAATTTTTCAATAGCAATGAAATTTCCAGAAATATAAACTGTTTTTACAAAAGGAAGGAAGAATAATTGTTTTGCTAAAGGTGAATTTTGTGTTTCATCAATGTTTTTAAATTCAAAATTCTCTGTTCTAACGATTATTTCATCCAATTCAAATTTTACAATGGTTGGATTTTGAGTTATTTTAGTTGCGATTACTTGCATGATAATTAATTTTTTGCAAAGATACAAAGTTCAAAAGACTTGTGGTTTGTTTTAGATATAGACTTTTTTATTTAACTTTTTATTAGATTTTGATGAACTAAAAAGTTAGAAAAGCTCTTTTTGTATTCTAATCATTAAAAAAATGTAAATTTAACTTAAGAATATTTTAAGCGAATTGTAAAAGAAACCTAAAAATTTATATCTTTGGCAAGTTCGTAGTAAAAAACCACATTTTTAGTTGTTTTTTATTAATAATGTTCTAATTTTAAAACCTAGAAGTTTGATTAGAATAGTAAGAAGTATGTTTTCATTAAACAATAACTACAATGAATTTTAAAAAGAGTTATTTTATTTTAGCGTTTTTATTGGCACAATTTTCATTTGCCCAAGAAGGAGTAGCTGTTTATTCGGATTATTTGTCGGATAATTATTATTTGATTCACCCTTCAATGGCAGGAGCTGCTAATTGTGGAAAAATCAGATTAACAGGTCGTCAACAATGGTTTGGCCAGGAAGACGCACCATCTTTACAAACAATTAGTTTTAATACTGCGCTAGACGAAGATGGAGTTTCAGGTGTTGGTATGATTTTGTTTAATGATAAAAATGGATATCATTCTCAAAAGGGAGCTAAATTAACTTATGCGCATCACTTAAGATTTTCAAGAGGAACATTAGATTTAAATCAGTTGTCTTTTGGTTTAAGTGCTGCATTTGTTCAAAGTACTTTAGATGGAACTGAATTTACTGGGTTTGATCCTAATGTTGTTCAAGGTGTAATAACTAAAGATGCATATTTTAATGTTGATTTAGGAGTTTCTTACCATTATATGGATTTCTTTACTCATTTTACAATTAAAAACTTTTTGGCTAACAAAAGAGAGTTATATACAGATGTAGAGTCTGATAATTTAAGTAAATATCTTTGGAGTGCTGGTGCTGTTTTTGGTGATGAAGATAGATTGTTATTTGAACCATCATTTATGTTTCAATATACTTCAGAAACAAAAGAAAAAGCGATTGATTTAAATTTAAAAGTTTATAAAAGTTTAGATTTCGGTAGATTATGGGGTGGTTTATCATACAGAAGAAGTTTTGATGGAGCACAGTATGTTTCTGATGGTTCTTTAGAAGAACAAAAGTTACAATGGATAACTCCTATTGTAGGGGTTAATTATAAGAATTTTATGTTCTCATATACGTATTCTCACATTATGGGAGATGTTAAATTTGATAACGGAGGTTTCCACCAATTAACAATTGGATTTGATGTCTTCTGTAAAGATAAAGCTTGGGATTGTAACTGTCCTGCTGTCAATTAAAAATAAATATTTCAATTATATTTGTCCCGATTTTATCGGGACATTTTTTTTAAAAGAATAAATATGCTAATTAAAGAAGTAAACGGAAAATTTCCTCAAATTCCAGACGATTGTTATGTTGCTGAAAATGCAACTATTGTAGGTGAAGTTTCTTTCGGGTCTAATTGTAGTGTGTGGTTTAATGCGGTAATTAGAGGTGATGTTAATTCTATTACAATTGGAAACAAAGTAAACATTCAAGATGGAGCGGTGGTTCATTGTACTTATCAAAAACATCCTACTGTTATAGGAAATAATGTTTCAATAGGGCATAATGCCATTGTGCATGGTTGTACTATAAAAGACAATGTGTTAATTGGAATGGGCGCTATTGTAATGGATAACTGCGTAATTGAAAGTAATTCAATCGTAGCGGCTGGTTCAGTAATTACACAAAACACGGTTGTAGAATCAGGTTGTATTTATGCAGGTGTTCCAGCTAAGAAAGTAAAAGATATTGATCAAAGCGATTTTGCTGGAGAAATCGAACGCATTTCAAATAATTACGTAATGTATTCGGGGTGGTTTAAAGACGAATAGTTAAAAATTCTTATAAATCACTTTTTCCATATGGTTTAAGATGGTTTCCAAAACTTCAGGCTCGCTGTTCGTATAGAATATTTGCGAGCTTTTTTCTTTTGAAGAATTAAGTAAATGATTTTGTTCAATTATCTTTTGGGTTTGTTTGGCAACAGCTTCACCAGAATCGATAATTTTAATATGGGATGGAATGATTTTTTGAATCTGAGGAATTAAATACGGATAGTGGCTGCATCCTAAAACCAAATAATCAATGTTTTTTTTCACCATCGGATTTAGATAACTTTTTAATAGTTCTTCCATTTCTGGTGAATTGATATCGCCATTTTCGATTAATTGAACCAATCCGTGACCTATTTGCTCAATGATTTTGACATCTGGATGGTTTTCCACACTTTTATGAAATAACTCGCTATTAAGGGTTCCTTTTGTAGCAAGAATTCCAATTGTTTGTGTTTTTGAATGGAGAGCAGCAGGTTTAATGGCTGGTTCAATTCCAATAAAAGGAACATCGTATTTTGCTCTTAATTCTTTTATAGCGTTTGTTGTAGCGGTGTTACAGGCTACAACGATAATTTTGCAATTGTTTTCTAATAAAAATTCTGTGTTTTTGCAACTGAGCGCTATGATTTCATCTTTAGATTTTAATCCGTAAGGGGCATTCTTGCTGTCTGCAAGGTAGATAGTGTTTTCATAAGGCATTAAGGCATGTACTTCTTTCCAAATAGAAGTTCCGCCAATACCAGAATCAAATAAGCCTATAGGATTTTCATTTTTCATAAGAACAAAAATAAAAAAAAACTGCTCAATCTAATTTTAGATTGAGCAGTTTTTAAAATTATTGGTTGAATTAATTAAAAACCAAGTTCTTTTTTTACATCAGCTAGTAAATCGATTCCACCTTCAGCAAATAAAACTCCTGATCCAGTTGTAGCATCTAACACATAGTTTACACCTTTAGCTTTAGCTACTTTTTGAATTGCTTTTTGAGCTTTTTCCATGATTGGTTTTATTAAGTCTAATTCTTTTTGACCTAATTCTTTTTTAGCTGTTTGTTCAAATTGTTGAATACGGCTACCCATATCCTGCATTTCTTTAGAACGAGTTTCGTTTAATGCATCACCTGCAGTAGGAGCTTCTTGTTCGTATTTTTGTAATTTTGTTTGGTATTCAGTTACCATGTTTTTGTAATCTTTGTCGTAAGTTTCTTGAATTTTCTTCATTTGATCTTGCGCCGTTTTCATTTCAGGCATAGTCGTCATTAACGCTTGAACATCTATATGAGCAACTTTTGATTGAGCTGAAACTTGCGTTCCAATGAAAAGTACGATTGCGATTGCTAATGTTTTTAATTGTTTCATTTTTAATTTTAAAATTTAAGTTATTTAATCTTTATTCTCTGTTTCTGTTTTGGTTTCTTTTGCTTTTTTAGCTGCTTCTTTATCTTCAGCTATTTTTTTCTTTTTCTCTTCTAAAGCTTTTTTACGCTCCTCTAATTTTTTATTTCGTTCGTCAATTGCTTTCTGTCTTATTTCAGCAGGTGTAAGTTTTTTAGGTTCTTCTGTTTTAACTAATTCATCTTCATTTTTAGAACCTTCCTCTTTTTTACCTTCAGTATTTTCGTCTTTGTTTTCGTCTGAAGTTTTATTTTCAATTACTGTGCCATTTTTTTTAGCATCGCGTTCTTCAAGTAATTTTTTTCTTTTTTCTGCAGCATCAGCTTTCTTTTGTTCATTAGCTAATTTGCGTTCTTCAATAAGTTTTTCTCTTGCTAATTTTTTTTCTTCTAAGATTCGCTGTCTTTCTGTAAATGCTGGATTTTCTTCTACACCTTCTTCTAATGCTTCTTTTGCTTCTAAAGCTTTAAGTTGCTTTTTAGACATTTCTTCTCTTTTTTGAGAAGCAGTTAGTTTTTTTACAACAAAATCACTGATGTCATATTTTTGAGCAGCAAATAACATCGTTAAATCTGAAGATTTGTCAAAAATAAAATCGTATTTTCTTTGTTCAGCAACATCTTGTACGATGGTAAAAATCTGGTCTTGAATAGGTTTAATCAATACCGATTTTTGAATGATTAAATCTCCTTTTGGTCCAAAACGTTTTTCTTGATATTCAAGAAGTTCTTTGTCTAGATGAGCAATTTCTTCTTCTCTTTCTTCAATTAATTCTTTAGTTAATAAAACTCTTTCTGTTTTTAAAGCGTCTTTTAACTTTGTTATTTCTGTTTTTTTAATTTCTATTTCTTGCTTCCACTTTTGAGCTTTTTGCTCTAATTGATTATTTGCTTCTGCATAATCAGGAACTTTTTCTAAGATATATTCCATATCTATATAACCAATTTTAACTCCTCTAGCAGTTTGAGCGTTAGAAGAAAAAGAGATTAAAGCAAGTATAAATAACAGTTTTTTCATTTTCAATTTAATTTTGTTTAGTGGTCGAATCTGTTTGGATTCTACTTTTATAAATGTCAAACGTAATAAATGGTAAAATATTTTTACGAATTTAACAAAAAAGTACTAACAAACCTTAAAATTGTTGTCCAATAATAAAGTGTGTTTGCCAACCACTTTTAATAGTTTCTCCAGGAATAGCATCAAAACCATGAGCAAAATCGATTCCTAATAATCCAAATGCTGGCATGAATACACGTAAACCAACTCCCGCCGAACGTTGTAGTTTAAAAGGATTGTATTGTTTAAACGTATCAAAAGCAGAACCTGCTTCCAAGAAACTTAATGCATAAATAGAAGCCGATTGATTTAAGGTGATAGGGTATCTTAATTCTAATGAAAATTTATTATAAATGGTACCACCATCTTGCGATGATAGTGAATTATTAGGATATCCTCTTAATTGAATAACTTCTCTACCATCTAAGGCAAAGTTAGCCAAGCCATCTCCTCCTAAGAAGAATCTTTCAAAAGGCACTAAACCTCTATCTGAGTTGTAAGCTCCCATGAAACCAAATTCGGCATTGGTTCTTAATACTAATTTTTCATATACTCTAGTGTACCAATCTGCTTTAAATTTAATTTTGTAGTATTCTAACCAATTAAATTTCTTTTGATCAACTTTTCCTTGATCTACTGCTGCATCAGCTGGATCGGTAACAGGATAACCTTCTGTATTTAAATAACTTCCTGCAGGATAATTAGAACCATCAGGAGCTTCTCCAGCTGTCGTTGCTCTAACTTTATATTCGGCTAAGTTTTCTAAATTAGCATAATCAACTCCGTTAAATAAAGAGTATGGTAGAGTAAATTTACCTGAAATACTAAATTCAGAACCCGTTGTAGGGAAAATAGGATTTACACCTTTGCTATTTCTTGATAAGCCAATAGTATAGGCTAAGTTTCTTGATGCTCCATCACCAAACGTAAATAATCCTGTATTGTAATTGTTTAAATCATAATATTGAAACGATGCAGCCTGTGATAAAACAAAATAATCGTCTGGCACAGTAAGTCTTTTTGCTAATCCAACAGATAAAGAAGTAATGTTAAAACTCTGATCTCTGTTTACATCTCTTGATCTGTAATTGTATAGAAACTGTTTACTGTGTGATAATGATGTAGAAAAACTAACTGGTTTTTTACCTCCAAACCAAGGCTCAGAAAATGATAAACTGTACGTTTGAAAGTACGAACTTCCTTGTAAACGTAATGCCATTTTTTGACCATCTCCCATAGGAAGTGGTTTGTATGCATCTTTTTTAAACATTTTTCTTGCTGAGAAATTGTTGAACGATAATCCTAACGTTCCAATAAATCCACCACCGCCATATCCTCCTTGAAGTTCTACTTGAGAAGATCCTTTTTCTACTACGTTATATTCGATATCAACTGTTCCAGCTTGAGGATCTACATTTTTAAAATCAGGCTTGATAGCTTCTGGATCAAAGAAACCTAATTGTCCAATTTCGCGAATAGAACGAATTAAATCTTCTTTACTATATTTTTGACCTGGTTTCGTTCTAAGTTCTCTGTAAATTACATGGTCATTTGTTTTGTCATTTCCTACTACTGTAATTTTATTAAAGTATGCAATTGGACCTTCAGTAATTCTTATTTCAAAATCGATAGTGTCGTTTGCGGTTTTAACTTCAACAGGATTAATGCTTGAAAATAAATACCCATTATTTTGGTATAAGTTTGTTAAGTCTTCCCCGTCCGGTTTAGTTTGGTCCGCAATTCTCTTTTGAAGCAGCGTTCCATTATAAACGTCTCCTTTTTTAATTCCTAAAATTGAATTAAGTTGACGCTCTGTATAAACGGTGTTTCCTAGGTATCTAATATCACCAAAATAGTATTTTCTACCTTCTTCTAATTTTACTTTGATAGAAACAGTATTTGAATTTTTATCGTAGGTTACCGAATCAGATATAATTCTCGCATCTCGATTCCCTTTTTCTTTATATTTATCAATTACAGCTGTTAAATCTTCTTTGTATTTTTCTTTGATATATTTCGATTTTTTATAAAATCGGATTGGGTTACGTTGTTTTGTATTCTTGAAAGCTTTTTTTAGTTTAGCATCGCTAATTTGATTATTTCCCTCAAAATCAATGCTTTTTACTTTAACTTTATCACCTTTGTCAATATTTATTACCATTTTAACCTCAGTGTCTAAACTATCCGGTACAGTGTTTATGGTTACTTTTGTTTGGTAATATCCTTCTTTTTTATATTTGTTTTCGAAGTAATTTTTTGTGGTAGTAATTAAATTTTCATTAACTATTTTACCTTTTTTTAAATCGGCTTCTTTAGCTAATTCTTCAATTTTACCTTTTTTTACTCCTTGTATTTTTATATCAGATAATTTAGGTAACTCATTAATGTTAAGTTCTAAAAAGATACTATCTCCTTCAATTTTATTTACATAAAAATTTACATCTGAAAATAAACCTAACTTCCATAGTTTTTTGATGGCATTACTAATGTCTTGTCCAGGGACAATTATTTGTTGTCCTTTTTCTAATCCAGTAAATGTAGTTACGGTTTGTTCGTTGTAGCTTATTTTTCCTGTAACATCAATTTTGGCTAAGATATATTCTTTACCACTTTCTAGTTTTGTGTCTTGAGCAAAAAGTGAAGAGCTATATAGTATTGTAAATAGTGTAAATAATTGTAATCCTTTTTTAAACATCTTTTTAAGGTATAATTTGTTCGCTTGTTTTTCCAAATCGGCGTTCTCTTTTTTGATAACTAATAATTGCTTCATATAAATGGTCTTCTGAAAAATCGGGCCAAAGTACATCTGTAAAATAAAACTCGGCATAAGCTATTTGCCATAACAGGAAATTACTTATCCTGTGTTCGCCACTAGTTCTAATCACTAAATCTACATCGGGTAAATTGTGTGTGTAAAGATGCTGATTAATAATTGATTCGTCAATAGTCTCTTCAGAAATTATATTATTTTTAACTTTGTTCGAAATTTTTTTAACAGCTTGAATGAGTTCTTCTCGAGCGCCATAACTGAGTGCTAATGTCAGTGTCATTCTAGTGTTTTCGGCGGTTTTGTCAATTACTTCTTGTAATTCTTTTTGTACACCATCAGGTAAATTTGTTAAATTTCCAATGGCGTTTAATTTGATATTATTGGTCTGTAAAGTCTTAATTTCTTTCTTCAAAGAAGAAACTAAAAGCTTCATTAAGGTGTCAACTTCAAGTTTTGGACGATTCCAGTTTTCGGTTGAAAAAGCATATAAAGTCAGGTTTTTAATCCCTAATTTAGCACATGCTTCAACTGTTTTTCTTACTGATTTTGTGCCGCTCTCGTGTCCAAGCGCTCTAAGCAATCCTTTTTGTTTTGCCCATCTTCCATTGCCATCCATTATAATTGCTAAATGGCTAGGTAAATAATCAGTATTTATTTTTTGTAATAATTCCATTTTATTCTGCGCAAAAACATGGGTTTTGCCCAAATGTATAAGTTAATGTTAAACCAGTAAATACATACCAATCGTTACTGTTTTTATTTCCAAAGCGTAAGCTTTCAAAGTTATCATTCTCAGGATTACTTCCGTCTAAATTATCTGTAAAAGTATATCTAAATCCTACTTCAGCACCTATAATGAAATTCTGAAATAATCTAGCTTTTAATCCTAAAACCATTGGAATTGCAAATGTACTGCTTTGATAGTCTTCTCTACTATTATTGTCTAAAATGTAAATTTCATCATATATGAAATAGCTCAATCCTGAATAAACATATGGAGAAAATTTTGGATCTCCATCGTGTAAGTCAAAATCCATAAAACTGAATTCTAAACCCGCAGAAAACTCTTTTACACTATTTTCAAATGAATTTCCTCTTAGATATCTGCTTGGGACATCGCTATCAATGTCTCTAGCTGTTAATTTTCCTTGAGTGTAAGAAAATCTATAGGCGTGTCTTGGACTTCTGTTCCACTTATATAGTATTCCAATTGAAGGTTCATTCGGAGCAATATAATCAGTAGGACCAATATCACCTATGTAGTTAGTTCCGCCAACAAACACACCAAGTTCATTAATCTGAGCTTGTGAATTAATTCCGCAGAAAATCAATACAATATAGAATAAAAAGTGCTTCATTTTTTGAAATAGTTTGCAAATATAACAATATTGACTACTTATCCCTATTTTAAGGATTTTTTTTGTTGTTTAATTGTACTTGAAAACGCTAAAAAATGAAAAATAATATAATTTGTACTGTTAATTTCTTTTGTCTTCTCCCCAAAGTAATTTTTTTCGGATAGTATTTAGGAATGATTCTTCCTTAAATTCAATTATCGAAATGGTAAAAGGCGATTTTTTTATTCGAACAATCGTATCTTTTGAAACTGCAGAAATTCTCGAATCCAGTGAAATTAAAAATTGTTCTTCTCGTCCAGAAATTCGAAGCTCAATTTCCATGTCATCTGTTATAACTAAAGGTCTTGCGTTTAAGTTATGAGGCGCCATTGGAGTTATAACTAAGCTTTCTACATTTGGTGTAAGAACTGGTCCACCACAGCTTAGCGAATATCCAGTTGAACCGGTTGGAGTTGAAACAATCAAACCATCTGCCCAATATGAAGTGAGATATTCTCCATTTAAATAGGTAACAATCGTTATCATTGAAGTAGTATCTTTTCTAGCGACAGTTACTTCGTTTAAAGCAAAATCTAATTCGCTAAAATTGTCATATTCTGGAGTGGTTTCAATGCTTAATAGTGTTCTTTTTGAAATGGCATAATCGTCATTAAGTAATTTTTGCAAAAGCGTTTCAATATTTTCAAATTGAATAGTTGCTAAAAACCCTAATCTTCCGGCGTTAATTCCGATAATCGGAATATTTTTATCTCTAACAAAAGTTGCTGCTTTTAGAATAGTTCCGTCGCCACCAATACTGATTAACGCTTTGAAATCGGCATCTAAATTATTGTAATTGGAATAGGTTTCGTACTCTTTTAAAATGATATTTTTTTCTTTAAGACTAGCTAAAAAACTCGCTTCAAAAGCAATTGTAATGGCATTTGATTCTAAAAAAGTAACTACTTTTTGTACGATTTCGGCGGTACTGTTTTGGTAATATTGGCCAAATAGCGCTATTTTCATTGTCGTCTTTTTTAAATGTTCAAGTATTTGTCTAAATAATCAGAGCGTTCTTTTAAACTGTTTAAGTAAGAATCATCTTGATGTTCTGAAATAATTTCATATTCATAACGTCTGAAAGTTTGAATAATATCATTTAAACCACTTTGGCTAATTTTCACAGTAATTTCTACTTTATTCCCCACTACATTCGATATGAATAATCCTAAGATTTTAGCATTATTACTCTCGATAATTTGAGCCACTTGACTCATGGAAAATTTATCTGTTTCTTTTTCCACTACAATGATGCCGCCTTCTTCTTTTAAGAAAGGAGTTTCGTGGAAAAACCGAATAACATCTTCTAATTCATAATAACCTAAATAGGTGTTTTTATCATCTAAAACCGGAATCAAATTGCTTTCGTTTTTGGCAAAAATTCCCAACACATCAAGCCAAATAGTGGAAGTGCGAACAAAAAAGCGCTCAAAATGAAAGCGAGTTTCGTTTACAATGGCATCGCTATTTAAAAGTTCAACGTTTTCTTTACTCACGCATCCTATATATATACCATCTTCAGTAACTGGGAAATGCGTGTAAGGAAAATCCAAAAACAAATCCTGAGCTTCACCTATAGAATCAGTGTGCTTTAGAGGTTTTATTTCGTTGTTTATGTAGCTTGTAAGATTATTCATTGTGGATGTGATGAAAATATATCGCAAAATAATCAAAAAATACCACATGCTAGCTAACTTATACTTTGTATTTTTGTATAAATTAAAAATTATTATGACAAAGTTATCAGTAAATATTAATAAAATAGCCACACTTCGTAATTCAAGAGGAGGTAATGTGCCTGATTTATTGAAAGTTGCAAAAGACATTCAGCAGTTTGGAGCTGACGGAATTACCATTCATCCAAGGCCAGACGAAAGGCATATTAGATATCAAGATGCGCGCGATTTAAAATCGGTAGTTTACACCGAATATAATATTGAAGGAAATCCGCAACACAATTTTATTGATTTGGTTTTAGAATGCAAGCCTACACAAGTTACTTTGGTGCCTGATGCTATTGGTGCTTTGACTTCAAATGCAGGTTGGGATACCATCAAACATCAATCGTATTTAATAGAGGTTATTCAAGAATTTCAAAGAAACGGAATTCGAACTTCCATTTTTGTAGATGCTAATGAAAAAATGATTGAAGGAGCAAAAGCAACTGGAACAGAACGAATCGAATTATATACAGAATCATTCGCTCATGAATATGGTTTAGGAAATAAAAACGGAATCGAGCTGTATGTAAAAGCAGCTATAAAAGCGAATGAATTAGGATTGGGGATCAATGCGGGACATGATTTAAGTTTGGATAATATCAAATTTTTTAAAGATAATATTCCGGGATTGCTTGAAGTTTCAATTGGTCATGCTTTAATTTCTGAATCGTTATATTTAGGTTTAGAAAATGTAGTGAATATGTATCTTCAAAAATTGAAATAAGATGTTGTTGCATTCAAGAATAGAAGGCGAAGGGAAGCCGTTAGTAATTATTCATGGTTTTTTAGGAATGTCTGATAATTGGAAAACATTAGGAACGCAATTTGCTCATGATGGTTTTCAAGTACATGCTTTAGATTTGAGAAACCATGGAAAAAGTTTCCATTCTGAACATTTTTCGTATGAAATCATGGTAGAAGATGTTATACAATATTGCGAATTTCATCAATTAAAAGATATCACAATAATTGGACATTCTATGGGTGGAAAGGTTTCGATGCTTTTGGCTACAACCTATCCAGAATTAGTTTCCAAATTAATTGTGGCTGATATTGGTCCAAAATATTATGCGCCTCATCACCAAACGATTTTAGCTGCATTAAACGCAGTCGATTTTTCAAAGAAACCAAGCAGAGCTCAAGTGGAAGAAATAGTTTCAGGTTACATTAAAGACTTTGGAACAAGACAATTTTTACTCAAGAATTTGTATTGGGAAGCGCCTGAACAACTCGCATTTCGTTTCAATTTAAAAGTTTTCAATGAAAAAATAGAAACTATTGGAACGGCTTTACCATTTGAAAATGTTTTTTCTAAAGAAACATTGTTTTTAAGAGGCGATAAATCAGATTATATTTTAGATAGTGATTTTGAAACTATTTACCATCATTTTCCTACAGCAAAGATTGAAACAATTAAGAATGCAGGACATTGGTTGCATGCTGAAAACCCAAAAGATTTTTATTCATACGTAATAGATTTTATCAAATAAAACAGCAAAAAAATTATGCATGCATAATTTTTTAGTTAAAAAAATTGTAAAATTCATATTTTGTTATAATTTTGAAGTATTGATTATAACAAACAAAGAAAAAAACTAACACATTTTTACATTATGAGAAAATTACTTTCTTTAACATTATTGGCTTTGGCTGGCTCTACTGCTTTTGCAGGTGGATATAGAGTAAGCATTCAAGGACAAAAGCAATTGGCTATGGGGCACACGGGTGTTGCTGTGGTGAATAGTGCAGAGGTTGCTTTTTTCAATCCGGCAGGGATGGCTTACTTAGATAAAAAATTCAACTTATCAGTAGGTGGAAACGGATTATTTGCAAACACAAAATTTCAAAACTCTCAATACAATTGGGAAGCAGAAACTAAAAACGTTGGAACTCCATTTAGTGTTTATGCAACTTATAGATTAAACGATTGGTTTACGGCAGGTTTAGCTGTTTATACTCCATATGGAAGTTCTGTAGAATGGGATCAAGATTGGCAAGGTTCTCATTTAGTAAATAATATCGATTTGGCTGCAATTTTTGTACAGCCTTCTCTTTCTATTAGAGTTGGAGAACATTTTAGCGTAGGAGGTGGTCCAATTTTCGCTACCGGTTCGGTAAACTTTAATAGAAATGTAGACAGATCAACTGTAGATTTTGATGGGGATAGAACGGATTTAACTATTGAATCAAAAGGAATTACAGCTTGGGGATATACTGCAGGTTTCATGTTTAATCCAACAGATAAATTTAGAATTGGTATGAACTACCGTTCAGAAATTATAATGGAGGCAAGAGATGGAGATGCAACATTTAATGACTATCCTACTACGGCTCCATCAACAAAATTCAACGCAGATTTACCATTGCCTGCAGAGTTAACAGTCGGATTGTCTTATAAGTTTACAGATAAATTTTTAATGGCATTTGATTACAACAGAGCTATGTGGGGTGTTTACGAAAATCTAAATGTAGATTTTACAAATCCAGCGCTTCCTGACTCAAATAATCCAAGAAACTACAAAGATGCTAGTACATACAGAGTAGGTATGCAGTATGTTGCAAATGATAAATTTACTTTCAGAGCAGGTTGGTATTTTGACGAAAGTCCAGTACAAGACGGATATTTTGCTCCAGAAACACCAAGAAACGATTCTATGGGATATACAGGAGGTTTAACGTATCAAGTAAATAGCAAATTAGGTGTTGATTTTTCATTCCTTTATTTACATTTTGATGAGGTTGACAATTCTTATGATTATGTTAGTGACGGAAGTAGTTTTGGGGGTACATACAAGTCAGTAGTATTTTCACCTGGAATTGGTATCACTTACGGGTTTTAATTTTTAATATTTGAAAGATGAAAAATAAATTTATATACTTAGCTATTTTAGCTGCTGGTTTCGCTTCATGTGAGCCAGAATTTGAAAATGAAGTAAATGCAAACTATACTTCAGGTGATGCAGATTTTACAACTTATGTGGCTGTTGGAAATTCTTTAACAGCAGGTTACATGGATGGTACGGTTTCAAGAGGAAGTCAAATGAATTCATATCCAAATTTATTAGCACAACAATTTGCATTAGTGGGTGGAGGAGAATTTACGCAGCCATCTTATGCAGACGATGTTAATAATTTAGGAGGATTAATGTTAGGAGGTATTCCAATTGGAAGTACAAGATTGGTTATTGATGCATCTGAAGGTCGTCCTGAAAATATTGCAGGTACTACTACTATTGAGGTTTCTAATTTGCAAGCTACTGCTTATAATAACATGGGAGTTCCTGGAGCAAAATCTTTTCACTTACTAGCGTCAGGTTATGGAAATATTGCTGGTGTGGCATTAGGACAATCAAATCCTTATTTTGTTAGACATGCAACTTCACCTTCAGCAACTGTTTTAGGAGATGCAATGTCAAAAAACCCAACATTCTTTACGAATTGGATTGGAGCAAATGATGTTTTATCATATGCAACTAATGGTGGTGCGCAGTCAGATGGAGTAACTCCAGCTGCAGATCACAACACGACAGGTAATATGAATCCTGCAACTTATGGTGGAAATGATATTACAAATTCAACTGTTTTTGCAAGTGTTTATTCAACTATAGTTAATACTTTAATCTCAGGTGGTGCTAAAGGAGTTGTAGCGACAGTTCCAAGTGTAACATCTATTCCTTATTTTACCACAGTACCTTATAATGCATTACCTGCTGAAGCTACATCTTCAAATGCTACGGCAATTTCATTATATCAATTTTTAGCAGTTGCAACTGGAGGAAGAATTTCTCCATTAAATACTGCAGCTGGTACAAAAAACCCAGTTTTGATTAAAGATGCAGACTTAACAGATATTGGAGGAACAATTCAGGCGTTTGCTGCAGGTTCTGGAAATCCACTATTAGTAGCTAATGCAGCTGCTTTAGGTGCAATTTATGGTCAAGCAAGACATGCTACTTCAAATGATTTAGTGGTGTTGCCAGCAAGTTCAATAATTGGTCAACCAAATGCTTCGGCTACTGCTCCTTTTAATATTAACGGTGTTACATGGCCTTTAGCTAATAAATGGGTGTTAACAGCTAATGAAAAAGCAAAAGTAGCAAATGCAACTGCTTCATATAATGCTGCTATTGTTTCAATTGCTAATGCTAATGATTTAGCAGTAGCTGATATGAATGCTATTATGAATCAATTAGTAACTGGATTAAGAATTGAAGATGGAACTATCTATACTGCAAATTATTTTTCTTCTGCAACGGCAAGTTCTGTATTGTTTTCTTTAGATGGTGTTCATCCAAACGCAAAAGGGTATGCTGTAATTACTAATGAAATTATTAAAGTAATTAACAGTCATTATAATGCAAATTTACCTTTTGTTTATGCTTCAAGTTTTCCTGGAGCAACTATTTTGCTAACAAACTAAATTTGTAATAATACATAAAAAAGGCATCATTATTGATGCCTTTTTTTGTAACTTTAAATTTCTAAAAAAGATAAAATGAATTTAATAATTAAACTTTGTATTAGTACAGTTGTAGTTTTTGTACTTTCTTATTTTTTACCAGGTGTGCATGTTACTAGTTTAACAGGTGCTTTAATGGTAGCTGTTGTGTTGGGTTTGTTAAATACTTTTCTAAAACCAATACTAGTATTATTTACAATTCCAGTTACTTTGCTTACGTTAGGTTTGTTCTTATTGGTTATCAATGCGATTATCATTTTAATCTGTGATTATTTTATTGTTGAGTTTAGAGTTGATGGTTTTTTAACTGCATTAATTTTTAGTATTCTGTTATCAATTACTCAATCAATTTTAAATAAAATTTTTATCGACGAAAAATAAAATTATAGCGAATTGAATTTCAATAAATTAAAAACTTGTTTGGGTTGTAAAAATTCTATAATTTTGCAACCCAAATTTTATGGTACTTAAATAAACAGATAATGAACATTACAAAAACGCAAGTTGATGCATTAAATGCTATTGTAACAGTAGCAATCACTAAAGAAGATTATTCGGATAAAGTAGAAAAAGTATTAGCTGACTATAGAAAAAACGCTGCTATTTCTGGTTTCAGAAAAGGAGCTGTTCCAATGAGTTTAATCCAAAAACAATATGGCAAAGCTGTTTTGCTAGAAGAAGTAAACAAAGTATTGCAAACTTCTCTTAATAACTATTTAACTACTGAAAAATTAGATATTCTTGGAAATCCACTTCCAAAAGTAACAGAAAGTATCGATTGGGATGCGGAAAATTTTTCTTTTGATTTCGAATTAGGTTTAGCACCTCAGTTTTCAGTTGATTTAACAGCTAAAAACAACGTTACAAAATTCAACGTTATCGCAGATGATAAAATGTTGAATGATCAAGTTGAAAGAATCCAAAAGCAATACGGAAAATTAATTTCTCAAGCGGAAGTAAAAGCTGATTTTGAAGTTAGAGGAACTTTTACAAACGAAGAAAAAGGAATCAACGCTCCAGCTAATTTTGGATTAGATATTTTTGCTGATAAAAAAGCTGCAAAAGCATTCATTGGTAAAAAAGTAGGTGATGTGGTTACTATCGGTACTAAAGGTTTATTCGATGATGATCACAAATTAATGGATTACTTAAAAGTAGGTCATGATGATGTTCACGGTTTGGATATCAATGTTGATTTTACAATTGAAGAAATTAATGAAATTGAAAAAGCAGAATTAAATCAAGAATTATTAGATAAATTGTTCGGACCTGGAGTTCTTTCTTCAGTAGAAGATTTAAAAGCTAGAATTAAAGAAGATGCTGAGGCGCAATTTGCTCAACAAGCAGATCAAAAATTCTTAAACGATGTTACTGAGTTTTTAATCGAAACTACAAAGTTTGATTTGCCAGAAGCATTCTTAAAAAGATGGATTCAAAATGTAGGTGAAACTCCTTTAACTGCTGAACAAGCGGAAGAAGAATTTGCAAAATCTGAAAAAGGATTACGTTTCCAATTAATCGAAGGAAAAGTAATGGCTGATAATAATTTACAAATTACTTTCGAAGATTTAAAAGCACATACTGCTGAATTAATCAAGAAACAAATGGCGCAATTTGGTCAATTAAATCCTTCAGAAGATGAAATTAACGGAATTGTAGCTCGTGTAATGTCAAACCAAGATGAGGTAAAACGTTTATCAGAGCAAGTAATGAGCGAAAAAATGTTAGGTCTTTACAAAGAAAAAGTAAAAACGAAAACTAAAGAAGTAAATTACGAGCAATTCATCAAAGAAATGTACGGAGAATAATATCTCACAAAAAATAATTATCTTTGAGCGTCAGACTAGTTTTGGCGCTTTTTTATTCTGTATTCAACAGCAGAATTTCTAAATATTAATTATTTAAACCATACAAAAATGAACTACGGAAAAGAATTTAAAAAATATGCTACTAAGCATCACGGAGTAAACAGTTTATATTACGATAAAATTGTTGGAAGTATGACTCCATATATTATTGAAGAACGCCAATTAAACGTAGCTTCAATGGACGTTTTCTCTCGTTTAATGATGGATAGAATTATCTTCATGGGGACTGGAGTTGACGATTATGTGGCAAACATTATTCAAGCACAATTGTTGTTTTTAGAAAGCGTTGATGCTTCTAAAGACATCAGTATTTATATTAATTCTCCTGGAGGAAGTGTGTATGCTGGATTAGGAATTTACGATACAATGCAATTCGTAAAACCTGACGTAGCTACAATCTGTACAGGAATGGCGGCTTCTATGGGAGCAGTTTTATTATGTGCCGGAGCAGAAGGAAAACGTTCGGCATTACCACATTCAAGAGTCATGATTCACCAACCATCTGGAGGAGCACAAGGTGTAGCAACAGATATGGAAATCAACTTGAAAGAAATGTTGAAATTAAAAGACGAATTATACGAAATCATTTCTAAACATTCTGGACAATCGTTCGAAAAAGTGCACAAAGATTCTGAGCGCGATTATTGGATGATTGCTGCTGAAGCAAAAGAATACGGAATGATTGATGAGGTTTTAACAAGATAATTAATTTAAAGTTTCAAGTTTCAAGTTTCAGGTTTTATAACTTGAAACTTGAAACTTGAAACCAAAGACAAAAAATGGCTAAAGAAGTATTAGAGTGTTCATTCTGCGGAAGGAAAAAGCCTGAAACCAATTTATTAATTGCAGGGATTAATGCGCATATTTGCGACAAGTGTATCGAACAAGCACACGGAATTGTATTAGAAGAATTAAAACAATCGGGTAATTCAAATTTGGTTGCTGATTTGATTCTGTTGAAACCAAAAGAAATTCGTGCGTTTTTAGATGATTACGTTATTGGACAAGATCAAACTAAAAAAGTAATGAGTGTAGCGGTTTACAATCACTATAAGCGTTTGATGCAAATCCAATTGGAAGACGAAGTTGAGATTGAAAAAAGCAACATCTTAATGGTTGGACAAACCGGAACAGGTAAAACATTAGTAGCAAAAACTATTGCTAAAATGTTGAATGTTCCTTTGGCTATAGTTGATGCAACCGTTTTAACTGAAGCTGGTTATGTAGGTGAAGATGTAGAAAGTATCTTAACTCGCTTATTACAAGCGGCTGATTACGATGTCGCTAAAGCTGAAAGAGGAATTGTATTTATTGACGAAATTGATAAGATTGCTCGTAAAAGTGATAATCCATCAATTACGCGTGATGTTTCCGGTGAAGGTGTACAACAAGCGTTATTGAAATTATTAGAAGGAACAGTGGTTAATGTACCACCAAAAGGAGGAAGAAAACATCCCGACCAAAAATTTGTTGAGGTAAATACTCAAAATATCTTATTTATTGCAGGTGGTGCTTTCGACGGAATTGAAAGAATCATTTCAAAACGTTTAAACAGACAAGCGGTTGGTTATAGTTCGTCTATTGGAACAGACCAAATTGATAAAGATAATTTACTTCAATATTTAATTCCGAAAGACGTAAAAGATTTTGGATTAATTCCAGAAATTATCGGTCGTTTACCAGTTTTAACGCACATGGATCCATTAGATGCTGAAACGTTAAGAGCTATTTTAACCGAGCCTAAAAACGCCTTAGTAAAACAATATAAGAAATTGTTTGAAATGGATGAGGTAACTTTAGAGATAGAAGAAGAAGCTTTGGATTATATAGTGTCAAAAGCTTTAGAATATAAATTAGGAGCCAGAGGTTTACGTTCGTTATGTGAGGCGATTTTAACCGATGCTATGTATGAATTGCCAAGCTCTGAAGACAAACATTTAGAAGTTACAAAAGAATATGCTGAAAACAGTTTGAGTAAAAACTTATTACAACGATTGAAAGCAGTTTCTTAATGAAAGTAATACATAAAAAAAGGTCGCCAATTGGCGACCTTTTTTTATGATTAAGCATTTTTCTTTTGCTCGATTGTTTTTGTTTGTTTAGCGTTGCAGTATCTTTTTTGACAACTCCATCCGCTTGAACATGATGTTAATAATACTACTGTTGATAAGGCTAATACTAAAGAGATTTTTTTCATTTTTTTATAGTTGTGTTTAATTGAGAGTGTGCTTTTTTATTTTACGATTTTGAATTCAACCCTTCTATTCGTTTGGTCTTGTTTAGCTGAACATTTCTCGCATTTTTCTAACAATTCGCTTTCTCCAAAACCTTTGTAGGTTAACTGCGTTGCAGGAATTCCCTTTTTAAGTAAATATTGGTAAGCTGCTTTTGCTCTGCTTTCTGATAAAGTTTGGTTGTAAGTTTCAGAACCTTTACTGTCTGTGTGAGCATTTATTGTAATACTCATGTTAGGATTGTTGGTTAAAACTTCAACAATTTTGTTTAAAGATAATTCTGATTCTTTTTTAACACTAGATTTATTAAAATCAAAATAGATATTTTCAATTACAATCGCATCTTCAGTAACAACTGCTTTCTTCTGAGTTAAAGCAATATTTTTATCTGTATCACCAGTTGCAATGTTTGTTTTCTTAGTTTCGTAACCATCTTTAGTAACTTCTACATTATAAAAAGTTAATGGTTCTAAAGCTAATTTGATTTTACCATTGTTATCAGATTGCGTTTCTGCTAGCTTAGTTCCAAATTCATCTGTAACTACTACAGTAGCGTTTGGTAAAGCTGTTTTAGTAACTTCTTCTACAATTGTGTAGTTGAAATGTAGGTTTTCTTGTTTTTTAATTTCGAATTTTAAAATATCAAAATTACCCGATTGTTTTTTATCAGTTGAGATGTAACCTTTAGATGGAGAGGTCATTACAAAAGCAACATCGTCTCTTCTTGAATTTAAATCAGTTCCTAAATTCATTGCAGCTAGGAATGAATTATCAACGTAAGCTGATCTAAATACGTCATAACCTCCTAAATTTAAGTGACCTTTTGAAGAAAAATATAAATACTTGTTGTCAGAAGACATGTATGGATATTTTTCATCATCAGCTGTGTTTACATTTGGACCTAAGTTAACTAATTTACCAACTGTTCCGTCTTCTGCAATTGTTGCTTCGTAAATATCAAATCCACCAAATCCACCAGGAATGTTAGAAGCAATATAAATTTTCTTACCGTCAGGAGAAACACTAGGAGTTTCAGCTGAATATTGTTCTGGAACTACATTTAAATTAGTAATGTTTGTCCATTTTTTAGCATCTTTTTCGTTAAGAGTTGCTTTATGTAAGGTAAATAACTGTTTGTTATTTGGGTTTTCTTGAGTATAGAAAATAGTTCTTTGATCAGAAGAAAATCCGATAGAACCTTCATCATTATCAGAATCTAATGCTTGAGAGAAAAGTAAAGGGAAAGATAAATTTCCGTCTTCTTTTACATCTACACAATATAAATTATTGTTTGGAGTATTGGTAATTGGATTAACAGTTACATCAGCATGTCTTCTTTTTTTATTAGACAAAATAATGTATTTGTTTTTAAAGAAAGTAGTACCTATTTCATTTAACTCAGAATTAATTCCTGTATCACTAGTAATAAAACTAATTCCTTTTGTATTTTTATTAATGGCATTCACAATAGCTTCGGCTCCTTCTGAACGTTTTGGTTCTTGTCCAAAAGATACTAGGCTTCCTAAAAGTAAAAATAATGTAAGGATTTTGGTTAGTTTCATAAATTTAATTGCTTAAATAATAATTAGTTAATGATTAGTTAAATCGCGTGCAAAATTAGTGGTATTTTCGGTAAAAAAAATTATTATTTACTTTATTTGTTAAAACACACATAAAAATTCGATATAATGCAAATAAAATCGATTTACTGCATTTTGAGTAAATCGATTTTATTGTGAATTCTGTAAATATATTTGTTTAACAGTAATATGTTTTGTCAAATTCTTTATGAATTGTATTGTTTTTGATTTTTTCTTTAGAATTCTCGCATTTTCTGTATGGTCCACATTTATAGCGTCTTGGCCCGCATGAAAGAGTCGTAACAAGTAGAATCAATAGGGATAAAAGTAAGATTTTATTTTTCATACTATTTTATTGTAAAGATAATAGACTTTCCAAATACAATCGTTCGTTTGATAGCCTTGGAATTTTATGTTGCCCGCCTAATTTGTCTTGCTGTTTTAACCAATCATAAAACAATTGTTCTCTGGCAACATTTAACACTAACGGATTTAGTGTCATATTGTTGTATCGTTTTGCTTCGTAATCGGAATTCACATGCTGAAGATTTTCATCTAAAGCTTTTCTGAAATTTTCAATGTTGTCTGGCTTGGTCTTAAATTCAATTATCCACTCATGTGCGCCTTTCTTCTTATCAGTCATAAAAATAGGAGCAACGGTATAATCAGTAATTTCGCAATTAAATTCTTTACACGTTTTAGTAATAGCAGCATCGGTATTTTCAACCATTAACTCTTCTCCAAAAACGTTAATATGATGTTTGGTTCTTCCGGTAACTTTAATTCGGTAAGGATTTAATGAGGTAAAGCGAATCGTATCGCCAATCAAATAGCGCCATAAACCCGAATTTGTCGTAATTACCAATGCATAATTCTTATTCAATTCTACTTGATTTAATCGAATAACACGTTGGTTTAATGTTCCAAAAGTATCCATTGGGATAAATTCGTAGAAAATTCCGTAATCCAACATCAACAATAATTCGTTAGAATCATTTTGGTCTTGAATGGCAAAAAAGCCTTCAGAAGCATTGTAAATTTCGTAATATTTAAAACTGTCTTTTGGAAATAATTTCTTGTATTGTTCTCTATACGGATCAAAATTGACACCACCATGAAAATATACTTCCGCATTTGGCCAAAGCTCTAATAAATTAGATTTTCCAGTGGTTTCTAATGCTTTTTGAAGTAAAACAAGCATCCAACTTGGAACTCCAGCCAAACTCGTTACATTCTCGTTGATGGTTTCGTTAATTATGGCTGGAAGTTTTGTTTCCCAATCGCCCATTAATGATATTTTACTGCTTGGTGTAGAGCTAAATTCGGCCCAAATGGGCATGTTGTCAATCAAAATTGCTGATAAATCACCAAAAAAAGTATTGTTGTTTTCGTATAATTGTTTGCTGCCACCTAAACGCAAACTTTTTCCAGTAAACATTTGCGACTCTTCGTTGTTGTTTAAGTACAAACACAATAAGTCTTTGCTGGCTTTGTAATGGCAATTTTCTAATGCTTCCGAACTTACAGGAATAAACTTACTTTTTGCATTAGTGGTTCCGCTCGATTTTGCAAACCATTTAATATTGGAATGCCAAAAAACATTTTGTTCGCCTTGTCTTGTTTTTTCAATAAGAGGTTCTAATTCTTCATAGCTAGAAACAGGAATTCTTTCTGAAAAAGTGGTATAACTCTTCATAGAAGAAAAGTCGTATTTTTTCCCTATTTGTGTGTTTTCGGATGATTTTATAAGGCTGAAAAGTAATTCTTCTTGCACTTCATGCGGATATTTTAAAAACAATTCCATTTGATGAATTCGTTTTTTTAAAATCCAAGTAGCAAAAGAATTTATAATTTGTAATGGCATTTAGCTAGTTCTAATTTTGAATTATTAAAAGGGAATAATAACTTTACCAAAAATAGCATTTTTTTCAAATAATTGAACAAAAAAGAAAATCTTTACACGAAATGATATATCAAGGCACACTTTCAAAAATGCAAACGGAATTTGGTAACCCAATTCAGTATTATTTGGTTTTTGAAAACAGTTTTTTAAACATTAACCAACTTTTAGGGAAAGACATAGAAATTGAGTTTCAAGGCTACCAATGTTTGAATTGCGGAAAAGCTAAAAAAATTTTTCGTCAAGGATTTTGTTACGATTGTTTTATGAGTAGTCCAGCAGTAGGCGATTGGATTATGAAACCCGAATTAAGCACTGCACATTTAGATATTGAAGATAGAGATTTAGCTTACGAAAAGCGCGTGCAATTGCAACCGCATGTGGTGTATTTGGCTTTATCGAGTGAAGTAAAAGTAGGAGTTACAAGAAAAACACAAGTGCCAACTCGTTGGATAGACCAAGGTGCTGTGCAAGCCATTCCAATTGTAGAAGTGCCAAACAGATATTTAGCTGGAATTACCGAAGTAGCATTGAAAAACCATTTTGCCGATAAAACCAATTGGCAAAAAATGCTAAAAAACGAAGTGCCCAATATGGATTTAATTTCAGAACGTAATAAAGTCTTGGATTGGTTACCCAATGAAGTGAAAGACTATTTCCCAAAAGAAGAAAAAATCATTCAACTCGATTTTCCAGTATTACAATATCCTAAAAAAGTAACAAGTTTAAATTTAGATAAAACCCCAAATTTTACTGGGAAGTTATCAGGAATAAAAGGGCAATACTTGCTTTTCGAAGACGGAACCGTTTTTAATGTAAGAACCTATGAAGGTTATGTGGTGAAGATGAGTTTATAAAACAAAACCCTTTCAAATTTGAAAGGGTTTTAATTTTTTATTTACAATTCTGTATTTATTCTTTTTTCTTTTTTCCGCCAAATAAATCTTTTATGGCGCCAGTTGCTTTGGTTTTAATGTCTTCTTTAGGGGTTGTAGTTGTTTTTGCGGAGTCAGTTGCCGTGTTTGGTTTTGTTCCACCAATTAAATTTCCTAAAGCACTTGTTCCTTGATTTACTAATTTGTCCTTTTGCATTTTAACCAATTGCGTAGTTAAATTGGTAGAAGCTTGTTTTAAATCGGTATTGAATTTAGGTTGCGAAAAGTTACCTGTCATTAATCCATTTACTGGTATACTGGTTATTTTTTGTTGGTCGGCAGGCGTTAATTTAGCAATTAAATTAGTTACGTCTTTTCCTAAATATTTCACAGGAACATCAAATTTTAAATTGTAATTCATACTTTGATCAAATCCATGCGTTCCGCCAACATTTACTGTAATATCTTGATATTTGATATCCATTGGTTTTAGATTCACTTTTCCGTCTTTAAACGATAAAGCAGCTTTAACGTCATTCAAATTCAACTTATTTAAATCGATGAATTTCATGTTTGAACTCAATGCAGTTAACATCGCAGAGTTTTTATCATTGATGGTTGTAGAAAGTAATTGACCCAATAAATCACCTGAAATTGTTTTTAAATTAGGAGTCATATCTTGTTGTAAATCACCTGATAATTTAATGGTCGAATTCAATTTTCCGTTAATTACTCCAGCAATTGGAGCAATCGATTTCAACATGTCTAATTGTGTAAACGATTCGGCGATATTTACTTTATCTAAACCTAAATTCATATTAAAAGTTGGCGTTTTTCCTTTGGTTGAAACCGTTCCAGTTAAACCGATATTTCCTCCAAAAATACTCATTTTTAAATTGTTTAAGGTTACCGCTTCATCACGAATTACCATATTTCCCGAAACATCTTTTAAGTTTAAATTGTCGTAAATTACGGTTCCAGCTTTAGCTGTAATGCTACAATCTAAAAACGAAGGAATTTTAACCGCTTCTGTAGTTTTTTTACCTTCTTCTGTAGTGGTTGTAGTTGGCGCCATAAAATCAGAAACGACTAATTTTGTCGAATTCATATTGAAGTTTCCTTTCAGAATTTGGTTTTTGAATACAAATCCGTAAAAGTTATCCAATGTTCCTGTTACTTGTAAGTCGGAAGTTCCTGTTTTGGCATCAAATTGATTCAAACGAATTTGACTCGGATTAAATGCAACTGCAGCTTGATTGATTTTGAAAGGTTTTGCCATTTCTGGACCTTCGTAATTGAATCCTGTTAAACTTGCAATTCCAGAATTTTGAATGTTTTGGTATTGAGAAGTTTCAACTGATTTCATATCAAACTTCGTTTTCACATCGGCTTTTAAAATTCCGGTTAACGGTTTGTCTAATTTTACTGGATAGGCTTTGGTAACGTTTGCTAAGTTGATGGTTCCTTTTAATTCGGCATCAACTAAGGCATTTGTTGCGATGTTTCTAATATTCGCTTTTGCATTAAATACATCTTGATCAATTGAAAACGAAAGTTTATTCAAGTTCACATACGTGTCGTTCATTAAACCTGTTTCGTTGATAATGTGCGTGTCAATCACAATATTTTTAACTGATTTTGGTAAATCTGGATATTGGAAAGACGCATTATTAGAAGCAATTTTTACATCAAAAGCAGGAATAGTAGTTTCGGTTAAATTACCTTTTACTTTTCCGTCTACCGAAAATTGCCCCGTTGTTTTTACTTTGTTGATATCGCCTGAATAAGCTGCTGGAATTAATCCCAAGAAGTTTTTGAAATCAGATGTTGGCGTTTTAAATGTCAAGTCATACGTTTGACCTGCTTCCACCATTTGAATAAATCCATTAAACTCTAATGGCAATTGATTGATTAAGGCTTTGTTGTCTTTGAATTCGTATTTGCTTTTCTCTAAATCAATTCCTAAAATGGCATCTAATGAAATGGCTACATTGTTCATGTAGTTCATTTTGTCCATATCAAAAGATAGTTTTGCAGTAGTTTTTGTGTCTAAATCTAATTTTTGAGCCGCAAAATTTCCTTTTCCTTCGTGATTAATACTATCTAAAACCATTTTCATTTTTGAACCTTCATCGATATAAGTAAATTTTAAATTTTCCACTTCATAATCCTGAATATTCAACGCAAACGGTTTGCTGTCAGAAGGTTTTTTGTCGGCTTCTTCTTTTAATGCAATGTCAAAATTTCCTAAACCATCTTTATTAAAAATGATGTTTACAATTCCGTCAACTACACTAAAACTTTCCAAATTCATTGCTTCGCCATCGCCTTTAAAAAGTTCTTTTACACTCATGGTTACGTTGGTTTCACCCGAATATAAAAGTGTGTCGTTTTCAAAAGGCGCTTTGGTAATAATGCTCAATTTTTCAATAGTAACATTCGCTTGCGGGAAACTTTTGAACAAACTCAAATCTACATCTTCAAACGCTATGTTGGCATTTACATTTTCGTTCAAAGTTTTGGCAATCATTTCCTTGATTTTGTCTTTGAATAAAAATGGCGCTGCTGCCAATGCGATGATGGTTACCAATAGGAAAATTCCAATTCCTTTTAAGATTTTTTTCAACATGATTTTATTTTTTAAAGAGCGAATAAATTTTCGTTTCGATTTGTAATCCAATTATCCAGCTATTACTACAAAAGTAGTACCAAATTGATAATTTAACATTAAAACCAAGTTAAACTTATAAAAAAAATCCCAAAAACAAATTGCTTTTGGGATTTTTATATGTTTCAATTTTAATTAGTTGATGTTTAGTTCGTATGGCATTATCGCTTGAACACCTTTTCTGCTCTTCACACGTTTGATTTGTTCCAACATTTGGAATCCTTCTTCGCCTAATTGCTCTTTTAATAATTGTTCTTTAGTTTTAAACATTGCTATTCCAGTGAAATTAGCTAATAAGTCTTCAAAGTTTTTCTCATATTCTGGATAGTTTTCAGTTCTGTAAGAAGAAGTTTTTCCAAGTTTAGCAGCGTATTTGATGGCAGCATCTAAACCTCCGATTTCATCAACTAAACCAAGTTTGTGTGCGTCAACTCCAGTCCAAACTCTTCCTTGTGCTATAGCGTCAACTTGTTCTGTTGTCATTTTTCTTCCATCAGCTACACGTTTTAAGAAAGTAGCGTATGTTTTTTCAATGCTTTCTAAAACAAATCCTTTGAAATTTTCGTCAATTGGTTCAAAAACACTGTAGCCACTTGCGTTTTCATGTGTTTTCACCTGTTCGGCGTTAATTCCGATGTTTTTGCCTAATTGGTTCATGTTTGGTAACATTCCAAAAACTCCAATTGAACCTGTAATCGTATTTGGTTCAGCGAAAATTCTATCCGCATTAGCTGCAATATAATAACCGCCGGAAGCCGCATAATTCCCCATAGAAACTACAACTGGTTTGACTTTTTTAGTGATTTCGATTTCTCTCCAAATCAATTCAGAAGTTAAAGCGCTTCCTCCAGGACTATTTACACGTAATACAATTGCTTTTACATCTTTATCATCACGCGCTTCTTGTAAAGAACGTTTGATTGAACCTTCGCCAATTACATTAACATCGCCTTCACCACCTGCAATTTCGCCTTGAGCGTAAATTACGGCAATGATATCGTCTTTTGAATAATCTTCAACAGTTGAAGATGCTTTTTTAGCATAATCGGTAATGCTAACAATATCGTATTTTTCTTTTTTGTCTACTTTTAATTTTGCTCTAATCATATCATGATACTCATCTTCATAAGCTACTTTGTCTACTAATTTATTGGCTAAAGCTAATTCTGGAGTTCTTGCACCTAAAGTATTTGCAATTGCATTCAATTGGGCAACAGATAATTTTCTGCTTTTAGAAATATCGGCAACAATTGTATTCCAAACCGAGTTCAATAAAACCGTCATTTGTTCACGATTTTCCGGACTCATTTCTTGTGCTAAGAATGGTTCTACTGCACTTTTGTATTTTCCATGACGAATAACTTCCATTTTTACACCCGATTTCTCTTGTAAATCTTTCATGTATATAATTTCAGAAGATAGTCCTTTGAAATCAACTTCTCCGATTGGATTCAAATACACTTGATCGGCAACCGAATTCAAGTAATATTCGCCTTGCGTATAATAATTTGCATAGGCATAAACAAATTTGCCCGATTTTTTAAACTCTTCTAATTTATCACGAACGGCTTTGCTTTGCGCTAATCCTAACTGGGATTGATTGTTTAAAATAGAAATTCCTTTGATTTTGTCATCGGTTTTAGCTGCTTCAATCGCATTTAAAATATCTGTTACGCCATCATGGTGTGCTTCAAAGTAATTGAAGTCTTTGTAATTTGTTTTTCCAGCGTAGTCTAAAGATACTTTTGATAAGTCTAATTCAATAACCGAATTCTTTTTTACACTAACCGTGTCATCTCCACTACCTGCAATGGCTCCAATGATTATAATTCCGAAGAAAAAAATCATGCAAAAAATAAATATACCTACAATTGTAGCTAATACATTTCCTAAAAATTTCATTTCAATTTATTTATTAATTACCTAATTAGTAGTTAAAATCATAAAATTGTTACATGTTCATAAAAAAACAAGAAAGGTAAATTATAAGTCTAAAATTGTTTGTTATTTTGCCAATATGAGTCAACATCAAGTCATTTTATCATTAGGAAGTAATCAAGGCAATCGATTAGAAACGATTCAGTCTTGTATTGATTTGATTCATAACGAAGTAGCGACAGTTGTAAAGGTTTCTAAAATTTATGAAACGCCAGCTTGGGGTTTTGAAAGCGAACCTTTTTATAACGCTGCGATTTTAATTCACACATCAAAATCGGCTCAAAAAATTTTGAATCAGGTTTTGAAAATAGAGAAGAAGTTAGGAAGAGTTCGTTCCAAAGATTCAGGTTATCAAGCTCGAATAATTGATGTAGATATCATTGCTTTTGATGAAGAACTTATTTCAACCGAGAATTTACAAATTCCACATCCGTTAATGCAAAATCGAAAATTTGTATTACAACCGATGTTAGATTTAGGCTTAAATTGGGAACATCCAACGTTGAAAAAATCTATTGCGCAACTATTATTTCAAAGCGAAGACAAAAGCGAAATAAAAGCAGTTGATTCAATAGTTTCTCCAATTGAAAAACTACAATTACAGCAATTCAATTATATAGCGATTGAAGGAAATATTGGCGCCGGAAAAACCACTTTATCAACAAAGTTAGCGGAAGATTGCAATGCCAAATTAGTATTGGAACGTTTTGCTGATAATCCATTCTTGCCAAAGTTTTACAAAGACCAAAGTCGCTACGCGTTTCCATTAGAAATGTCATTTTTAGCCGATAGATACCAACAATTATCTGATGATTTGGCGCAATTTGATTTGTTTAAAGATTTTGTGGTTGCCGATTATCATATTTTCAAATCGTTGATTTTTGCTAAAGTAACGCTTCAAGAAGATGAATTTCGTTTGTACAAAACCATGTTTGACATCATTCACAAAGAAATGCCAAAACCAGATTTATATGTGTATTTGTATCAAAACACCGAAAGATTGTTGGAAAATATCAAGAAACGTGGCAGAAGTTACGAACAAGAAATTCCAGCGGATTATTTAGAAAAAATCAATCAAGGTTATCTAGATTACATCAAAACTCAAACCGATTTAAATGTCTTGATTATTGATGTCTCGGATTTAGATTTTGTGAAAAAGCAGGAGGATTATGTGTTTTTGTTGAATGAAATTAATAGAAAAATAGTATCAGCACGCGGATAAAACGGATTCGCTTAAGCGAAACGCTGATTTTTACTGATTTTCTCCTTCTAGACTTGTCACGCTGAAATCGAAGATTAAACGTAGTTAAAGCGTCTCTTTATAAAAACAATTTCACATAAATTTCTTGGCGTCCTTTGCGAAAAACTTTGCGACTTTGCGTTTAAATAATAAGATTTCTATTGAAGTTTTTGAAATAAATCCCAAATCACAATCCCAGCACTCACTGAAATATTCAAAGAATGTTTGCTTCCCAATTGTGGAATTTCAATCACGCCATCGCTTAAATTAATAGCCTCCTGAGAAACACCTTTTACTTCGTTTCCAAAAATTAAGGCATATTTTGTATTGGTTTCTGGTTGAAAATCATCCAACATAATTGCATTTTCAGTCTGTTCCACCGAATACACTTTTACATTTTCTGATTTCAATTGATTCACTACTTCTAAAACGTCTTTTGCATATTCCCAAGTCACAGTTTCAGTAGCGCCAAGAGCCGTTTTGTGAATTTCTTTATTCGGAGGAACAGCCGTAATACCACACAGATAAATCTTTTCAATCAAAAAAGCATCCGAAGTTCTAAAAACGGAACCAATATTATGCAAACTTCTAATGTCATCTAAGATTACAATAATTGGTGTTTTTGGAGCTTCTTTAAACTCGTTTACGTTTTTACGTTCTAATTCTGCGTTGGCTAATTTTCTCATGTCGCAAAAGTAAAGATTAATTATAAAACTTTAAAACTTGATTTTTGAAATTGATATTGTCATTGTCTTTGAAATTATTACCTTCGCAATCATACTTAAAATTACAAATTGTGGCTAAAAAATCTGCAGCAACTCCCGATAAGGCACCCAAGGAAACACCTTTAATGAAGCAATACAACGAGATAAAAAACAAATATCCCGATGCGTGTTTGTTGTTTCGTGTGGGCGATTTTTATGAAACTTTTGGAGAAGATGCTGTTCGTGCCGCAGGAATTTTAGGAATTACATTAACTAAACGTGGTGCTGGTTCTGAAACCGAAACTGCTTTGGCAGGATTTCCACATCATTCCATTAATACCTATTTACCCAAGTTAGTTAAAGCCGGACTTCGAGTTGCTATTTGCGACCAATTAGAAGATCCAAAAATGACTAAAACTATTGTGAAACGTGGGGTTACGGAATTAGTTACGCCGGGTGTTTCTATGAATGATGAGGTGTTGCAATCGAAGTCAAACAACTTTTTAGCGGCAGTTCATTTTGGAAAAAGATCACTTGGTGTGGCATTTTTAGATGTGTCAACAGGTGAATTTTTAGTTTCGCAAGGCAATGAAGAATACATCGATAAATTATTGCAAAACTTTCGTCCGAGTGAAATTTTAATTCCAAAACAGTTTAAAAATCAGTTTAACTCAATTTTTGGTGACGATTTTCATACCTTCTTTTTGGAAGATTGGGTATATAAGGAAGATTATGCTTTAGAAAGTTTAACTAAACATTTTCAAACCAATTCACTAAAAGGTTTTGGTGTAGAAGAATTAACCGAAGGTTTGATTGCTTCAGGTGCGATTTTGTATTATCTGTCGGAAACGCAACATAACAAGATACAACACATTACCAATATTCAACGTATTGCAGAAGATGCTTACGTTTGGATGGATAAATTTACCATTCGAAATTTAGAATTATATCATAGTTATAATCCAAATGCGGTAACGCTTTTAGATGTGATTGATAAAACGCTTTCGCCAATGGGAGCAAGGCTTTTGAAACGTTGGTTGGCGCTTCCGTTGAAAGATATTTCAAAAATCAGAGGTCGTCATGAAGTGATTTCGTATTTAAAAACCAATCCTGAAGTTTTACAGCAAATTCAATATCAAATCAAACAAATTTCCGATTTAGAACGTTTGATTTCAAAAGTGGCTACAGGTAAAATTTCACCAAGAGAAGTCAATTTCTTGAAAGATTCGTTAGATGCGATTATTCCAATCAAAACATTGGCTCTAGAAAGTTCGAATGAAGCGTTACGAGTTATTGGAGATAGTTTACACGCTTGCGAGTTGTTACGCGAGAAAATCAAATCTACCATTCAAGAAGATGCACCAGTAAGTGTGAATAAAGGAAACGCAATTGCCGTTGGGGTTCATTCGGAATTAGATGAATTGAGAGCGATTTCATCCACTGGAAAAGGCTATTTAGAAGAATTAGAACAACGTGAAAGTGCTGCTTCTGGAATTCCTTCGTTAAAAATTTCGTTCAATAACGTTTTTGGATATTATATCGAAGTTCGAAATACGCATAAAGATAAAGTTCCAGCGGAATGGATTCGCAAGCAAACCTTAGTGAATGCAGAGCGTTACATTACGGAAGAACTAAAAGAATACGAATCTAAAATTTTAGGTGCGGAGGAAAAAATCCATCAATTAGAAACCCAGTTGTTTGAGCAGTTGGTGAATTGGATTGCTACTTATATCAAACATGTTCAGTTGAATGCTAATTTAATTGCGCAATTGGATTGTTTGACATCTTTCACGCAATTAGCGATTGATAACAAATACGTTTGTCCTGATTTAGATGAAAGTTTCGATTTGGAAATTAAAGAAGGACGCCATCCTGTTATTGAAAAGCAATTGCCTGTTGGTATTCCGTATATCTCGAATGATGTTTATTTGGATAGAGAATCCCAACAAATTATCATGATTACCGGCCCGAATATGTCGGGTAAATCTGCAATTTTGCGTCAAACCGCTTTGATTGTGTTAATGGCGCAAATGGGAAGTTTTGTTCCAGCAGAAATCGTAAGAATGGGTGTAGTGGATAAAATTTTTACCAGAGTAGGAGCGAGCGATAATATTTCGATGGGTGAATCTACTTTTATGGTGGAAATGAATGAAACCGCTTCGATTTTGAATAATATTTCAGAAAGAAGTTTGGTGTTGTTAGATGAAATAGGAAGAGGAACGTCAACCTATGACGGAATTTCAATTGCTTGGGCGATTTCAGAATATTTGCACGAACATCCAAACAAACCGAAAACACTTTTTGCCACGCATTATCATGAATTAAACGAAATGGAAGTTACGTTTGATAGAATTCAGAATTTTAATGTTTCGGTAAAGGAATTAAAGGACACGGTTTTATTTATTCGTAAATTGGTTAAAGGTGGAAGTGCGCATAGTTTTGGTATTCACGTAGCGAAAATGGCAGGAATGCCTCAAATTGTGATTCAAAAAGCACAAAAACTATTGAAACAATTAGAAAAAAGACATTCAAGCGAAGAATTATCCGGAATTAAATCGGCAAGTGATGAATTGCAATTGAGTTTCTTCAATTTAGATGATCCGCTTTTGGAAGATATTAAGGAAGAAATCATGAATATAGACATCAATACTTTAACGCCTGTTGAAGCTTTAATGAAGCTAAACGAAATAAAACGAATGTTGGTTAAAAAATAATTTTAAAATAAAATATTCGTTATCAAAAGGTTATAAAAAAGTTTCGATTTTTATTTAAAAAGTACTTGCAAGAATAAAAATATGTACTATATTTGCACTCGCAATACGGAACAAGTATAGCGACGTTCTTTAAAGATTATAATACGAAACGCGAAAATAGCTCAGCTGGTAGAGCGCGACCTTGCCAAGGTCGAGGTCGCGGGTTCGAACCCCGTTTTTCGCTCTATACCAAAATATTTGCTTGAGTGGTGGAATTGGTAGACACGCTGGACTTAAAATCCAGTGGGTAGTAATGCCCGTGCGGGTTCAAGTCCCGCCTTGAGTACAAAAGCTCCGAACATTGTTCGGAGCTTTTTTTGTTTATAAAATTCTCAATTTAGAATTTTCTGTTATCTTTAAAGAATTCTTTATAAAATTATCAATAATAATTATGGGTACATTTGTAATCGCACAAAGATTAAGTGGAGTTTATAAATATGAGTTTGTTTCCAGAAAAGGGAAAACTATTTTTACGAGCAACGATTTCGAATTGCGTTTTGAATGTGAAGAAGAGATAGAAAAGCTTAAAAGTTCTTTAGAACGTTGTGTTTTTATGCGTTTTAAATCTTCTAGTGGAAAGTTTTTCTTTCGATTGATATTAGATGAGCATGAAGTGGCGGTAAGTAGAAGATATACCACACAGTTGCTACTTCAAAAAGGAATAGATGAAATAATTAAATACGCGGATAGAGCTGAGTTTTTAGACTTTTCATCTGCAGAAGATATATTTGGACCATCAGAATAAAAAAAGTCCCGATTTTTCGGGACTTTTTTTAAAAAATAAGCGAAAATTATTTTTTAATAACTTCTTCAGCTTTTTTAAGTTCTACTTTAGTAGTCTCTTCAACTTTAGTTATAGTAGAATCAACAACAGCAGCAGTAGAGTCAGCAACAGCTTCAACAGTTTCAGTTACTTCAGTAGCAGTAGAATCAACTACAGTTTCTGCTTCAGCAGCAGCTTCTTTACAAGAAACGAACATAGCAGCAACAACTGCTAAACTTAATACAACTTTTTTCATTTTTTTAATTATAAAAGGTTAAAATTTTGTTTTGAATAGACTTTCACTATTTTGTTTTTTTTATATTTAAAAAAAGCCCCACATTGTGGGGCTTGATTTTTTCTGTCAGCAATAAATTACTTAGCAGGTGCAGCTTCAGCAGCAGGTGCAGCAGTAGCAGCAGAATCAGCAACTACAGCAGTAGAATCAGCTACAGGAGCTTCTTCAACAGCAGGAGTTTCAACTACAGTTGAGTCAACAGCTGGAGTTTCTTCAGCAGCATTTTCTTTACATGATACGAACATAGCAGCAACAATTGCTAAACTTAAAACAACTTTTTTCATCTTACTAAATTATAAAGGTTAATTATTAATTCGGAGCAAAGATATAAATTTTTTAACATGTCAAAATATTTTTAGACATTTTTTTTAATTTTTTTTCTTTGGATTCCGAAATGCTTTATTTCAAATGGCGTGCCAAACTTTTTATTTTCTAAAAATTTTGTAATTATTTGGCTTTTTGTGACTTAGGATAAACAATTGTCATTTCCTCTATAAGGTTTTTCGCACCTGCAAATTTATCAATCACAAATAAAATATAACGAGCGTCAACCATAATGTTTCTGCATATTTCTGGACTATAATAAATGTCGCTCATTGTGCCTTCCCAAACTCTATCAAAGTTTAATCCAATAAGGTTTCCTTTTGCATCTAAAGCCGGACTTCCAGAATTTCCTCCTGTAGTATGGTTGGTTGCAATAAACGCTAATGGCATTTTTCCGTTTTTATCGGCATATCTTCCGTAATCTTTCGCATTATACAAATCGATTAATTTCTTTGGAACGTCAAATTCGTAATCGCCAGGAATATATTTTTCGATAACACCATCTAAATAACTAACTGGTTCGTAAATAACTGCATCGCTTGGTTTGTAGCCTTTTACTTTTCCATAGGTTACACGTAGTGTACTATTAGCATCAGGGAAAATTCTATCGTTAGGGAAAAATTCCATAATACCTTTCATGTAGGTTCTTTGTAATGCGATATTTTTTAAGTTAATCTCATCAAACTTAGGCGCAACATTTTTTTGGTAACTATCAGCAATTGATTTCACCAATTGATATCCTTTATCTTGATTTAATTTTTCTAAAACCGATTTTGCATCACCATTCAATACTTCTTTCAAACCATTATAGTTCGTCAATTTAGATGAACCAAATACACTTGCAGTTAAATTTGAAGCATTAATATTGTTTAAACTTTCAGGTAAAAACTGTTTTGGTGATTTTGTAGCATACAAATTAATTAATTGTTCAAAAACTTTCTCATCAACTTGAGCGCTGTAATCTTTATATAAACCTTCAAATCCTGAAATTAAATTGTTCTTTCTGTCATTAAATGCTTGTTCGCCTTTTGTATTGTATACTTGTTCTAATTGATACAAACGGTATCCAAAAGATAAAATTTCTGAATTACGTAAAACAACTTCTGTAAAGTAATCTCTAGCAATAGCATATTCTCTAATGTCTTTGTAGTTCTTTTCGAAATCAGCTAAAATAGTTCCGAATTCAGCTTGTTTACCAGCTTTATTGACTCTTTCTTGGAATTTCTTCTCAAAATCTTTTTTGATCGCAACTGCATTGGATTTTTTCAAACCTTTCGTTTCGCCAATCCATTTTTTCCAATAATTCGCAACACCAGCATATTTTGAGGCGTACTGAATTTTAATTGCATTGTCTTTTCTCATGAAACCATCTTGCACTTTTAAAGCGGCATCACGAATTTCAATTTTAGCCGGATTCAAATCATTTACAATTTGTTCTACGGCAAATGATGGTAAATATTCCTGAGTTCTTCCAGGATAACCCATTACCATTGTAAAATCGTTTTCCTGAATTCCTTTTGCCGAAACTGGTAAAAAGTGTTTTGGAGTATAAGGAACGTTGTCTTTTGAATAGTCAGCAGGACGATTGTTTTTGTCTGCATAAACTCTAAATAAAGAGAAATCTCCTGTGTGACGTGGCCAAACCCAGTTATCAGTATCCGAACCAAATTTTCCAATTGAACTCGGTGGTGCACCCACTAAACGAACATCTTTAAATGTTTCAGTTACAAATAATAAGTATTGGTTTCCATCGTAAAAAGCACGAATCATTGTTTCTTGCCAAGCTTCTCTTGAGTAACTTTTATTTAAAGCCGCGATATTTTGTTGGATTTTCTTTTGTTTATCGCTTTCCGAAGGAAGATTTAAAACACCTTCAAAAATTTTAGTGGTTACATCTTCAATTTTAATGATGAAAGTTACCGTTAAATCTTTGTTTGGCAATTCTTCTTCCATTTTGTAAGCCCAAAAACCATTCGTTAAATAATCATTTTCAACTGTAGAATGACTTTGAATGTTGTCATAACCACAGTGGTGATTGGTTAATAAAAGTCCTTTTGGAGAAATCATTTCTGCTGTGCAACCGCCATCAAAATGAGGAACAGCATCTTTTAAGCTGGAATTATTTACCGAATAAATATCATCGGCACTAATTTTCATTCCCAAAGCTTTCATTTCTTTTTCGTTGGTTCCTTTTAATAACGAAGGAATCCACATGCCTCCTTGTTGCGCTTGAACTTGGAAAACAACTAAAACAAGTAGTAATTTTAAAAATTTCATAGGTATAATTTTATTTAGTGACTTTGTATTTCATTAATTTTCGATTGTGAAGTTCAAAATCGTGTGCAAGATACAATTTTTGTGCGTTTTCGTTACGTGGTTCGACTTCTAAATACAGTAATTTTAACGATAATTTAGGAACTTCTCGCTGAATAAACTGAATGGCTTCTTTTCCAATTCCTTTTCCACGAGCGGTTTCTTTGATGAATAATTCGTCTACAAAAGCAATTTTTCCACCATATTCGAAACTGAAAATAAAAGTAAGAATGATGTAACCTACAATTTCATTTTCGGAATAAATCAACCAAGATTTTCCAAGATGGTCATTCGAAATAAATTCCTGAAACAAATTTTTAGCTACTTCAATATCCATTGGATAATTATCAATCGCATAGAAATCCTGCATCATTTGAGTGATGACTGAAATATCTTTTATTTCTAATGGTTTGAAGGTTGTCATTAGTCTAAAATATGATTCATAATCGTTTGTGTAGCTCCTTTATTCATTTGAACAAATGTACTGCAAATGTGCCCTTTTTCTAATCGTTCGTCTTCGTTGTGAAGTAATAAATCAAAAGCTTCATTCAATTGGGTTTGATTCTTAATTGAAATACAACCTTCCATATTTACCAAAGCCGTAGCTTCAGCAAAATGCGAGTAATTTGGGCCAATCACAACCGGAACACCAAAAGTTGCTGGTTCCAAAATATTATGTACACCCGGATTTCCAAAACCTCCGCCAACGTAAGCAATATCGGCATACGAATAGATTTTGGTTAAAATTCCGATGGTATCGATGATAAAAACGTTAGAATTCGATAGATCAACATTATCTTTTTCAGAAAACAAAATCGTTTTTTTTGCAATAGAATTTTTCAATTCATGAATTTGCTCCGATTTGATATTATGTGGCGCAATAATAAATTTCACATCATCCGAACTTTGATTGATGTAATTCACTAATAAAGTTTCATCTTTTGGCCATGAACTTCCGATAACAATTGTAATTTTATTGTCTTTGAATTGTTCGATAAAATCCAATGAATTATCACGTTCTAAAATAGAAACTACTCGGTCAAATCGTGAATCACCAGAAACTTTTACGTTGTTGAATCCGATGCTTTGCAAAAGTTTTTTTGAACTTTCATTTTGAACAAAAAAGTAATCAAATGTTTTAAGTGCGTTTCTGTAAAATCCTCCGTACCATTTAAAAAATGCTTGGTTTTCTCGTAAAATCCCAGAAATTAGATAGGTTTTGATTTGTTGTTTCTTAAGTTCATTCAGATAATTTGGCCAATATTCATATTTAATAAAAAATACCATTTCGGGATGAACTAATTTGATAAATTGTTTTGCATTCGAAATCGTATCTAAAGGCAAATAAACTGTAACATCAGCAATTGCATTATTTTTTCTAACTTCATAACCCGAAGGCGAAAAAAACGTAACCACAATTTTATGTGTTGGGAATTGCTGTTTTATTGCTTCAATCACAGGTAAACCTTGTTCGTATTCGCCTAAAGAAGCCGCGTGAAACCAAATCGTTTTATCCGAAGATTGAATTTTATTAGCTAACGTTTGAAAAACCGTTTTTCGCCCATTAACAAAAAGTTTCATTTTTGGACTAAAAAGCGCTACAATCTTCAAAAGTTGGGCTGCTAAAAGCGTAATTATGTTGTATAGAAATAGCATAATTGAATTTTATGGTGCTAAAATACGTTTCTTTTTAAGTTAGATAAAATTTGTACTATAGAATTTCTTATTTTTGCTAGACTTAATTTTTATTCCAAATGAGAAAATTACAAATGGTTGACTTAAAAAGTCAATACGAAAAAATAAAAGAAGAAGTAAACGCTTCTATTCAAGAGGTTTTAGATACGAATACATACATCAACGGACCTTTGGTTCACCAATTTCAGGCGGATTTAGAAAAATATTTGGGAGTAAAACACGTAATTCCATGTGCCAACGGAACCGATGCGTTGCAAATTGCCATGATGGGATTAGATTTAAAGCCAGGTGACGAAGTAATTACTGCCGATTTTACATTCGCTGCAACAGTAGAAGTAATCGCTTTATTACAATTGACTCCGGTTTTAGTGGATGTTGATATGAACAATATGAATATTTCGTTAGACGGAATTCGTAAAGCCATTACACCAAAAACAAAAGCAATTGTTCCGGTACATTTGTTTGGTCGCGCTGCTAATATGGATGCGATTATGGAAATTGCTCGCGAACATAATTTATATGTTATCGAAGATAATGCGCAAGCCATTGGAGCTGATTATACTTCAAAAGATGGTTCTAAAAAGAAAGTAGGAACGATTGGACATGTAGCAGCAACATCGTTTTTCCCGTCTAAAAACTTAGGGTGTTATGGAGATGGTGGAGCAATTTTTACCAATGTTGATGCTTTAGCACACAAAATAAGAGGAATTGTAAATCACGGAATGTATGAGAGATATCATCATGATGTAGTAGGTGTAAATTCACGTTTAGATAGTATGCAAGCGGGGGTTTTGAAAGCAAAATTACCTCATTTAGATACTTATAACAAAGCACGCCAAGATGCAGCAAGAAAATACAGTTTGGCTTTAGCTCAAAATTCGAATATTTGGGCGCCAACTATTTGTGAATCTTGTGATTGTCACGTATTTCATCAATATGTAATTCGTATCTTAAACGGAAAACGCGATTGCTTATTAGAACATTTACAAGCTAAAGGAATTCCATGTGCGATTTATTATCCAATTCCATTACACAGTCAAAAAGCGTATGCAGATGCTCGTTATAACGAAGCTGATTTTCCAGTTACCAATCAATTGGTAAAAGAGGTAATCGCATTGCCAATGCACACGGAATTAGATGACGAACAAATTAAATTTATTACAGATTCGGTTTTAGAATTTGTTTAATGCATATTGAGAGACGCGATAAATCGCGTCTCTCAATTTAATAATAAAGAATGAAAATACTGGTTACAGGCGGTTTAGGATTTATAGGTTCTCACACAGTTGTTGAATTACAAAATGAAGGGTTTGAAGTAATTGCAATCGACAATCTTTCTAATTCATCTATTGATGTTTTGGACGGAATTGAGCGTATTACAGGAAAAAAACCTTTGTTTGAAAATATTGATTTGCGAGATAAATCGGCTGTTCAAAATTTCTTTTCTAAACACCAAGATATTTCAGGAGTTATTCATTTTGCTGCTTCAAAAGCGGTGGGTGAAAGTGTTGAAAATCCGTTGTTGTATTACGAAAACAACATCAATTCTTTAGTGTATTTACTTCAAGAATTACAGAAAAAACCTGAAGCTCATTTTATTTTCAGTTCGTCTTGTACGGTTTACGGTCAAGCCGAAAAAATGCCAATTACTGAAAATGCACCTATTCAAACTGCAATGTCGCCTTACGGAAATACAAAGCAAATAGGTGAAGAAATCATTACAGATGTTGCTAAAGTAACCAATATCAATTCTATTTTATTGCGCTATTTTAATCCTATTGGAGCACATCCTTCTGCAGAAATTGGCGAATTACCATTAGGAGTTCCACAAAATTTAGTACCATTTATTACACAAACAGCATTTGGACTTCGTGAAAAATTATCTGTTTTTGGAAATGATTATCCAACAACTGATGGAACCGCAATTCGCGATTACATTCATGTTGTAGATTTAGCAAAAGCGCATGTAATTGCTTTGCAACGTTTGTTGAATAAACAAAACTTAGAAAAAGTAGAGACGTTTAATTTAGGAACAGGAACGGGAAGTTCAGTTTTGGAAGTTATTACCGCTTTTGAAAAAGTTTCCAATCAAAAATTAAATTATCAAATTGTGGGTAGAAGAGAAGGCGATGTAATAGAAGCTTATGCAAATACTGATAAAGCAAATACTGTTTTAGGTTGGAAAGCACAATTTACTTTAGAGGAAGCTTTAGCAAGTGCATGGAAATGGGAACAAAAAATCAGAAACAAATAAACAAAAGTTAAAAAGCTTCTTTTTTTTACAGATAATAAAACCAATCTTTTATTCTTTTCGTAACTGCAAGTAATTAAAACTTACAGATTATGAAAAAGACACTACTTTTAGTTACAAGCTTCTTATTTACTTTAAATGTATTCTCACAGGTTGGAATTGGAACAACTAATATTCAGAATGGAGTTGAATTCCAAATCGAAAGTAATTCAAAAGGACTATTAATTCCTAGAGTTGCTCTTACAGCTACCAATGTTGTGGCACCTGTTGGACCAGCACCTATTGCAACGGGAGTGCTTGTTTTCAATACAGCAACTGCTGGAGCAGGAATAACGGCTGTTTCTCCAGGATTCTATTACTGGTCGGGAACCGAATGGGTTGCTTTGAAATCTAGCCCATTAGCAGCAAGTCAAGATTGGTCTTTAACAGGAAATGCGGGTACGAATCCAAGTACAAATTTTTTAGGAACTACTGATAATCAAAATTTTCAAATTAGAACAAACAATACCAATAGAGTTACAGTTGAAAACGATGGTCAAGTTATTTTTGGAAACAATACGACTCCAAGTGCTAATACGTTAACAACAATTAATGCAGGCGCAGGACAAATTGGTCTTTTTGTAAATAGCAATAATTCGCAACGAACTATTAGAGCTTTGAATGCTACCAATACGCAATTTGTAATCGATGGTGGAAATTTAGATCCAAATGGAGGTAGAGGTGTAATTGGAATTAGTGCCGCTCTGGCAGCGAATGCAACATCAACCGTGATGGGAGTTTTAGGAGTTGCAGGAAGAACTACGTTTACAGAATTACCTGGTGAATCGGTAGGAGTTTCTAGTCAAGGAACCACGGGTTTACATGTTAGAGGAGTAGGTAAAGGAAATGGAGTTGATTATTTTTCAGCTTATTTTGAGTACGATCAAGATGATAATTTAGGAACCAGTAATGGTCCATTTGCTAGAATTGCAGGTAAAGATGTTGATTATTTTACAGGAGGTGGCGCTGCAAGACGTGATGTAACTTATGGAGGATATTTCGATGCCAACACTACAACTACAGATTATGTTTTTGTAGGTGCAAGAAATAACAATACTTCGTATAAAGTTTTGGGAGGTGGTTCATTATCTACGATGGTTGAAGATAGAAATGGAAACAATCGAATTCTTCACGCAACGGAAACTCCAGAAATTCTATTTGAAGATTTTGGAACAGGAAAATTAGTAAACGGAGAAGCGTATATTAAAATTGATGAATTAATGAGCGATCATATTTTTGTTGATGAAAGCCACCCAATGAAAGTTTTTATTCAATTAGAAGGCGATTGTAAAGGCGTTTATGTTACTGAAAAAACAAAGAATGGGTTTAAAGTAAAAGAATTACAAAACGGAAGATCTAATGTTTCTTTTTCTTGGAATATGGTTGCTAATAGAGCTGATGTATTAGAAAAAGATGGCTCTATTGCATCAAAACATGTAGATGTGAGGTTTCCAATTGGTCCTAAAAAATTAAATCAGGAAAAATCGGTTGAGAAGAAATATGAAATAGAAATGAAGTAAAAAAAACAAAATCCCAAGTATTTATTTTACTTGGGATTTTTTATTAATCTTCAACAGATTCTTTTACTTTTTTAGCGCCTTCTTCTACTTTTTCGGCTCCTTTTGCAATAATAACTTTTGCTTTTTCACCTACTTTTGAAGAGTCAATTGCATTTTTAGCTTTTACTTTTGCCGAATCTGCGGCTTGTTTTAAATCGGCTCCAACTGCTTCTGAAGCTTCTTTTACTTTTTCTTTCGTTTCTTCTTTACAAGAAAGTAAAGTGGAAGCGATTGCAATTCCTAAAAATATTTTTTTCATGGTCGAATTTATTTATGAAAATAAAGTTACAAAATTAATGCCAAACAGAAGAGAAATATTTTTTATTGACAAGTTTACTCGATATCATTTTTTAGCTTAAATTCTTCAACTTCTTCCTTCGCATCTTGTAATGTAGTTGCTTCTAATTTTAATTCTACCACATGAATTATTTCGGCATATTTAGATGGTTTTATAGAACTTCCAAATTCAATTGCGTAGCACTTTGCAAAGAGCGCCCCTAAATATAAAATGACAGACGAATAATACACCCAAACCATTATAATTACTAATGATCCCGCCGCACCATAAATAGTTCCTAATGACGATTGAGAAATGTAAAATGAAATTAAAAATTTCCCAAACATAAAAAGTAAAGCGGTTGTAATTGAAGACACTCTAACTTGCTTCCAAGTAATGTTGGCATCAGGTAATATTTTGAAAATTACTGCAAAAAGTAATGTTATCACCGTTAATGTTACCAATGTTTGTCCGATGTAAACAGTATAAACAGCGGCTTCAGAAAAATGGGCAAATAACTTTTGGTTCAACGAATCTAAAATCGCAGATAGCCCTAAAGAAGCCAATAAAATAAAACCCAAACTTCCAATTACTCCAAAAGAGAGTAATCTGGATTTAAAATATAACCAAAAACTAGAACGTTTCTTAAGTCGAATTCCCCAAATAGAATTAATAGAATCTTGAATTTCAGCAAAAACAGAAGTTGCTCCTATTAATAAAGTTACTATTCCAATGAGTGCTGGAAATCCACTTTTGTTAGAAATAGCGATGTTTTTAATCATTTCTTGTAACTGAATGGCGGCTTTTTCCCCTAAAAAATCTTTGATTTGGTAAAAAATTTCGCCTTCAATGGCATTAGTTCCCCAAAAAAGCCCCACGACATATAGTAAAACCATAAGTAGTGGAGCCATTGAAAATACCGTTGTGTAGGCTAATGAAGCACTTTTTTTCATGATTTTGTGTTCTCCAAATTCAGAAAACGTGGAATGAATTACATCCCATAAATCTTTGTAATACGCTTCTTTAACTCCTTTCAAAATAGGTTATGCCGAAATCGTTTCGACTTCTTTATCAATTTTATTTACTAATCCTACTAATACTTTTCCTGGACCAACTTCTGTGAAACTCGTTGCACCATCTTTAATCATTTGTTGTACTGATTGCGTCCATTTTACAGGAGCTGTTAATTGAATGATTAAGTTTTTCTTGATTTCATTAGCATCAGAAACCGCGCTAGCAGTAACATTTTGATACACTGGGCAAATTGGAGTTGAAAAAGTAGTTGCTTCAATCGCTGCAGCTAATTCTTCTCTTGCAGGTTCCATCATTGGTGAGTGAAATGCACCACCAACAGGTAAAATCAACGCACGTTTTGCTCCAGCTTCTTTCATCTTTTCGCAAGCTAATTCCACCGCTTTGTATTCTCCAGAAATCACTAATTGTCCTGGACAGTTGTAATTTGCAGCTACAACAACACCATCAATAGAAGCGCAAATATCTTCTACAATTTTGTCGTCTAGGTTTAATACCGCAGCCATTGTTGAAGGAGTGATTTCGCAGGCTTTTTGCATAGCAATTGCTCTTTGTGAAACTAATTTTAATCCGTCTTCAAACGATAAAGCACCATTGGCAACTAAAGCAGAAAATTCGCCTAATGAATGTCCGGCAACCATTTCTGGTTTAAAGTTGTCTAATGTTTTTGCTAAAATTACCGAATGTAAAAAAACAGCTGGTTGGGTTACTTTAGTCTCTTTTAATTCTTCAGCTGTTCCTTCAAACATGATATCTGTGATTCTAAAACCTAAAATTTCATTCGCTTTTTCGAATAATTCTTTTGCAACAGCTGAGTTTTCATATAAATCTTTTCCCATTCCTGAGAATTGTGCGCCTTGACCTGGAAATACGTATGCTTTCATGTTTTTAGTTTAAAAGTTTAAGGTTTGTGAGTTTAAAAGTAGGACTCAAAACTTTAGCAAAAATAACATTTTTATTAGAATTCGATTGAATTTACAATTTCCAATAATTGATTTTTTAATTCTTCATTCGTGATTCCTTTTTCAACATCAAAATTATCGTTGAAACTTGGTAATGAAAAACTACCTTTTACAATTCCGCCTTGAAATGGAAATCGTTTTGTAGCAATCTCTAAAACCGAACTTCCACCGCGAGCACCTGGAGAAGTCGCTAATAATAACATTGGTTTTTCTTGAAAGGTTTTAGCGTTAATGCGCGAAGTCCAATCTAAAACGTTTTTGAAAGCTGTTGAGTAATTTCCATTATGTTCAGCAAACGAAATCACGATTAAATCCGCACTTCCAATTTTTGCATAAAAATCGTGAGCTAGTGGATGAATCCCATTTTCGGCTTGTTTGTCTACCGAAAAAATGGGCATTTCATAATCGTTTAAATCTAAAATTTCAACCGAAGCATTTTGAAATTGGTTAGCAGCAAAAGTTGCCAATTGTTTATTGATGGAATTCTTGCTTGATGAAGCTCCGAAAGCGATGATTTTTTTCATTTAGTTTTTGTTTGGTGAGCAGTTATAAATTCTATGGTTTTTAAAACCGCATTTTTAACTAATTCAGGATTACTGAAAGGTTCTTGTGTTGTTTTGTTAATCCAATTGATGGTGTAGGTTATTTCGGTTTCGTTTTCCGAAATAAATTTAGCATCATTATCTACATGACCAATAAAAATAGGATGTTCTACTAATTCAAATCGTACATTATAAGGGGTGAAACTGATTTTTTCAATCAAAGTTTCGGTTACTCCATTCATTAAAACATCCATTTTTCTAATTGAGAAATTATCATTTTTTTCCAAAATGATAATATTACTTACTCCTGGAACAAAGTTTTCGGGGTGTTCAATTTTATAAATTAAATGGTCCCAAACTTTTTCCAAGGAAGCTTTTGCAATAGCTGAAAACTGCATCATGCTACTTTTTATTTAAATAATACGTTAATGCTCCTGACGGACATTTGTTTACGGTTTCAATAATTTTTTCTGTTGTTGAATTATCAGGAGTAATCCAAGGCTGTTCTTTTGGTTTAAAAACATCAGGATTATTTTTAACGCAATTGGCAGAATGGGTACACTTTCCAGATTGCCATACTATGGTTACTTCACCATTTGTATATTCTTTTTTAATGTCTTTTGGATCCATGATTATTTCGTTTTAAATTTATAATACGTCTCTAAATTCGGGAGTTTTA
>DNNO01000019.1 GCA_003497625.1 Flavobacterium sp. | reverse complement strand
CTGCATTCGTTGATGAAGTTACAGAAGCAATTTTTCCTGCCGTTGCTCCACCTGAAAAACCAATTATTGGTCCAGTAGCAAAAGTATCCGCAACAGACATTGAACCATAAACAAATTCAATCACTCCTGAAGTTTCATAAATTCTTGCTTGGTATGTACCATTCGAAGTAGTTGATTGCCAATCCATTTCCATATTCATCCACTCTACAACAAGCGTTCTGTTTGGCGCAGAACCAACTACTTTATAATGTACTTTACCTGTTGCATGAGTAACTTGATCACCACCAAAAGGCGCTATAAACGTTGTAGTAGCAGAACCTCCATTAGTTGTTCCTGATGCAGCAATTGCAACATTTCCTAAAGCTAAAGCTCCATTTGAGTTAGCTGAGAAATTAGTATGCATTACTCCCATACTAATAAAGTTAAAACCTATTGCATTAACTGCTGATGCGACGTCATCTACACCAGGAGCATGCAATTGTGTTGTTCCTGTTGACATATCAACAGTGTTTCCATTAGCATCAAGAGCTAATGAACCAGTTGTTGTTGTACTAAAGGCGTAATTTGTTACAGATTGTCCTTGTACAAAAACAAAAGAAAACAACATCAAAAACACAGTCATAAAGGACAACAAAGCTCCTTTTTTTCCCGTGAAGGATGTCGATTCTTGTTTTTTTGAATTTGCTGAGCCTTTTAAAAGACAAGTCTCAGCCGAATCGTAATTGTTTATCATATAGTTATTTTTTATTAGTTGCTGTAAACAGATTTAACCCTATTTACAAAAAGCTACACAATTTCCAAAAAAAAACAACAACTAAGACAAATCAACGATGAAATACATTATTAATCGACGAAATGTCATAAAAATAAAAATCCTCAACAAATGATGAGGATTATATATTTATGCTTGTCCTGTAGGACCAAAATTTAAAGGAATTGGCGGTTGTTCGCTTTCTTCAATTTTTCCGTGTGCAGCTTCAAATCGATGAATATTTTCACCTAATGCTTTCAACAAACGTTTGGCGTGTTGTGGCGTTAAGATAATTCTCGATTTTACTTTTGCTTTGGGCACTCCCGGCATAATGGTTACAAAATCGACTACAAATTCTGAATTAGAATGATTGATAATAGCTAAATTAGAATACGTACCTTCAGCTGTTTGTTCGTCTAATTCGATGTTGATTTGCCCTTGTTGGTTATTATTTTCCATAGTTTTTTATTTTAACATATAAGTCATAAAAGTTTCTCACTTGAATTCACATGTGTGATTAAGTTCATTTAAGTGGTGTTCAAAAATCTTATACAAGAATAAGTATTATTTTGATGAAAAAAAAGCCTAACAGAAAAATCTGTTAGGCTTTTGGATATTTGAATAATCGTTGCTATTAATAGTTGAACTCTTCTTTAGCAGCCATTAGTTCGTTGTATTCTTCTTTAGAACCTACTATTGTATTGTCGTAGTCTCTCATACCTGTACCAGCTGGGATTCTGTGACCTACAATAACGTTTTCTTTTAATCCTTCTAATGTATCAATTTTACCTGCTACTGCAGCTTCGTTTAATACTTTAGTTGTTTCCTGGAACGATGCAGCAGAAATGAATGATTTCGTTTGTAACGATGCTCTCGTAATACCTTGAAGTACTGGAGTAGCTGTAGCCGTAATAACATCACGAGCTACTACTAAGTTTTTATCATTACGTTTTAATAACGAATTTTCATCTCTTAACTGACGTGGAGAAATGATTTGACCTGGTTTTAAATTTTCAGAGTCACCTGCTTCTTCCACAACTTTCATTCCGTATAATTTGTCGTTTTCTACAAGGAAATCTCTAGTATGCGCTAATTGATCTTCTAAGAATAATGTATCTCCTGGATCTACGATTCTTACTTTACGCATCATTTGACGAATTACTACTTCAAAGTGTTTGTCATTGATTTTTACCCCTTGTAAACGGTATACTTCTTGAATTTCATTTACTAAATACTGTTGAACAGCAGATGGTCCTTGAATTCTTAAAATATCTTCTGGTGTAATTGCTCCGTCAGAAAGTGGAGTTCCCGCTTTCACGTAATCGTTTTCTTGTACTAAGATTTGGTTCGAAAGTTTTACTAAGTATTTCTTCACTTCACCAAATTTAGACTCGATAGCGATTTCTCGGTTACCTCTTTTAATTTTTCCGAATGTTACAACTCCATCAATTTCAGAAACTACTGCAGGATTTGAAGGATTACGAGCTTCTAACAACTCTGTAATTCTTGGTAAACCTCCTGTAATATCTCCCGCTTTTGAAGAACGACGTGGAATCTTAACTAAAATCTTACCAGCTTTAATTTTTTCTCCGTCATCTACCATAAGGTGAGCCCCTACTGGTAAGTTATAAGAACGAATCAATTCACCATCTTTACCATAAATTAATAAAGTAGGAACTAATTTTTTATTTCTACCTTCAGAAATTACTTTTTCTTGGAAACCAGTTTGCTCATCGATTTCAACTAAGAACGATTGTCCTTGTTCTAAATCTTCG
>DNNO01000032.1 GCA_003497625.1 Flavobacterium sp. | reverse complement strand
ATTGATTTAGCAAATGAACCACCTACTAAAAGTGAACCCATTAATCCCGGACCTTGTGTAAAAGCTATGCAGTTCAAGTCGTTTTTTGTAATTCCGGCCTTTTTAATAGCAACATCAACAACTGGAACAATATTTTGTTGGTGCGCTCTAGAAGCTAATTCCGGAACGACGCCACCATATTCTTCATGAATTGCCTGGCGCGCCACAATATTTGATAATACTACATCGTTACAAAGTATCGCAGCAGCAGTGTCATCACACGAACTTTCGATAGCTAAAGTATATATTTTTCTTTCTGTCATTTTAGGCATGAAATTTGAACTAAAGATATTACAATTATCTTACAAAATTCCCTATTTTTGTTGGGTTATACCCAAAAGGGATATTTTTGACGCAAATTTAAAACAAAAGAACGTATCAAAAAATTTAAAAAAATACTATTTCGAACCTTAGTTGCAATATTGTTGCTTCTCTTGTTATTGGGTATTCTTTTGTCGTTGCCTTTTGTTCAAACTTATTTAGGAAAATATGCAACCGATAGTTTAAACAAATCATTTGGAACTAATATTTCAATTGGTAAAGTTGCTATAACGCCTTTTGGAAGTGTTAAATTAGGAGATGTACTGGTTTTAGACCATCATCAAGACACTTTATTCTATATTAAAAAGCTAAATACTTCTATTTTAAGCTTTAAAGAAATTTATGTTTCGGGACATCCATACATGAATGATGTTGTGCTTCATGAATTAGATGCACGTATTGTAAACTATAAAGGTGAAAAGTATACCAATCTTNNGATGGTTCGCCTTCTTCGGGAAAATTTAGAATGAAAGCCAATAAAATGACTGTTTTTAACAGCCGTTTTCAATACATAGATCACAATCTTAAAACTCCAAAAATGCTTGATTTTACTCAGCTTAATGGAGAAATTGAAGACTTTTTTATTAAAGGAGCAAATGTTACTACTTACATTGATAAGTTATCGTTTAAAGATCATCGAGGTTTAGTGGTTGAAAATATTACATCTGATTTTACCTATACCAAAAAGAATATTTTATTAGATGGTTTGTCGATGAAAACGCCTGAATCAGAAATGAAAGGTAGAGTTGAGCTAAAATACGACCGAAAAGATTTTTCTGATTTTAATAACAAAGTAGTTTTTGATGTTCAATTTGATAAAGCTTCGATTGCATCGAACGATTTGAATTATTTCTATAACGAATTTGGAAAAAACAATGTTTTCTATGTGGATACGCATTTGATTGGAACATTGAACAATTTCACAACATATAATTTAAAATTAGTCGATAAAAATCAATCGGAGATTGTTGGAACCATTAATTTTCAAAATCTTTTTGGTAAAGGCGATCAGAGTTTTTACATGAAAGGAAATTTTGATAGACTTACTTCTAGTTATGAACGATTAAAAGCGATTTTACCTCGAATTTTAGGTAAAAATTTACCATCAACTTTAGATAAGTTAGGAACGGTAAACATGATTGGTGGAGTCGAATTAACTCAGAAATATATAAATGCGGATGTTTATTTGATGTCTAAATTAGGCGAATTAGAAAGTAATTTGTCAATGCAAAATATTGATGTTATTGATAACGCATTGTACAAAGGAAATTTAATTTTAAATGATTNNCCATCACCATCAAAATAACCTCTAATAAAATGATTAACTAAATCATTATTTAACCAATTAGGAAATTTAATTTTAAATGATTTTGATTTAGGAACTTTGTTAGGTAAACAAGAAATTGGTAGAGCAACCGTAAATTTAGATGTTGACGGAAGAGGATTTACTCAAAAATTGTTGAATACTGCAATTAAAGGAGAAATACAAAAATTCTATTACAACGGCTACAACTATCAAAATATTACAGTTGACGGAAGTATGAAAATGCCTTATTATAAAGGGTATTTTAATAGTAATGATCCTAATTTAAAAATGGATTTTGATGGAACAATCGATTTGAGTTTTAAAGCTAAAAATTATGATTTCAAAACCCAAATTGATTATGCCGATTTATATGCGTTAAATTTATACAAGAAAGATTCTATTTCCATTTTTAAAGGAAATATTAACTTTAAAGCGGCAGGAAATTCTGTAGACGATTTAGCAGGAAAACTACAAATTAATGATGTTTCGTACCAAAATAGTAAAAATTCCTACTTTTTTGATGATTTTGAAATCGTTTCTTCTTTTGATAGTGATAGAGTACGAACAATCGACATCAACTCTCCAGATATTATCACGGGTCAAATTGTTGGAAAATACAAAGTTAGTCAGGTGCAAAAAATGGTAGAAAATGCACTTGGAAGTTTGTATGCCAATTATTCTCCGAATAAATTAGAAAAAGGACAATTCATAAACTTCGATTTAACGCTTCACGACAAAATTGTAGAAGTATTTGTTCCTGATGTTAAAATATCTGAAAACACTAAACTTAAAGGAAAAATTAATGGCGATGAAGGAAAATTTGTATTCGATTTTACTTCACCAAACATAGTTGCTTTCAACAATACTATTGACAATGTAAAAATTGATATCGATAATAAAAATCCGTTATACAATGCTTACATTACGGTTGATTCTATTAGAAACGACAAGTATAAAATTGCCGATTTTAATTTGATTAACGTTACTTTAAATGATACACTTTTTGTACGTTCCGAATTTAAAGGAGGTCCAAAGAGTGAAGACACTTACGACTTAAACTTATACCATACCATAGACGAAGACAAGCAATCTATTTTAGGATTTAAAAAATCAGAAATTAAATTTAAAGATTATGTATGGTTCATAAATGAAGGTGAAACTAACGATAATAAAATAGTTTTTGATAAATACCTTAAAAATTTCAATTTCGAAAAGTTGACTTTATCTCATAACGACCAAAAAATTGATTTCTTTGGAACCATGCGCGATTCAACTTATAAAGATTTTAAACTAACTTTTGATGATGTCGATTTAAATAAAGTCACGCCTTCATTGGATAGTTTGTCTTTTGGTGGAAAAGTAAACGGAAATATCACCTATAAACAAGATCGAAATAAATACGAACCTATTTCTAATCTTACCATTGATAGCTTAAAAATCAATCAGTTTTTATTAGGCGATTTAGATTTTAAAATTGAAGGGAATGAGAACTTTAATCAGTTTAAAGTCAATTCTAGTTTAAAACAAGAAGGGCAAGAACACTTTTTCTTAGATGGAAATGTAAATTTTGTTGGCCAACAATCCAGTTTGGATTTGGTAGCAGGGTTCGAGAAGTTTAATTTGGCGCCTTTTGGTTCGTTACTTGGTAATGTTTTATCAGATGTTAGAGGAAACGCAACTGGTCGTGCTACAATTGGAGGTTCATTGACTGAGCCCGAAATGGATGGCCGTCTCTATCTTAACGATGCCGGAATGCGAGTTCCGTATTTGAATGTAGATTATGCGTTTGAGAAAAATGCCATAGTAGATTTAACTGAGCATCAATTTAGCTTGAGAAAAATTGAAGTAACCGATACCAAATACAAAACCAAAGGTGTAATTGATGGTACCATCCGACATGAAAATCTTGGTGATTGGGAACTTGATTTGCATTTGGTTTCTGATAATATTTTGGCTTTAGATACCAAAGATTCTGAAGATGCGTATTACTACGGAACAGCTTTTATGAAAGGAAAAGCTAGTATTACAGGTTCTGTAGATGCTTTAAATATAAAAGTAGCAGGTGAATCTGAAAAAGGAACTTCTATTAAAATTCCTGTTAATGATGAAGAAGATTTAGGAAACAATTCTTTTATCAATTTTATGACGGTAGAAGAATATCAAAAATCATTAACTGAAAAAATTGTTAAAGAAAATAGATACGAGG
>DNNO01000034.1 GCA_003497625.1 Flavobacterium sp. | reverse complement strand
TATAATGAGGATCTTGCTGGGCATGTAGTTCAACCGTAAAGGCAATTACACTTAAAGTTACTAAAAATAGTTTCTTCATTATTTTTAATTTATTTTAAAATAAGCTAAGCTTACAATATTAACTTTTTAAATTATTTATGTTCTCTATTAATGTATATCCAACCAGTTTTGGTTTCTAAATCTGTAAAATCAATTACATAATAATAGGTACCGTCTGGTAATTCGTTTCCATTATCCGATTGACCACGCCATTCGTTTTCATAATTTGATTTAGAATATACTTTAGTCCCATATCTATTAAAAATATCTAACTTTTCAATATTGTAGAAACTTAAATCTAATTCATCATTTAAATTATCACCATTTGGAGAAATTCCTTTTGGAATAGAACAAGGTTGAACAGTAACACTTGCTACATCAGAAATAGCTAATGAACAATTTCCATTACTAATATTTAGCAATTCAATTGAAACAAGAACCATAGAGCTTACAACTTCAACAGTTGCAACACCTGCAGCACTTAAAGTTACAGTTTGATCACTTCCTCCATTGATAGAATAAGTAACAATATTGTTTGCCGCACCATTAATTTGGAAAATGGCTCTTTCACCTGAACAAATAGTTGCATTTACAACAGATAATATAGGCGCAACTGGAGTACTTAATTGTACCGCATTTACAAATGATGCTGAAGCAGCTGAAGAACAAGTTCCATCATTAGAAACAACCGTATAACTCGTACCCGTTGTCATTCCTGAAATAATCCCACCTGCTCCTACTGTAGGACCTGCTGGTATGAATGTATAAGTATTAGCTGCGTTATAATTCGTAATCGAACTAGATCCANNCTAGCGGCAACCACATAATTAGTACCAACAGTCATTCCCGATATAACACCTGAAGCGTTAACCGATGGACCAGAAGGTGTAAATAAGTAAGTTAATCCCGCTACATAATTTGTTATAGTTGCAACACCATTTGATGAACAAGTTGGAGCTGAAACTGAAATTATTGGAGTAACAGGAATTGATAATTGCGCTGCATTATTAAAAGTTAATGAAGAGGCAGATGTACAAGTTGCATTACTAGAAACTACAGTATAATTTGTTCCTGTAATCATTCCCGTGATAGCACCACCTACTCCAACAACAGGACCAGCCGGTGAAAAAGTATAGGTTAAACTTCCATCATAATTTGAAATAGAACTAGAACCATCTACAACACATGTTGGTGCAACAGAGGTAATTGTTGGAACTGCTGGTGTAGCTAAAATTGCATTAATACTGAATGGTGCTGAATTTACAGAAGTACAACTAGCATTTGAAGCTGTAACTGTGTAATTTGTACCCACAATCATTCCTGAAATAACGCCACCTGCTCCAACCGTTGGTCCAGCTGGGGTGAACACATAAGACATGCTTGCGTCATAGTTAGATATTGTAGCAATACCATTTGATAAACATGTTTCAGGTGTAATTGAAACAGTAGGTGCAACTGGTGTAACTAACATAACATTATTAACAAAAGCCAATGAAGATGCAGAAGAACATGTTCCATTACTTGCTAAAACTGTATAACTTGTTCCTGTAACCATTCCTGAAATTAAACCACCAGCACCCACAGATGGACCCGCTGGAGTAAAAATGTAAGTAACGCCAATGTCATAATTTGAAACTGTACTTGTACCATCAGCAGAACAAGTTGGTACATTTGAAACAATAGTTGGAGTTACTGGAACTGCAACAATAGTTATTGTCCCATTTTGACTTGCATTAACCGAACAACCAACAGTAGTTACCGTATAATTAAAAGTACCCGTTTGAGTTGGTATTCCACTTATTGTAAAAGTATTAGCATTGTACACTGAAGTTAACCCAGTTGGCAATCCAGTTACAGTTGCACCTGTTGCCGAACCAGTAGTTGTATACACAATATTTTCTATAGGTAATCCTTGACACGAAACTTGATTAGTTGTTCCTGCCGCTGAAGCAAGATCGATAGTACAAGTTGGAGGAACACAATCTACAATTATATTAATCTCTTCAGTAACATTACATGGACCTGCATTAATTTCAACAAATATAGATGTTGATGAAGATACAGTATATGCTGATGGATTAGTAATCACATTAGCATTTTCATCATAATACACAAATACAAAACTTGCAGGATCAAATGGTGCAACCCAACCTGCTTGATAAGAAGTCAGATCAATAACAGGATTACAGGCTCCAGGTGGAGCAACAATAGGTCCTGTATTATTAAAAGGTACTGCTCCAATAATATTTACTATTATATCATCGGTGGCTACATCAGAACAACCGGGCCTTGTTACACTAACTGTCCATGTTCCATTTTGATTTACAGTTGTTGTGTTTGTTGTTGTTGTATATTGTAAAACACCTCCTAAATACCAACTGTAAATCGGTGTACCAGGAAGTGATGGTGCTTGCAAGAAAGTTGCCGTTAAAGTAACACTTGTAGCGGCACCACATAAGATTCTGTCTGGGCCTAAACGAACACCACAAACAACGTCACAACTTAAAGCACCTGTTCCGCCTGTTTGATTTAAAGTGTAAGTTCCTGCTTGACCAGAAAAATTGGTAACTAACAACATGTAATATTGTCCAGAAACTGCATTTGGTATAGTAAAATTTTCAATTGGTGCTGCAGAGTAACTACAAGCAACCACATTATTAGCACCAGTATATCCAGGAGAATACAATGCTAAATTATTACAAATACCAGATAATGAATTAAATGGACCCCATAAAATGAAATCTACATCAATTCCTAATCCATTACTAGTTCTAATTTGAGATAACTGAAAATCAATATTTCCAGATGTTCCTACTTGCATGTAAAACCATGCCGGATTGGGTGTACTGCCAAGACAACCTAAGTTACCAAAACTTGGTACACCAGTAGTATTATTGAATGGTCCTTGGTTACCTGAACACATTGCTGCTGCATTTGCACAAGTAGAAGATTGACCAAACGAAAAACTAAAGCTTAATAAAAATATTATTTTGTAAAGTAATTTCATAATCTGATTATTTTAGAAATGAGAAATAAGACCAATCAGAAACTTTTGTTTGGTTATTTTCAACCAAAACTAATCTCCATTTGAAACACTTTGCTCCTACTTCAACGTGAATTAATTCTCGACTTCCTTTATTAACAAAGTTTTCTTTATTTAAAACTTGAATAGTTTCTTTAAAGTCTGAAGCATTTTCGCCATTAAAGCAATCGAAAATACTTACAACTTCAATAGAAACATTCTTGTTACTTAAATCAAGAGTTGAAAAATCCCAAGAAATTTTTGCGTTGTTAATAAAATCAAATTTAGGGTCTTGAAGATTTTCGATTTTAACCCCTTTAAAAATAGCATCGTTTTTATCTAACGTGGTTTGAGAGAAACCATATTGAAAAAACAAAAAGATACTAAAAAGTAATACTTTTTTCATTTTTTATAGTTTGATAGTTAGTTTATAGAACCACAAATTTAACAAAAATTTAAAGCTAGATACTTTTTTTTCAATAATTAACATTTAAAAATAAAATCTAAAGTTTATTATTTATCTTTGCGTCACTTAAAAATTGCTATAAAACTAATTAGTAAAATGACACAAAACGAGGATTTTCAGGACGAGATAGGAAACGACCATATTGCAACGAGTGCTCAAACTCCAATGCGAGATGATGCATTTGTTATTTCTGACGAAGAAAAAATTGAATTGATTAAAAAAGATGTTGAACATATTTTAAACACATTAGGTCTAGATTTAACCGATGATAGTTTAAAAGGAACACCAAATCGTGTAGCCAAAATGTTTGTAAAAGAAATCTTCGGAGGACTAAATCCAAACAAAAAACCAGGCTCTTCTACTTTCGACAATAAATATAAGTATGGCGAAATGTTAGTTGAAAAAAACATTGTGGTGTATTCTACTTGTGAGCATCACTTGTTACCTATTGTAGGTCGTGCTCATGTGGCTTATATTTCTAACGGAACGGTAGTTGGTTTATCTAAAATGAATCGTATTGTAGATTATTTTGCTAAAAGACCTCAGGTTCAAGAGCGTTTAACTATGCAAATTGTACAAGAATTACAAAAAGTTCTAGGAACAGATGATGTTGCTTGTGTGATTGATGCAAAACACTTATGTGTAAATTCAAGAGGAATTCGCGATATCGAAAGTAGTACTGTTACTGCTGAATTTGGCGGAAAATTCAAAGAAGATAAAGTTCGTAGAGAATTTTTAGACTACATAAAATTAGACACACAGTTTTAATTTAGAATTCTGAAATCAGAATTTTAAATTAAACTATCACAAATATTGAGCAATCACAAAAATGGAATTACATAAAAATCAAACGTTGAAAATATACAATACGCTTTCGGGCGAGAAAAAAACCTTTACTCCTATTCATGAAGGAAATATTGGAATGTATGTTTGCGGCCCTACGGTTTACAGCAATGTACACTTAGGAAACGTTCGTACGTTTATGTCGTTTGATGTGATTTTTAGATATTTATTACATTTAGATTATAAAGTTAGATATGTTAGAAACATTACCGATGCCGGTCATTTAACCGATGATGGAGATGTGGATAACGACCGTTTTGTGAAACAATCACGCTTGGAGAAATTAGAACCTATGGAAATCGTACAGAAATATACGGTAGATTTTCACAAGGTTTTAGATGCTTTTAATTTTCTTCCGCCTACGATTGAACCTACAGCAACGGGACATATTTTAGAACAAATTGAGTTAACTCAAAAATTGATTGACACAGGATTTGCCTACGAAAGTAACGGTTCGGTTTATTTTGATGTGTTTGCTTACAACCAAAAAGGAATGAATTATGGCGAATTGAGTAACCGTAACATCGAAGAACTTTTTGCCAACACACGCGATTTAGACGGTCAAAACGAAAAGAAAAATCCGCAAGATTTTGCACTTTGGAAAAATGCATCTCCTGCACACATTATGCGTTGGAACTCGCCTTGGGGTGAAGGTTTTCCAGGTTGGCATTTAGAGTGTACAGCAATGAGTACGAAATACTTAGGCGAAACATTTGATATTCACGGTGGTGGAATGGATTTAAAATTCCCACATCATGAATGTGAAGTAGCGCAAGGAAAAGCTTGTAACGGACACTCACCTGTGAATTTTTGGATGCATACCAACATGTTAACCATGAACGGTTTACGAATGAGTAAATCTACTGGAAATTATATTCTTCCGATGGAATTGGTTACAGGCGAAAACACGTTTTTCGAAAAACCTTTCCAACCTAATATTGTACGTTTTTGTTTCTTACAAGCACACTACAGAAGTGTTTTAGACATTTCTAACGATGCCATGTTAGCTAGCGAAAAAGGATATTCTCGTTTAATGGAATCGTACAAATTAATTCCGATGTTGAAAGCGAGTACTACTTCTACTTTAGATATTGCTGCTTGGAAAGAAAGTTGTTATGATGCGATGAATGACGATTTTAACACGCCAATTTTAATCGCACAATTATTTGAAGGAGCCCGTTTTATCAATTTAGTAAACGACGGAACTGCAACATTAACAGCTGAAGACATTCAACTTTTAGAAACCACTATTTCAAGTTTCTTGTTTGATGTATTAGGAATTAGTAATGAAGCAACATCGGGAAGTTCAAATGCAACAGATAAATTAAAAGGAGTTGTTGAAATGCTAATTGGCATGCGAAACGAAGCTAGAGCGAATAAGAACTTTGCTTTATCAGACCAAATTCGAGACCAATTATTAGCCTTAGGAATCCAATTAAAAGACGGAAAAGACGGTACTACTTTTAGTGCTTAAATTTTATACAATCAAACACAAAGAATCTCTTTTTTAGGGATTCTTTTTTTTAACAGACAATCGAAAATTATGTGCAGTCATCATACTTCATCAAATCCAAAAAACCTAAAGCAATGGATTATTTATCCCTTTGTTTTATTGGTTCGATTTTATCAAGTAGCAATTTCTCCTTTAACGCCAGCAGCATGTCGCTTTGAACCTACGTGTTCCACCTATACGATTCAAGCCTTGCAGAAACACGGTTTATTTAAAGGAGGTTGGTTAGCAATAAAGCGAATTTTTAGTTGTCATCCTTGGGGAAGAAGTGGTTATGACCCTGTTCCTTGATAGGCTATGATATTTTTATCAATTCATTTCTTATCGGAATTTTAACATGTTTCCCAATTTTATTATTTATTTTTACCCTTTAAACATTTACACATTATTATGATTCACGCACTAAATATGGTTTGGAATCCTGCAGAAGGAATTGATTTAGGGATTTTTATGTTACGTTTTTACAGCCTTTCTTGGGTTTTGGCCTTTGGATTAGGTTGGTATGTAATGAAACCTATTTTCATGAGAGAAAACGAATCGGTTGAATCTTTAGATAAATTATTTGTTTACACCTTAGTAGCTACAATGCTTGGCGCAAGATTAGGACATGTTTTATTTTATCAATCTGAATTGTTTCACGAAGACCCTTTGAGCATTTTATTACCAATTAGTACAAAACCAACATTACATTTCACAGGATTTGCTGGATTAGCGAGTCATGGTGCGGCTATTGGAATCATCATCACCATGTTTTACATCCAAAGAAGAGTTATCAAACGTTCGTTTTTATGGATTTTAGACCGAATTGTAATTCCAGTTTCTTTAGGTGCGATTTTCATTCGTTTAGGAAACTTCATGAACTCAGAAATCGTAGGAACAGAGACTAGTTCTTCTTTCGGAATTAAATTCTTAAGAGACAAATACAATGGTAGAGAAGCAATGGAACAAACCCAAATCGGAGATGTTAACGAAGCTTACAAAGCCATTGAAACTAATCCTCAATTTACTGAATTATTAGCTGCTGTGACACCAAAACATCCAGCGCAATTATATGAAGCTATTTGTTATGTTTTTGTATTTGCAATTCTAATGTTTTTATATTGGAAAACGGAAGCAAGAAACAAAGCGGGTTACTTATTTGGATTGTTTTTAATCCTACTTTGGTCAATTCGTTTTGTAGTGGAATTTGTTAAGGAAAGTCAAGGTGGTTTTGAACAATATCCAATTTTCAATGCACTTTCAACTGGGCAGTGGTTGAGTATTCCTTTTATTATTATTGGATTTTACTTTGTATTAAAAGCTAAAGTGGTTAAAGAAGCTTAAATCAATAACATATATACAAAAAAGTCGGTTAGAAATTCTAACCGACTTTTTTATTTTTGCCTTTCAATAAGTATTCCAACTCCTAAAGCATTTGGTAAATAAGGTCCTGTAAATTTACTTTTAACAGCAACTTTATATTTTCCTTTCTCAAGTATATCAAAGGTTTTAATAGTTTGAAATACATCACAAATATCTCCTGTACAATCACCTATATCATTTCCTGACTCATCAATAAGTTTCATAACAACTGGGAGTGTTTCTACTTTACCATCAGGAGTTGTAATTTCAACTTCTAAAGGCACTTCCTTGAATTGAAAACCGCTGATGTGACCGAAGTGTAACTTTAACTCACAAACTCCCTCAGATTGTATATTTTCAAATTCAAACAACTTAACATCTTTTGCTTCCCATCGATTATCTGAAAAATCACGATTAAATTCGTCATACACTTCATTCTTATTGCAAGACGTTAATACAAACACAAGAGCAAATAAAATAAGTTTAGCTTTCATAATTTATCATTTTAGAATTATAAATATAAAAAAAGTCCTGATATAAATCAGGACTTTTTACTATAATGTAAACTAATTTCTTAGTCTTCTTTTTTGAATTCAGCCATTTTACGACCTTCTTTTTCACCAATTGTATCTTGCATCACTGGAGTTGCAATAAACAATGATGAATAAGTTCCTACTAAGATACCTACTAAGATAGCAAATACGAAACCTCTAATAGTTTCACCTCCAAAGATGAAGATAGCCACTAATACCACTAAAGTAGTAGCAGACGTATTGATTGTTCTACTTAATGTAGTATTTAACGCTTTGTTCACTAATCCTTTGAAATCTGGTGACGAATTGTAATCTAAATATTCACGTACTCTATCAAATACAATTACGGTATCATTCAAGGAATATCCAATTACCGTTAAGATTGCTGCGATAAACGCTTGATCAATCTCCATGTTAAATGGTAAAATAGTATAGAAGAATGAGAAAATACCTAATACAATGATTACGTCATGCGCAACTGCTATAACCGCAGCCAAACCAAATTGCCATTTACGGAAGCTAATCATTAAGTAAACAAATACCACAAATAACGAACCTAAAACTGCCCATAAAGAGTTTGTCTTAATGTCTTTAGAAATTGTTCCAGTTACTTTAGCAGAAGATAAAATTCCGATTTCTTTACCTTCATATAAGTTAGCAAACTTATCGTAAGTTAAATCCGCAGGCAAATGTTTCTTTAAACCATCAAATAATTTTTGATTTACTTCTTTATCAACTCCTTCTCCTTCTTCTTCAATTTTATATTTGGTAGTAATTTTCAACTGATTGTTTCCACCATAAATTTTAGCTTCAGCACTTCCAAAAACAGCTACTAAATCAGCTGTAACATCCGGAGCAGAAACGGCTTTATCGAAACGCACTTGGTATGTTCTACCTCCTACGAAATCTACACCTTGGTTTAATCCTTTAGTAGCTAAGGAGAAAATACTCAATGCAATTAGAATACCTGAAATTACATAAGCAATTTTCTTTTTGCCTAAGAAATCAATGTTTAAGTTTTTAAACCATGTTTTAGTTAATGAAGTAGAATATGCTAATTTTTCATTTCTGCTTAAACTCCAATCTAAGAACATTCTTGTTACAAATACAGCAGTGATTACAGAAGTGAAAATACCAATTAACAATGTAGTAGCAAAACCTTGAATTGGTCCAGTTCCAAACACTAATAAAATAATAGCTGTAATAGCCGTAGTAACGTTGGCATCAATAATAGACGACATTGCTCCTTTCCAAGTAAATGCATAATCAGTAGCTTCTTGTACCGATTTACCATTATCTAATTCTTCTTTTGCTCTTTCAAAGATGATTACGTTAGCATCTACCGCCATACCGATTGTTAATACGATACCTGCGATACCTGGTAATGTTAATACAGCACCAAAACTTGCTAAAGTTCCAAAAATGAATAAGATGTTTACTAATAAAGCTAAGTTAGCATAGAATCCAGTTTTACCGTAGTAAACCACCATCCATAATAATACTAAACCAAAACCAATAACGAATGATAACATACCATTATCAATAGCTTCTTGACCTAATGATGGACCTACTACTTCGGATTGAACAATTTCTGCAGCAGCTGGTAATTTACCTGCTCTTAAGATGTTTGCTAAATCTTGTGTTTCTTCAATTGTGAAGTTTCCTGAAATTTCTGATTGACCTCCAGTAATTGCTCCTTTACTTACACCTGGTGCAGAGTAAACAATATTATCTAAAACAATTGCAATAGCATTTCCTTGTTGCGAAACTGCGCCTGTAATTTGTTCCCATTTTCTTGATCCGTTACCATTCATTTGCATAGAAACGGCTGGTTTACCTAATTGATCAAAAGTATCTTTTGCATCAACAATTACACCACCACTTAATGGAGCAACATTATCTCTTGTTCCTTTTAATGCATATAAATCAGTTACATCTGGAGTTTTTGCATTTGTTTTACCCCAAGCAAATCTAATGTTAGTTAAATTAGCTGGTAATAAAGCTTTAATATCGGCTCTTTTTAAAAATGCGTTGATTGCTGCAGTGTCTTTAGTAGCAAATGTTCCTACAAAAGGTGAACCTTGCTGACCTGGAGCTAACATCTTTCCTAAGAATGGACTAGTACCAGCTGCAGCAGTAGTATCTGCTTTGTCAGTCAATAATGAATCGATTCCTGTAGTTTTAGTTGGAGCAGCTTTTACAGCTACTTCTGTTTTCTTTAATGCCTCTTCAACAGCCATTAAATATTGTCCAACTTCTTCAATTTTATACGTTTCCCAAAACTCTAATTGAGCAGTACCTTGTAATAATTTTTTAATACGATCAACATCTTTTGCTCCTGGTAACTCAACTAAAATTCTACCTGAATTTCCAAGCATTTGAATATTTGGTTGTGTTACCCCAAATTGATCAATACGCTCTCTTAATACTTTGAAAGCACTTTCTACTGATTCTTGAACTTTTTGTTTGATAATAGGCTCAACCTGTTTGTTGGTCATATCAAATTTAATAACTTCATCTAAGTTTCTGTTTCCAAAAACATCAGCAGCAGCTAACCTTACATTAGCAGTATTTGCTGCTTCAAAGAAGGCGTCAATATAATCCTGATTTCCTTCTTGATTTGCTTTCGCATCAGCAAGTGCTTTGATAAAAGCTGGATTTTTAGAATTATTTGCTAATTGAAACAAAACGTCTTTAACCGAAATCTGAAGGATTACGTTCAATCCTCCTTCTAAGTCAAGACCTTTGTTGATTTGGTTATTAGTAACTTCTTTGTAAGTATGCCCTAAGTATACTTCTTCTTTCCCTATAGAATCTAAATAGCGTAATTCTTTAGCCGTATCTCCTTTTGCAAAAGCTTTTGCATCAGAAACAATACTATTCGCTACGAAAGTAAAAGAAAGTTGGTATACACATACCAAAGCAAAGATAATTGCGAAAAATTTAATAAGTCCTCTATTCTGCATTATTCTAAATTTTATTTATTCTATTTTATAAAAACGGACAAATATATAATTTACAATAGGATTAAGCAATTTTATTTTGGATTAAAACACCCTTTTTATGTAAGTTTAATCATAAAACGCTTTTTTAACCTAATAATGAAAGACTTGCAACTTAAAAAAGTATTTCACATTCCTTTATATATTGTTGAAAACTTATTAATTTACAACAAAAATCCTTTTTCAAACCTTTTTTAAAAATAGCAATAACAAAAAAAACTGCCAATTTCTTGACAGTTTTTCAATTCTATTTTTGATGTAAAATTACAATACTGATTTTAAATCGGCATTCATATTACGAACTGCATCTGCACTTTTAGCAAATAACGCTTTTTCAGCATCATTTAATTGTACATCAACGATTTTCTCGATACCATTTTTACCAATAATACATGGAACTCCCATACAAATATCTTCTTGACCATACTCTCCTTCTAAGAATACTGAACATGGAATCATACGTTTTTGATCGTTTAAGATACTATCTACTAAATACGCTACAGAAGCTCCTGGCGCATACCAAGCAGAAGTTCCTAATAAACCTGTTAAAGTAGCACCACCAACCATAGTATCAGCAGCAACTTTATCTAACTCAGCTTGAGATAAGAAATTAGAAACTGGAACACCATTATAAGATGCTAAACGAGTTAATGGAATCATAGTTGTATCACCATGACCACCAA
>DNNO01000029.1 GCA_003497625.1 Flavobacterium sp. | reverse complement strand
CTAGTTCCTTTGTTTGCCGAAAATAGCAAAACCACTTCATCTTTTCCTTTTGGATAATAGGAATCGGTATGATTGATTTCGATTTGAAAATTGGCTTCTACCATTCCTAGTTGAGATAAAATCGCTTTGATTTTTTCAATTAAAATTGGAGCCGTTTTTTTTCTGTTCTCACAAATCGATTTAGCTATTTCGTCAACTTTAGTCTGTTGACTNNTTGACTATTTAATTCTGATTGTAATTTATTGATGGCGCCATCCAAATCATCAACACGAATAACCTTTGCATCTAACTCATTTTGAATTACTAGCAATTCGGCAATCGTTTGTACTTGATGTTTCTTCTGTAAATTATAAATAGATTGCAATTTGGTATTGACCAATTCTAATCTTTCTGGATCGGCTAAAATCTTTTCATTATTTTGCTCACATTCTGAAACAATGTCTTCAATTTCAAGCAAACTACTTGTCAATCGTTCCAGTAATTGAGCGTTTGCAGTTGAAAAACCAGCTATTTTTTGAAGTGAAACTTTAATTTCTTTCAAATTCATTAAAGCTCCTACTTGTTCTTCGTTTGCAATAGCTAAAATTCTTTCAAAATTTTCTTTTATGAACTCAACATTACTTAATTGCTCTAATTCTTGCTCTAATTCTTCTTGTTCGCCATCAACTAAATTGGCTGCTAAAAGTTCGTTCAACAAATACGAATTGTATTCATATTCCTTAACTAAAGCTTCTTTCTCTGAAATCAATTGCTTCAACTCTTTTTGAGTCGATTTGAAATGAGACAAAGCATTTTTATATGAAATTACAAATTCACCATTACTAGCAACGGCATCTAAAATATCAATTTGGTAATTTTCTTCGGTAAGTTCGCGCGTTTGATGTTGGGAATGAATATCTAACAACATAGCACCTAATTCTTGCAATTCCTGAAGATTTACGGGACTATCATTTACAAAAGCTCGTGACTTTCCTGAAGGTAAAATTTCTCTTCTAATAATGGTTTTATCTTCATAATCCATATCGTTTTCATCAAAAAAAGACTGAAGATTATAATTAGAAATAGTAAATTGTGCTTCAATAATGCATTTTTGCTCTTTATCTTTAAGCGAAGTCAAATCGGCTCTGTTTCCTAAAACCAAACCTAAAGCTCCAAGAAGTATCGATTTTCCAGCTCCAGTTTCTCCTGTAATAACAGAAAACTGATTGGAAAAATCAGTTTCAAGCGATTCTATTAACGCATAATTTTTTATGGAAAGTGAAAGTAACATAAATAATAAAGTATATAAGTATTATTTAATTTTACTCCACTTTTGAGAATTCAATGGAGAAATTCTATTTAAAGTTTCTACTAAAGAAGTTACTTCAACTCTTGGTCCACCACTAAAAATTGAAACAATTTCATCGGTTTTTGCATCAAAAAAAGTTCGAGTTAACAAAGCATTTGGACGTACTTTTTGGACTTCTGCTAAGGTATTAATCCCTTTAACAACTCCTTCTTTACCTTTTTTTACATCATCCGACATTAAATCCATTCCCATTCTGTGGTATTGATAAAGCGATTGTCTGAATGGAGTAAAAGTATTTGATAAAATATCTGAAATTAGAAAATTACGATTGTTATTGTTTCCTTCCGATTGATTCCATCCTTTAAATCCGCTTGTTTGAGCTACATTGACGATATTTGAAGCAATTTGGTAATATTCAGAGCCACCTAATTCAGAAAAAGTATCTTGGTCTAATCCGATTATTAAATTAGAATAGAACGCCAAAACTGAAACCAAATTAGAGTTAAACGTATTTGGATCATAAATTAAATTTTCAAATTCGATAAATCGAAATGAAAAATTTTTATCATTTATATTTAAAATTGGTGAAGACAAAGTAGAATTATGAACAGGTCTTGAAGACTGAACTTGAATAGTAGCTTCAAAATTATTTGAACCAAAAGAGTTTACATTTATAAAAAAATTACATTCAATTTTTTCTACATCGGTGTATTCTTTCGTAGTCCATTTGGTTGTGTTTAAAAATTCTTTAACCTGAGTTTCTAAATTTTTAAATAATTGAGGATTTCCATTGGCTACTTGTTGAAAATTTACTGAAACGGTAGCATTCAACTCTTGTGAAAATACATTCACTAACGAAAACAAGAAAACTACTAATACAAATACTTTACGCATCATAAAATTGAATTACTTTATTAATAATATCCTGAGCTACTTCTTCTTTTGATTTTAATTCTTTAGGCTCAACAATAAAGTCTTTTGAAATAAAAGTCACTTTGTTAGTTGGTAAACCAAAACCTGCACCTTTATCATTTAACGAATTTAAAACTATCAAATCTAAGTTTTTTTTCTGGATTTTTTGCTTTGCATGTTCAATTTCATTTTCGGTTTCCAATGCAAATCCAATTAAAAACTGATTTTTCTTCTGCTCGCCAAGAGAAGCCAAAATATCTTTTGTTTTTTCTAACTCTATAGAGAACGTTGCTTCATTCTTTTTTATTTTCTGATGGGCAACATTTTTTGGTCGATAATCGGCAACAGCAGCTGCGGCAATTGCTACATCAACTTTTTCGTAATGTTCATGACAAGCGTCATACATATCTTGTGCCGACGTTACTCGAATTAATTTAACAGAAGAATTTTGTACGTTCAAATGTGTTGGTCCTGATACTAAAATAACTTCCGCTCCTTTGTTTGCTGCTTCATTCGCAATATCAAATCCCATTTTACCAGAAGAATGATTTCCAATAAAACGAACAGGATCAATTGCTTCATAGGTAGGACCAGCTGTAATTAGTATTTTCTTTCCTTTTAAAGGTAATTTTTCTAACAAATCGTTTTCTAGGAAAGCTACAATATTTTCTGGTTCTGCCATTCTTCCTTCACCAGATAAACCACTGGCTAATTCTCCACTTTCGGCAGGAATTATTATATTTCCAAATGATTTAAGTTTGTGAAAACTATCTAATGTAGAAGGATGTTTGTACATATCCAAATCCATTGCAGGTGCAAAGTAAACCAGACATTTTGCTGACAAATAAGTTGCTATAAGTAAATTATCGCAATTGCCATTTGCCATTTTAGAAAGTGTATTGGCTGTAGCTGGAGCCACAAGCATTAGATCTGCCCATAATCCTAACTCAACGTGATTATTCCATTCACCAGTTGCTTCTTCTTCGTTATAAAAAGTAGAATACACTGGGTTTTTAGAAAGTGTAGCTAATGTTAGTGGCGTAACAAAATGCAAAGAAGCAGGCGACATTACAACTTGTACTTGTGCGCCTGCTTTTATGAATAGTCTAACCAAGTTGGCTGTTTTATAAGCAGCTATACCACCAGATACACCTAGCAAGATTTTTTTACCGCTTAAAACAGACATATTGATTTATTTAGCTTCTCTGTAATAGATTTTACCTTCTTCCCACTCTTGTACTGCTAATGCGTGTGGTTTAGGTAATTTTTCATAGAATTTTGAAACTTCGATTTGTTCTTTGTTTTCAAAAACTTCTTCTAAACTATCGTTGTAAGTAGCAAACTCTTCTAATTTTTCAATCAATTCTTTTTTAATTTCAGTATTGATTTGATTAGCGCGTTTTGCCATGATAGTAATCGCTTCATAAATATTTCCAGTAGGCTCTTCTAATTTACTTTTGTTGTAAGTAATAGTATTTACAGGAGCATTTGTTTTCTTTAAATCCATGATTTACTTTTTATTTAGTATATTTTTGTAATTCTTGTTCCACTTCAGCTAACATTTTATCAGCTTTATCTTTGTATTCTGTTTGACCGTTATGCTTAATTAAATTTGTATATGTATTCTTAGCATAAGTTAAACGTTCTTGTTTTTTTGATTCAACACTATTAATTGCTAATTTATATGCAGAATCAAATCTGTAAAATAAAGCTTGCTCTTTAAAAGGTGTTCCTGGATAATCCGCTAAGAAATTTTCAAAAGCTTTTAAAGCTCCTTTAAAATCAGAAATTGTATTGTACTGCTTAGCGATTTCAAATGCTTTTTTCTCAAGTTTTTCTCTTAATTCTTTTACATAAACATTTGCTTGAGGTAAAAATTGAGATTCTGGATATATATCAATAAAACGTTGCATTTTATCTAATGCTTTGTTAGTATCTGTTTGATCTAAACTATATTCAGGCGATAATTTATAAAAGCATTCAGCTGCATAAAAAGCGGCTTCTTCTCTTTTTTCACTTTTAGGGTAACTTGCAACAAAATTTTCTAATTGATAACCCGCTAAATAATATTGTTTTGATTTATACAAAGACATTGAATAAAAATAAAACATACGCTCAGCACTTGGTTTTCCTTTGTAAGCCGGAGCTATCTGCTCGTATAATCTAATAGCTTTTGCGTACTTTCCAGCTTCATACATTTTGTTTGCTGCTTCATTTTTTATTGCAACATCATCTGATTTTAATGCCTTTTGATACTCACTACACGAAATCAATAAAAATGCAATAAAAAGAAAACTAACTACTTTGTTCATTTATTTAAATTTAATCTTTCTTAAAATTCAATACTTTAGAAGTCTAAAAAAGCAACTGCAAATTTAGACATTATTTGTTTACTACAAAAATCTTTTTTTAACTTAATTTACGAGTAAAATTATGCAATCTTGTTGCTAAATCTTCGTTTACATTTACAAGTGGTAATCTTACTGTGTTTTCAGATAAACCTAATGCTTTAAAGACTTCTTTAATTCCGCCAGGATTACCTTGTTCAAAAATCATATCAATGCTATCTGCTAATAAATAGTGTAATTTATAGGCTTCATCCACTTTTCTTTGCAATCCCAAACGCACCATTTCAGAAAATTGCTTTGGAAAACCTTCTCCAATTACCGAAATTACTCCTGCTCCACCAGCTAAAACCATTGGTAACGTAATCATATCATCGCCAGAAATTACTAAAAATCCTTCTGGTTTTGTTTGAATTAATTTCATTGCTTGTACAATATCTCCAGCCGCTTCTTTGATTCCGATTACATTTTTGAAATCATTTGCAATTCTAATTACAGTTGATGGCAACATGTTACTTGCTGTTCTTCCTGGCACATTGTATAAAATTACTGGAATTGGAGACGCTTCTGCAACCGCTTTGAAATGTTGGTAAATCCCTTCTTGTGTTGGCTTATTGTAATATGGTGAAACCGATAAAATTGCTGAGAAATGAGAAAAATCTCTAGTTTTTAATTCTTCTACTACTTTATGTGTGTTATTCCCACCAACACCTAATACTAAAGGCAATCTTCCTGCATTGGCTTTAATAATAGTATCGATAACCAATTCTTTTTCGTCTTGCGATAACGTAGCTGATTCTGCAGTAGTTCCTAAAACTACCAAATACTCTACTCCTCCTTCAACAACATGATTTACAATTCTAGCCAACGCTTCAACATCAACCGAAAAATCTTTTTTAAATGGCGTAACTAAAGCAACACCAGTTCCAATAAATGATTGCATTTTTTTTATATTTTATTTAAAATTTTCAAATACTTAAACAATTCTAAAACAAATTCATTATAATTTTCAACAAGTGATTTTATAATGAAATGATTAACTCTTTTATCAACGGTATCAAAACCTACTTTAAATTTAGCTTTTGATTTGGTTGACAATAACAAAAGTCCGCTTTTATTCACATCGTAATAATTGATTAACAAGTCGAAAGGAGTTTCGATAAAATCGTTTACTTCTTTTTTATTGATTTCTCCTGAAAGCGAAATATTTTTTAACGACAAAAAGGGTTCGTTTATTACTTCCTTCTTCTTGATTTTATCTTTGTAAACTAATATCGAAATATTGCTAGCATCAATTCCTTGTGAAGTTATTCTTTCAACTAATTGAGCTGTTTCTGAGAAATAAGATTCGTCAACTAAAATTCCAACAGTTACTACTTTATCGTTTGAAGCCAACGCATTTTGAGTTGCTAACCTTTTAGTAACATTTTTTTTTAGAAAAAAGTTCTTTATAATATTATAAAACATAGTATTTTTACCTATTCGACAAAATTAAAAATTTAAGCTTTTGTTATGCTTGTAAATGTAAAAAAGAATACAATATCTTTTCGATTTTTTGTTATATTATTAACATTTAATCTTATTATATCCTGTAAATCAACTTCTTCCTATCAAACCACAAAAATTGAAGGAAAAAAAATAGGTGTTACCAATGAAAAAGGCGAAAACGAAGCCATTTCAACTTACGTTAAACCTTACAGCGATAACATCAACAAAGATTTGAATAGCGTTTTAGCTTATTGTCCTGAAACACAAGACAAAAGCAAAGGAAGTTGGCAATCGAATATCGGAAATTTATTGGCTGAAATTACTTTCGAACTAGGAAATCCGGTTTTTCAAAAAAGAGAAAATAAAACTATTGATGTTTGTTTACTCAATCATGGCGGCATTAGAGCGATTATTCCTAAAGGTGATGTAACTACGAGAACCGCTTTTGAAGTAATGCCTTTTGAAAATAGTTTAATAGTTGTGGGACTTACCGGAAAAGAAATTAAAACGTTAGTCGAATACATTATCAAAGAGAAAAAACCGCATCCATTATACGGAATGAAAATTTATATTGATAAGTCAACTTCTGCAATAAATAAGATTGAAATTAACAATCAATCTTTGGATGAAAATCGAATTTATTATGTGGGAACTTCGGATTATTTAGCGAATGGAGGCGATAACATGACATTTTTTAAAGAAAGTAAAATCAAATTTGATATGGAATACAAGCTTAGAAATATGATGATTGATTATTTCAAAAAAGTAGATACGATTCCGAACATTACAACCGAAAAAATAATTTTAGAATAACACTTAAAGCTATGAAGAGAAGAGATTTTATCCAAAAAACAGCTGCGAGTTCGGCTTTACTTGGTTTATCAGGAGTGAGTTTAAGTAGTTTTTCTACATTAGAAACCAAGAAGATTACCATTTTACATACTAATGATACACACAGTCATATTGACCCTTTTCCTGTTGATCATCCAAAAAACCCTAATATGGGTGGAGCTGCCAGAAGAGCTGCAATCATTGAAAGCATTAGAAAAGAAGAAAAAAATGTACTATTATTAGATGCTGGCGATATTTTTCAAGGAACTCCGTACTTCAATTATTATGGTGGCGAATTAGAATTCAAACTAATGAGTATGATGCAATACGATTTAGCCACAATGGGAAATCATGATTTTGACAACGGAATTGATGGTTTTTATGCCCAATTACCACATGCGAAATTCGATTTCGTATCGGCTAATTATGATTTTAAAAATACGGTTTTGAATGATATTGTAAAACCATACAAAATCATCAATAAAGACGGAATTAAGATTGGGATTTTCGGATTAGGCGTTCAATTGGACGGACTTGTAGATAAAAAATTATACAAAGAAACCGTTTACAACAATCCGATTGAAGTAGCGCAAGACATGACTCGAATACTAAAAGAAGAAAAGAAATGTGATTTGGTGATTTGCTTATCACACTTAGGATTCAAGTACAAAGACGAACCGGAGAAACCAAGTGATATTCTATTAGCTCAAAAGACAAAAAACATCGATTTGATTATTGGCGGACACACGCACACTTTTTTAGATAAACCTGTGATTGAAAAAAATAGCGAAGGAAAAGAAGTTTTGATTAATCAAGTAGGTTGTTTTGGTGTAAACTTAGGTCGAATTGACTTCTATTTAACCAACGATAAATTGCATCACAATCAAACAAAGAATATTATTGTTTAGTACTTTTCTCGATAAAGCAGATATTTTAAAAGAAAATAATACACCGGAATTTCGATTATACAAGAGATATAAATAAAGATATCATTTTTAAAATAGTATTTATTTAGCACTATAAATATATCCGAAAAAAACAGACATAAAATGGTTAGCAATAAAAATCTAGAGGCGATTGATTTGAATCGTAATGCATTATAAATACTCAAGATTAAAACCATTAAGAACATTACAACATAACCAATTACTACAAAAATCTCTTTAAATTGGAAGTTAAAAGACATGCTGGCTATTTTGTAAAGTATCACTAAAACTAAATAAGAAATAATAAAATATTTAAAATTCTTTTTTAGAAATTGATTCTTTTTAAACAATTGGGAATCTACAACAACATAGTAAAATAAAATACCAATAGCAATCAGATACAAATAGGTTGAAAAAACTTTTAAATCTTGTTCTTCAAGCAAGATTAAATTATCGGCAAAGAAAATAACTAAAAACAAACTCAAATTCAAGTAAATTTTTGGTGATTTACTAATGAAAAAATAAGCAAAAGCAATACTAGGAACAATTATTGGCTTAAAAATAAAAGCTATATCCATATCATTATAAACTCTATAGAAAAATAGATAACAGATATAGGAAATAAAATAAACATATAAAGCTACACTCGCTCTACTGTCGATATTTTTGTCAGTCTTGAATATCTCTCTTACCATAAAGCTTAAATTTAGTTCTGTAAATAAAATAACTTATGTAACAAAAAAATGAAAGCTCTTGAGTAACAACATTTATCATTTTCAATGCAATCAAATCTGGCAATTTTTTATAAAAAACAAAAAACAAATCCGAAACAATAAAACAAGCAACCATAATTCCTGTATACAATATTGTCCTATTTGTATAATTAATTTGCATTACAAAAGCTAAAACCCCCATCAATAATAACGTTATACCATACAACGCATAAATAAAAAAGTCAAAACTACTTTCTTCAATCATCATCATTAGAACGTTAAAAAACAAATAAACTAACAACATCAAAATGATGTAAAATGAAAATGTATTGAGCTTAATTTTCTGTTTTTTCAAATAATAAATTAAATCTTGAATGATGAAATGTAAGATTATAAAATAAGGAATTAAAAGAAATATAAGTCCTGATATATTAAAATCCACACGACTAATCAAATGGAGAATTTCGCCTATAAAAAAAGACAAAATAGAAAAGGAAAACAAATAATTAACTTTACCTCTTACAGAAATATAATAGTAATAATAAATCGATGGAATAATAATTGGCTTGCTAAAAAGTTCCAAATTATCACTACCTATTAACACAGCAATTATATAAAAAATAAAAGCTATGAAATAAAGTATCAATGCCGAATTTACTTTAACCATCTATCATGTGTTTGAAATCCGTTTCAGAAATTATTGCAATTTTTAATTGATTTGCTTTTTCTAGTTTTGAAGGTCCCATATTATTACCCGCAATTACATAATCGGTTTTTGATGAAATTGAACTTCCTACTTTTCCACCGTTATCCTCGATGGCTTTTTTGAGTTCGTCTCTCGAATAAATTTCAAAAACTCCCGAAACTACAAATATCTTTCCTTTCAACTTTTCAGAAAGTAAGACATCCTCTGCTCCCGATTCTAATTGAACACCAAAACTCTTAAGCCTATCAATAATACGAATATTTTCTTGATTTTCAAAGAATTGAACGACACTCTGTGCGATTTTATCGCCAATCTCATCAACCAAAATCAAATCCATGATACTAGCTTGAGCAATTGCATCAATTGATTTGTAGTGTTTGGCGAGTTTTTTAGCAACCGTTTCACCTACATATCGAATCCCTAACGCATACAAAACACGTTCAAAAGGAATGGTTTTTGACTTTTCAATTCCATTAATTAAATTTTCAGCCGATTTTTCAGCCATGCGTTCTAACGGAATGATTTGCTCTTTTTTCAATTCGTATAAATCGGCATAATTGGTAACTAAACCTGCGTTGAACAACAAAGCAACCGTTTCTCCGCCCAAACCATCAATATCCATGGCTTTTCGTGTGATAAAATGCTGAATTCTTCCAATAATTTGTGGTGGACAACCATAAAAATTTGGACAAAAATGATTCGCTTCGCCTTCACTTCTTACCAATTCAGTTTGGCATTCTGGACAATGTGTAATGTATTTTGTAGGTTCCGCTTGATTTCCTCTTTGTGCAACCGCAATAATTTTTGGAATGATTTCGCCTCCTTTTTCAACAAAAACTTCATCACCTATTCTAATATCTAATTTTTCAATTTGGTCAGCATTATGCAAAGAAGCACGTTTTACAATCGTTCCCGCCAATTGCACTGGTTCTAAATTCGCAACCGGAGTAATAGCACCTGTTCGCCCAACTTGATACGAAATGGAGTTTAATTTCGTAGTTACTTGTTCGGCTTTAAACTTATACGCCATAGCCCAACGTGGAGATTTTGCCGTATAACCTAATTCCTCTTGATGCTGTAAATTATTGACTTTAATTACGACACCATCGGTTTCATAAGGCAAATCATGACGGTGTTTGTCCCAATAATTGATGTATTCGAAAACTTCGTTTAGATTTTTAGCTAATTTGGATTGTGTTGGCACTTTAAATCCCCAATCTCTAGCTTTTTGCAAGCCTTCAAATTGCGTTTTAAATGGTAAATTATTTCCAATTACGAAGTATAACAAACAATCTAAAGGACGCTTGGCAACTTCGGCACTGTCTTGTAATTTTAAACTTCCAGAAGCGGTATTTCTTGGATTTGAATAAGGTGTTTCGCCAATTTCAATTAACTCTTGATTCATTTTTTCAAATCCGGCAAACGGAAGAATGATTTCTCCTCGAATGTCAAATTTTTCAGGAAAATCCCCTTTTAAATGAATTGGAACGGCTTTAATGGTTTTGATATTATTCGTAACATCATCGCCTTGAAAACCGTCGCCACGCGTTACAGCACGCACTAAACGACCATTTTCATACGAAATACTAATCGAAGCTCCATCGTATTTTAATTCGCAAGTATATTCTAATGGAACATCTCCTAAAACTTTTTGAATTCGGGTTTCCCAATCTTGTAAATCTTCGATTGAATAGGAATTATCCAACGAATACATGCGATATTCGTGTTTTATGGTTTCGAAATTTTTGGTCACCATTCCTCCTACTCGTTGCGTAGGCGAATTTTCATCAAAAAAATCGGGATGTTGCGCTTCTAAATCTTGTAATTGTTTTAGTTTTTGATCAAATTCAAAATCAGAAATGGTAGGTTTATCCAATACATAATAATTGTAATTATGCTGATTTAATTCATCTCTTAAATTCTTAATAGTATCTAAAACGCTCATATTTACTGATTGATTAAGCTGTCTAATTTGGTAAACAATTCCCCTTTACTGATGATTCCGCCTTGTTTGATGATTTCAAACAATGATTCATTTCTGTTTTCTGACAAGTCTTTCTTACCTCTTGTAATTTCAACATCGTTGGAAAACAAATTTTCAGACAACCAATGAATTCCATCGGCAGAAACAAAGTCAATTTGTGGATTATTGGTTTTAATTACGAAAGAGAAAACCGCATTTTGCATACATTTAAAAAGAAAAATGTAGTTTTTAGAAAAATGATCAATGTGCGTAACATTCGTCAGTGCTTTTTCCCAAATCATATCGGAAAAAACGTCAATTTCTTGTTCGGCAACGTGTGGTTTATTTTGTTTAATTTCATCCCATTCCTTTTTATCTATCGATTGTGTAGCTAAAAAAGTAATAAATTCGGGATGTAATTCTTCTAATTGCTCTTTGGTTAATCTTGCGTACTTCATGTAGTAATTTTATAAAGTAAAGATAAAAAAAAAGCCCCGATAAAATCGGAGCTAATTTATATTTTAAGAAAAATTATGCTTTTTCACCTACGATTTCGTATGGTAATTCAACGATAACATCTCTGTGTAATCTTACGCTTGCAGTATATTTACCTACACGTTTTACTACACCGCTAGTAACGAATTTTCTATCAATTGAATGACCGTTAGCTTCTAATGCTTCTACAATGTTAGCGTTAGTAACTGAACCAAACAATTTATCACCACCTGCTTTAGCAGTAATCTTAATTTCTAAAGCTTTTAAAGCCTCAGCTAAAGATTTTGCATCTGCAACGATTTTAGCTTCTTTGTGTGCTTTTTGCTTTAAGTTTTCAGCTAAAACTTTTTTAGCAGAAGGAGTAGCTAAAATAGCTGCACCTTGAGGAATTAAGAAGTTACGTCCGTATCCGTTTTTCACAGTTACTACATCATCTTTAAATCCTAAATTTTGAACGTCTTGTTTTAAGATAAGTTCCATGTTGTTGTCCTTTTAATTAGAAGTTAGCCCGCCAATGGCGAAGCAACAACTATTTGTTAAATATTATTTTAATAAATCGGCCACGTATGGCATTAAAGCTAAGTGACGAGCTCTTTTAACAGCTACAGAAACTTTTCTTTGGTATTTTAATGAAGTACCAGTTAAACGTCTTGGTAAAATTTTACCTTGCTCGTTAACAAATTTCAATAAAAAGTCTGCGTCTTTATAATCGATATATTTAATACCTGATTTTTTGAAACGACAATACTTTTTAGTTTTGTTTGTATCTATGTTTAAAGGCGTAAGATATCTGATATCTCCGTCTTTTTTACCTTTTGCAGATTGCTCTAATGTAGACATGATTAGTTTGATTTAGCTTTTAATTTAACTCTTCTTCTTTCTGCCCAAGAAATTGCATGTTTGTCTAAAGACACAGTTAAGAAACGCATAACACGCTCGTCACGACGGAATTCAGTTTCAAATGCAATAATAATTTCAGCTGGCGCTTTGAATTCGAATAAGTGGTAAAATCCACTTTTCTTGTGTTGAATTTCGTAAGCTAATTTTTTTAAGCCCCAATCTTCTTTCGATACCATCTCAGACCCTTTAGAAGTAAGAAAATCTTCAAACTTGCTTACTGTTTCCTTTACCTGTTGTTCAGATAAAACGGGATTCAAGATGAAAACAGTTTCATAATGATTCATAATCTTTATATTTATTGTTATAAAATTGGGTGCAAAAATAATACTTTTATTTGAAATTACAAGCATATCCAATTATTAATTTTTACATAAAAAAACTTGTGTAGTTGTAATAATTATTCTACTTTTAACAAACTATAAAAATATATGCCCATGAAGTTGAATTGTATCGTTGTAGATGATAGTGCTATTCAAAGAATTACCATCACCAAATTAGTTAACGAATCAACATTATTAAACTTAGTAGGAGATTTTGCCAATGCTCTTGAGGCAAAGAATTGTATCAACAATAACACTATTGATTTAATCTTCTTAGACATCGAGATGCCGTTAATTAACGGTTTCGACTTATTAGACGGACTAAAAACTAAACCACAAATTATATTCATAACTTCAAAAGCAGACTACGCAGTGAAAGCTTTTGATTATGAAGCGACTGATTTCCTTCAAAAACCAATTTCCAAAGAACGTTTTAATAAAGCGGTAAAAAAAGCCACTGAACTTCACGCGTTACGCTACGAAAACCATGAAGAACATGGCGATAGTATTGTAATAAAAAGTAATTTAAAGAAACTTAAAGTATATGTTTCTAAAATTAAATGGATTGAAGCCTATGGTGATTACATCAAAGTGGTTACCGATGACGAAAGTCATTTAGTATTATCAACCATGAAAGGGTTTGAAAAAGAACTTCCAGAAGGTAAATTCATTCGAGTACACAAATCGTATATTATCAATTTAGACCGAGTGGAAAAATTCAACAGCAAGTTTGCTGAAATTGGAAATACTAAAATTCCTTTGAGTCGAAATAAAAAAGAAGAAATTGTAAAAGCAATCGAAAACGCTTAATACACGTCTACATCAACTTTTACCTTAATAGAACGATATTGCGGAACTGCTTCAAAACTCATGAGCACTTTCGCAATATTTTTTTTGGTATTGCCCAAATGTTTCTGAACAGGGATTTTAACCATAATAGTTCGAATGTATTCATTTCGAATTCTATTTATAGCTGGTTCTTCCGGACCCAAAACTGGCATATCTAAATTTTGAGACAACACGTTATAAATCCACATAGAACCTTCTTTCAGTTTATCAAAATCACGATGTTTCAAAGTAAGTTTCACTAATCTAAAGAAAGGCGGATATTTGAAATTCTGGCGTTCGTAAATTTGTTCCTTATACATTCCAATATAATCATTACCCAAAACTTGTTGGATAGTATTGTGATACGGATTATACGTCTGAATAACTACTTTTCCTTTTTTCTCTGAACGACCTGCCCTACCCGAAACTTGCATCATCATTTGATACGCTCTTTCGTAGGCTCTGAAGTTTGGTTGATTCAATAAATTATCGGCATTTAAAATTCCAACTAAAGTTACATTGTCAAAATCCAAACCTTTGGCTAACATTTGAGTTCCTACCAAAACATCAATTTCTCTATTTTTGAAAGAATCGATAATTTTTTCGAAACCAAATTTACCTCGAGTTGTATCCTGATCCATTCTTCCGATATTTTTCTCTGGAAAAAGAGACTTCAATTCCATTTCAATTTGTTCGGTGCCGAAACCTTTCGAAGTAACATCAACTGATTGACAACTATGACAATGCGAAGGATTTGCAATCGAATGACCACAATAATGACAACGCAATTGGTTTTTGAATTTGTAATACGTCAAACTCACATCACAACTTGGACAATGCGGCACATGACCACACGTCATACATTCCACATAAGGCGAAAATCCTCTGCGATTTTGAAATAAAATGACTTGTTCACCTTTTGATAAAGTTTCGGTAATTTCCTCCAATAATTCATCTGAAAAATGTCCCGACATTTTCTTTCTGAAATATTTATCTTTCAAATCGACTAATTGAATTTCTGGCAAGACAACGTTTCCATAACGGACTTTCAATTCGGTTAAACCGTATTTATTGGTTTGTACGTTATAATAGGTTTCCAAAGACGGAGTAGCACTTCCTAAAACTACTTTTGCACCATGTTGCTTCGCTAAAACTATGGCAGCATCTCGGGCATGATATCTTGGTGCTGGATCTTTTTGTTTGAACGTTTGCTCGTGTTCTTCATCCACAATAATACATCCTAAATTTGAAAAAGGAAGAAACAAAGCACTTCGAACCCCAATTACTACTTTAGCTTTTGGTGAATTTTCTAAGACTTGATTCCAGACTTCTATTCGTTCGTTATTCGTATATTTTGAATGAAAAACGGCAACTTCATTTCCGAAATAAGCCGTTAATCTTTGGACTAATTGTGTGGTTAATGCAATCTCTGGCAATAAAAACAACACTTGCTTTCCTTCCTTAATATATTGCTCTAAAATTTTGATGTAAATTTCGGTTTTACCTGAAGCTGTAACGCCGTGTAATAAATTCACATCAAAGGTTTTAAAATTTTCTTGAATACTATCAAAAGTTAGTTGTTGTGCTTCACTTAACGTGAATTGACTATCGTCTTCTTTATCGAAAGCAACTCTATCTTGAGCAATGTAATATTCTTCGAAAATCGTTTTGTCTACCAACGATTTTACAATTGCGGCAGAACTTCCAGAAGTTTCAATTAGTTTTTTCACGGAAATTGGTGCTTTTTCACGAGCTTGTAATTGGAAATAATGTAGAACCAATTCACGTTGTTTTTTGGCTTTGGATAAAACTTCTAACAATTCAGCTAATTGTTCTTGCTGTAAAAAAGATTCGTGCAATTTGATATAGCGAACCAACTTGGGTTTGTATTGTTCCGAAATTTCTTCTTGTAAAACCAAAGCGCCTTTTGACAACAATCGATTGATAATTGGAAAAACCGTTTTCTTACCTAAAATTTTAATCACATCTTGAACCGTAATCGAAGATTGGCTTTTTAATGCTTCTAAAATTAGATACTCATCATCCTTCAAATTATCCGAATCTATTTCCGCATTTTCTTTTGCTGAAATAATCGTTTCGCTTTCCAAAATGTATCCCGAAGGCAGTGCACTTCGAAACACTTCACCAAGCGAACACATATAATAAGAAGCAATCCATTTCCAATGCTCGATTTGGTGAAGATTCACAACAGGTTTTTCATCTAAAATTTGATGAATTTCTTTGGCTTCGTATAATTGAGGTGATGTGTTGTTCTTATCTAAAACTAATGCGGTATAAATCTTTGTTTTACCGAATGGAACCGCGACTCGCATTCCAATTTGAATGTAGTGAAATTCTGCTTCCGAAACCTCATAAGTAAAGGTTTTAGAAACAGCTAATGGTAAAACGACTTCGATAAAATACAGCATAGAACAAATATAGTTGGAAAAAGAGAATAGTGAAAAGAAAAAAGAGAAAAGATGTTTGAAAGATGGAAGTTGGAAGCTCGAAGATGGAAGTTTTGTTTACAAAAAAAGCGTCCTCAATTGAGAACGCTTCTGTTTGTATTTTTATGATTAAGATTATTTTCCTAACATTTCGTTTTTTAAGTCTTTATCAGCTGGTTTGTCGCATAACCAAATTCCGAATAAAGCTTTTTTGAAATCGTGTCCGTCTATGCTACCCTTTTTAACTCCGTTTTTGTAAACAACAACTCCTTCGTTTGGCACATTAATAATGATAAAAACATCTCCTTTTTTAATTTCTTCTTTAAAGAAACCTTTGAATTTGTCAATTTTAGCTTTTAATGGCGCTGTTTTCTTTCCTGTTGCATTTTCAAAACCTTCGTTGATAGCCGAAACCATTTTTTCAGAAGTAATCAAACCAGACACTATATTTAATTTAATAGCAGCTCCTTCTTTGCTATTCATCACTTCAGCTGCGTTTGAACTCTTTTTTTCTAAGTACAAAGCTCCAACATACATGTCCATGAACATTTTAACACGAGTTCCAGCTCCGTTTAATACTAAAGATTGTCCTTCTAAATTCATTTTAGCATCTACCTTAACTCCTGCTACAGTTTTTTGTGCATTAACAGTAAATACAGTTGCAATCAACATTAAAAATGTAATAACTTGTTTTCTCATAATTCGATTTTTTTAGTTTTGTTAAATATATAAATTTTTTCTTTTCAATTTTGAAATAGTTGCATTTAGTTCAAATCCTAACAATAAAACCATGCAATTAATCCAGATGTAAAACATTAATACAAGAAGTGTACCAATTGAACCATACAACTCATTATACTTTGCAAATTTAGTTACATAAATTCCAAAAACATAAGAAGAAATAATGATTAAAATAGTGGTAAAAACCGCTCCAGAACTAATAAATGCCATACTTGAAGTTTCTTTTGTAGCAAACTTATATAATATGGAAGTTGTAATTAAAATCATTAAAAGGATGAAACCGTATCTACTCCATTCAATAACTGAAACATCTGCAACATAACCTCGAATATTAATTTTTTGAATCATTACCTCAGCAATCACAATCGCAGCAACTGTTATCAATAAAATCATCGATAATACTAAAGAAATGGCTAATGAAACAAAGTATTGTCTAAAAAAACCTCTTGTAATTGTAATATGAGCCGACATTTCAAATCCACCCAAAATAGCATTGATTCCATTGGTCATCAATAAAATAGACAAAATAAAACCCGACGAAAGCAACCCTTGATGACTGGTTCCCATAATATCTTTCAAAATAGCCTCAATAGCATCGTAAGTATTAGGCGGAACGCCTTCTTCTACAAATTCTAAGAAATCGGCTTGGAAATTTTCTAATGGAATAAACGGAATTAAATTCAAAATAAATAAAGCAAACGGAAATAACGCCATGAAGAAACTAAACGCAATAGCACTCGCTCTGTATGAAAAAGCGCCTTTGAAAATTCCCAACACATAAAGTTCCAAAATATCATAAAGCGATAAGCCTTCTAAAGATTTTAACTTTATGGCTTTGGTAATTGCAACCAATTGCTTTACAACAGGAATTTTATTGAGTTTATTTTCTATTTCTTCCGACATAATTTATATCGCTTTTAAACTTAAATCCAAATTATAAACCGAATGGGTTAAAGCACCCGAAGAAATATAATTCACACCACACTCCGCATAATGACGAATGGTTTTTTCATTGATATTTCCAGAAGATTCTGTCAAACTTTGATTTCCAATCATAGCTACTGCTTTCTTAGTCGTTTCGTAATCGAAATTATCTAATAAAATTCGGTAAACGCCGCCAGCATCTAAAATTTGTTGTACTTCGTCTAAATTTCTGGCTTCAACAATGATTTTTAAATCTTTATTATTATCTATCAAATATTGCTTTGTCTTAGTAATCGCTTGCGGAATTCCTCCTGCAAAATCGTTATGATTATCTTTCAACATAATCATATCATACAACGCAAAACGGTGATTTTCTCCGCCACCAATTTTAACTGCCCATTTTTCGATGGCACGAATTCCTGGTGTGGTTTTTCTGGTATCTAAAATTTTAGTTTGTGTTCCTTCTAATAAATCAACAAACATTTTGGTTTTAGTTGCGATGGCGCTCATTCGTTGCATCGAATTCAAAACCAAACGTTCTGCTTTTAAAATCGATTGTGAACTACCCGAAACATGAAAAACAATATCACCATATTTTACTCTTTCGCCATCATTGATAAACGTTTCCACTTTCATGTCTTTATCTACATAGTTGAAAATCATTTTGGCAAATTCTACTCCTGCAATAATTCCTTCATCTTTAACTAAGAGCTTCGCTTTTCCTTGCGCTGAAGCTGGAATACATGCAAGTGAACTATGGTCACCATCTCCAACATCTTCACGAATAGCATTGCTAATAATTAACTCTAATTCTTTTTGAAATTGCGCTTCTGAAATCATAGTTTGTAAATTGAATGGCTAATGTAAGAAATCCTTTGATGTTTTAAAAATATTTAAACTGGTAAAAACAAAAAACTCCCAGATAAATCTGAGAGTTTTTTTATGATTGAATTTTAAATTCGATTAAGATAAAGCTGCTTTAACTTGGTCAGCTGCTTCTTGGAATTGAACTGCAGATAAAATTGGCATACCTGAATTATCGATTAATTCTTTAGCAATTTCTGCGTTAGTTCCTTGTAAACGAACGATGATTGGCACTTTAATAGCATCACCCATGTTTTTGTAAGCATCTACAACACCTTGAGCAACACGGTCACAACGAACGATTCCACCAAAAATGTTAATTAAAATAGCTTTTACGTTTGGATCTTTTAAGATAATACGGAAAGCAGTTTCAACACGTTTTGCATCAGCAGTTCCACCTACGTCTAAGAAGTTAGCTGGTTCAAAACCTGCATACTTAATTAAATCCATAGTAGCCATTGCTAAACCAGCTCCGTTTACCATACAACCTACAGTTCCATCTAAGTCTACGTAGTTTAATCCTACTTCTTTAGCTTCAACTTCGATTGGATTTTCTTCTCTAACGTCTCTCATTTCAGCATACTTTTGTTGTCTGAATAAAGCGTTATCGTCGATATTTACTTTAGCATCAACTGCTAAGATTTTGTTATCAGATGTTTTTAATACTGGGTTAATTTCAAACATTGATGAATCAGAACCGATATACGCTTTGTATAAAGCATCGATAAATTTCACCATTTCTTTGAAAGCCTCGCCAGATAAACCTAAATTAAAAGCAATTTTTCTAGCTTGGAAACCTTGTAATCCAACAGAAGGATCAATTTCTTCAGTAAAGATTAAGTGTGGAGTATGCTCAGCCACTTCTTCGATATCCATTCCACCTTCAGTAGAATACATAATCATGTTACGACCTGTAGCTCTGTTTAACAAAACAGAAACATAGAATTCAGAAGTTTCGCTTTCACCAGGATAATAAACGTCTTCAGCAATTAATACTTTGTGAACTGTTTTTCCTTCTGGTGGAGTTTGTGGTGTAATTAACTGCATTCCGATGATTTGCTCAGAAATTTCAGTTACTTGGTCTAAGTTTTTAGCTAACTTAACTCCTCCACCTTTTCCTCTACCTCCAGCATGGATTTGTGCTTTTACTACGTACCAACTTGTACCTGTTTCTGTAGTTAATTGTTTTGCTGCAGCTACCGCCTCAACTGGATTGTTTGCAACAATACCACGTTGAACACGTACTCCATAACTAGCTAGGATTTCTTTACCCTGATATTCGTGTATGTTCATAATTGTTATGCGTTTATCTTGTTTAAAAAAGTGCCACAAAAATAGCAAAGTAATTTTTAATGGACTAACTTTTTTTCGTTTAATTTGGGAATTTGATATACATACTCTTATAAAAATCGCAATTTTAAAAACATACAAAAGTTACAAATAAAACATTTTGTTATTTTTTGTTAATAATTGTTGTAAAAATTGCAATGCTTAATTATTGATTTACTTTTGCACCAAATTAAATCACAATGAAACCAGAAGTATTACAACAATTAGCAACAGAATTTGGGAGTCCGTTATATGTATATGATGCGGAAAAAATTGCCTTTCAATACAATCGATTACAAAATGCATTTAGCAAAGTAGAACGTTTTAAGGTGCATTATGCCGTTAAAGCTTTATCGAATGTTTCTGTTTTGAAATACTTAAAAAGTTTAGGTTCTGGATTGGATACGGTTTCTTTGCAAGAAGTGCAATTGGGATTACATGCAGGTGTTGAGCAAAAAAACATTATCTATACTCCAAATGGTGTTTCAATGGAAGAAATTGAAGAAGTTGCGGCTTTAGGTGTTCAAATCAACATTGATAATTTATCGATTTTAGAGCAATTTGGGACGAAACATCCTAATGTTCCTGTTTGTATTCGAATTAATCCACATGTGATGGCGGGAGGAAATGCGAATATTTCGGTGGGACATATTGATAGTAAATTTGGGATTTCGATTCATCAATTGCCACATATTTTGAGAATTATTGAAAATACGAAAATGCACATCAACGGAATTCACATGCATACGGGTTCTGATATTTTAGATGTGGAAGTATTTTTATATGCAGCTGAAATCCTATTCGAAACGGCTAAAAATTTTCCAGCATTAGATTTTATCGATTTTGGAAGCGGCTTCAAAGTACCATACAAGAAAGGTGATATTGAAACCAATGTGGAAGAATTTGGAAGAAAATTAACGAAACGTTTTTTAGCTTTCGAAAAAGAATATGGTCGCCCATTAACTTTAGCTTTTGAGCCCGGAAAATTCTTGGTAAGCGAAGCAGGTTATTTTTTAGCGAAAGTAAATGTAGTAAAACAAACTACTTCAACAGTTTTTGCTGGAATTGATTCTGGATTCAATCATTTGATTCGTCCGATGTTATATGGTGCGCAACATCATATTGAAAATATATCCAATCCAAAAGGAAAAGAACGTTATTATTCTGTGGTAGGCTATATTTGTGAAACCGACACTTTTGCCAGCAATAGAAGAATTACTGAAATTCATGAAGGTGATATTTTATGTTTTAGAAACGCTGGCGCTTATTGCTTTTCAATGGCTTCTAACTACAACTCACGACTAAAACCTGCCGAAGTACTATGGAAAGACGGAAAAGGTCATTTAATCAGAGAACGCGAAACGTTTGATGATATTTTGAAAAATCAAATAATGATTGAAATTTAGTTTTTTTGTTAAGTAAAGAAAAGCCCGGATTATTTATTAATTCGGGTTTTTTGATTTTATTTCTTTTTCAATGGTTTAATACCAAACTCATAAATAGATATTCCGGTTCTAGTTAAACTAAATCTATCTTCAAATTTCGTAGCGATTCCAGAAGCCAATAGAAACGCTTCACCTTCAACTAATTCGATCATACTTTTGGATGAATTTGATTCAAAATACTTAACCATAAAATCAAAACTTGATGGGTTTAGTGTATTTAAAATAAAAGTCATCTTTTGAAAGTCTTTCCATGATAAATTTTCGTTTATATAAGCAATAAAAAGATTTGCTAAAATTTTAGACTTTTTTACATCAGTAAATCTTTCAATATAAATTAATACAGTTTCCAAAACTTCATTTCGATAATTCAAATCTTTATTAAATTGTTTTTTAAACTTTTTAATTTTATCATCTTCAATTCTATGAGAATGAAACTCTTGAAGAAAAACTAATATTTTTTTCACATTATGTTGAGCAATAATTGATGACGTAATATTATAAAATGTAAAAAGTGTTTTAACTATTGGTAATTCTTTCAATAACCCATCTTCAAAAATCAAATCTAAAGACACTTCAGCATAGTCTGTGCTTAAATCCAAACTTTTATTAAATATCTCATTCTCAAAATCATCTGAAAAATTTATTTTCATAAAAACCAATATTTTATTTCCCTAAAACCTCCAACAAAACCTTACCATCTGAACTATTTGGCATAGTAATTTTCAGCATTTGTGTAACCGTTGGTGCAATTTGTGTGATTTCTTTTCTATCGTGAGTTTGTCCTTTTTTGATGTTCCAACCAAAGAAAATTAACGGAACGTGTGTGTCATAAGAATAAGGCGAACCATGCGTTGTTCCCGTTGAAGAATATTCTACATAACCTGGTTTGAAAATCATGACTAATTCTCCGTTTTGTGTTGGATCGTATCCTTTTGTGATGAAGTCTAAATAAAAATCACTAGGATTTCCGTTGGTGATTTCTTCTTCAGTGTAAACACGCTTGATGTAATCTTGTTTGTGCAAATAATCTTTGAAGGTTTGTTTTACATCATGTAAATTCAAGCCTTTTACTTTTAATTTTGCTTTATCGAAAAACAAGTTGTAATTTGAATAATCCAATACTAAGTTTTCTCCAAAAGTAGTTTCTGAAAATTCCTTTAACTCTTTTTGAATATTTTTGTAATTGATGTTATCCACTTTGTATTTATTGTCTTTCAAATAGGTTACGTTTTCCGCTCCAGCGTGATCTGCTGTTAAGAAAACCAAGTAATTTCCTTTTCCGACAGTTTTATCTAAGTAAGTCAAGAAATCGGCAATCGTTTCGTCCAAACGCAAATACGTGTCTTGTAATTCAATCGAACGCGGTCCTAAAACGTGTCCGATATAATCCGTTGAAGAAAAACTTACAGCTAAGAAATCGGTAATATTGTCTTTTCCTAAATTTTCGCTTTCAATGGCTTTTTTAGCAAAATCAGCTAATAAATTATTCCCAAAAGGTGTTGAACGTAAAATTCCAGCATCGTTTGCATCATACATATCTTGTAAATTGTATGGCATAAACGGCGCTTTTTTATACAATTTTCCTTCGTATGGATTATTATCAGTTAAACTTTCGCTGTAGGTTTCTTTTGGTTTTAGTAAATCCCAACCTTTGGTTACGTATTTCAAATAATTTTTCTCAGCATTGAATTGCGTTGCCCAATCTGGAAGTTTTTCTCCGTAGTATGTACTTGATATAAACGCTCCCGTTTTACTGTACCAAAAAGCCCAATCAGCAAAATGTCCTGCAGGAAGAATTGCACCTCTATCTTTAATACTCATTCCGATTACTTTCCCTTTAAAATTGGTTGACAACTTCAATTCGTCAGTAATGGTAGAACTTTGTAAGTTTCTTGGCGACATTTTTCCTTCTTTTTTAGAATCATCACCAATAGTTGAAACCGTTTCGTCATCGGTACAATACATTTCTTTTCCAGTCGCTTTATTGAACCATTCATTACCTACAATTCCGTGAACCGATGGTGTTGTTCCTGTATAAACTGAAGCATGACCAGGAGCCGTATATGTTGGCATAAAGTTATAATGCATATTATGAAACGTGTAGCCTTGATTCATTAATCGCTTAAAACCATTTTCTGAAAAGTCGCTTGAAAAACGGTATAAGTATTCCATTTTCATTTGGTCTACGACGATTCCTACTACTAATTTTGGTTTATCTTGCGCAGTTCCCGAAAAAGAAACTAGAACAAGGAATAAGGCTAAGGCTTTTTTCATTTTAAAACTATTTTATACAAAAGTACGTTTTTGATGTAAATGGAATGTTAATAAATAAAAAAATGACTTTCTATTGCATTCAATAAAAAGTCATTTTAATTATGATTATAATTTATTTCTTCTTAGCAGGTTTATCTTCAAGAACCGTCATATTGTAAGCAATAATCATGTCCTCGTACGTAATATACAATTGGTTTCTGCTTCCTTGCTTTTTCCTTGTGTAAATAGCTAAAACACATTCTACTCCGTTGTTATCCACACAATTGAATTTAACCACATCGTCGTCTCCAATAGTTTCTTGATTACCGTATTTCATAATAGAAAACAACTGAAGTACTTCTGAATACACCACAATTCGGTGACTTTCCATATCCAAAAGGACAGTCATCTCTGATTTTTGCAATTTCGACCAATCGCTCCAATTTCCTTTTTTGTCTTTCTGGCTTACCATATATCCAGAAGTTTTGAAATTAAATTTTTGAGCATAAGTAGTAACCGATGCAAAAAACAAGAACAATAGCATGTATTTTAAACTCTTCATTTCGTTGTTATATTAAAATTCAAAGGTAGTAACCTCTTTTTTAGCAGTATTAAATTCGGTAATGATATTATCAACAATAGTTTCAACAGGCAAAATATCGTGAATTAATCCGGCTATTTGGCCAATTTCTAATTCACCTTCCACTAAATCACCTTCAAACATACCTCTTTTTGCTCTACGTTTTCCTAATAATGCTTCTAAATCTTCTTTTGATGGACATTTAGCATATAATTCCTGAACATCATTATAGAATTTATTTTTGATTAGTCGAACCGGAGCCAATTCTTTTAATGTTAATTGCGTATCACCTTCTCCTGTTTCCACAATAGTTCTTTTGAATTCATCATGTGCAGAACTTTCGGTTGAAGCAGCAAAACGACTTCCCATTTGAACGCCATCGGCACCTAAAGTCATAGCGGCTAACATTCCTCTTCCTGTTGCGATTCCTCCAGCTGCAATAAGTGGAATCGAAATTTGCTCGCGCACCATTGGAATTAAGGTTAACGTTGTAGTTTCTTCTCTTCCGTTGTGTCCACCAGCTTCAAAACCTTCTGCAACTACGGCATCAACTCCAGCTTCTTGTGCTTTTAAGGCGAATTTTGAGCTACTTACTACATGTACAACAGTTATGCCATTTTCTTTTAAAAACGGAGTCCAAGTTTTTGGATTTCCTGCCGAAGTAAAAACGATTTTAACACCTTCTTCTTTCAGAATTTGCATAATTTCTTCAATGTTTGGATATAACATTGGAACGTTTACTCCAAAAGGTTTATCAGTGGCTTTTTTACATTTTTGAATGTGTTCTCTTAACACTTCTGGATACATTGAACCTGCCCCAATTAATCCTAAACCACCAGCATTACTTACGGCACTTGCCAGTTTATAACCACTGTTCCAAATCATTCCGCCTTGGATAATTGGATATTTTATATTGAAGAGTTGGGTAATTTTATTCATTTTAAAAATGATTTATTTTATTACAATTTACTTTTTTTGTTCGGATTTCCAAAGATTATGCAATTACACCACTTCCTAAAATTTCATCATTCGAATGCCAAGCTACAAACTGTCCTTCAGTAATAGCTGATTGTGGATTTTCAAACACTACATACATCCCGTCTTTAAACTGATGCAAAGTGGCTTTTTGTAAAGGTTGACGGTAACGAATTCTTGCCACTACCTCCATTTTCTCACCCTCTTTTAAAGCTAAATCTTCTCTTATCCAGTGCACTTCATCATTTGCAATAAATAATGCTTTTTTGAATAATCCAGGATGTTGATTGCCTTGACCCGTGTATACAATATTCTTTTCTACATCGGTTTCAATAATAAAAAGAGGTTCTTTGGTTCCACCAACATTTAGTCCTTTACGTTGTCCTTTTGTAAAATAATGAGCGCCTTGATGCTTGCCCATAACTTTTCCGGGCACTTTTAGATAATCAATTCGTCTAGCTTCAAAAACAAAAGCTTCTTCTTCAGAATTGAATTGTGGTTTTTCTTGATGATATATTTCAGCTTCCTCTGGAATTTCAATAATTACACCTTCTTTTGGTTGTAATTTTTGTTGTAAAAATTCAGGTAAGCGCACTTTTCCAATGAAACAAAGTCCTTGCGAATCTTTCTTTTCGGCGGTAATTAAATCTAATTTAGAAGCAATTTCACGAACTTCTGGTTTGGTTAACTCGCCAATTGGAAATAACGCTTTCGAAAGTTGCTCCTGCGATAACTGACAAAGAAAATACGATTGATCTTTATTGCCATCTTTACCAGCTAATAATTGGTAAATTTCTTTTCCGTCTTTTTCAATGGTTCCTTTACGACAATAATGTCCGGTTGCTACATAATCAGCACCTAATGACATCGCAATTTTCATAAAAACATCAAACTTGATTTCTCTGTTGCACAATACATCAGGATTTGGAGTTCTTCCTTTTTCGTATTCGTTAAACATATAGTCAACGATTTTCTCTTTATATTGTTCGGATAAATCAACGGTTTGAAAAGGAATTCCTAATTTTTCAGCTACTAACAAAGCATCATTACTATCTTCTAACCACGGACATTCATTGGAAATAGTTACAGAATCATCATGCCAATTCTTCATGAATAGTCCAATAACCTCATATCCTTGTTCTTTTAATAAATAAGCGGCAACACTCGAGTCTACTCCACCCGAAAGTCCTACTACAACTCTTTTCATTTATTCTTGTCCTCCTTTTTCTTGTTTTAATTGTTCGAGTGTTTTAGATGCTTCTTTGGCATTTCTTTGCTCGTATTTTATTAATTCCTGCCCGAATTTAGCTGCTTTTACTTCCTTTATAACTTTGTTTTTTTCAAAAAACTTCCAAGTTCCTACACGTTTTCCGTTTACGTAATTTCCTTCATACATTTTATTTCCCATTCCATCGTAATAAGAAGCAACACCTTCATATTGTCCATTTTTGTATGTAAGAGACTCTAATAATTGTCCTTTTTCAGAATATGTCTTTGATTTACCAATTTTGATTCCGGTTTTATAATTAGTTTCTTCAGCAACTGTTCCGTCTTTGTAGAATACTTTTCGAATTCCTTCTAATTTACCACTTTTATAAAATTCTTGCGACATTAATTGTTTTGATTCGAAATGATAATATTTCCATTCCCCTTCAGGAAGTTTGTCAACTAATTTTCCTTCACTAACTTTATTCCCTTTTTGATCATAAAAATTAGCATAACAAGATCCATCACCTTTAGAAAAATCTCTCGTTGCAATTACAGTTCCAGCTTTTGTATCATCAAAATATTTAAAAATACCTGTTTCTTTACCATGACTAAAAGTACCCTCATAACGAATCCTATTAGATTCTTTATGTGTTCCTCTCCATAAACCATGACGGTTCCCTTTATCGTCTAATTGATTGATTTTATCTTGACTAAAGCCTAAAATTGAAATAAAAATTAAAAAAAGTACAAAAATTTGTCTCATTATATTAAATGTTGTTTAATTTATTAATTAGTAATCACATACTCAAATATTGAAAAATCAAATATTAGACCAAATACTGATTAAACAAAAAATAAATATGAGTTAAATTTACTACATAATGCAGCAAAATAGTTTTTTATTTGTTTAATCTTTTTTAATTTTGGTTAAACAAAAAATAAAACACTATGAAAAACTATGCAAAATTAATCAAATTAACGTTATTAGTAGTAAGTTCTGCGATAATGTTTTCATGTTCAGATGATGATTCAACAGGTTCAGGAATAAGAACAATCGCTGATGTAGCAAAAGGGAATTCAGATTTCTCAACTTTAGTTAGTGCTTTAGAAAGAACTAATTTAATTGATGTTCTAGATCAAAATGGTTCCTACACCGTTTTTGCCCCTACAAATGCAGCGTTCAATACCTTTTTAGAAGAGAACAATTTTTCATCTCTTGATGATGTTCCTGTGGATGCCCTGAGAGAAGTTTTATTAAATCATGTTGTTGTTGGTGCAACATTATCCGGAAATCTTTCAACAGGTTACGTTAAAACTTTAGGCAAAGGTAGTGCTTCATCTACTAACACACTTAGTATGTACATTAATACTTCCTCAGGTGTTAGACTTAATGGGGTTTCAAGTGTTGTTATTGCAGATATTGGAGCTTCGAATGGCGTAGTACACGTTGTAGACGCAGTTATTGGATTACCAACAATCGTAACACATGCTTTAGCAAATCCAAACTTTAGCAACTTGGTTGGAGCACTTACAAGTCCTGGTCAACCTGATTTTGTGGGAATACTTTCAGGAAATACAAATTCACCTTTTACCGTTTTTGCCCCATCAAATGCAGCTTTTTCAAGATTTGAAACTCAAAATCCTGGTACTCTTGGAAGTCTAACTTCTGGTCAATTAACTTCTGTTTTAACCTACCATGTTGTTGCTGGTGCTAATGTATTATCAACTGGGATTCCATCTGGACCTATAACAACTTTCGAAACAGGAACCTTTACTGTTAATGGTACAACAATTACAGATGAAGCTGGAAGACAAACTAATATTGTTGCAGTTGATGTTCAAGCTGCCAATGGTGTAATTCACGTTATTGACAACGTAATTTTACCAAACTTAAATTAATTCGTTTCTATAAATAAAATTGCTATGAACAAAAAACGCTTTCCAACGGAAAGCGTTTTTTTTATGACCCTAATTCTATAGCTCTTGCATTCGCGGATTCTATTCCTTTTACTACAATTTCTTTAAGTTCTTTTTGATTAAAAATAGACAAAGCTGCTTCAGTAGTTCCTCCTTTCGAAGCGACACGTTGAATCCAAGCTTCGTTTGATAATTTGCTTCTATTTTGCAATTGAACAGAACCAGAAAAAGTTTGACTCACCAAAAACTCAGCTTCAGACGACGAAAAACCTAATTTTACAGCCGATTCAATCATAGCTTGCATGAAATAAAATACATAAGCAGGACCACTTCCTGAAACCGCTGTAGCTGCATTTAACATTTCTTCTTTTTCAATGTAAATGGATTTTCCTGTTGTATTGATTAAATTTTGAACGATGAAAAGCTCTTTTCTATCTACAGCATTTGAAGCACAAAAAACAGTCATTCCCTCGCCTATTTGAGTTGGGATGTTTGGCATTGAACGAACAATTTTAGCAACGCTTAATGCCTTTTGCATGGCTTCAATTGAAATTCCAGCCATTACTGATAAAATAACGTGTTCTGGATTTAAGAAACCTTTTATTTCAGATGCTAATTGCTTAAAATCTTGTGGTTTAACCGCTAAAATTAAAATATCCGATTCGAAGATTTGGGAATTGGGTTCTGTATAAAAATTTGTTGTATCAATTCCGAAACTATTCTTTTCTTCAACTGCTACTTTGTTCAAAATTAAAATATCTGAAGCTCCTACAAATCCAGAACTCATAAAACTATTGGCATAGGTTTGTCCCATATTACCAAATCCGATAATTGCTATTTTCATTATTAGTATAAAAAAGAAACCCTGTCAGTGCAGACAGGGTTTGTATAAATGTAAAACTTATTTTTTCTTTTGTGCGGCTTTTTGAGCTTCTGCTTGCTCCATCATTTCGCGCATTTTTTTCTGGAATTTACTTTCCTTTTTCTCTTTAGTTTTATTCTCTTGAATTTGAGCGTGAATTTTATCTTCTTTCACGATGTAATTCTTAATAACCAACATAATTCCAATCGTAATTAAGTTAGAGATGAAGTAATACAAACTCAATCCTGATGCATAATTGTTAAAGAAGAATAACATCATTACAGGCGAAATATAAATCATGATTTTCATGATTTTACCCATATCTGGCATACCTTCTTGTGGTGGCGTGCTCATAGCTTGATCTCCTGTTGTCATTTTCATGTAGAAGAAAATAGCGATAGAAGCTAAGATTGGGAATAAACTCACGTGACTTCCATAAAATGGAATATGGAAAGGCAATTGAAGTACAGCATCAAATGAAGATAAATCGTCAGCCCATAAGAATGATTTTTGTCTTAAATCGAACATCGACGGGAAGAACTGGAACAACGCATAGAAAATAGGCATTTGCATCAAGGCTGGTAAACATCCTGCCATAGGATTTACACCGGCTTTAGAATACAACTTCATAGTTTCTTGTTGTTTCTTCATTGGATTGTCTTTGAATTTTTCATTCAATTCTGCAATTTCAGGACGTAATACCTTCATTTTTGCTTGAGACAAATATGATTTATAGGTTACTGGCGACATTACAATACGAACTAAAATCGTAAATAAAACAATCGCAATTCCGTAACCAATTCCTAATGCAGAAATAAATCCGAAAACTGGAATAAAAATGTAACGGTTAATCCATCCGAAAATTCCCCAACCTAACGGTAAGATTTCGTCTAAATTTTTATCATAGTCATTTAAAATTTCGTATTTCGCTGGACCATAATACCAATTCATATTATAGTTTAAAGCGCCATTTTTAAATTCTAAAGGAACTTGAGCCGTGAAATTTTTAGTAAAAACAGTATCAATTTCTTCGTCGTCAACTAAATTATCTGATTTGAACTTAGCTGTTTTAAATTTCGTATCCGTTAATAAAATTGAAGTAAATAAATGCTGTTTAAAAGCGATGTAAGAAACATCATNNTCTTCAGAATCTTTTGCTGCATTTAAATAATCGTCTTTTCCGTCTTCATATTCAAATACTAGCTCAGTATAACGATTTTCATAAGAAACACTGTTCTCGTTTCTGTATGATTTTAATTGCCATTCTAAATCTAACGGTTTAGAAGTATTCACTACTTTTTCTAACCCTTGAGAACGGATAGCAAAATCTAACATATATTCGTTAGGCTTTAATACATAACGATATTCTAAAAACTGATCTGGACCTGCTTTTAATTGTAACGTTAAGACTTGATTTTTACCTTCAGTAGTTAACTTAGGTTCAAAATACATGTCTTTTGTATGCAATGTTCTGTTATCAGTTGTATTTAAAGCAATGTCTAAAGAAGCATTTTTATCTTTGATGATTTGAACCGCTTTTTTTGAATTTTTCTCAAATTGATCAAATCCTAAAACAGTTGCTTCTGTAATATAACCTCCTTTATTAGAAATTTTAAGTGATAAAACTTCATTTTTGATTTCAGTAACAGCATCTGTAGCTGATGGAAGTGTTGCAGAATATCCAAACGAACCTAATTGTGCTTGCGCTGCTGCATTTTTAGTAGAATCTGCTACTGGCGTTGCTGCAACCGTTGAAGTTACCGTTTTAACTTCTTTAGCTTGTTTGTCTAATTGCTCTTTTTTCTCTTTTTCCTTTTGTTCTTCTGGTGTTGGAGCATTTGAATATAACATCCAAATCAAAATTCCAGAAATCAATACAAATCCGATAATCGAATTAAGGTCTAATTTTTTTTCTTCCATCTACTTATTAGTGTTCAGTGTTCTTAATTGAACAGTTTATTTAGTTTTATGTTGTACAGCTGCAGCTACAAAACTCACAAAAAGTGGGTGTGGATTAGCGACTGTACTTTTATATTCAGGATGGTATTGAACGCCGATAAAGAAAGGATGTGTTGGAATTTCAACAATTTCTACCAACTTCGTATCTGGGTTTACTCCAGAAGCTACTAATCCTGCTTTTTCTAATTCGTTTAAATACGCACCATTGAATTCGTAACGGTGACGGTGGCGCTCCATAATCTCAGTTTTACCATAGATTTTTTGTGCCAACGTATTTTCTTTTATGCTACATTTCCATGCGCCCAAACGCATAGTTCCTCCTTTGTTTTCAATATTTTTTTGCTCTTCCATTAAGTTAATTACTGGATGAGTTGTATTTTCATTCATTTCGGTTGAATTCGCATCAGCATAACCTAAAACGTTACGAGAATATTCAATTACAGCCATTTGCATTCCCAAACAAATTCCGAAAAACGGAATATTATTTTCTCTTGCATAACGAACCGTGTCGATTTTACCTTCAATTCCACGACCGCCAAAACCTGGTGCAACAAGTATACCATCTAAATCTTTCAACTGACTTTCTGCCGAATTGGCATCTAAATACTCAGAATGAATAGAAATAACATTTACTTTTGTCTCATTTGCCGCTCCAGCATGAATAAACGCTTCTAAAATCGATTTGTAAGAATCTTGTAATTCTACATATTTTCCAACCAAACCAATGTTTACTTCGTGCTTCGGATTTTTCAATCTAAATAAGAACTCGTTCCAGTTGTTTAAATCTGGTGTATTTTTTTCTGGTAAATCTAATTTTTTCAACGCTACTCTATCCAATCCTTCTTCCAACATTAAATTTGGAACTTCATAAATAGTTGACGCATCGATAGATTGAATTACCGCTTCTTTTTTCACATTACAGAATAACGCTAATTTTTGACGTAAATCTTGCGAAATTTCGTGTTCGGTTCTACACACTAAAATATCAGCTTTGATTCCGCTTTCCATTAAAGTTTTCACCGAATGTTGTGTTGGTTTCGTTTTTAATTCTCCGGCAGCAGCCAAATAAGGCACTAACGTTAAATGAATTACGATTCCGTTATTTTCACCTAATTCCCAAATCAATTGACGTACTGACTCGATATAAGGTAATGATTCAATATCTCCAACAGTTCCACCAATCTCTGTAATTACAATATCAAAATCACCCGATTTTCCAAGTAACTGCATGCGTTCCTTGATTTCGTTTGTGATATGAGGCACCACTTGAACCGTTTTTCCTAAAAATTCTCCTCTACGCTCTTTTTCAATAACAGAAAGGTAGACTCTTCCTGTAGTTACATTATTCGCTTGCGAAGTAGGAACATTTAAAAAACGCTCGTAGTGACCTAAATCTAAATCCGTTTCTGCTCCATCGTCTGTTACATAACATTCTCCGTGTTCGTAAGGATTTAATGTTCCTGGATCCACGTTGATGTATGGATCAAACTTTTGAATGGTCGTTCGGTATCCTCTGGCTTGCAATAATTTGGCTAACGAAGCTGCGATAATTCCTTTTCCTAAAGAAGAAGTCACACCTCCGGTAACAAAAATGTACTTAGTTTGGTTCATTGTATTGTTGTTGTGTTGTTGTTGCGATAAATATCTTTTATCTGTAATAAAATCGTGCAAAGATAACACTAATTAGTCAATGTGCCAATTAGTCGATGTATCAATTTTGTAATTAAATTGTAAACAATTTATTTTTGTTTTGGAAAGTTTCTGCGGATGTTTCGAACGAGTTCTTCTAAGCCGTTTAGCTTGAGTTCGTGGACCAATTTTAATTGTTCGCCTAATTGTCCTTTTGGAAAACCTTTATTGGCATACCAAACCACATAATACTCCGGAAGGTCAATTAAGTAATAGCCTTCGTATTTGCCAAATGGCATTTTGGTGTGAGCAAGTTTTACGAGGAGTTCTTGGTTGGTCATTACTTCGTGAATTTCAAATGATTTTTAGTCCAATAATTTTCAATGAATTCCCATTTATCATCGTAATAACCTGAATCACGTTTTATCCAATTGATTTCGACTGCCTTTTTATCTACAATTTTATTTATAAAAATTCCATTCCTTTTTTCATAACCACAGCCTCTTCCAGATATATTTCCAATTTTAATACATCTGTAATCCTTAATGTAAAACAAATCGCTTTCCCAATTTAAATCTGCGCATCCAGCTCTATGATATGAGTAATAATAATTTGAATTCTTTATTTTGAATGGACTTGGATAATATCCTAAATCTTTAACTATTTCAAATCTTTTTGAATATGAATCAAAAAGCACTATATCAATAACATCAGGAGTATTAGTTATGTAATCTAATCTCAAATCTTTAAATCCATCTTCATTAAAATCTAAGATTTCATACTCATCTATGTAATCAAAATGTTTGTAAATAGTGTCGAATTTTTCATTCAAAATCAATAAAGAAAAATCTAAATTGTCATCCCTAAAGTGTTTGACAATATATTTTTGATTATCGTTAATTAAAGTATCTCTTTTGAATACTTGAATTTGGCTTTTTGTAACAATGATTTCACTCTTTGAATTCATGTTTTCTAATTTATTTTCTTCATTTCTACATGAAAAGAGTAAGAAAAAAAGCGAAATAATTAAAAACTTCATTGGATTTAATTTTGAATTATAAGAGATTCCTACGGAATGACAAGATTGTGGATAAAATTCTATTTAATTACTTCCAATTAAAAACAATCTCCTTTTTAATATCTGGATTTAAGCTATAGAAAACAGGGCAAGTCATTGCTGTTCTTTCTAAGATGGTTTTTGTTTTTTCGTCGGGATTTATAGAGAAATGGAAAGTTACGTGAATTTCTGTAATTCTTCTTGGTTCGGTTCCCATGATTTTGGTTACTTCTGCGGTGGAACCTGAAAAATCTACGTCTAAATCACGTGCTTTGATTCCCATAACGGTAAACATACAACTAGCTAATCCATTAGCAACAGTATCGGTTGGAGAAAAAGCTTCTCCTTTTCCGTTGTTGTCAAGCGGTGCATCCGAAATAATTTCAGAACCCGATTGTAAATGTATAGAAGAGGTGCGTAAATCACCTAAATAAGTCACTTTTGAAGTTGCCATTATTGTGCTTGTTTAATCGTTAAATCGCTGTCGTAATACAATAAATACGTTGCATTATTAGATATTAATCCATTACTAGAATTGTAATCAAATGCGTTTTCAATGTATTCTGTTTTGGTTGTTGCTGCTGATTGTACAAATCCTTCAGGTTGGCAAATGCGTAACATGGCATCAAACGTTACATCGAAACCTTTTTTAGCTGCAGCATTTGGATAAATATTGTTGATTTTTTTGAATTGTTTTTCAAAAATTTTTTCTTCCGGCGTTTCAGCTACTTTAGTTGCCGATGGGAATAGCATTTTTAAATCGGTTAAATTCTTCATTGGAATTTCCTCAAAATTCAACGCATCATACAATTCGAAAACAGCTAATTGAATATCGTATTCTTTTTGCAATCCTTTTAAAATATTGGTAATACTAATAATTGTACTTGCTTTTTCGATTTCCATAAGCACAAAATTCTTTTGTCCTTTAACCAATTGAGTTTTTAAAAGCGCCACATCTAAAGCGCCTTTATCATTAAATAAAGCATGTTTTACTTCTGGATGATTCGCTGTTATAAAATCTTTCGAAGTCGTTTTTTTAGCACTAATAATCGCAACCACATTTCCATTTTTCGATTTGAAATAATCAAACATCGAAGCACGTAAAAGATCTTCAGAAGGAACTGTATAATATAAATTTGACAACGGTAATCCACGCTCTTTTGAAAGTGGCGAAATTACAGGCGTATTATATTTTGTAAGTAATTGTGCCGTTGTTTCCACTACTGAATTTTGGAAAGGTCCAACAACCGCGTCTACATTTTCAAAATTATTTTTTGAAATGATAGAAGCTACGTTAGAAGAATATTTAGTACTTTCCACATCATAAACCTTAACATTTACAGGCAAACCTAATACTTTAGCTGAATCAATTGCCATTTGAGCTCCTGCATAAAAATCAAGCGTAAGATTTAAGAATTTGTTGGTTTTTAATTGCTCTGTTTTGGTTTTAACCGAATCTGTTTCTATTTTATTGATGTTAAACGGCAATAACAAGACTAAGTTTTTTTGCTTCGATTTATCAACCGTAGCTAATAAATTTACTTTGTTTTTAGCTACTAAAACCGAATCTTTAGCTTTCGCAATCACAGTACCATTTGAAGGCACTTTTAAAAGCATTCCGATTTTTAATCCATCTTGCAAATCTGGATTTAGCGTGATTAAATCGCCTTGCGCAATATCAAATTTTTTAGACAAACTATAAAGCGTTTCTTTAGGTTGCACTTCATATTCAACCAACGTTACATTCGAAGGTTTTTTAAGTTGAACTCCAGGCTTTAAAATTAAGGTTTGCCCGATATTTAAACCGCCAACAATTTGAGGATTTAGTTGTTCTAATTCGGTAACCGTTAGTCCATATCTAGAAGCAATACCGTATTTTGTTTCTTTAGCTTCTACTAAGTGAGTTGTTGCATTTGAAACCGCTTTAGGCTTTGTTACAAAAGGCGTTGGTACTGATTTTAAATCAGCAGCAGAAGGTTTTGAAACAAAAATTTCTTGTCCTTTTTTCAAACCATTTTGAAGTGTAGCTTTGTTCCAAATTTCCAAATCAGCAACTGAAATATTGTATTTTTTTGCGATTCCGAAAAGCGTTTCTTTTTCTCCAACCACATGAAGAACTGTTTTTCCAGAAGTTGCTTTTGGAATTAATAAAGTAGTGTTTTCTTGAACACCATTTTTCGCATCTGGATTTAATCGGTAAATATCAAAAGGCGTAACCTCGTATTTTTTTGCGATTTGAAAAACGGTTTCTCCTTTGGCTACCACATGCTTAATCTGAGATTGAATTGGTAACGCGAAAAGAAAAATCAAACTGAAAAGAAAAACAACTCTTTTTATCATAATCTTAATTTAAAAACAATACTAAACAAAAATTTCAATAGCAATTTATATCGTAAAAATAGAATAAAAATAATTGCTATTGAAATTTATATGTTGAATTTGAAAAATTTATTTTATTCCCATTCTATCGTTGCAGGCGGTTTCGAACTGATGTCATACACCACTCGGTTTACACCTCTAACGTTATTTATAATTTCATTAGAAATTTTCATTAAAAACTCATACGGTAAATGTACCCAATCTGCTGTCATTCCGTCTGTAGATTCTACTGCGCGTAAAGCAACCACTTTTTCGTATGTACGCTCATCGCCCATTACTCCTACACTGTTTACTGGCAATAAAATCGCTCCTGCTTGCCAAACTTTATCGTATAATCCGTGCTCTTTTAAACCGTTGATGAAAACCGCATCTACTTCTTGTAAAATAGCTACTTTTTCTGGTGTAATATCACCTAAAATACGAATCGCTAATCCTGGTCCAGGAAACGGATGACGACCTAATAATTCTTCGTCGATTCTTAAACTTCTTCCTACTCTACGAACTTCATCTTTGAATAACATTCGTAAAGGTTCCACAACTTGCAATTTCATAAAATCAGGTAATCCACCTACATTATGATGCGATTTAATCGTTGCCGAAGGTCCGCCCGTTGCTGAAACTGATTCAATGACATCAGGATAAATTGTACCTTGACCTAACCATTTTACATCGGTTAATTGGTGTGCTTCATCATCAAAAACTTCAATAAATGCTTTTCCAATGGCTTTACGTTTTGCTTCTGGATCATCTAACCCAGCTAACGCATCCAAAAAGCGTGCCGAAGCATCAACTCCTTTTACATTTAAGCCCATTCCTTTGTATTGGTCTAATACATTTTGGAACTCATTTTTACGTAACAATCCGTTGTTTACGAAAATACAATATAAGTTTTCTCCAATTGCTTTGTTCAACAAAACCGCTGCTACAGTTGAATCTACTCCACCCGAAAGTCCTAAAACTACTTTATCGTTTCCGATTTTAGCTTTCATTTCAGCAACTACTTCCTCTACGAAAGCGTTTGGTGTGAAATTTTGAGGTACTTGAGCAATTTTCACTAAGAAGTTCTCCAACATTTGTTTTCCATCTGTTGAATGGTATACTTCTGGATGAAATTGAATCGCATAAGTAGTTTCACCTTCAATTTTATAAGCTGCGTTTTCTACGTCTTTTGTGCTGGCAATCTTAACTCCGTTTGTTGGCAATTGTTTGATTGAATCCGAATGCGACATCCAAACTTGGCTATTTTCAGAAACACCTTCTAAAAACACTTCATTTTCTTTGATGTAAGAAAGATTCGCTCTTCCGTATTCTCTTGTATTTGAAGCGGCAACTTCTCCACCTGAAAAATGGGCTAAATATTGTGCTCCGTAACAAACGGCCAATAATGGCATTTTTCCTCTAATTTGAGATAAATCAGGATGAAGGGCTTCTTCAGAACGAACTGAACAAGGACTTCCACCTAAGATTACCGCTTTGTATGATGATAAATCTGCTGGAATTTTATCGAATGGAAAAATCTCGCAGAAAATATTTAATTCTCTTACTCTTCGGGCAATTAATTGGGTGTATTGCGATCCGAAATCTAAAATTAATACGTTGTGTTGCATTTTATTGTTGTTGTGTTGTAAATTTTAATTTCATTAAAAACAGAAAGACAAGTCATGACTTGTCTCTACAGATTAATATTCAAATTTTCCATATTCGGATGTAATTGTTAATTTCTTACTATCTGATTTCTCTACTCTTCCTACGATTTGTGCGTCGATGTTGAATGATTTTGAAATATCAATGATATCTTGTGCTACTTCGGCTGGAACGTAAATTTCCATGCGGTGACCACAATTGAATACTTGATACATTTCTTTCCAATCCGTTTTAGAATTTTCTTGAATCAGTTTAAATAATGGTGGCACTGGAAATAAATTATCTTTAATCACGTGAACGTTTTCTACAAAGTGAAGCACTTTTGTTTGCGCACCTCCAGAACAATGAACCATTCCGTGAATTTGATTTGAATTATATCTTGATAAAATCTTTTTGATAACTGGCGCATACGTTCTCGTTGGAGAAAGCACTAATTTACCAGCGTCAATTGGACTATTTTCAACTGCATCTGTCAATTTGGTTTGACCTGAATATACTAATTCATTTGGAACAGAAGCATCAAAACTTTCTGGATATTTCTCAGCCAAATATTTCGCAAAAACATCATGACGAGCAGAAGTTAAGCCGTTGCTTCCCATTCCGCCATTATACTCTTTTTCGTAAGTAGCTTGACCGAAAGAAGCCAATCCTACAATTACATCACCTGTTTGAATATTGGCGTTATCAATTACATCAGCACGTTTCATGCGAGCTGTTACGGTTGAATCTACGATGATTGTACGAACTAAATCGCCCACATCAGCAGTTTCTCCACCAGTAGAATGAATGGTAACTCCGTGATTTTTCAATTCTGAAATCAATTCTTCTGTTCCGTTGATGATGGCTGAAATAACTTCACCTGGAATTAGATTTTTATTTCTTCCGATAGTGGATGAAAGTAAAATATTATCGGTTGCTCCAACACATAATAAATCATCAATATTCATGATTAGGGCATCTTGAGCAATTCCTTTCCAAACCGAAATATCGCCTGTTTCTTTCCAATACATATAGGCTAAGGAAGATTTTGTTCCTGCTCCATCAGCATGCATAATGATGCAATATTGGTCGTCGTTTGTTAAATAATCTGGGATGATTTTACAAAATGCTTGTGGAAATAAGCCTTTGTCGATGTTTTTGATAGCTTGGTGCACATCTTCTTTAGAAGCCGAAACTCCTCTTAAATTGTAGCGTTTGCTCGTATCAGAACTCATGAATGTAGTGTGTTGTTGTTGTGGCGCAAAGATAGTTTTTTAATTTAGAATTCAGAAATTTAACAATTAGAAAATTTCCTAATTAAAAACCTTTAAATTTTAACCACAAAAACGGCTTCAACGATTTCAGAATCGTTGTTTGGAAACAAAATATTTTCAATTTTAAATGTGGTGAAACATTCTTCAACAATAGATGAAACATCATAATTGACATCAATCTCATCCATTTGTAATGTTGTTTCATTGTTTAATTTGATAACAAACGAATTTCCTGTTGCATTTAAAACTGGAGGAAATATCTGGATTAAATTCAAATTTTCAATAAACTCATACGGAATTGAAGCTTCTTCTAAATCTTGAATGATTATCTGTTGGGCAGTATACGTTTCGTTTTCAAAAACATTTTCGCCAGTAGTTTCATCTATAATTTCAACAAAAAAAGAAGCTGGTGTTGCTTGATTTCCTTCATCGCATTTATCATTACAACCCACTAACGAAGCTGTTACTACTATCAAAAATAAGCTAATTATATTTTTCATTATTTTTTACTTAAAATTTCAATTTCTACCCTGCGATTTGCTGCCGCTTGTTCAGGCGTTGCTTCAGGAATAGGATGTATGGGTTGCGAAACTCCAAAACCTTTCGTTTTAACACGATAATCCTCAATTCCATTATAAACGAGAAAACGCTTAATTTGTTTTGCTCTATCGGTAGACAAATTTCGATAATCTTTATCAATACAACAAATATGACCTTGAATTTCGATAATCAACTCAGGATTATTTTGCATCACAAACAACAAATCATACAACGTTCCTTGCGATTCTGGCATGGTTGCAAAGGTGTTTTGATAGAAATTGATGTTTTTCAACGTAATTTTCGTCCCCACTTTTGCCAACTTTACTTTTTCAGCTAACGGCGCATCATCTGGAATAACTACTTCTGGCTCAACTTCTTTGATTCCCAACACTTCATCTTCCTTATCTAAATCTTTTTCCAATAAATAGTGAATGATGGCTTTTCTGTTTTCGGCTTTGCTTGTAGAAGTTGCTCCTTTTTCGCCAAGAGAAATACTTTTAAAATCGGGTCTAATGTTTACCTTTCCTTTAATTTGGTTGAAAACATGACTTACTCGCTTTTGAGATAAAGTATCGTTAAAACCTGTACTTCCTACTTCATCAGTTGAACCTGTAATAGATAAAATTTTAGACGTTGTATTTTCTGAAATCCATTTTTGAAGCTTAGTTGCTTCTACTTTGTTTAATTCGAACTTATTATTGTCGAAATAAAAGACAACTTGTTCCTGAGCAAAGGTTAGTTGAAACAGAACGAACAATATAACGGAATATAGAAATTTCATGAAGTGTAAATTTTAAATGATTAAGGACGAAAAACTATGCCAAAAATTAATTCTCTAAGATAAGAATTTCTACACGACGATTTTCATTTCGTTCCTTTTCGTTTTTTTCAGGAATTTTATGGATAGGCTGTGTGCTTCCAAAACTTTTGTATAACAATCTACTATCGTCAATATCATTAGCCACTAAAAAGTTATGAACCGCAATGGCTCTAACTAATGCAATATCTTCTAGGTCTTCGCCTAACTGACAACAAATATGACCTTGAATTTCAATTTTTACTTTTGGATGCGTAATCATGAATTCTAATAATTCTTCCATTACAGGCAATGATTCGGGAACGAAAATACCAGAACGATCATAGAAATACAAATTATTCATGACCAACTTATCTCCCACTTTTGCCGTTGCATACGGATTTTTGTAAAGTCCAACAGGGTCAATTAAATCGTCTGTATCAGGAACTTGAATTATTTCTTTCTTTTCAATTACTTCTGGTTCTTTATTTATGACTTGTCCTGTGTAAACAACTGGATCATCATAAACCACTTCTTTTACCACTACTTTGTTGGGAATGATTTTATAAAAAACGTCAACTCTTCTATTATAGCGTCTTTCTTTTCTGGTTTGAACTCGCTCTCCAAAACCTTTTATTTTTAAATCTTGATTAAAGAAAATGGAAGAATTTACCTTTGTTTTTAATTGCTCATGAACCGTATGAATTCTTTTATAAGCTAGAGTATCATTATAATCAAAGGTTCCGTACCAATCGCAATACCCGTTTATTACTTGAATTTCGCGGTTTTCGTCTTTGTTCAACCAAGTCATAAACAATTCGTTTTGCTTTGGATTAAACGTATCTTGATCAAAATCAAAATAAAAACTCGCCTTTTCTTGTGCTGAAAGTAAGAATCCAAACAGCAGTAATACGTATTTCATTTGGGGTATTTTAATGTAACGAATATAAAAAATAAAACGTATTAAAAAAACTTATTATCAAAAAGAACTTTTTCAATTTATATAACAAATTCATTTACAAATACTTAAAATTAAATCATTTTACACCTTAATTGGCAACAATTTGAATTTCTACTCTTCGGTTTTCATTTCGTTCATCTTCGTTATTTTCGGGAATAATGTGAATGGGTTTTGAACTTCCAAAACTTTTGTAGCTCAATCGGTTTTTATTAATTCCGTTGTTAATCAAATAATTATAAACCGCTAAAGCTCTAACTTTGGCTGTATCTTCAACATCCGTTCCTTTTTGACAACAAATATGACCTTGGATTTCGATTTTTAAATTAGGATTAGCCAACATGATTTTTAGTAATTCTTCTAAAATAGGTCGCGATTCAGGAACAAAAATCCCAGAACGATTGTAGAAATGTAAATTTTTCAAAACCAACTTATCGCCTACTTTTGCTGTTGAAACTTGTTGAGATAAATCCTTTTTATCGTCTTTTGGAAGTGTTTTTTCTATTACCAATTCTTCATAGAAAATTTCTACTTTTCGATTTAATTTCAAATCGGAATTTTGTTCGAAATTTTCTCCTTTACTTTCGATTTCGATTTGCTTTTGGTTGGTAACTTTTTCAATAATATGCAATACAAATTTAGCTCTATTGAACGCCAAAGTATCGTTATAACCATTGGTTGCACGATAATCGCAATACCCAATAAGTTTATAGAATTTTAAATCTTTGTTCTTTAAAAAATTATCTAATCTGTTTAATTCAGAAAGTTTTAATTGATCAGAATCCGTATCAAAGTAAACCGTGAATTTAGATTGTCCAAAAGAAATGGAACTCATAAATAAAAACAGAAAAAGTATTTTTTTCATTAGTTAGGTTTTGGTTTATCGAAAATAATGATTTTTAGTAGATTGATTGTTTTATTTGTACACTTTTTTTTATATTTTTGAAAAAGAATAAATCTGATACTTGTTAGACATATACACCCAAATTTGGGTAGCTATGTATGATTTTGTCAAACATATAAACGAGTTATTTTTCAGTTCCAGAACGTAAATCTGTAAAGCAAAAAAAATGGAAAAATTAATAAGCTTTATTGAAAAATTGATTCTCTACATTTGGTTAGGATTGACAATTATCGTGGTTTTGCTTTTAGTAAATAGAAGTCTAAATCCAGATTTGAAAGGAATATCAAATTACGACTTAAAAGATTATGCCATAATCACACTAATTTTCGCCGTGATATACTTTGCTTTGAGATTATTCACAAGCCGAAAAGACCGAAACGAAACTAAATAGAAAATGAAGAAGTTTGCAGAATAAGTTTGTGGAGAAAGATAAGAAGCAAACACATAACTGCGGTTTGCTTCCCGTTAGCCCAAAATTCAATTACACACCCACAAATCTTTAAACATTAACCTCAAGCTTATACCCTTTTCCACGAATAACTACAATATTAATTTTCGGGTCAAGCTCCAGTTTTTTTCTGAGTTTTGAGATGAACATGTCTAAACTACGACCTACAATAACGCCTTCATCTTCCCAAATCTCTTTTTGTAGTCGACTTCTTTCTATTGTTTCGTTAGGCGATGAGGCAAAAATGAGCAACAAACGTGTTTCGGTTGCTGTTAAATCTATCGTTTCAGCATTAATTTCTAGTTGCCGCTTTTGTGCATCAAACACAACTGAACCAAAAGTGAATAGTTTGTTAGACAAATCTTTTGGCAATTCTTTCTTAGGTTTTAATTTCCAAAAAACGAATCCTATAAATGCCAAAAACACTAAGCCTGCTAAAAAATATTTATAATTTGCCGTAAATCCATTGCTTGGTTTAAATTTAACGATAATATTATAACAAGCAATGGGTTGCTTTCTTCCAATACAGGCTACAATATCTTCTTTTTTGTTTTTGGAAATAGCATATCCATAAGCTACACTCGAATTATCACAATTAATTACATTTACAACATAATCGGTTACATGATAATCTTTAGCTAACAAACGTTTCGTAGTATTCACCAAAGAATCGGTTTGAAAAGTAAATTCTTTCTCAAAACTAATTTGGTATTCATTTTCAGCTATCTTTTTTATGGGAAGCACTCTTGAAGTACTATCACCTGATTGTAAAAGTATTTCGTGTCCAATTCTACGCAGTAAAACTTCTCTTCTGGAAATATCAAAATCGCTAGTATTATTTACAAAGAAAGCCAATGAGATTAACACCAGTAATAGCAATGCAATTATATATTTAAGTTTTCCAGAAAGGAGTTTTTGTCTATTACTCATTGTGTCAATTAATTATTTACAAAGTTTACAATTTTATTTACAATCCCAATCGCTCTAACAAAAAATTATGAATGTAAATTCGTGTAATCAATTTAAAAAAATGAAACTCATGAAAAAAACTCTTTATGTTCTCATCTTGTCGCTGGTTGTGATAAGTGGACTTGTATTTAGCTTCTCTTCTTTTGCAAACGACTCGAAAACAAAGACTGAAATTAAAAAAGAAACGAAACCTGTTAAAAGAACTCTATCAAATGCTGAAAAAAAATCTATGTTGGAGCAACGAAAAAAATGGGAAGCTTCACCAGATGGCATAAAATTTAATGATTGGAAAAACTCGCCCGAAGGTAAAAAAGTACAAGCTAGCTATGAGAAAATAAAAAACGAAATAAATGCTTTTGATAAAATGGAAGCGATAGTAACTTCGGTTACTTTTCAATTTCCAACTACGAACCCATCAAGTCCAAAATGGTTAGTTGTGAAGATTAATGGCGAAGATTACATGATGCAATTTAGTCCTAATGATTTTGAAAAATTTAAAAACTTAAAAGTTGATGACAAAATATTTATAAGAAGCCGAAGTGCTGGTTTTTCGCATAATCATCCTTATTTAATTTTATCGAGCGACTATATTGAACACAACAACAAAGTTCTTTTTGAACGTGATTTAAGTAAAAATGATGGTTGTTAAGAATTGAGAAACAATAAAAAAAATCCCAATCTTTCGATTGGGATTTCTATTTCTAATTACTTCGTAAATAACAATTCTCTGTATTTTGTTAATGTCCAAAGTTCGTCGTCTACTAACAATTCTAATTTGTCAGCGTGGTAACGAATTTCTTCGAAGTATGGTTTTACTTTGTCGCAATACGCATCGGCCATTTTTTCTGTACTAGTTAAGGCATTTGCTTTTTTACGTTCTTCGGTCATTTTTTCTACTTTCGTATTAATACCTTCGATGTGTTCTGAAATTTCTTTGATTAACGAAATTTGCTCTTTGGCGATTTTTTCAAAGTCTTTTCCAAAGATTTCTTTTAATCCTTTTACGTTTTCAATTAACACATTTTGGTAACGAATAGCCGTTGGAACCACATGATTACGTGCAATATCACCTAAAACACGACCTTCAATTTGGATTTTTTTCACGTATTCTTCCAATTCAATTTCGTAACGTGATTCTACCTCAACATGATTCATTACGCCCATTTCGCCAAACAACTCAATTGCTTTTTTAGAAACTTTCGCTTTTAACGCTTTTGGTGTTGTTTTGTGATTGCTTAAACCACGTTTTTTAGCTTCTTTTTCCCAAGCATCGCTATAACCGTCGCCTTCAAAAAGGATAGCTTTTGTTTGCTTGATATATTCTCTCAATACATTGAAAATCGCTTCGTCTTTCTTTAAATCTTTTTTCTCAATTAAAGCATCAACTTCAATTTTGAAATCTTTTAATTGTTTTGCCACAATTGTATTTAAAGTAGTCATAGAAACCGCGCAGTTTGCTGAAGAACCAACTGCTCTAAACTCAAATTTGTTTCCTGTGAAAGCAAATGGTGAAGTTCTGTTTCTGTCTGTATTGTCTAATAAAACGTCTGGTAATTTTCCTACTACGTTTAATTTTAAATCTGTTTTTTCTTCTGGAGATAATTTCCCTTGAGAAACACCTTCTAATTCCGCTAGTACTTTAGTCAATTGTTGTCCGATGAAAACCGAAATAATTGCTGGTGGCGCTTCATTCGCTCCTAAACGGTGGTCGTTACTCGCTGATGCAATTGATGCTCTTAACAATTCTTCATAATCATGAACCGCTTTAATCGTATTGATAAAAAACGTTAAGAATTGTAAGTTGCTCATTGGTGTTTTTCCTGGAGATAATAAGTTAATTCCAGTATCTGTAGCTAATGACCAGTTGTTGTGTTTTCCAGAACCATTAACTCCTTTGAATGGTTTTTCATGGAATAATACTTTAAAATCGTGACGTTCTGCCACTTTTTGCATTACATCCATTAATAATGAATTATGATCTACCGCTAAATTCGTTTCTTCGAAGATTGGTGCTAACTCAAATTGGTTTGGCGCTACCTCGTTGTGACGTGTTTTAACCGGAATTCCTAATAACATACATTGGTTTTCCAAATCACGCATATACGTTAAAACTCGTGTCGGAATCGAACCAAAATAATGGTCGTCTAATTGTTGTCCCTTAGCTGCAGTGTGACCTAACAACGTTCTTCCTGTTGCTAATAAATCGGGTCTTGAGTTAGCTAAAGCAGTGTCAACTAAGAAATATTCTTGTTCCCAACCTAAAGTTGGTGTTACTCTTTTTACATTTTTATCGAAATATTTTGCTACGTCGATTGCAGCAGAATCAATAGCATGTAACGCTCTTAATAAAGGCGTTTTATTATCTAAAGCTTCTCCCGTGTACGAAACGAAAACCGTTGGAATACATAATGTAGTTCCGAAAATAAAAGCTGGCGATGTTGGATCCCAAGCCGTATATCCTCTAGCTTCAAATGTATTACGAATTCCTCCATTTGGAAAAGAAGATGCATCTGGTTCTTGTTGTACCAATTGACTTCCACCAAATTTTTCTACAGGATCACTTCCATCAGGAAATGTTTCGAAGAAAGCATCGTGCTTTTCCGCAGTGGTTCCAGTTAATGGTTGAAACCAGTGCGTGTAATGAGTTACTCCTTTAGATAATGCCCACTCTTTCATTCCCATAGCAATATAATCGGCAATTTTTCTGTCGATTTTTACGCCTTCTGCTGCCGCTTTAACTGCTTTATAAGCTTCCGATGTTAAAAACTGTCGCATGGCTTTATCGCCAAAAACATTACTACCAAAAATAGCTGATTTTCTGTCCAATTCTTCTACATGAACTGGTTTTCTGTCGGTTGCTTTTCTTAAAGCTTGAAAACGAAATGTTGACATAAGTTGTGTGTGTTTAAAGTTATACCCTTGAAAAGTTATGCAAATATATAACTTTTTTAAATATTTTTACATACACCCCTATTTTTTTAGGGGTTAAAATATTTTTTTATTATATTTACACTATGAAAACAGTAAATTTACATATGATAATGTTGGGATGTACCCCAAAAGGACGTTTTACCGAACAACACGATATCTTTTTTGGTATTGGAAGTAGTTTAAAAGAATTGGTTCCCGACATGAATGCATTTTGGTCCGAAGCGAAAGGAAGAATCCATATTGATGCGTGGCAGAAAGTAACTATTGTTGATGGGTTTGCTATTGAAGTAATTTCCAAAGAGGAAAATTTAGAACAAGAAGAGCAATTATTCTTTTTGAACTTGGGCGGATACAAAGAAGGAGAATTTGAAGAATACCATTATAAAGTATTAGTCGTAGCCAAAACAAAAGCCGAAGCCATCAAGAAAGCGAAACAAACAACCTTTTACAAACATTACGGTTTCAAAGGCGCCGAATCGCACATTGATGATAAATATGGTGTTGATGTAGATGACATCCATAATATAGGAGAAATACTTTCGGATAAATTCAAATCGGAATATCGTTTGAAAATAACAAAAACCAATGCGATTTCAGAAGATGAAAAACACATTGGTTATTTAAAAATTGATAAAATATAGGTATAAAAAAAGAGCTATCAGTTTGGATAGCTCTTTTGGTTATATTTTCTTAATACTTGAAGGATTAATTCCATAGGCTTGTAACACCGCGTTATAATCATTAAAGTCGATTTGTTGAGCACTTCTATTTGAAAAATAGCCTGGAATAATTACAATTCTAAAAGTTTGGTTTTGAGTCCAAGCTGATGATAAATCAATTAACGGAAAGTTCGCATCTAGAAAAATACTTACGTCATTTCTAGTAAAATCAAAATTATAATCTAATTCTCCACCATCATTGAAATAGTAGGTTTGAGGCATTAATCTCCAAACATCTTCACCTCCTACAACATCATATAAATGATACACTAAAATCATATCTGATGAATAAATTGGCACACCTAAATCAACGAAAGCACTAAAGTTATTTCCTGTATTAAAAGAACGAGTAACTTCAAAAACTTCACTAATTGTATCATTATCAACATTATCTTGTTCTTCGTTTACTGTGCAACTTTGTAGTGTTATCATCCCGATAAAAACCAACAATAAAGTAATTTTCTTCATAATCTTTAAGTTTTAAATTATTTCATATGTAAATATAACCAATTGTTGTGCCAAACTTTTATACCATATAAATGAGTATCTTTGTAATCTCTAAAAACACCATAAAAATGGGAAGAAATAATCCGAAAAATATTAAAGCGCACAACGATAAATTACACAAAGAGCAATCGAAAGAAAAAGCTAAAAAGAATGCTCGTGCCGAAAAATTAAAAGAAATTCAACGAAAATTCAACGAGTCTAAATCGTAATTTATGCTAGGTTGCTACTGCGGAAATTCCGTTTCTTTTCAAAATTGCTGTGAACCTTATATTAAAGGAATAACAAATGCTCCAACAGCCGAAGCTTTGATGCGTTCGCGTTACAGCGCATTTGCAACAGGTGATGCAGATTATTTGGTAAACACGACCCATATTTCTAAAAGAAGGTTTCATAACAAAAAAGATATTTTAGCATGGAGCCAAGCCAATAAATGGTTAAAATTAGAAGTTCTAACTTCATCGGAAAATACTGTTACTTTTAATGCCTACTATTTAGACGAAAATTTAAAGGCTCAAGTACATTACGAACATTCGACTTTTAAATTAGAAAACGATAAATGGTTTTATATAGATGGAGAATATTAATTCCAAAAAATTATATAACAAATACTACAAATAATATAAGTCATCCCATTCTACATACGGTACCTTTGAAGATTATAAAATTTTCAATATGCAAACAAACAAGACATTGGGCGCAATTTTAATTATTGTTTCCATTTTTCTAGGCTATCTAGGTACAACTAAAGTTACAAATAGTTCAACAGAGGTAAGAGTATTGGGTTTAGAGATTAATGCCTCAAATGAGTCAGAAAAACTAGAAGGCTAAATTTATTTAGGATTAGCCATTGTACTATTTGGTGGAGGTATCAAAATACTAACAAAAAAAGGAACAGCATAATACTGTTCCTTTTTTTATTCTTGTAATAAATCTTATTACATATTTCTTCGATACTGACCACCAACCTCAAACAATGCACTTGTAATTTGCCCTAACGAACAAACCTTGGTTGCATCCATTAATTTTTCGAAAATGTTTTGGTTCTTAATCGCTGCTTCTTGTAAAATGTTAATGTGCTCGGCTACTTTTTCTGCACTTGTTTTATGCAAATCGGTTAACATATCAATTTGATATTGTTTTTCTTCCTCAGTTGCACGAATAACCTCAGCAGGAATAACCGTTGGTGAACCTTTAGAACTCAAGAACGTATTTACACCAATAATTGGGAATTCGCCAGTGTGTTTCAAGGTTTCATAATACAATGATTCTTCTTGAATTTTTGAACGTTGGTACATGGTTTCCATTGCTCCTAAAACTCCACCTCGTTCTGTGATTCTATCAAATTCTTGTAAGACTGCATCTTCCACTAAATCGGTTAGTTCTTCAATAATGAAAGAACCTTGAATTGGATTTTCGTTTTTCGCTAAACCTAATTCTTTGTTGATAATCAACTGAATCGCCATTGCTCTACGCACTGATTCTTCTGTTGGTGTTGTAATCGCTTCGTCATAAGCATTCGTGTGTAACGAGTTACAGTTATCGTAAATCGCATACAACGCTTGTAAAGTCGTACGAATATCATTAAAATCAATCTCTTGCGCGTGTAACGAACGACCTGAAGTCTGAATGTGGTATTTCAACATTTGCGCTCTTTCGTTGGCTCCGTATTTGTTTTTCATGGCTTTCGCCCAAATTTTACGCGCCACACGACCAATTACGGCATATTCTGGGTCAATTCCGTTAGAAAAGAAGAATGATAAGTTTGGTCCGAAATCGTTGATGTTCATTCCGCGACTTAAATAGTATTCTACATAAGTGAAACCATTTGCCAACGTGAAAGCTAATTGTGTAATTGGGTTCGCTCCTGCTTCAGCAATATGATATCCTGAAATTGAAACCGAATAGAAATTACGAACGTTTTGTTTGATAAAATATTCCTGAACATCACCCATTAAACGTAAAGCAAATTCTGTAGAGAAAATACAAGTATTTTGTGCTTGATCTTCTTTTAAAATATCCGCTTGAACTGTTCCACGTACTTGGGCTAACGTTTTTACTTTGATATCTTGATACACATCAAAAGGTAAAACTTGGTCTCCAGTAACACCCAAAAGCATCAAACCTAAACCGTTGTTTCCTTCTGGTAAAGTGCCTTGATATCTTGGACGCTCTACTCCTTTTTTCTTATAGATTTCGTTGATTTTTTCTTCAACTTCAACTTGAAGATTATTTTCAACGATGTATTTTTCACAATTTTGGTCAATAGCCGCATTCATGAAGAATCCTAACAACATTGGTGCTGGTCCATTAATCGTCATCGAAACCGAAGTCAACGGATGACTTAAATCGAAACCTGAATATAATTTTTTGGCATCATCAAGACAACAAATCGAAACTCCGGCATTACCAATTTTTCCATAAATATCAGGGCGAATATGTGGGTCATTTCCGTATAAAGTTACCGAGTCAAAAGCAGTAGACAAACGTTTTGCAGGTAATCCCGCAGAAACATAATGGAAACGTTTATTTGTTCTTTCTGGTCCACCTTCACCAGCAAACATACGGCTTGGATCTTCTCCTTCGCGTTTGAATGGATATAATCCTGATGCGAATGGGAATTCTCCTGGTACATTTTCTTGTAAATTCCATTTTAAGATATCGCCCCAAGCTTGGTATTTTGGTAAAGCGACTTTTGGAATTTGAGAATGTGATAACGATTCGGTATGCGTAGCAATTTTGATTTCTTTATCACGAACTTTAAAACTATAAACTGGATTTTTGTATTTGTTTACTTTTTCGTCCCAAGTTAAAATGATTTCCCAGTTGTATGGGTCAAGGTTCATTTTTACGCGGTCGAATTCTTTAGTTAATAACGAAACGAAATCTTTGTTATCAGTAGTAATATTTAAAGAACTTTCAACAATTCCTGCTTTATCTAATTGAGGAACATTTCCGTTAACCGTTTCAACAGTTTTGAAAATTCCGTATAATTTTTGAGCTACTTCTACTTGAGAAAGCGCTGTTTCATCGTATTTTCTATTGTTCTCTGCAATTTCAGATAAATAACGAGTTCTGTGAGGCGGAATTACGAAAATTTTCTCGCTCATTTCACGGGTAATTTCGAAAGTCGATTTTAAATCAGCTCCTGTTTTCGCTACAATCTTATCCATGATAGATTTGTAAAGCGTATTCATTCCAGGATCGTTGAACTGCGATGCAATAGTTCCAAAAATTGGCATCTTATCAGTATCTACATCCCAAAGATTATGATTGCGTTGGTATTGTTTTTTTACATCACGAATTGCATCTAAAGCACCACGTTTGTCGAATTTATTCAAGGCAACTAAATCAGCAAAATCTAACATATCGATTTTTTCCAACTGAGTTGCTGCTCCAAATTCAGGTGTCATTACATATAACGAAACATCAGAATGGTCCATAATTTCGGTATCTGATTGTCCAATTCCTGAAGTTTCTAAAACAATCAAATCGTATTTTGCTGCTTTCAATACTTCTATTGCTTCTGCTACATATTTTGATAAAGCTAAATTTGATTGACGAGTTGCCAACGAACGCATGTAAACACGAGAATTGTTGATGGCATTCATACGAATTCTATCTCCCAATAATGCTCCTCCTGTTTTACGTTTTGATGGGTCAACCGAAATTAATCCGATTGTTTTTTCTGGAAAATCGATTAAAAAACGACGCACTAATTCGTCTACTAACGAAGATTTTCCAGCTCCACCCGTTCCTGTAATTCCTAAAACTGGTATTTTTGATGTTTCATTCTTTTGGTGAATTTCATCAAAAACCGATTTTGCAATTTCTGGAAAATTCTCAGCTGCCGAAATTAATCTTGCAATTGCAGTTGGGTTTTTCTCTTCGATATGTGATAATTCTCCTGTAAGTTTATCACCAATTGGATAATCGGAACGTTGTACTAAATCGTTAATCATCCCTTGTAATCCCATGGCACGACCATCATCTGGCGAATAAATTCTTTCTATTCCGTATTCGTGTAATTCTGAGATTTCAGAAGGTAAAATTACACCTCCACCTCCACCAAATATTTTGATGTGACCTGCTCCCTTTTCCTTAAGCAAATCGTACATGTATTTGAAATATTCGTTATGGCCTCCTTGGTAAGACGTCATTGCAATTGCATTAGCATCTTCCTGAATAGCAGTATTTACCACTTCTTCCACACTTCTATCATGTCCAAGGTGAATTACCTCAACACCAGTAGCTTGAATAATTCTACGCATGATATTAATGGCTGCATCGTGTCCATCAAAAAGTGACGCTGCGGTCACAATTCTTACTTTATTTTTAGGAATATAAGGAGTTTGTAGTTCCATCTGTAATTTTTATTCGTTTTAAAGGGTGCAATTTACGAATTTAATAATTTTATTTCATTCAAATTTTAGAATAAATTCTGTTGAAAATTGGCACTATCTTTGTAAATTAGTTAGTAAAATATAAAAACATGAAAAAAATAGTATTTAGTTTAGTAGCGTTTAGTTTGTTTAGCTGTGCAGAAATGCAACAAGTTATTGATCAATTACCACAAGGAACAGGCATTTTGAGTCAGGCTGAAATTGGTAGTGGATTAAAAGAAGCGTTGAATAATGGAATTACCAAACAAGTTTCTAAATTGACGGTAACGGATGGCTTTTTCAAAAATCAAGCGGTAAAAATTTTATTACCAGAAGAACTGCAAGTGGTAGATAAAAAATTGCGTCAAATAGGCATGAGCAGTTTAGCTGACGAAGGTTTAAAAGTATTAAACAGAGCTGCAGAAGATGCTGTAAAAGAAGCAACTCCAATTTTTGTGGATGCAGTAAAACAAATGACTTTTAATGATGCCAAAAACATTTTAATGGGTAATGAAAGTTCGGCAACAACTTATTTACAAAATACAACTTCAAACGCTTTGTATGCCAAATTTAATCCCGTGATTAAAAATTCATTTGCAAAAGTAGGTGCTGATAAAGTATGGACGAATATCATTACGAAATACAATTCGATTCCATTAGTTAAAAAAGTGAATCCAGATTTAACCGATTATACTACGAATAAAGCGATGGAAGGTGTTTTTAAAATGGTAGCTGTAGAAGAGAAAGAAATTCGTACCAATTTAAACGCAAGAAGTTCTGATTTGTTGAAGAAAGTATTCGCTTTACAAGATAAAAAATAATCATCTGTAATTCATTTTTCACAGAAAAAACGTTTTCCTAAAATTTTAGGAATCAATAACATAAGAATAACACAACCTTAACATTACAATTCGAAAAATCATCGGATATTTGCAAAGTAATAAGAATAGAATTCTCATTTAGTTAGGGTTAGTTTAGTATAAATCACTCCGATGAAAGTCGGAGTTTTTTTATTTATAAAATATTTATTTTTAATATTTTATTGGATATTAAATTGGATTTCTATACCAAGTATTTTAACAACTTAAACAAGCCTAATAACATTTCAAACATATCCATTCGAGTTATGGCACTTAAAAAGAATTCCTTATCCAACAAAAAAAATCCCGATTTTGTCAAATCGGGATTTTTTTTTTAATAAGTTGTAAAAGGGGGTTTTGAAGTTTTATCTAAATGACGTCTTATCCTTGTTGGAGTTGTACCATCTCCAGAGTCACTAGGTATTCCTTTGGGCTCCGTTTCATCTACTAAAGTAGTTGTAGGGTCATCTGCAATTGGATCAAACGGATAATTCAAACTAGTTCCTTGACCAGGTAACAATGGAAGTGGTTTTTTAATTTCAACTTTAGTTAAAACTCCATCTCCATCATCATCAACATCTAAATAATCTGGTCTTTCATCTTCATCAGTATCAATTGCATCTTTGTTAAATCTATCAGTATCCAAAGGATCTCCATACTCATACATCGATAAAATACCATCTCTATCGTGATCTCTTCTTCTTAAATTATGTAATTTAAATGAGAACACTACGGGTGTATACGCTCCAATAGCCAACGTACCTGAACTATAATAAGCTAAACCAGAAGGTATAAACATTACCCCAGCACCAAAATCATCAAATGAAATAGTACCATCGGTCATTGAAGTAAATGTACCTGTTTTAAATTTTGGTATTATTTCAGTCCATCCTCTAATAACTTCATCTAATGAAAACCATACTGGAGATGACTTACTATCGAAAACTGTTTGCTCGAAGGTATCCACATCATCAACAGTTGTTTTATTAAAAGTAAAACCTTTATAAGATACATAAGATGAATCTACTCTTGTAACATTTTCACCAACACCTTCATTTAAATTGAGGTAATAAACCTTATAAGTAATATCATGTAATTCTACTTCTTTGAACTCTAATTCATCCATATCTGAAATAGGCGTTTGTGTTCCTCCTTCAGGAATTTGTGTAAAAATAACGTTGTATTCAGAATCTATGGTTGCATAATGTGTATGTAAAAAATCTTCAATTTCAGCTATATCTTCCAAATACACTTCTTCATATGGTCTATCTTCCTGAAGAGAAACTCCATCATCTTCTTGACAAGAATAAACACCTATAAACAAACCTAAAACCAATACTATTTTAATCAAACTCTTCATTTTTATGCTTTTTTTGTGGGCGCAAGATACAATTTTCATTTATTTTTGTAGAAATATTAACATGGTTTTTTGATTTATATTATGCGAATAGATAAACTTTTATGGTGTTTAAGGTATTATAAGACCCGAAGTATAGCTACTGAAGCTGTGAAAAAAGGACATATAACAGTTAATGGTCAGGTGGCAAAGGCTTCAAGAGAGGTTTTTCCTACCGATAAAATTACGCTTCGCAAAGACCAAATCAACTACAAATTAACCATTTTAGATATGCCTCAAAATCGGTTGGGAGCAAAATTGGTCGACATGTACCGAAAAGATGAAACACCAAAAGAAGCTTTTGAACATCTAGAATTACTAAAATTATCGAAAGAACATTACAGAGCCAACGGAACTGGTCGTCCTACAAAAAAAGACCGAAGAGAAATCGACGATTATTTATGGGAAAGTGATGAAACCGAAGATATCAATAAAATTGAATAATGAATTACTGGGAAGAACGCTATCAAAAAGGCGAAACGGGTTGGGATGCAGGTAAAATCACTACCCCAATTAAAGAATACATCGACCAATTAACCAATAAGAATATAAAAATTTTAATTCCTGGAGCCGGAAATGGTTATGAATTTGACTATTTAATTGAAAAAGGGTTTCAAAATGTGTATGTCATTGATATTGCAGAAACGCCTTTAGAAAACATCAAAAAAAGAAAACCAGAATTTGCTTCGCATTTATTACATGCCGATTTCTTTTCATTAGAAACCAAATTTGATTTAATCTTAGAGCAAACATTTTTCTGTGCTTTGCCTCCCGAAATGAGACCTCAATATGTTGAAAAAATGACAGAGCTTTTACTTCCAAAAGGAAAATTAGCAGGATTGCTTTTTGATTTTCCATTAACTAACGAAGGTCCGCCGTTTGGAGGTTCAAAAGAAGAATACATAAACCGATTTGCTCCAAAATTTGAAATTAAAAAACTAGAACGCGCATATAATTCGATAAAGCCACGAGAAAATAAAGAACTCTTTTTTATCTTTGAGGTCAAATAACAACAACACATGGAAAATATTATTTTAACGCACAAAGAAATTGCACACAAAACCAAACGAATTGCTTACCAAATTTTTGAAACGTTTGTAAATGAAGAAGAAGTTATTTTAGCTGGAATTGCAAACAACGGCTACTTATTTGCACAAAAAATTGCAGCAGAATTGGCTTTGATTTCCGATTTAAAAGTGACGCTTTGTGAAGTTAAAATTAATAAACAAAACCCGCAAGACAAAATAACAACTTCAATTCCATCAGCCGAATATCAAAATAAGGCATTGGTTTTAATTGATGATGTACTGAGCACTGGAACGACTTTAATTTATGGTGTAAAACACTTTTTAGAAGTACCTTTAAGCAAATTTAAAACTGCCGTTTTAGTAGACAGAAATCATAAAAAGTATCCAGTAAAAGCAGATTTTAAAGGAATTTCACTCTCTACTTCACTACAAGAACATATTCAAGTGGTTTTTGAAGAAAGTAATTCGTATGCTTATTTNNCATTTCATTTGCAATTTGATCTACCGACTTATTATCAACCGTTACTATTTTAGCAGCTTGATGATAATAAAAGTTTCGGTCGAATAAATGTTTGTTGATAAAATCTTTCAACGAAACCTCATCTTGGTTGTGCAATAACGGACGCTTGTCTTTTTCGTTTATCAATCGATTTATTAAAGTATCCGTAGAAGCTTTTAAGTAAATTGAAAAAACGTCATCTTGTTGCAACAATTCATGATTATTAAAGTAACAAGGTGTGCCACCACCCAAACTCAAAACGAAGTTTTCTTTTTTATTTAGGAAAGTTTTCAAGACTTCATTCTCCTTTTTTCTAAAATAAATTTCACCTTTACTTTGAAATAATTCAGAGATGGAATTTTGAGTTACTTTTTCAATTTCTTTGTCCAAATCATAGAACGGAAGTTGTAACTTTTCTGATAAAAAAGCTCCTATTACCGACTTACCACAACCCATATAACCTAACAACACTACTTTCATATCTAAATAATCCTCTATAAATTAAAGGGTTAAGAAATTAATTATAAAAAAAGACAAATTTATAATAAATTCCCATTGGAAAATAAATAAATGTTTATATATTTGCACCCGCATTCAAGAAAAGAAAATGACTTGGTAGCTCAGTTGGTAGANNGAGCCCCAGCCAGGTCACAAAAAAATAAAGACGTTGCACTGCAACGTCTTTATTTTTTTAAGGCCATGTGGAGAAACGGTAGACTCGCCATCTTGAGGGGGTGGTGCTCGCAAGGGCGTGAGGGTTCAAATCCCTCCATGGTCACAAATATTTACTTCCTACAAACTCTTTTCTTATTCTTAAAAAAAAAAATTGTTTGATTATTTTTCTTATTAGTTAAACATTTTTTATCATAAAAATTTTTTTGTTTACTTTTTTTATTACTTTTGTTAAACAAAATAAAGAAAAAGATGAACAACGTTAAAAATGTATTTAGTATCAAAGATTTAGAAAATCTTTCTGGCATAAAAGCACATACTATTCGTATCTGGGAAAAACGTTATAATGTTTTAGAACCTATGCGATCTGATACTAACATACGTTCGTACGATATAAAAAACTTACAAAAGTTATTAAACATCGTATTACTTCATAATTATGGTTATAAAATTTCTAAAATTGGCACCCTGAATCAGGAGCAAATAAATAAACTTGCCAACGATATTATTTCCGAAAAAAGTGCGAAAACTCATGCCATAAGTACTTTTAAAATGGCAATGATGAATTTTGATCAATCTTTATTTTTCAATACTTATAATGAATTATTAAGCGAAAAATCTTTTAGAGAAGTTTTCTACACTGTATTTATTCCACTAATGCAAGAAATCGGTTTCTTATGGCAAACCGAAACTATTTCTCCTGCTCACGAGCATTTTATAAGTTACCTAATCAAACAAAAACTTTTAATTAATACTGAAAAAGTTCAAATATTAGAACCTACAAAAACTGACAATGTATTTGTTTTATTTCTTCCTCTTAACGAAGTTCATGAACTTGGCTTAATGTATTTGAATTACGAAATTCTATTAAAAGGCTATCAAACCATTTATTTAGGGGAAAGTATTCCAACTGAAAGTTTGTTAGATTTAAAAAACTCTTATGAAAAAATAACTTTTGTAAGCTATTTAACTGTAGAACCAAACCAAGAAGAAATTGATAGTTATATTGTTGACATGCAAGCGAAACTACTTGAAAACACAAACCACGAAGTTTTATTATTAGGTAGAATGACACAATTTATAACATCCAAGTCACTACCTAACAATATACACATATACAATAGCATAGAAGAACTTTCAAATACTTTGTAAAAATATTTGTTTTGTTTAACTTTTTTACTATTTTTGTTAAACAAAATAAAACCAAGTGCGTAAAAAAATTATAATAATCGGTTCTGGATTTTCGTCATTATCTGCAGCATGCTATCTAGCAAAACAAGGGAATGATGTTACAATCTTTGAAAAAAACACCACCATAGGAGGAAGAGCTCGTCAACTTAAAAAAGAGGGGTTTACTTTTGATATTGGCCCAACTTGGTATTGGATGCCTGATGTTTTTGAACGCTTCTTTGGTGATTTTAACAAAAAACCATCCGATTATTACGAATTGATAAAACTTTCTCCAGCCTATCAAGTATATTTTGGTCACTTAGATTTTGTAACTATTGCTGATAATCTTCCCGAAATTGTAAAAACTTTCGAATCAATCGAGAAAGGAAGTGGTAAGCAATTGGAACAATTTATGGCAGAAGCCAAAAGCAATTATGATATTGCGATTAAAGATTTAGTGTATCGCCCGGGTGAATCTCCAATGGAATTAATCACCTTGGAAACAGCTAAAAAAGTGAATCAGTTTTTCAGTAACATTAAAAAAGATGTTCGAAAACGATTCAAAAACATGAAGTTGGTTCAAATATTAGAATTTCCAGTTTTGTTTTTAGGAGCTAAACCAAGTGATACGCCTTCTTTTTATAACTTCATGAATTATGCCGATTTTGGATTAGGAACTTGGCATCCAAAAAATGGAATGTATTCGGTAATATTGGCTATGGAAACGTTGGCAAGAGAATTAGGTGTAAAAATCGAAACGAATGCTAATGTAGAAAAGATTGATGTTACCAATGGAAAAGCTACTGGTATATTAGTTAACAATCAAATTGTAACAGGTGATGTAATTTTAAGCGGTGCTGATTATCATCATTCTGAAACTTTGTTAGATAAAAATTACCGTCAGTATTCAGAAAATTATTGGGAAAGTAAAACATTTGCTCCTTCTTCTCTCCTATTTTATGTTGGTTTTGATAAGAAAATTGAAAACGTAGAACATCATTCTTTGTTCTTTGATGTAGATTTCGATATTCATGCCGAAGCAATTTATGACAATCCAAAATGGCCTGAAGAACCACTTTTCTACGCCAGTTTTCCATCTAAAACAGATGAGAATTGCGCTCCAGAAGGAAAAGAAGCAGGTATCTTTTTAATTCCACTAGCACCAGGATTAGAAGACACAAAAGAGTTAAGAGAACTGTATTTTGAAAAAATAATTACACGTCTTGAGCAACTAACAGATCAAAAAGTAAAAAATAATATTATCTTTAAGGAATCGTTTTGCGTGAATGATTTCATAAAAGACTATAATTCATATAAAGGGAATGCATATGGTATGGCGAATACTTTACTGCAAACTGCTTTTTTAAGACCTAAATTGAAAAGTAAAAAAGTCAAAAACTTATATTTTACTGGACAATTAACTGTACCAGGACCAGGAGTTCCTCCTTCCTTAATCTCAGGAAAACTAGTTTCAGATTTAATAGAAAAATATCAATAAGAATGAAGGCACTATTTGACAAAGTTTCTAATGATTGCAGTGTAAAAGTAACTAAGGCTTACAGTACTTCTTTTTCAAGTGCTGTAAAAATGTTAGCACCAAGTATTAGACAAGATATTTATAACATTTATGGTTTTGTTCGCTTTGCAGATGAAATTGTGGATTCATTTCATGATTATGATAAAGAATTCCTTTTTTCAAAATTTGAACAAGATTTAGCAGATGCATTGGAGCATAAAATAAGTTTAAATCCTATTTTAAATTCATTTCAATATACTGTGAATAAATATAACATTCCACAGGAAATGATTGATGCTTTCATGAAAAGTATGAGATTAGATTTAAGTAAAAGTGAATACAAAACTACAGAAGAATATCAAGAATACATTTATGGTTCGGCTGATGTAGTGGGTTTAATGTGCTTGAAAGTCTTTGTTAACGGAAATGAGGAAAAATACAATGAATTAAAAGATTCAGCTATGCGATTAGGTTCAGCTTTTCAAAAAGTGAATTTTTTAAGAGATTTAAAAGCAGATTTTGAAGATTTAAGTAGAACTTATTTTCCAAATACCGATTTGAATCATTTAGATGAAAAATCGAAACAAGAAATTATTGCTGATATTGAAAGTGATTTTGAAGCCGCATTTGAAGGAATTAAAAACTTACCTTTAGAAGCTAAATTTGGAGTTTACACCGCTTACAGATATTACAAGAAGTTATTAAAAAAGCTTCAAAAAACACCTTCTTTAGAAATTAAAAACACGCGAATTCGTGTTTCTGATTATCAAAAAGTAGAATTATTAGCAAGATGCTATGTCAAATACAGATTAAATATAATTTAATACTATAATTATGTGGTTACACGTTTTAGTTTTTTTTACAACCTTTTTCTTTATGGAATTTATGGCTTGGTTTAGTCACAAATACATTATGCACGGCTTTTTATGGAGCTTGCACGCCGATCATCATAAAAAAGACCACGATTCTTGGTTTGAACGCAATGATGCATTCTTTATTTTTTATGCTTTAGTAAGTATTGGTTGTTTTTTACTTTGGAAATACGAAATCTTAGAAATTGGTTTAGCAATTGGTATTGGAATCTTTGCTTACGGATTAGCTTATTTCTTAGTTCATGATATCTTTATTCACCAACGCTTTAAATTGTTCAGAAACGCTAATAACAGATATGCTAGAGCGGTTAGAAGAGCTCACAAAATGCACCACAAACACATTGGTAAAGAACATGGAGAATGTTTTGGAATGTTAATCGTGCCTTTGAAATATTATAAAAACTAAAAAATCCCGCAGAAGCGGGATTTTTTTATTTCATTAATTGCTGTAAAGGCTTGAGTTGTTCTAAATCGACATTCGATTTTTGAAGTAATGTCAGCATATTCATTATATGAGTTGGATTCATATCGTTTCCTAAAACGCGAACTACTGCAAAACCATTTTCTTTCTTTCCTGCTAAAACGACAAATTCTTCAATATGTTCGTCATCAGCACCTACAAAATAAATTGCTGCACCATCATTACCAGAACCTGCTTTCATTAATTGCTGATAGCTTTCATCTTTTAAAATGGCTTTTACTTCTTTAATTTCAGTTTCATAACCAGACGTATTAGTTGAATCGGTTCTAAAAGCTAAAATATTCATTTTTTCAAACGATTCTAAAGCTGCTTTTTCGGTTTCAGACAACGCAACTTTATCTGTTTTAATGATGTTAGGAGCTAAATCAATCGCTATAAACTTGGAAGATTCTGTATTTTCTACAAAATACTTTTGAAGTGTAGGCTTGTCTTCGCAACTGCAAAGTAAAATCACACTTGAAACAAGTAATACTAACTTTTTCATGTGATTACTTTTTAGAAGCTTTTTTCAAATCATCGCCACCAGGTAAATTCATTTTCTCTGTTAACATAGAAATTTCATCTAAACTAAAGTTCCCTGTTAATGATAAAACCACTGTTCCTGCATCTTTCACATTAGAGCCTTCAACAAACATTAAAAGTTCTCTTACTATGTTTTCATTAGCACCCGATTTTACGTAAATTTTTACGTTTTTACCATCGCCATTAACACGCATTAATTCTTCTAAAGGATTCGATTTTAAATAACCATTTACAGTTGCTTTCATATCGGCACCTAATTTTGTATTGCTAGTTGTAAACACTTTTAAGTTGTCTAATTTTTTAAGCAAGTTCATGTACTGTTGCATTTCTTTATCTTTTGCATCCACTTTCACTTTACTCATCATTTCAAACATCTTCTTATTTACAATAACCGATGCTACTCCTTCTTTATCTTCAAATTTATCAAATACTCCTTGAGCAAAAGAAAATGTTGATGCCATTAAAAACGCTATAACTACTACTAAATTTTTCATTTTTCTTTTATTTAAAAATTGTTTTTTTTGTTTTTTCGTATTCTTCTAAATATACTACACTTTCCATGCCAATGTTTACTTGTTCTGAAACCATTAACAAAGCTTTTTGTGTTGCTGCAAAGGCTTCTTCAGGATTATCATACGTTCCTAAATCTTCGTGTTTAGGTTCGGATGGATAAAAATAGAAGGTTGCCAATCCAAAAAGTACAACAAAACTTGCTGCGATACCTATCCATTTTACAGTACTTTGTTTTCTAGGTTGTAATGGAAGGTTTTGCTCGAATTGCGTTCCTTTTTGTGTTTCAAAGTAACCAAACAGCGATTGATATTTAGCCAAATGTGGCGCCACATCGTTGGAAGAAAAATAGGCCTTTAATTGTTTTTCTTCTGCTATTGTAGTTTCTCCTTGAAAGTATTTTTCCAATAATTGTTCAACTAACTTGAGTTCCATAATTATGTGTTTTTTCTATTTGTTCTCTTAAGGTTTTTCGTGCTCTTGATAAAGCCACTCGAACCGCTGTTTCATTCATTTCTAATACTTGAGCAATTTCTGAAAATTCATATTCTTCAATTTCCCTTAGTTGTAAGATCAATCGTTGTTGTTCGGGTAAATCATTCATTAATTTTTCGGCCCATTGCAACGTATTTTGATGTTCTATTTGTGTTTCAACACTAGCTTGCTTATCTTGATAATTGTTATGTACAATTTGCAAATTTGTAGCTCTTTTGCTTTTCAGTTGATCCAAACAATAGTTCTTGGTCATCGTCATCGCTAAAGCTTCTACACTATTGTATTGTTCCAAAGAACTGTTTTTATTCCATAACCGCACCAACACTTCCTGAGTAGCATCTTCTGCTTCTTCGGTACTTACGAGCATTCGCTTCGCTAAACGAAATAACTTATCCTTAAAAGGAGTGATTATTTGTAAAAACTCGTTTTGGTTCATATTAATTGGTTGGTTTATAATGAAGACGAATGTAATTTAATTTTGTTACAAAAAGAAAAAAGGTTCTGATAAAAAAATATCAAAACCTTTTAAAATCAAATAATTAAACTTTATCTAAAACAGAAAACTTAAACCTAATTTAAAGTTTCTTCCTCTGGTGTTGTATCCAATTAATTCTTGGAAATCATCGTTTAAAATATTGGTTACAGTTCCAAAAATATGCAAACGATTCGGCAATAACTCATAAGAAATATTCGAATTAACCAACTGATAAGCAGCTAAATTAACAGCTTGTGTTGCCCAAATATTCGAATCGTAATACGCATCGCTTCTGTGATCTACATATTGATAATTGATTCCGAATGTTCCTCTTTTGAATTTGTAATTCAAATCTACATTTCCTTTGTGCTTTGGAATCAAACGGTTTAATTGCTCTTCTACTTGAGTAAATGTATAATTTCCACCAATATTAAATCTTTCAGATAATGAGTAACGAACACTTGCTTCAACTCCTTTTGCATTGTAAGTTCCGTCAATATTAATATAATACGATTCAAATGTTGCTGAATTGTAATAGAATCCAAAAGTATTTTCTTCTTCTCTATAAAAACCAACAGCATTAATAGTCAACTTCTTATCCAATAATTGCGATTCAAAACCAAATTCTGCCGTAGCATTTTCTTCTGGCGTTAAGTCTAAGTTTCCGTAAGGTCCGTATAATTGGTATAAACTTGGCGTGATGAAAGCCGTACTGTATGAAGCTAAAACTTTCAAAGGTAAGTTCTCAAATGAATAACTCGGATTGAAATTATACACTACTTGACTTCCGTATTCGCTGTGTGTATTGAAACGAACTCCTGCGTTAATGTTCAAACCAAATTCAGAATTAAAAACAACTGTTGCATACGGATCAAATAAATTGAATTTCGCTCCTTCTCTTGCAACATCAGTGTAAGCGTCTTTTTGTGTCATATCGAAATATTGATATTGCGCACCTATAACCAAATACACTTGTTTGCTGAAATTGTATTTATTGAAAGCATCAATCGAAGCACTTCTACCCGAATAATTGTAATTATCAATGGTTCCCGACCAAGAATTTGAAATATTTAAAACTCTATCAATTGTCGAAGCTCCTGCGTTAATGGCAAATTCTCCTTTGTTGTATTTGTATTTTGGTAAAAATCCGATTCTGAATTGTTCCGAAAAACTATTGTTGTTCAAATCATCAGCATTAGCGATAATTCCGTCAAAAGAATTATCAAACGTATTTTTAATTCGGTCGTAATTTACAAAAAACTCAAAACTTAATTTATCGTTCGCTTTAAAACCAATTTTCTGCAACACATTCACTCTCGAAAACGTATCTTCTTCAAAATCTTCTCCAGCGGCTTCCGACATTCCTTTGGTTTCCGTGCTGTTTAAAGTGGTCATGTAGGAAACTTTATTAACCGTTCCATTTACCGATAACCCTTGATTGAAATCTTGTGCACTCGTTTTTGAAGTTTCCGAAGTATTTTGCGTTCCCATATTGATATACGCGTTTCCTGAAATTTCCTTTTTAGCCGATTTTTTCAACGTAATATTGATAACTCCCGTTGCAGCTCCAGTTCCATATAGAGTACTCGAAGCGCCTTTCATTACTTCAATTTTTTCGATTTGTTCTACTGGAATCAAACGCAAATCATATTCGATATTAATTCCTGAAGCGTCAGAAACTGGAACACCATCAATATAAATGGCTACTTGACGATTACGACCACCACGAATGTAATAGCCTAAGTTTTTCCCGTTAAACGATTGATTTCCATTGATTTCAACTCCCGCAACTTGACTTAAAACGTTAGCCAAATTTTGACCTTTTTTTGCTTCTAAGTCTTGCGCGGTAATCACTTCAATAATTTTACCTGATTTTTCTTTGCTTTGCGCAAATTTAGTGTCCGAAACAACAACTTCTTTTAGGTTGTTAACTTTTAGCGTATCTGATTCTTGAGCATACGCAAAAGCAGTAGCCAGTGTAAATACACTTAAGCCAATAAACTTTTTGTTCATTTTAGGGTTAATAAAAAATTTAATAAATTGGGGAGAAAAGCACAGAATTTACCCATACTCAAACTTTTTTTCCCGAAAGTTTGTTACTCAATGAATGTGGCAGGTCTCCTGGCTTGCGTCTTGTTATCAACCTTCTCATTCGCCAAGGCGAACAATGGTAATGTAGATAATAACAAGCTTTATAGCTTACAGTTGCGGGTACAGCTTAGGTTTTACACCTAATTCCCTTTTAATGTTGTTTTGAAAAATTCAGAAACAACAACCAAAATTCGAGGGCAAAGGTATTATATTTTTATAAAAATGCAATATTTACTAAACATCTTTCAAAAAACTACTTCTTCTTATTCATCTTGCGCCACAACCAAATAAAGCCAATAACAAAATGTGCTAAAATAATAGTTGCTACTGCATAAAGGAAAGCGTTTGAATCTGTTCTCATGTTTTTTTATGACAAATTTAGTGGTTTTTGATAAATCGTTTGGCATCATTTGTTACATATAATCTGTTTTTGAATGTAAAGTACTACTTTTGCAAAAAACATTTTCATGCGCCATTATTTCTTGTTAGTCATTTTATTTTTAGGATTTATCCAATGTAAAGAATCGGAAAGTTCTGCAAATCTAAATACTTCCGTACAAAACAGCATTCAACATGCGGAAGGTTTTTCGATTGAAAAACACGAAGGTTTTTCGATTGTAAAAGTTTCGAATGCGTATCCTGAAGCAAAAGATAATTATACGTATGTGCTTCATAAAAAAGGCGTTCAAATTCCAGATAGTTTACAACAATTTACTTCGATTGAGGTGCCAATTAAGAAAGTGATTGTAACCTCAACTACGCATATTCCGGCTTTAGAATCATTAGGCATAGAAAATACATTAATTGGTTTTCCAACAACACAATATATTTCATCAGAAAAAACTAGGGCTTTAATCGATGCTGGAAAAGTAAGAGATTTAGGTTCTAATCAAGGTTTAAATACCGAAGTCATTTTAGACATTCAACCTGATGTAATCGTTGGATTTAGTGTTGATGGCGATTTGAAAACCTACAAAAACTTAGAAAAAAACGGTCAGAAAATCATCTTCAACGGCGATTGGACCGAAAAAACACCTTTGGGAAAAGCAGAATGGATTAAGTTCTTTGGCGCTTTGTATGATTTGGACGAAAAAGCGACAGAAATCTTCAATTCAATTGAAAAAGAGTATAATTCAGTATTAGCTTTAGCGAAAAACGCGAAAACCCAACCAACCATTTTTGCTGGGGCCATCTATGAAGATCAATGGTTTTTACCACAAGGCGATAGTTGGGCTGCCTATTTCCTAAAAGAAGCCAATGGCAATTATCTATGGAAAGATTCCAAAGGAACAGGAAGCTTAGCTTTATCGTTCGAAAGCGTTTTAGACAAAGCAAAAGACGCCGATTTTTGGATTGGTCCTGGACAATTTGGTTCAATTCAACAAATTTTGGATAACAACCCAAATTACATTCATTTTAAAGCGGTTAAGAACAAAAATGTATATTCATTTAGTACTAAAAAAGGCAAAACTGGTGGTGTTATTTATTACGAATTAGCACAAAATCGTCCTGATTTGGTTTTGAAAGACATTGTAAAAATTTTACATCCTGAAGCATTACCCAATCATGAATTGTTCTTTTTTGAGAAGTTAAAATAATGTAATTTAGCCAAAAATTCAACGCATGCCATTAACCAAAAAACAAAACTTTCTTTTTATCATCTTACTTTTAGTAATGGTGTTTTTGTTTTTGGTAAACATTAGTCTAGGCTCTGTCGCAATTCCTTTGAAAGAAGTCGTTAACGGACTTTTATCTCAAGAAATGAGTAAGGAAAGTTGGGAAATTATTCTGTGGAATTTCCGTTTCCCAAAAGCTATTACCGCAATTTTAGTAGGAATTGGACTTTCGATGAGCGGATTGTTGATGCAAACGTTGTTCAGAAATCCGTTGGCTGGACCTTATGTTTTAGGATTGAGTTCGGGTGCGAGTTTGGGGGTGGCATTTATTATCTTAGGAACTGGATTTTTACCTTCATTTATTTCCTCATTCTTTTTATCGAATTACGGATTAGTTTTAGCTTCGAGTTTAGGAAGTTTTTTAGTTTTGATGGCGGTTTTATTGGTTTCCCAAAAATTGAAAGACACCATGGCCATTCTAATTGTCGGATTGATGTTTGGAAGTTTCACTAGTGCCATAGTTTCGGTTTTATCCTATTCTACTTCGGCTGAAAAATTGCAGAAATTCACGTTTTGGTCCATGGGAAGCATTTCAAATTTATCATGGAATGAAATTTCGCTTTTATCACTTTTTGTTATCATCGGAATTGGAATTAGTTTTATGGTAATCAAACCTTTGAATGCTTTATTATTAGGAGAAAAATACGCCCAAAGTATCGGAATCAACTATAAGAAAACGCGTTTTTTAATTATTATCGCCACCAGTATTTTAGCAGGCAGTATTACCGCTTTTGCTGGACCAATTGCTTTTATTGGGTTGGCAGTTCCTCACATGGCGAAATTGCTGTTTCAAACGAGTAATCATTTTGTGTTGTTTTGGAGTACACTTTTACTTGGTGCGATTGTCATGCTTTTTTGTGATACTATTGCTCAAGTTCCAGGAAATGATATTACACTTCCAATAAATGCAATAACATCCGTAATTGGAGCACCAGTTGTGATTTGGTTGTTAGTTAGAAAGAAACGATTTTAATCATGAGCGAAAAAAATTTCACCATACAAACCTCAAACCTTTCGATTGGCTACAAGTCAAAATCGGAAACGATTACTATTGCTCAGAACATTAATCTTGGTTTAGAAAAAGGGAAATTAATCGCTTTAATTGGTGAAAACGGAATCGGAAAATCGACTTTATTAAAAACAATAACTGGAATTATTCCTCCTTTACAAGGTGAAGTTTCTTTACTCAATAAGTCGCTTCAAAGTTATAAACCACTTGATTTAGCGCAAGAATTAAGCATCGTGTTAACTGAAAAATTGCCTCCAAGTAATTTAACCGTTTACGAAATCATCGCTTTAGGAAGACAGCCATACACTAATTGGTTAGGAACTTTATCCGAAGAAGATACAATCAAAATTGAAGAAGCTATTTCGTTAACCGAAATCCAACATTTGATTCATAAAAAACACGATGAAATTAGCGATGGTCAGTTACAAATAGCTTTAATTGCTCGAGCTTTGGCACAAGATACTTCGATTATTATTTTAGACGAACCTACAACACATTTAGATTTAGTTCACAAAGCGACTTTGTTGAAACTGTTGCAAAAACTCACGCATGAAACCGGAAAAACTATCCTCTACTCTACGCATGACATCGATTTAGCGATTCAAATGACTGATGAAATGATAGTGTTCACACCAACTCAAATTGTACAAGACCAACCTTGTAATTTGATTCAAACTGGGATTTTTAATACGTTATTTGATACTGAACATTTGACTTTTGATGCTTCCATTGGTAAGTTCAAAATCAAATAATTTATCCCAATTTTACCTTTTGTTTAACGCCAAGTGTCTTCAATTTTTATAATTTTACTAAAAAAAGTTATGAAGTACATTTACATTACCTTACTCTTAGCAACAATGAATAGCTTTGGACAATTAGTAAAAGTAGATTACGCCGATGGTAATCAAAAATTAGAAGGCTTTTTTGCTAAAGCAAAAAAAGCAAATCCAAAAAAAGCAGGTGTTATAGTTCTTCCTGCTTGGATGGGCATTGATGCACACGCAAAAGAATCCGCGGAAGCTTTAGCAAAATTAGGCTATCATGCTTTTGTAGCTGATATTTACGGAGTTGGAAACAATCCAAAAAATACAGGTGAAGCTGGAAAAAATGCAGGTTTATACAAAAACAATCCAGCAGAATATCAAAAAAGAATTCAATTGGCGATTGACCAATTAGTAAAAGCCGGTGCTGATAAAAATCAGATTGCGGTAATTGGATATTGCTTTGGCGGAACAGGTGCTATTGAAACGGCTCGTGGTAACTTAAATGTAAAAGGAGTAGTTTCTTTTCATGGCGGTTTAAGAAAAGCAGCGAATAGCCCAACTAATGAAATTAAAGCAAAAGTTTTAGTATTACATGGTGCAGACGATCCTTATGTTCCTGCAAAAGAAGTGGAAGCTTTTCAAACCGAAATGCGAGAAACTAAAGCCGATTGGCAAATGGTTTACTATGCAAATTCAGTTCACGCCTTTACACACAAAGATGCGGGAAGCGATAACAGCAAAGGCGCTGCCTACAACGAATTAGCCGATAAAAGAAGTTGGGAAACAATGAAAACCTTTTTCACTGAAATTTTCAAGTAATCGTTATATTAATTCAATAATGGAAACAGTTATTTCACCTGAAATAGCTGTTTTTTTTTATACATCAAAACCACTTACTTCCAAAACTTCACCCGCTTTTAAATCATTCAAATGAATGTTTCCTACACGCACACGAACCAATCGTAACGTAGGAAAGCCAACTGCTGATGTCATTTTTCTAACTTGACGAAATTTTCCTTCGGTTAAAGTTATGGAAACCCAAGAAGTTGGGCCGTGACGTTCATCTCGAATCTTTTTACCACGCTCTCCTAAATTGGGAATAGATTCTAATTTGAAAGCTTTGCACTTTTTGGTTTTGTATTTTTTGCCGTGTAAGCCGATTTCAACTCCGTTTCGCAATTGTTCGACGGCTTCTTCAGTAATTAATCCATCCACTTGCGCGTAATATTCTTTTTCTACTTTTTTGCTTCGGACAATTTCGCTCATCATGCCGTCGGTAGTTAACAGAAGTAAACCTTCAGAATCTTCGTCTAAACGACCAATTGCCATCGTGTTTTCTGGAAAATCGTATAATTCGCCCAACAACTTTTTCTTGCGTTTTAATTGGTAAATAAACTGCGATAAATATCCGTATGGCTTGTGAATAAGGAAATGATGATGCATTTAAAATTACATTTAAGAGGCAACGAAGATAGTAAAAACTGTTGGAGTGATACAAAAAATAAGGAGGCCTTGATTAAGACCTCCCTGTGTCGATTTTGATTTATTACGTTTTTCTGATCTGCTATAACTTGAGAGGAATAAACGACTGAATCTCTTTTTAGATATGTAACTAACGATATATTCAATAACTAATCAAAATCACATGGTAAAAGTATAAAATATTTCAACACAAATAAATGGTTTTTAACTGTTTAACATATAATTATCATTGGAACTCGATGAACGAATTATTACATCGACGAACTTATTTTCAATAAAATTTCGAAGACTTTTAAATACTATTATGCCTTCAAATTTTATTTTTTGCTACATTTACATTATTAAACAAAATCAACCACCATGTCACAAACACTTTTAGTACTTGCCGCATTTATTATTGCCTTAGGAATTGGAATTTTTATTGGAAAATTATTGTTTTCCGCAAAATCACAATCTGAAAAATCGGGTTTAGAAGAACGAATTAACGGACTTTTAGATCAAATTGAACAATTGAAAATCCAGTTTCAAACCGAAAGAAATCAATTTGAAAAATCGTTTGCCCAACTTTCTTCCGAAAAAGAAAACCTGCAAAAAGAAAAAGAATCATTAGCGATTCATTTGGCAAAAAAAGAAAATGATTTTGACAATCTTTGGGAACGCAACAAAGAACAAAAGCAAGAAGTAGAACAACTTCAAGAAAAATTTACCAAAGAATTTGAAAATTTGGCCAATAAAATTTTAGAAGAAAAAACGGTAAAATTCACCGAGCAAAACAAGGAAAATCTTAAAAATATTCTTTCTCCTTTACAAGATAGAATTCAACTTTTTGAAAAGAAAGTCGAAGACACACACAAAGAAAGTATCGATTATCATGCGGCTTTACGCCAACAAATTTTGGGACTTCGCGAAATGAACGAACAAATGAGCAAAGAAACCATCAATTTAACTAAAGCGTTAAAAGGCGATAGCAAAATGCAAGGAAATTGGGGCGAATTGGTCTTAGAACGTGTTTTAGAAAAATCAGGATTAGAAAAAGATAGAGAATATTTTGTGCAACAAAGTCATACTACTGAAGATGGTAGTCGAGTTTTTCCGGATGTGATTATCAATCTTCCAGATGGTAAAAAAATGATTATCGATTCGAAAGTTACTTTAACCGCTTATGAACGTTATATTAACGAAGAAGATGACAACCTGAAAAATCAGCATTTAAAAGAACATGTGGTTTCGATTAATCGTCATGTAGAACAATTGGGCAACAAAAATTATCATGATTTGTACCACATGGAAAGTCCAGATTTTGTGTTGTTGTTTATTCCTATTGAATCTGCATTTGCTGTGGCGTTAAATGAAGATACTACCTTGTACAACAAAGCTTTCGAGAAAAATATTGTGATTGTTACGCCTTCTACCCTTTTGGCTACTTTACGCACGATTGATAGTATGTGGACGAATCAAAAACAGCAAGAAAATGCAATTGAAATTGCGCGTCAGGCAGGTGCTTTATATGATAAATTTGAAGGATTTGTTGGCGATTTGATTAAAATTGGGAAGAAAATGGACGAAGCCAAAATCGAATACGGTAACGCCATGAACAAGCTTGTTGACGGAAAAGGAAATTTAATTACTAGTGTTGAAAAATTAAAGAAAATGGGTGCTAAAGCTAAAAAAGCTTTGCCCGAATCGGTTTTAAAAAGAGCTGAAAACGAAGAAAATTTACTAACAGAAGAAAATAACTAACACATGAACACAGCAAGAAAAATTTTGGTTTACTTTCTATTGGCGGTAACCATAGGTTTAATAGGTTATACCTTGTTTATTTACAATTTCACCTTAAGCGATGGTGTTAGAAGCGGTGTTTTATCAAAATTTAGTCATAAAGGTGTTATTTTCAAAACTTGGGAAGGCGAACTAAATGAAGGTTTTGGTGCTACCCGATTTTTTCCATTTTCAGTTGAAGATGGTGAAGAAAAAGTCATTGAAGATTTAAAGAAATACCAAGGTCAATATGTGAAATTGGAATACAAAGAACGCTTAAAAACTTTACCTTGGTGGGGAGATACACACTATTTTATTGTAAAAGTAACGCCAGAACAATCACCCTATTTTAATAGTAAATAGTATGGAAACAGCCAATACAGTTAAAGCATCAAAAATTACGTTATCGGAATTAATGTTGCCTTCGCATTCTAATTTTAGCGGAAAAATTCATGGTGGCTATTTATTGAAACTCATGGATCAAATTGCTTTTGCCTGTGCTTCAAAATATTCGGGATGCTATTGTGTAACGGCTTCTGTTGATACAGTTGACTTTTTAAATCCGGTGGAAATTGGCGAATTAGTAACTTTGAAAGCTTCAGTAAATTACGTTGGAAAAACTTCAATGGTTGTGGGCATTCGAGTAACATCGGAACACATTCAAACAGGAATTAAAAAACACTGCAATTCGAGTTATTTTACAATGGTTGCTAAAGACGAATCGGGAAATAATGTAAAAGTCCCAAAATTGATTATTTCTAATATGGAAGAAGTACGTCGATTTTATGACAGCATAAATCGCATTGAAAACAAAAAGAAATACAAAGAATTGGAAATGACTTTTGATTATCATTCGGAAGATGCACTCAATAATTTAAAAAATTATAATGTTGAAATTTCAGAAAAACTGTTAAATAATTAGTTATTGAACTCATAAAAATTTGTCATTTTAAAAAAAAAGTTATATTTGTTATTACAAAAACAAACAAACCCTACTAATATGACAAAAAAATACGCAATTCTATCCTTTTTTGCTATTTCGCTTCTTATATTTTTTTCTTGTACAGACAATGACGATGAAGAATATACTCCAGTTTCACCAGTAACTGTAGATTTAACACAAGTTCCATATCCTAACTTATCGGACTATCATTTTTTTGAAGGAGAAATGAAGAATCAAGTTCCTTCATTAAATGTTTTACCTTACGAACCAATTTCTTCTTTATTTACGGATTATGCTCATAAAAAAAGATTTGTTTGGTTACCAAATGGAATGAAAGCAACTTATAATGGTGATGACCAAATACTAGATCTTCCTGTAGGTGCTGCCCTTATTAAAACTTTCTATTATGACAATGTGCAACCTTCTAATACTACCAAAATAATTGAAACACGAATTATGATTCGAAAATCTGACGGGTGGATTTTTGCTGATTATGTTTGGAATGATGAGCAAACTGAAGCTTATTTAGATTTGAATGGAAGCACAAAAAACATTACTTTCAAAGATGAAAATGATGTAACCCGAACTGTAGATTATCGTATTCCAAATGAATCGCAATGTATTGTTTGTCATAAAACTAAAAGCTATGAAAACGGGAATTATGTTCAAAAAAACATTCCTATTGGTATAAAACCTCAAAATCTAAATAGTTTGTTTAATTATGGAAACGAAACTAAAAACCAGTTAACAAAATGGATTGACGCTGGAATTTTGACTAATAATTTCAGTTTACCTTCAGAAACAAATACCATTGTTGATTACAATGATAGTAGCAAGCCTATTGAAAAAAGAGTTCGCTCTTATTTTGATATTAATTGTGCTCACTGTCACAAAGAACACGGTCACTGCGATTACAGACCTATGAAATTTGCTTTCTCGGAAACTTATAATAATTTAACAAACATGGGAGTTTGTGTAGACACTCAGGATATGCAAAATTTTGAGCCTGCACTTTCTAAACTTGTTACTCCTGGAAATATTTACAGATCTATGCTTTATCATAGACTTAATACTGTAGATGAAACATACAGAATGCCTTTACATGGACGAACAGTAATTCATGAAGAGGGCGTACTTCTTGTTGAAGAATGGATTAATTCATTAACAACACCTTGCAATTAAAAAAACAAACCTACTAACTAAAACATCTCAACTATGAAAAAAACTACTTTTTATTTTCTATTTTCATTATTTTCTTCTTTAGGAATACATGCCCAGGACAATTGTGGCACTGCTTTGCCAATTTCAGGTCCTGGAATTTATAGCGTTGGAGTTATTAATGGAACACAGCCTAGTACTTTTTGTGCAGCTAATGGTGCTATTCCTGCTGTAAATGTTCCTGCTGGAGAATGGTATGCTTATACTCCAACTCAAAATTATTCGGTAACAATAACATCTGATATTGCCGCAAACACTCCAAGAAAAGATACTCGTGTTCACATTTACACTGGTAATTGTGCCGCTTTAACTTGTTTTGCAGGAGATGATGATACTGGTTCAGGTTATTCTTCTGTAGTTAACTTTAATGTAGTTGCCGGAACAACCTATTTTATTGCATGGGACAACAGATGGTTAAACACCACAAACAATACAGGTTTTAGTTTTCAATTATCTGAAAGTACAATTATAGTACCTACTACACCTGTTTCATATACTACACAAACTGTAGCAACTATTAATAGCGGTTACAATATTTGTGTTGTTGACATGAATGGAGACTACAAAGATGATATTGTTGGTATAAGTGCAGCTAATATGAGAATACATTATCAAACTTCTACTCCAGGAACTTATACTGTTACTGATTATCCATTATCTGGAACTGTTTTACAACCTAACTGGAGTTTAGCCGCTGGAGATTATAACAAAGATGGTTTTAACGATATTGTTTTAGGAAATGGTAGTGGTGCTACAATCTTGACATCAAATAGTACAGGAACTGCTTATGCTACTAATACACCTGGACAATACATTTTTTCGCAAAGAACTAATTTTACAGACCTAAACAACGATGGAAATTTAGATATTTTTGTTTGTCATGATATTGCTCCAAGTTGCTACTACTTAAATGATGGAACTGGTGCTTTAACTTTTTATCAATCAACAGTAACTCCTGGTGCAATGAGTATTGCAACAACAACCGGAAATTACGCTTCACTATTTACAGATTTTGATAACGATGGTGATTCTGATATTTTTGTATCGAAATGTTCTGGTCCACCTTGTGAATTATACCGAAATGACGGAAATGGAGTTTACACTAATATTTCTGCTTTAGCTGGAATTAACATCACACCTATACAAACTTGGTCATCTGCAGTAGCTGATTTTGATAACGATGGAGATATGGATATTATAATAACTGCAAGTTCTGGAGCACATAATTTTTTCAGAAACAATTTAGATACTACAAATGGTACTGAAGAAGCTTACTCTAATATTACTGTTGGTTCAGGATGGGATACCAATCTATCAACAAATATTGATAACCTAGCTTATGACTTTGACAATGATGGTAAAGTAGATGTAATTGGAGGTGGAAATAAAATCATGTTTAATCAAGGTAACAATACTTTTGCTCCAGTTACATACACTGGTTTAGGAGTTTCTTCTGTGGGAGATTTAAACAATGATGGCTTTTTAGATTTTCAAAGTGGAACAACTGTTAGATATGCCGTTCCAAACGGAAACAATTGGATAAAATTCGATCTTCAAGGTATTCAAAGTAATAGAAACGGAATTGGTGCAAGAGTAGAAATTCATGGCGCTTGGGGAAAACAAATTAGAGACATTAGAAGTGGTGAAGGATTCAGACACATGAGTACTTTGAATGCTCATTTTGGAATTGGTACAGAAACAGCAGTTACACAAGTTGTGGTTATTTGGCCTTCTGGTGTAGTGGATGTTATCAATAACCCTAACGTTAATCAGGCTTTAACAATTATTGAAGGATCAAGTCCGTTAAGTTTAGTTGATAATGGTAATTCAAAAATTAAATTATATCCTAACCCAACATCTGATATTCTTACACTTTCAAATATCGAAATGCTAACTATTAAAAATATTTCTATCATTTCAACATTAGGAAAAGTAGTTAAAAATGTACAACTTTCTAATTCAAGTGTTTCGGTTTCAGATTTGTCTGAAGGATTTTATATTCTTTTAATTGAAACAGAAGACGGTAAAAAATATTCGGAAAGTTTTCTAAAAAAATAAGACCATTCTTTTTTGATTAAAAAATAAAAACTGCCTTTAATAAAAGGCAGTTTTTATTTTAATATGTAAACTATTTTTTTATATTATTGCAAATTATTTTAACATGAAAATTTCTCCATTTTTATTTGTCCTTTTCTTTTGTATTTCATCTGTTGCCCAAAAAAATGCAGATCCATCGCCTGAAGAAATTAAAACTGCAAAATCGATACGAGAAAAGTACGATAAATTTGATATCGCAATTCTTAACAGTACCGAAAAAGTGACTTTTAATATTAACAAAACAAACGATCTTGTTGAAGTTAATTACAACGTAAAAGAACACTTAATGAATATTAATCATAGAGCTGATATTCAAAAATATGAGTTTTATGACAGCCAATCTAGCATTGAAAATTTCTCTTTAAAATACAAAACTGACAAACAAGCTAACTTTTTTGTAAATGATGAATTTTACAAAAGCGATGACTTATTCTACAATGATGCCCGAGTAAAATTTATGCAAGTTGATTTTCCCGTTCAAGGTTATACGTACAAATATCAAATGGAAAAGAAAATCAAAGACAGTAAATATTTTACAAGTATTTACTTTAGTGATGAATTTCCTGTTATTGAAAAAAAGGTAATTATTGAAATTCCAAAATGGTTAGATTTAGAAATTAAAGAATTTAACTTCGATGGTTTTGCAATTAAAAAAGCAATAACGCAAAGTGCAGAAACTACCATTTACACCTACACCATTGAAAATTTAAACGGAAATCCAAAAGAAAACTATAGTCCAGGACCAAGTTTTTTATATCCACATATCTTATTTGTTGCGAAATCATTTTCGGTTAAAAACGAAAAGAAACCACTTTTTAGTTCTTCTGCCGATTTATATAAATGGTACAAATCGCTTGTAGATTCAATGAAAGATGAAACTACCATTTTTGCTGAAAAAGTAAAAGAGTTAACAGCCAATGCCAAAACCGACGAAGAGAAGATAAAAAACATCTACTATTGGGTTCAAGATAACATCAGATATATTGCTTTTGAAGATGGAATTGCAGGTTTTAAACCCGATGATTCTCAGAATGTTTTCCAAAAAAGATATGGTGATTGTAAAGGAATGGCCAACTTAACAAAACAAATGCTAAAACTAGCTGGATTTGATGCTAGATTGTGTTGGATTGGAACCAACCATATTGCTTATGATTACAGCACTCCTTCCCTATCTGTTGACAATCACATGATTTGTGCTTTGATTAAAAACGGAAAGAAATACTTCTTAGACGGAACTGAAAAATACAACTCGTTTGGAGAATACGCACAAAGAATTCAAGGAAAAGAAGTGTTAATTGAAGATGGAGACAAATTCATTTTAGATAAAATTCCCGTTCAAAATGCGGCTTCAAATACTGAAAAAAGTGTAATTAACTACGTTATTGAAAACGAAACCTTAAAAGGAAAAGTAAAAATAGATTATCTTGGAGAAAGTAGAGCTTCGTTTTTATACAGCTATAACTCCATAAAAAACGATAAAAAAGAAGACGCTTTACGTTGGTATTTGAATTCGAAAGATAAAAACTGTACTGTAACTAATATTAAAACTTCTGATTTATTAAATAGAGATCAAAAATTAACTTTGGATTATGATGTTTCCATTGCCAATCATGTTTCTTCTTTTGACAATGAAATTTATGTGGATTTGAATTACAACAAAGAATACAATTCATTTGATTTTAAAGAGCGTAAAACCGATTTTATGTTAAGCTACAAATCATTTGACGACATTAAGATTAGTTTACAAATTCCTGATGGTTATAAAGTAACGAAAATGCCTGAAAATATTTCGATAATTACAGATGATTATACCATTTCAATGAAATATGAAGTAAAAGGAAATACGTTAGAATATACAAAACAATTTCAATTTAAAAACGGAATCATCAAGTCATCAAAATTTAATGATTGGAAAAATCATTATGCTACAATTCAAAAAAACTATTCAGAACAAGTTGTTTTAACCAAATAAAAATCCAAAATGAAATTCAAATTATTCCTACTAACCTTTATTTGGGTTAGTCTTTCACAAGCGCAAACAAAAGACGAAATTAAAGATTTCTTTTGGGGCAAAAATGACGAATACAAAAGCCAAAATACGGTTCCAGATAAGTACAAAAATGAATCTGCTGTAATTATTTATAAATATGAAGATTATGATTTTCATAAATTTGGTAAAAGCGTAACATTTAGATCGGCATACAGAAAAAGAGTAAAACTAAACGATCAAGCTGCCGTTACAAGTTTCTCAGAATTCAGTTATTCAGAAAAATCAAATCCAAGATATGGAGCTGTTCTTAAAACCGTTATTGGTATAAAAGTTATTAAACCAAACGGAACAGAAAACATCATAAATACCGAAAAAGAAGCTGTTACCGTTGATAAAGAGAAAAAAATTGCTGTTCCAAATTTAGAAATTGGCGATATTATTGATTTCTATAATTATAGCACAGAAACCTTTAGTTCAACTTATGAATTTGGATTTGATGTAGTAGAAAGAACACTTGGTGAAAGTTATTCCATTTTAAATTACAAATTAACTTTTCAGACCGAAAATGATTTCTTTGTTAACTTCAACACCTACAATAATGGTCCAGAATTAAAACAAATTCCATTAGATAAAAGTGGCGAACGCAAATATGAAATTGTAGCAACTGACATTCCAAAAAACGATTTTCCAAGATGGTTTTTACCATTAGTAGAACTTCCATGTTATAAATTTCAAGTTTATTTTGCGCGTTCTGGAAAATTTGAGCAAAGAGCTGCTGCATTTTTACCTGAAAAAGAAAGCATCATCAAAAGAACGGTTTCTAAAGAAGATATTTTTAATTATTATGATTCGAAATTTTTTCCAGCGGGTAACTTAAATGATGTAGAAGACTTTTTAAAAGGCAAGAAATTTAATTCTAATGAAGAAAAAGTAAAAGCCGTATATTATTTTATGCGTCACCAATATTACACTAGATACATTGAAGCTTTTGTAATTAACGATGCTAAAATCATGAATCCATTTATGCTTTATGGTTATGATACTATTTTCTTCTCAAAAGAAGAACAGTTCATTAATTATTTCATGCAATTCCTTAAAAAACAAAAAATTGAATTTGATATTATTGTTGCTACTGGAAGAGAAAATGGTCCAATAAGCGATGTATTAATTCAGGAAAACATTAGAATCCTTCTAAAAGTAAATACAGAAAGCCCTATTTATTTCGGAATTTTTGATCCTTTTTCAATTCCTAATCAATTTGACAGCACATTAGAAAACACAAAAGCCTATGCGCTTAAAGTTTCTAAAAGCAAAAAAGTAAGTGATATTGAAGAAATAAAACTTCCAGGCTTAACCTACAAAGACAATGTTACTAAAGTAACTACTAATCTTTCTGTAAGTGCTGATTTTTCTACTGCAAATGCTACAAAAATTTCTTCATTATATGGTCATAACAAAGAGTTTGAGCACAATAGCAAAATTTTCTTCTATGATTATATTAATGAAGATTATGAGAAATATGGCACTAGCCCGGTTTTAGATTTAGTTAGAAAACAAAAGGACAAAGACAAATACAAAAAAGAATACGCTGCTTTAATTGAAAAATTCAAACAAAATCAGGTTGAAAAATTCAAAAAAGATATTGAAGAAGAATATGACATAAAAGTTGACAAACACGATTTAAAGGTTGATAAAACAGGAAGATTTGGTATTAATGAACCATTAGTAATTACTGAAAACTTCACTATTACTTCAAATTTCATCAAAAAAGCAGGAAACAATTATATTTTAGATATTGGAAAATTCATCAGTTCACAAGTAGATATTGAAGAAAAAGAATACGAAAGAACCAATAATATTTATACCATTTTCCCACGTTCATTTGAATATACCATCAACTTAGATATTCCAGAAGGATATACCATTAGCGGTTTAGAAAAACTAAATGTAAAAGTGGAAAATGAAACCGGAAGTTTTGTAAGTAAAGCCGAAATAAAAGACAATAAATTAGTTATTGTTTCTACTAAAAATTACATCAATTCGTACGAACCTAATGCCAATTGGAAAAAAATGATTGCCTTCTTAGATGCAGCATATCAATTTTCACAAGAGAAAGTATTACTTAAGAAGAATTAAAAATTAAAAACCGAGCTAAGCTCGGTTTTTTTATGTTTAAAAAACTCGTACCAAATTAAATCCAAAACCAAACTCGCCTTTTCCCCAATCACCTACTGTTTGTCCTAGATAACCTGTTTCATGCATTGCCGTTGCATTGGTAAAATGCATTTGAAAAACGTGTCCGCCAGTTTCTAAATCAAAACCTATCGATAGTGGGTTTTTATAAATAGATTCGTTAGCGCGGTTTAAATGAGTTACATAATCTATGTTAAACGACCAACGTTTAGTTAGCTTATAACGACCTCCAATTCCTATTGCATATTGTGTGTTATCTTGAGGATTAGGAGAAATTACCATATTGTTTTCATCTAAAATATCACGTAATGTATTTTCGTGAAAAATGGTTGGTGCCAATTCTAAAGATAACTTTTCTGAAAATTTTCGGGAAATTAAAATTTGAGTGGCAAAACTCAAGCGATTTTCAAATTCTAACTTTGGATAATCTTCCTCTTTTAATTCGGTATTAACGGCAATGCTATTAAATCCAACAATAGTCACTGGAAAGTTATTTTCTCCTTGCGCAAACAATCGATATTTTACAGCTGCATCATAGGTTTCCTGAAAACCACTTCTTGCTACATGAACTGTTAACCAATCATTTACTCCGTAAAGAAATTTTAGTTGCGTATTGGCATTGTCCAATCCAAAAAAATCATCAAATCCATTATTTACAAATCCAAAACGATGCGCTACCACAAAATAAAAATCACCTTTAGCGGCTAATTTTGTAGATTCTAAATTCACAATTTTTAACGATTTAAAAGCCGATTCTACCTTTTGATTTTGAGGAACAGAATCGATTTCACTTAATAAATCATCTTGGGCAAATCCCAAAAATGGGAACATCAAGGCAAAAAAGAATGTTTTTTTCATAAAATTTGTTTTAATCTACTATTAGAATTTTAGAAGCTAATCCATTATCAGAATCAACTTTAACTATGTACGTTCCTTTTTGCAAATTGGATGTTTCTATTCTTGAAGAAGTTGTATTTAATAATTCCTTTTTAACCAATCTTCCTAAATAATCATATATAAAAACGGTTGCATTTGAAGTTAAATCAGATAAATCAATAGTAACATATTCTTTAGCAGGATTTGGATACATCTTAAATTCTGACAATACAAAATCGTTGTTTCCTAGAGTAAAATTAGCCGAAGTTACCCCTCTTCCACCATGATACGATAAAGTGTAGCTGTTTGCTGTACTTCCGTAAGCCCAAATCAAACTTATTGGATTTGGATTGGATGAGAATGTATAATCATTTGTATCTCCGGTACTCAATGCTCTAGTAGCAATAATAGTTCTAACAGTGCCACTTACCGTATTTGATGTTACTGTCCAATGTTGAGTTCCATCAGATACTGGAGCTGCAAAACCTGTCAAATAACGATCAAATGAAGGCAACGCAACGGTATTGGCATGACAAACCACTACATCTGTTCCTGCGGTCATTGAACTAGCTCCAAAACCTAAAGCAAACCAACGATTAGAAGGTCCAGTTAAAGTAAGCGTTACCAAAGTGTTTACATCTATCTTAGCCGTCATGGCAACTCCAGCCGTATTATTCAAACTAATTGTTCCGGTTGAATAGCCTTGTGCCCAACTGTAAAAAGTGGCTAAAAAATAAAATAAAAAAGTAATTTTTTTCATAATCTATAGTTTTAATAAGTGTTGTATTTGTTCGTCTTTTAAGTTTAGTGCATATGCTTTTGCTGTCATTCCCATATTATCTTTTATAGTAATTTGAGGTTGATATTGCATCAAAAGTGCTATCATTTCATAATTTCTAAATTGAATTGCATAATGCAAAGCAGTAAAGCCATTTCCGTCTTGTAAATCGGGATTAGCTTTGTTTTCTAGTAATAATTTTGCCAATTTTTGATTGTTTTTAACTACCGAAGCCATTAATGCAGTTCCATTTGGACTCACATTATTTAAATTGGCTTTTTGTTGAATTAAAAAAGTAGCTACCTCATCATTACTGTTGTAACAAGCTAAAATCAATGGCGTAAATCCTTGAGCGGTCTTAGTTTCTATTGCTTGAGGTTGTGCTGTTAATAAAGAAGACATTTCAGCAACCGTTCCTCTTCTGGCAACATCAAAAATAGTGGCTTGAGAAAAAACCGAAGAAAACCCTAAAAAAGCGATAATTAAAATAATTGATTTCATACGTTTCATTTTTATTCTTCTATTGTACATTGATCCATTCGTAACTCGTTGAACAATTCGTCATAGCCAATAAATCGTCCTTTTAATTTTACCAATTCGCCTGTTTTGGCTCTATTTATTTCTTCTTTAGAAGTAGTAGCAATTAACTTGTTATCTAGCGTAATCGTGTTTTGCTTTAAATCCAATGCTGTTACATTTCCGTATATGGAAATAGTTTGGTCAGCATAAGTTACGGTTGAAGAATCTGGATTATTTAAGAAACGTTGCGATAATTCACTCACACTGGTTTCAAAAGTAGCTTGTTCAGCATCTATATCGCGATGGGATTGATACACATAAAAATATAAAACAACAATAGCTGAAATCATTACCAAAGCAACACCTAGACCTAACCTAAATTTTAATTTTCTATTCATAACTAATACTTTTTAAAATGAAAAAAATGATACAAAAACTCCCAATTCTAGCCCTAATTTTAGTAACGTTTACGGGTTGTAGTGAAGACAGCGTTTCCGACTTAACAGAGACCGAAATTCCAACTTCAATAAGTTATCAAAATGATGTAAGACCCATAATTCAAAACAATTGTTTGAATTGCCATGGAAATCCAACCAATTTTGGCGCACCCAATTCTTTAACTACATACGAAAATGTGAAGGCTTCGGTTTTAAATAATTTAATTGACCGAATTTCAAGACCAGAAGGAACATCCGGAGCCATGCCGCTTGGTGGTCCTAGATTATCTCAAAATGATATAAATATCATTACAGCATGGCAAAATGCCGATTTTCCTCAATAACTAAATTTTAAGATTATGAAAACTAAAATAATTATGGCTTTACTTTTTATAAGTAGCCTCAGTTTTGCACAAGACAAATTAATTACGAAAACAGGAACGATAACTTTTGAAGCTTCGGTACCGTCATTTGAAGAAGTAAAAGCCAAAAATTCAGGAGTTTCCTGTGTATTGAATACGAAAACAGGCGAAATAGCTTCTTTAGCTTTACTGAAAGGATTCCGATTTAAAGTCGCTTTAATGGAAGAACATTTTAATGAGAATTATGTGGAAAGCGATAAATTTCCAAAAGCTACTTTTAAAGGAAAAATAGAAAATTTCGACTTATCTAAACTAACTACAACTGTAAACAACTATACCATTAAAGGGAAATTAGAACTGCATGGAAAATCAAAAGACATTGCTATTACTGCAAAAATAAAAAAAGGAAAAGATGGCATAGAAATTGTTTCAGACTTTACTGTCAATACAGACGATTTCGACATTGAAATTCCAAGTGTGGTTAGTAAAAAAGTGACCAAAAGGGTAAATGTGCGTTTTGAATTTGTATTGAAATAGTATTTTATTACATTTACAACATTATTCAAACAAACTATTCAAATGAAAAAATTTACACAAATTGCATTAACTACCCTGTTATTTGTAGGAATTACAGCCAATGCACAAACACAATTAAAAAAAGGTTCTGTAACTTACAGTATGACAATGCCTAATGTTAGCGAAGAAATGGCGGCTATGGGTGAAAGTACTATAACGGTTCACTTTGATGAAAAAACGCAAGCTACCGATATGAGCATGATGGGTGGTATGATGTTGATGAAAACCATCGTTCCTAATGAGAATAAAAAAGATACTAAAATGACGGTTGAAGTAATGGGTATGAAATATGAAATTACTGATGCTGGAGAAGAAGCTTCAAAAAATGCAAATGGTCTTACCAATTTAGACAATGCAAAAGATATTGTGTACGATAAAAAAGACACAAAAGAAATTGCAGGTTTTAAATGTTATAAAGCTACTGTAAACATGAACGATGGTACTAAAAGTACTTTATATATAACAGAAGCAATTGCACCACAAATGGGTGCTGCAGAATCTAAATTAAAACTTGCTGGTTACCCTTTAGAAATTACAACGCAAACGGCTCAAGGCGACATGGTAATGAAAGCTACTAAGTTCTCAAAAGAAGTTTCTGCTGAAGCTTTTAAAGTTGGTGAAGGATACACAAAAACAACTATGGAAGAATTTCAAAAACAAATGGGTGGTATGTAATACTAACCTTATTTATGATATAAAAAGCACTGAGAAATCGGTGCTTTTTTTGTTTGTTACAATCTGATAATGTAGAAAACCTTTTGATAATTTGTAAGATTTTTTTATTATTTTTGAAAATGATATTTATGAGACATATACACCCAAAATTGGGTAGCTAAGTCTGATTTTGTCAGACATATATACAAGTTAGCGGAAACCTTATTGCGAAACCACACAAAAACAATATGAAATTACAAATTGAAATTTGGAGCGAAGAAAGAAAATTTAGCAAGAATGCCAATGTATTACTAAACGAATCTGTTATTTCTTTTAAAAATTCCGCATATAGAAGTTCCCTTTTATTTAGTTATCTTTTTTTTCTTACTTTACTAAAAGAAATAATTATCAAATCAACAAAACCTGTTGCAATTCCTCAAGGTCGATGGGACAATATTATTGCAAAGTTGCAAAGTGACGAAACTTGGGAAAAAGCTGTTTATGAAGAAATCATAAATAATTCATCTCCAATCTTTAATATTAATGATGATATAAGACAGCAATTTAAATACTGGAAAGACCGCCGAAATGATTGTGCTCATTTCAAAGATAATAATATTGAACCACATCATACTGAATCTTATTGGAGTTTTATCACTAGTAACTTTTCAAAAATTACAATTGAAGGTGGGCAAGAAAGTTTAATTAATAAATTAATTAGGCATTACGATCCAACATTTACACCACCAGATGCAAATGTTGAATATTTAGTGAAAGAAATCGAATTTTCAATAGACAAAGCAAATTTACAATTCTTTTGGAAAGAAATGATTGAGCGCTTAGATGAATGGGGATTACTCTTTTATTCTGAATCAAATATTTCAAAATTATTAAAAAAAATATTTGAAGTTTGTAGTGAAGAAACTAAAGAAAGTTTAGCTCATTATTTAAAAACGGAGGAATATGGTTATGACACTCGTTTTATTTATATATATCCTGAACTTATACATTATTTTGAATACTCACCTTCTGAAGTAAGGGAAATCTGGAGGAAAAAGGTTTTGAGAAATGAATCTTCAGCATATTCTATTTATGCAACTTTACTAAGAAATCAATTAATACCTACGTCTGAAATTAACGAATCAATTAATTATATTTTTGAAAAAATTTCAAATTACAAACCAAATGATGAGCAAACTCACTTAGCATTAGCTGGAAACGGTTTTGGTGAGTTAATATTTGAGGTTGCATTTAAACAAAAAAGATTAGGTGATTGGTTCAATTGGGTTAATCCTAGAGCAGATTTAATTGCATATTATATTGAGAAATATCCTTTAAAAGATGAAACTGTTGAAATAATCTGTGAAATGTATACTAGAGATAAATATTCTTTTTGGTTATCTGAAAGATTGGTTAGAATCTTCAAAGAAAATAATACTAAAAAATCAGAATTTCATTCAATAGCAACTAAAAATGGAAATGTTATACCAACAGAACTACAATAAAAAGGCTATTCGCTAACACACGTTTGGCGCAATTGCGAATTTTGTGATAAATTCACGTTTGCGTTCCGCAAGAAATTTTATCTTAGCGGAAAATACTCAGTTCCGAAGTTCGCAACCTCGCCAAGCGCCGGAACGTTAAATAGCTGCTTATAGCTACTCGCCATTCTTAAAGTATAAAAAAAATCCCAATCTTTCGATTGGGATTTTTTTTATTTATCAAACTCTTTTAAAGTATTGATGATAATTGCAACACAGTCTCTCAATTGCTCTTCTGTCATTACTAATGGCGGAGCAAAACGTATTATGTTTCCGTGTGTTGGTTTTGCTAACAAACCATTTTCTGCTAAACGTACACAAATATTCCAAGCGGTGTCGCTTTCTTCGGTATCGTTAATTACAACAGCGTTCAACAAACCTTTTCCTCTTACTAAAGTAGCTATGTTTGAAGTCTCAATAAATTTTGCTAATTCCTCACGGAAGATTTTCCCTAATTTTCTAGCATTTTGAGACAAACTTTCTTCCGAAACCACTTCTAAAGCCGCCATTGCAACCGCAGCCGCAACTGGATTTCCTCCAAAAGTAGAACCATGTTGTCCTGGCTTAATCACATTCATAATCCTATCATTTGCCAAAACAGCCGAAACTGGATAAGCACCACCTGATAACGCTTTTCCTAAAATTAAAATATCTGGTTGTGTATAAGTGGCTTGTTTTTCACATTTTGCTTCACAAGTACAATTTCCACAAACGGCTAATAACGAACCCGTTCTTGCAATACCTGTTTGCACTTCGTCAGCGATGAATAAAACGTTATTTGCTTCACAGATTGCTTTTGCTCTTTTAAGAAAATCTTCTGATGGAGTGTAAACGCCTGCTTCGCCTTGAATAGGTTCTACTAAGAATCCTGCAATATTTTTTGAGGAATTCACAGCTTTTTCTAATGCGTCAATATCATCGTAAGGAATACTGATAAATCCTGCTGTATAAGGTCCGAAGTTTTTACGTGCGTTTTCATCGTTTGAAAATGAAATGATTGTAGTAGTTCTTCCGTGAAAGTTACCATCACAAACGATAATTTGTGCTTCGTTTTCGTTGATTCCTTTTTTCTCGTATGCCCATTTTCTACACAATTTCAAAGCGGTTTCTACTGCTTCAGCTCCTGTGTTCATTGGTAATACTTTATCAAATCCGAAATAGTTCGTTACAAATTGTTCGTAAACCCCTAATTTATCATTGTAAAATGCTCTTGATGTTAACGTTAAAGTTTGGGCTTGTTGCACCATTGCTCCCACAATTTTTGGATGACAATGTCCTTGATTTACCGCAGAATAAGCCGAAAGAAAATCATAGTATTTCTTTCCTTCTACATCCCAAACATAAACTCCTTCTCCTCTACTTAAAACAACTGGTAGTGGATGATAATTGTGTGCACCGTACTTGTCTTCTAATGCAATAGCTTCAGCCGAACTCATTTTTTCTAAAACTGACATAAAATGTTTTTTATTGATTGTTACATCGCAATTCCTTCTTACTGGTGAGAAATCAACCGATTACAAAAGTAGTAAATTTTGTTGGAAGATGGAAAAAATCACCCATCACCCATCATCTATTCAAACATTTCCAACAACGTCGAAACCGTATTCCAGTTTCTAATTGTCGCAACAAGGTTGAGTTTTTTCTCGATATATTTTTGATCTAATCTGGTTTTTCCTGCTCCAACTGCATATTTAATGTAAATTCTACTTTTTTCAATTGCGGCTTCATCGGGTTTGAATTGACTTATTTTTAAATCGTTGATGGCGCTTCCTTGTAATTCTTTCGATAGAAAAGCAACGTACAATTTCTTAGTATCGCACTCTTTTTCCTTGAGATATGAATTGTTTTTGAAACACGCTTCCAAATCTTCTTTAGTAATAACCACAACTGGAACTTCCAACCCTAATTCTTTGAAAATTTCTTGCTTGATTTTAAACCCAACACTCGCGCCATGTTCTTCTTCCGAATCTACAAAAACATTTCCCGATTGAATGTAAGTACGTACATTTTGAAATCCAGCATTTTTCAAAAGCGATTTCAAAACGTCCATTTTTATCATGTTGTGACCGGAAACGTTAATTCCGCGAAGTAAGGCTAAGTGGGTTTTCATTTTTTAAAATTTGGTATAAAAGTAAAATATATTATCAAATCCACCCAACAATTCTTATTTTTGCCTCATGGGAAAAAAGAAAACAGACAAAATCGTATTCGAAAACGTAAAAATCCTTGATGCAGGTGCAAAAGGTGTATCGGTAGCAAAAGCTCCTGATGGCAAAGTAATATTTCTTCCAAATGTAGTGCCAGGCGATGTGGTAGATGTGCAAACCATGAAGAAAAGAAAAGCCTACTACGAAGGTAAAGCTATAAAAATTCACGAATTTTCAGAACATAGAATTGAACCAGTTTGTGAGCATTTTGGTGCTTGTGGCGGTTGCAAATGGCAAAACATGAAGTACAGCCAACAATTGTTCTATAAAAATCAGGAAGTTTATAATAATTTAAAACGAATTGGTAAGATTGAATTGCCAGAATTCGAGCCGATTTTAGGTTCGGAAAAGCAATTATTCTACAGAAATAAAATGGAATTCGGTTTCTCAAATGCACGTTGGATGACCGATGCGGAAATTCAATCGGGAACTGAATTTGATAATAAAAATGCATTAGGATTTCATATTCCGAGAATGTGGGATAAGATTTTAGATATTGAAAAATGTCATTTACAAGAAGATCCATCAAACGAAATTCGTAACGAAATCAAACGATTTGCAAACGAAAACAACCTTACGTTCTTCAACGCAAGAGCTGTGGAAGGTTTGTTGCGAACGTTGATGATTCGTACTGCTTCAACGGGCGAACTTATGGTTTTGATTCAGTTTTATGAAAACGATAAAAACGGAATCGAATTGATGATGAACTTCTTGGTAGAGCGTTTTCCTCAAATAACTTCGTTACAATATGTTATCAATCAAAAGTTGAATGATACGTTGTATGATCAAGACATTATTTTGTTCAAAGGTCGCGATTATATTTTGGAAGAAATGGAAGGCTTGCATTTTAGTATTAATGCAAAATCGTTCTATCAAACCAATTCGGACCAAGCGTATGAATTGTACAAAATCACTAGAGAATTTGCAGGTTTAACCGGAAATGAAACCGTTTACGATTTATATACTGGAACAGGAACTATTGCGCAATTCGTATCGAAAAAAGCGAAAAAAGTAATTGGTGTTGAAGCCGTTCCAGAAGCGATTATTGATGCAAAAGCCAATGCAACACGCAATAACATTACAAATTGTGAGTTTTATGTAGGTGACATGAAAAACGTATTCAATGACGAATTCATCAAGCAACACGGACAACCTGATGTTATTATTACTGACCCACCAAGAGATGGAATGCATAAAGATGTGGTAGAGATGCTATTGAAAACAGATGTACCAAAAATTGTGTATGTAAGTTGTAACTCGGCAACACAAGCCCGTGATTTAGCCTTGATGGACGAAAAATACAAAGTAGTTCGTGTGCGTCCTGTGGATATGTTTCCGCAAACACATCATGTGGAAAACGTGGTTCTTTTAGAAAAAAGATAATACTTGTCACATTGAGCCTGTCGAAATGTTACAAAACGACTTCGACAAGCTCAGTCTGACAGAATAAGATAAATATGAAAAAAATAGTTTTTATAACCCTATCCTTGCTTTTAGCCGTCTCGTTTTGGAACTGCGAAAAAGATGATATTTGTGCCGAAGGAACTCCCGTAACACCTCGATTAATTATTGAGTTTTACGATGCTGCTAATCCTACTGTTTTAAAAAGTGTTACGAATTTAGGCGTAATTGAACCTACTTTTACAGAAGGTTTTGGATTTACTGGAGTGAATAAAATCCAAGTCCCATTGCGAACAACAGCTGATATTACTACTTTGAATTTTATCCAAAACGGAAGCGACACTGATACTGCAAATGATAATATTGATGCGATTACTTTTAACTATGAAAGAATCAATGAATATGTTTCTCGTGCTTGTGGCTATAAAACACTATTTTATTTAAATGATATCAATCCAATTGAATTAACTGCTGATGGCAACAACTGGATTCAAAATATTGAAGTAATACAACCTAATATAGAAACCGAAAATGAAGTACATGTTAAGATTTATTTTTAGTCTGAGCTTGGTTTGTATTTCGTTATTAGGAAATGCACAAACTAAAGACACTGCAAAAGTTATGTATCCTGAGCGCTATGGTTTGCGCGTGGGTGTTGATTTACACAAAATAGCGCGTTCGTTTTACGAAAAAGACTATAGAGGTTTTGAAGTAGTTGGAGATTATCGTTTAAGCAAGCGTTTTTACCTAGCAGGTGAAATTGGAAACGAAGACAAAACCGTTGACGACGACCGTTTGAACTTCACAACAAAAGGAACATATTTTAAAGTAGGTTTTGATTACAACTCCTTTGAAAACTGGCTCGACATGGAAAACATGATTTACGCCGGAATGCGCTACGGAGTTAGTAGTTTTAGCCAAACCTTAAACAGCTACACCATTTATGACCCAACGAACTATTACGGAGAAAACACCATAATTTCAGGAGCAGAATTTGATGGATTAAATGCAAGTTGGTTAGAAGTTGTAGGTGGAATAAAAGCTGAGTTATTTAATAACCTTTATATGGGTTTTTCGGTACGATTGAACTATTTGGTATCCAACAAAAAACCAGATAATTTTGACAACCTTTTCATACCCGGTTACAACCGAACGTATGATGGAAAATTTGGAGCCGGTTTTAATTACTCGCTAAGTTACTTTATACCGATTTACAAGAAAAACAAAACTACAACCGAGAAAAAATAATAAACGAAGCGTTACAAAAGTGACGCTTTTTTTGTGAGAGTTTTAGAAAGTTGTAAAAATTTTTTTATACATTTGATAAGCTATTTTTTATATCTGTTCATATTTTAAATTAGCAAAAAGCTTAAAACAAAATAGCTGTTAAGATAAATGATTCCAAAATTTGACCATAACCATGTAACACCACCTCATATTGGTGACCCAACAGACAAAAGTCAACTGAGTCCTTATTTATCCAATTCATTTGAATTTACTAAACATTTTGCCACTTCACCTGAAAGAGTAGAGATTTTAAAAGGTTTATTAAAATTTAGAAAAAAGTTGAATGATGTTGGAATAATTGAAGGGTTTCAATGGTTAGATGGAAGTTTTACTGAAAATATTGAGATAGTTGAAAGAAGATCTCCAAGAGACTTAGATATTGTTACTCTATTTAATCCAAAGAAACTTACTCCTGAACAGGTTAAAAATATAGAAGATAACTTCGTAGAATTTTTTGATTTTCAAACATCAAAAACAAATTACAAACTTGACCATTATCCATTTAATTATGCAATGGATCCATTATTTACAGTTGATTATACAAGATATTGGATTCAATTATTTTCACATAATAGATTAGGTGTTTGGAAAGGTATAATTAGATTAGAGTTAAATACTCCTGATTTAGACAATGAAGCTTCGGAATATTTAAGTAATTTAGCATTATGATAAATTCAAAAAATCAAATAAAGAGTCAAATAATTGAGCTTGAAAACTTATTAAGTTTTGTAAGCAATGACCCTTTCATGTCAAAAAGTTTATCAAAAAAAATCGAGGTATTAAAAGATAAATTAACTAATTTATCGGAAGAAGTAAAAGAAGCTAAAGTTTCACTATTATTCAGTGGAAATGCTGTATTAGGTTCAAAAGGAATAAAAATAGATTTCTTAAGTAAGGTTCTAAAACCTTTTCAAGAGCTTGTTAAAACTGAAACTACCAAAATAAAATATGGTATTGTAGGGAAAAGAGGGAAAACAAAAGATATAGATGATGCTGAACTTTATTTAACGGCTCTTCCCACAGGCTCATTTGGTGTTCAGTTAACTCAGTTAAATAAAAATAATATTTTTTCTGAATCAGAAGTTGATACTGCTATTAAAAATGTTATGGAGCTTATTGATGCTGCAACAAGTAGCGATGAATTATTTGAGGAAATTGTTGCTGTAACTCCACCTAGAAGTTTGAATAATTTAAAATTATTTCTAAAAGAAATTGACATTGAAAACTCCATTTTAAAAATCGAAAAAAACAATGAAACGATGGAGATTTCAACAGAAAACATTCACAAAGGATACGAAAGAATAAACTCAGCAATAACTGAAGAAAATGTAATTCAGATTAAAGGAACTTTAAGAGGTGTTTTATTAGATTCCGCAAGATTCGAATTTGTTGATGAAAATGGACATAAAATCTCAGGATTAATTGGAGAAGAAATTGATGAAAATAAAATAATAGAATTGAGTTTAGAGTATTTAAATAAATCTTGTACAATTAATTTAAAAAAACTTAAAACTAAATTTGTTTCCCAAAATGAAAAGACTTTTTATCACCTAATTGACATTTATCCATAATTTTTTATCAATAAGCGTTAAACTAAAACAAAAAAAACCCGAGCTCACACTCGGGATTTCCTTATTCTATTTCTTTAACACCTTTAATAAAAAACCACTTCATGTAAATTTTTTCACCGTTGTGCGTTTTTATCGCTTGAAATTTAGGAGCTAAAATTAAAGCTACCATAAAAGCGGTCATTGGAATCCAAAGTCCATTCAAATGCGTGAATTCGTCTACCAAAAATAAGGTTGGTAAATAAATCACCACAAATCCTAAGAAGTTATATAAGAATGATTTTACTTTTTTGCTCATTGTTTATAATGTTTAATTGTTGAACTGATAAATTGTTGAATTGAAAACGCATCTGTCATTCTGAACTCGTTTCAGAATCTATGTAGAGAAGCTGAAACGAGTTCAGCTTGACAAAAAATGTTACTCTTCAGTATTCATATACTTCCCTTTCTTACTGCCTTCGTACATTTCGTATTTCACTAAACGTGCTTCAAGCTTTCCGTTGAAAAGTTTAATTTTTCTACTTGGTTTTAATCCTACAAATTTCAAAGCTTCTAAATTGGCTGTGATGAACCAAGCGTTGGTATTTGGATAATTTTGTTTTAACGTATCGCCAATTTCTCTATAAAAACGCTCCATATCAATATCCAAACGCTCACCATAAGGCGGATTGAATACCATGTGTAATGGTCCTTCGGTTTCTTTTTTAGAATCGAAGAAGTTTTCGTTAGTAATCGTAATATATTCGTCTAAATTGGCATTTCTAACATTGTCTTTTGCTTTTGAAACCGCACTTGGCGCTTTGTCATAACCTGTAATCGTATAATGAAATTCGCGTGTTTTCTTCAATAACGATTCCATAATGTTATCAAACAATTCCGCATCCCAATCTTTCCATTTCTCAAAACCAAATTCCTTACGATTAATATTCGCAGGAACGTTACAAGCAATCATCGCGGCTTCTGCCAAAATAGTTCCTGAACCACACATTGGATCTAAGAAATGACTTTTTCCTTCCCAACCCGATAAAATCAACATTCCTGCTGCTAAAACTTCGTTNNGAAGAATCTAACGAAACCGTTACATTATCTCTATCAATATGCACATGAATTTGTAAATCTGGGAAATCTTTATCAATACTTGGACGCTTTCCGTTCAAATCTCTAAATTGATCTACAATCGCATCTTTGGTTTTTAAAGCCACAAACTGACTGTGATTGAAGTTTTCAGAATGCAAAGTAGTTTCTACTAAAAACGTATTGTGTTCCGTTAAATAATCCGACCAATCAATCGCTCTAATGCCTTCATACAACGCTTTGTCGTTATGCGCTTTAAAGGTTTTGATAGGTTTTAAGATTTTTAAAGCCGTACGAAGTGCCAAATTGGCTTTGTACATAAATCCTTTATCGCCTTTAAAACTCACCACACGTGTACCGATTTCCACTTGTTGCGCACCAAGAATTTGTAATTCTCTAGCTAATATTTCTTCAAAACCAAAGAAGGTTTTGGCAGTCATTTTAAAATTTTCCATTTACTTTTCTTTAAAATAGTAATTTCCTTTTCCTTACTATTATTTTTAAATTTGATTCCTGAAATTAGAAATCAATATTTGTATTAATTGAATTATCGTGCAAAAATACACTAAATTTGCGTCTTGAAAGAAACGAATTCAGAATTAATGTCAGAAACACAAAAGACTTCAACAGAAAATTGGTTTGCCTCTTGGTTTGATACCGAATATTATCACATTTTATACAAGGAACGCAACGACGAAGAAGCGCAATTGTTAATGGACAATTTAACGCATTATTTAAACCTTCCAGAAGACGCTAAAATCTTAGACTTAGCTTGTGGAAAAGGTCGTCATGCCATTTACTTAAATTCCTTAGGCTTTGATGTTACGGGTGCCGATTTATCTGAAAATAGCATTAAAGAAGCGTCTGAGTTTGCGAATGAAAAACTGCATTTCAAAGTGCACGATATGCGCGAAACGTGTGACGAAAAATACGATGCGATTTTCAATTTGTTTACCAGTTTTGGCTATTTTGAAGACGATGCCGACAATTATAAAACCATAAAAGCCATTCACAACAGTTTAACCGAAACAGGTTTTGCAGTAATCGATTTTATGAATGTGGATTATGTTTTAGAAAATTTAGTAGCTGATGAAGTAAAATCGGTAGACGGAATTGATTTTCACATCAAACGTTATTTGAAAGACGGACACATTTATAAAGAAATTGATTTTGAAGATAAAGGCGAAAAGTTTCATTTTACTGAAAAAGTACAAGCACTTCGCTTAGAAGATTTCGAAAAAATCATGGAAGAAGCAGATATTTATCTTTTGGATATTTTTGGCGATTATAAATTGCGAAAATTCTTTAAAACACAATCCGAACGTTTAATTATGATTTTTAAATAATGCAATATATCATCACCTTTTCAGCTGTTATTTTAGGGTTTTTAATCGCTTTGTTTTTAAAACCTCAAAAGAAAAAAAACATCAAGTTATTGTTGGCATTCAGTGGTGCATTTTTACTATCGCTTACTGTTTTGCACTTACTTCCCGAATTATTTAGCGAAGGACACAATCACGTTCACGAAGGCGAAGAAGCACATGCCACATTACCTGTTGGTGTTTTCATTATGATTGGAATATTGTTCCAAATCTTATTGGAATTTTTCTCAAAAGGTGCCGAACACGGTCACGTACATGTACATACCGACGAACATAACGAATTGCATCACATTCCGTGGTTGTTGTTTATTAGTTTGTGTATTCACGCCTTGTTAGAAGGTTTTCCAATTCACGAAAACAACAATTTAGCATACGGAATTGCAGTACACCACTTCCCTATTGCCATTATTTTGACTTTATTTTTCGTAAATGCGAAGATGAATAAAATGATGATTTTTGCTTTTATGTTTTCATTCGCATTAATGACTCCGCTTGGAACTTTATTAGCAGAACAAATGCATTTTGCACAACATTACTCAAAGGAAATTTCGGCTGTTGTAGTTGGAATTTTATTTCATATTTCGTCCACTATTATTTTTGAAAGTAACGAAGGACACAAATTCAATTTGGCAAAAATCACCATGATTGTCTTTGGTTTTGTTTTGGCCTACATTATTGAAATGGGACATTCACATTAAAAATTTAAAAGGCATAAAACATAAGTAGTTTTTAATTAAATTTGAAGAACATTTAAAACAAATAATATGGGATTATTTTCTGCGCTACTTGGCAATGCAGGTGCTGTAAATCAAGAAACTTTAGTGAAAGATTATGGCAAATTATTAATCACGGGTGAAGAAATCGAATTGGGTTTCAAACTAATTCGCGATACTTTTATTTTCACTAACAAACGTTTAATTCTAATTGAAAAACAAGGAATTACAGGTAGTAAAATAGAATATAAATCCATTACCTACAAAAGCATTTCACGTTTTAGTGTAGAAACGGCAGGAACTTTCGACTTAGAAGCCGAATTGAAAATTTGGGTTTCAAGCGAAGCGAATCCAAGTATTGTGAAACAATTTAATAAATCAGTTAATGTGTATGATGTGCAGAATGTATTGGCGCATCACGTTTTAAAATAATCGCATGAACTTTACCAAAACCACCGAACAAGCTTCCAAATACGAACATTTAGAAAAAATGTCGGTTACTGATTTGTTGACGAATATCAACAACGAGGACAAAACCGTACCGTTAGCTGTAGAAAAAGCCTTACCACAAATTGAAACTTTAGTTACTGAAATTGTTTCGAAAATGAAACAAGGTGGTCGTTTATTTTACATTGGCGCAGGAACTTCGGGTCGCTTAGGAATTGTTGATGCTTCTGAATGTCCTCCTACTTTTGGTGTTCCTTTTGATTTGGTAATTGGAATTATTGCTGGTGGCGACACTGCCATTAGAAAAGCCGTAGAATTTGCCGAAGACGACCGAGAACAAGCTTGGAAAGACTTACAACAATGGAACATCAACGAAAATGATGTCGTGGTTGGTATTGCTGCTTCGGGAACGACGCCTTATGTAATCGGTGGATTAGAAATGTGCAATCAAAATAATATCAGTACAGGAAGTATCAGTTGTAATGCAGAAAGTCCGCTATCTAAAACGGCTAAATTTTCTATTGATGTGGTAGTTGGACCAGAATTCGTAACCGGAAGTTCTCGAATGAAAGCAGGAACGGCTCAGAAATTGGTTTTAAACATGATTTCGACTGCAACTATGATTCAGTTGGGAAAAGTAAAAGGCAACAAAATGGTCGATATGCAATTAAGCAACACCAAATTAATTGATAGAGGAACGAGAATGATTATGGATGAAATTCCAGTAAGTTATGAAGATGCCAATCAATTATTACAAACACACGGAAGTGTTAGAAATGCAGTAGATTTTTACAATAACAACAAATAAAATATACCATGAAACAATTATTTTTAATCGTAGCAATATTTGGTTTTTCGATATCTTTTGCTCAAAAATTAGAGTACACAAACGGCAAAATCTTTCAAGATGGAGAACAATTATCTTCATTTGAAACCAAAAACCTAATGAAAACCGATTTAAAAGCGTTGCATTTATTCAAAAAAGCAAAATCGAAAGAATCCATTGGAGGTTTTATTTTAGGATTAGGAATTGGTGGAACTGTTGCTGATTTAGTAATGGGATTGACTTCTGATGTAAAATATCCTACAGCAATCACCTATGCTGGTGTGGGATTAATGGCAGTTTCTATTCCGATTTTATCTGGAAGAAAGAAAATGGTGCAAGAAAGCGTTGATATGTACAACCAAGGATTAAAAAACGAGAAAAAAACATTAGGCGATAATTTTGAATTGAATATTGTAAATAATTCTAATGGAGTTGGACTTCGAATTAATTTCTAATGGCAACTGATAAAAACATATTAGCAAAAGGCGTAAAATATCTTTCAGGTGCTTTGCCTTTATTATTTCTTGGTCCAGTAATTATAAACAGTGCTTTTAAAAACCAAGAAAGCCCTTTATATCCTTATGTTTTGGGGTTAGGAATCATAATTGCTTTAGCAGCTATGTTTTTAATTTTTAAAGGAATTACTACCCTAGTAAAAAGTATGTTTGATGGGGATAAAAACACAAATACATAATATGAAATTCATTTTTATTCTATTTTCGGCTCTTCTCATGGTTTCTTGCTACAATCAGGAACGCAATTGTACCGATTTTAAAACCGGTAAATTTACTTCCGAAACTGAAATTGAAGGCAAAAAATACACCAGTACTTTTGAACGAAACGATTCGATTCAGATAGAAAGCTACGAAGGAAAAATAGACACTTTTAAAGTTAGATGGACTAATGATTGCGAATACATCATTCAAAATACGAATCCAAAAAACCGCGAAGAGAAAAAACCAGTTCAAATGAAAATTTTGACAACTAACTCAGATTCATACACTTTTGAATATTCTTTTGTAGGCGATTCAAAAAAGCAACGTGGCACTGTAACAAAACAGAATTAATAACGTATAACAAGTTTTAAACTATAACATAAATGGAAGTTTTCTTAAACCCAGATGCTTGGATAGCACTTTTAACTTTAACCTTCTTAGAAATCATTTTAGGTATCGATAACATCATTTTTATTTCGATTGTTACCGGAAAATTACCTCAAGAAAAACGTAAAAGAGCAACCCGAATTGGATTATTCTTAGCTATGTTCATGCGTATCGCATTACTTTTCGGAATTACGATTTTAATAGCCATGAAGGCGCCTTGGTTTAGCTTTGATTTCGGATGGTTCTCAGCTGACATTACAGGTCAAGCCTTGATATTATTACTTGGTGGATTGTTTTTAATCTATAAAAGTACCAAAGAAATTCATGAAAAAGTAGACCATAAAGGCGAAGAAGAAAAAGAACTAAAAACTTCGGCAACTAAATCATTTGGAAGCGTTATTGGTCAAATTTTATTAATCGATATCATTTTCTCTGTAGATAGTATCTTAACCGCGGTTGGTATGACAAACGGTATCGAAGGCGCGTTAGTAATTATGATTACAGCAGTAGTTATTTCTGTGGGAGTTATGATGTTATTTGCTGTTCCTGTTGGAAATTTCGTAAACGCTAATCCATCAATCCAAATTTTAGGTTTAGCTTTCTTAATCTTAATCGGATTTATGCTAATTACCGAGAGTATGCACTTATCTAATGCTCAATTAGCTGGTCAACACGTAGGTGCAGTTCCAAAAGGCTATTTGTATTTTGCAATTGCGTTCTCTTTAGCGGTAGAATTTATTAATATGAAGATGCGTAAGAAATCAAACTAAGATTAGGAACGAGTCGTTCGGGACATACCGGCTGACCATATTCCTGCTATACATTACAATAAAAAATGGTGATTTTGATTAATCACCATTTTTTATTTTCATTCCTATCAGGGTTAGATTTGATTTGTATTGTTTTTTTGTTTCAAAATACTAAGACAATCCCGTAATTCTTCCTTCATTATCAATATCAATTCGCTCTGCGTTTGGAACAGCTGGCAAACCTGGCATTCGCATTACTTCACCTAAAAGCGGTACAATAAATCCAGCACCGCTTGCAATTTCAAATTCACGAACCGTAATATCAAAATTCGTTGGGCGACCAATTAACTTTTCATTGTCCGAAAAACTCGCTGGCGTTTTGGCCATACAAACCGAAAAATGACTAAAACCTAAATCGTTAATCATTTTTAATTGTGTTTTTGCTTTTGGAGAAAAATCTACCGTATTGGCACCATAAATTTCCGTAGCAACCGTTTTAATCTTGTGCTCAATACTATCCGAAGGCACATAAAGCGGTTTGTAATTTGCTTTACCAGCTTCTATTTCTGCAATAACTTTCGAAGCCAATTCAGCCGAACCTTTTCCTCCTTCAACAAAAGCTGTACTCACAATTGCGGTTACGCCTTTTAGAGCGCATAATTCTTTCAATTTATCATATTCTGCTTGCGTATCATCTGGAAAAGCATTCACACAAACCACTGGGTTAATTCCAAATTTTTGAATGTTTTCAATGTGTTTTTCTAAATTACAAAAACCACTTTCAATCGCAGCCACTTTTGGTACTTTCAATTCATACTCACTCATTCCTGCGTGATGTTTAATGGCACGTAAAGTAGCTACTAAAACCACAGCATCAGGTTTTAAACCAGCTTGCTCACATTTGATATGCAAGAATTTTTCGGCACCTAAATCGGCACCAAAACCAGCTTCTGTAACTACAAAATCACCTAACGATAATCCCATTTTGGTAGCAATAGCAGTATTCGTTCCTTGTGCAATACTCGCAAAAGGTCCACCGTGCAAAATAGCAGGATTTCCGTCTAATGTTTGCACTAAATTAGGTTTAATCGCATCTTTTAACAAAACAGTCATTGCTCCTACTGCATTCAAATCGCGAGCAAAAACGGGTTTTCCTTCAAACGTTTTCCCAATAAAAATATTTCCTAAACGAAGTTTCAAATCCTCTAAATCTTTTGCCAAACACAAAATCGCCATCACTTCAGAAGCGGGTGTAATGTTGAAACCGTCTTCGCGCAACATTCCGTTTGTTTTACCACCTACTCCAATAATGATTTGACGAAGCGAACGATCATTCATATCCATCACTCGTTTCCATGAAATTGTTCTTGGATCTAAATTCAAGGAATATTTCTGATTTTGCAGATTATTATCTATCATCGCCGAAAGCAAATTATTCGCTTTTTCAATTGCCGAAAAATCTCCTGTAAAATGCAAATTAATGTCTTCCATTGGCAAAACTTGAGCATAACCACCACCAGCAGCACCGCCTTTTAAACCAAAAACTGGTCCAAGAGATGGTTCTCTCAAAACCGCAATCGCTTTTTTACCGATGTAATTCAATCCATCGGTTAAACCAATTGACATGGTTGTTTTACCTTCGCCATATTTGGTAGGCGACATGGCAGAAACTAAAATTAGTTTTCCTTTCGGATTTTCGTTTTGTAAGTATAGTGGTAATTTGGCTTTGTATTTGCCATAATATTCTAAATCGTCGTTTGAAATATCGATTTTATTAGCGATTTCTTTAATGTGAGACATGGTTGCGTTTTGCGCAATTTCAATGTCTGAAGGAAATGTTGGCATTAGTTGTTGTGTTATAATTTATAGTAAAGTTAGCGAATGAAATTTTTAAAAAATATGATAAAAATCAAATAAAAAAACCTGCAAAGTGATAAGACCTTGCAGGTAATAAATTAGTATATTTTAATCTAAAGATAACGTTATTTGTCCATCGTCGTCTAATTCAATATTGAAATCGGTGATATCAACACTGTCTTTAACTTCAATTTCTTCGGGAACAATTTCTTCGGGTTCTTCATAAGGAAGTGAATCTAATAAATTGATTTGCTTCACCTTATCCGTAGTTAATTGGTTACCCAAAGCTTTGATTCCTTTTACCGCAATAAATTGTTCTAAATCAACAATTTGATTTTCTTTTTGAACGCCTTTTACTTTGGCAAAAATTACCTCAGCAACTGGACGCCAATCTGTAGAAACAATTTCTAGTTGCGATTTTTCGTGTTCGGTGATGAAAATTTCTTCTTTGTTTTCGTTTTCAACTAAGAAACGTTTTACAAAATAACGTTCTTTTTCGCCATCGTAATAAATACACGAAACCGGTTTATTTGGATTCCATTTTTCCAACACAATCATATCTTCGTCGAAATGTGTGGTTAATTCTGGAATAATGGTTTTTAGTTTTCCGGATTGATTCACAATCAACAAACGATCATTTGGACGGAATTCGCCTAACAACTCACCTCTTCCGTCTACATTTAAGCGTTGTACCGTATCATCAAACCAAACTTTTCTTGGTCGTAAAGTCGAAATTCCTTTCTCTTTTAACTCGATTTTTTTGATTGGATATTTGGTTACCGTATTTCCACGAGAAGCTCTTCCTTTGATAGCAATATCCGAGAAATCAACATCCCATTTCAGTTTTTTCACGCTTCCTACTTGACGTAATAAAATCGTAACCACTTCTGCTTCTCCATTTGGATTGGCAGAGAAATACGACACCATTGAACCAGGTTTTTCTTGTGTTAAATCGTAAAATTTATCACGAGTTACACCCGAAACATTGAAACGTTTGATAAAAGTCGAACCGTTTTTACCATCACGATACATCATGTTGTAAATGGTTCGTTTGTCGTTTTTATCAAAAACAGCGATGTGAATAATGTCTTTTCCAACGAATTTTTTATCATCTACTTTCGCTACCATCATTTTTCCATCGCGAAGGAAAACAATTACATCATCAATATCCGAACAATCAGCAACGTATTCGTCTTTCTTTAAGCCTGTTCCAAAGAAACCTTCTTCTTTGTTCACGTATAGTTTCGTATTTCTCAAAACTACTTTCGTAGCTTCAATATTATCAAAACTTCTTAATTCAGTTTGACGCTCGCGCCCTTTTCCGTATTTGTCTTTTAGTTTTTGGAAGAAATCAATCGTATAATCAATAATATGATCCAAATGATATTTTACTTGTTCCATTTCGGCTTCCAATTTCGAAATCGCTTCATCGGCTTTATCCGAGTCGAAACGTGTAATACGAATCATTGGAATTTGTGTCAATTTTTGCAAATCATCATCGTTAATTTCTCGAACAAATGATTTTAAAAACGGCTCAAATCGGTCGTACATATATTTGTACAACGATTCTCTGTCGGAATACAATTTGAAGTCGATGTACATTTCTTCACGAATGAAAATCTTTTCTAACGTTGAGAAATGCCATTTATTTTCTAATTCGTCTAACTGAATTTCCAATTCGCGTTTGAGCAAATCAACCGTTCTGTTGGTCGAAATTTTCAACATATCCGAAACTCCAATAAACAACGGTTTATGATTTGCAATCACACAACCTAACGGCGCCACCGAAGTTTCGCAAGCCGTGAAAGCATACAACGCATCAATTGTTTTATCAGGTGAAACACCAGCCGGCAAATGAATTAAAATTTCAACCTCAGCAGCTGTGTTATCTTCAATTTTCTTGATTTTGATTTTCCCTTTTTCGTTGGCTTTCAAAATACTATCAATCAATGTTGACGTATTGGTTGAAAATGGAATTTGGGTAATCACCAAAGTTTGTTTGTCTAACTGTCCAATTTTTGCACGCACACGCACACGACCACCACGTAATCCATCATTATAATTGGAAACATCAGCAATACCTGCGGTTGGAAAATCGGGAAATAAGGTAAAAGGTTTCCCTTTTAATATTTTGATAGAAGAATCTATTAATTCGTTAAAATTGTGAGGTAACACTTTGGTCGATAAACCTACAGCAATACCTTCTGCGCCTTGAGCTAACAGCAATGGAAACTTCACCGGAAGATTAATCGGTTCAGCACGACGACCATCGTATGACATTCCCCATTCGGTGATTTTTGGCGAATACAACACATCGTGACCAAATTTTGAAATTCGGGCTTCGATGTAACGGGAAGCTGCGGCACTATCTCCTGTTAAGATATTTCCCCAGTTTCCTTGCATGTCGATGATTAGGTCTTTTTGCCCAATTTGCACCATGGCGTCACCAATACTCGCATCTCCGTGAGGGTGATACTGCATGGTGTGACCCACGATATTCGCTACTTTATTGTAACGTCCATCATCTAACTCTTTCATGGAGTGCATGATACGACGTTGCACCGGTTTAAAACCATCTTCAATCGCTGGAACTGCACGTTCTAGAATTACATACGAAGCATAGTCCAAAAACCAATCTTTGTACATTCCTGTAACTTTGGTAATGGTGTCTTCTGGGTTTTCGTTGTTTTCGTAAAAATGATGTCCCGTTGAAACACGAATATCGTCAAAACCTTCCTCGTTAGGAGAATTGTCTTGATTATCGAAATTTTCGTCTTCGTTTGGAATGATGTTATCTTCTTCTTCGTCTTTCATATCTTTGTAGCACTATGTTACTCAAAGTTTTGCACTAAGTTTCACAATGTTATAGTATTAATCTTTTTATTCCGTCTTTTAATGATTTTTTGTAAAAATTTAAAAGTAAACCTAATCTACATTCTGAAAGTCTCATATAGGTTAAACATTGTGCTGTATGCTCTAGTGTAAACTCTTCAACTACTTTCAATTCAACAATAACTTTATCATTTACAATTATATCAACCCTGTAACCACAATCCATTTTAATATCTTCATAAACAACTGGAAATGCTTTCTCTTGTTTAACTTCTAATCCGCATTTCGCTAATTCATAAGCCAAACATTCTCTGTAAACTTTTTCCAACAATCCTGAACCTAACTTTGTATGAACTTTATAGGCACAATCTAAAATAATTCGGCTAATTTCATTTTCTTCAGTCATATCTTTTTGTATCACAATGTTATACTATGTTATTCACTATGTTTCCCAATGTTTAATATATCTTGGTGTGACTTTGTGTTAAACTTTGAGAAACTTTGTGCTCCAAATAACTACTTCTCCACAACATCCAACTCCACTTTCAAATTGTTAATGATAAACTCTTGTCGGTCTGGGGTGTTTTTACCCATGTAGAACTCTAACAAGGTTTCAATAGAAGTGGCTTTATCTAACATGACTGGATCTAATCGAATGTCTTGCCCAATGAAATGTTTGAACTCATCTGGCGAAATTTCCCCTAATCCTTTGAATCGGGTGATTTCTGGTTTTGGTTTTAGCTTTTCAATGGCGTTTACTCGTTCTTCTTCGCTGTAGCAATAAATCGTTTCTTTTTTATTTCGCACACGAAACAAAGGCGTTTGTAAAATATACAAATGTCCGTCTTTAATCAACTCGGGGAAAAACTGCAAGAAAAACGTAATCAACAACAAGCGAATGTGCATTCCATCGACATCGGCATCGGTTGCAATTACGATATTGTTGTAACGCAAATCGCCCATGTCTTCCTCGATGTTTAATGCGGCTTGTAATAAATTGAATTCTTCGTTTTCGTATACAATTTTCTTGGTCATTCCATACGAGTTCAAAGGCTTACCACGCAAACTGAACACCGCTTGCGTATTTACATCACGACTTTTAGTAATGGAACCTGAAGCCGAATCTCCCTCGGTAATAAAAAGCGTACTTTCTAAACTTCTTGGATTTTTAGCATCGGTTAAATGCACACGACAATCGCGTAATTTTTTATTGTGAAGACTGGCTTTTTTAGCTCTGTCTTTGGCTAATTTTCGAATTCCTGAAAGTTCTTTACGTTCGCGTTCGGCTTGTAAAATCTTACGCAATAAAGCATCTGCAACTTCTGGATTTTTATGTAAAAAATTATCTAACTTCGTTTTGATAAAATCATTCACAAACGAGCGTACCGAAGGCCCATTCGGACCAATATCGGTAGAACCTAATTTGGTTTTAGTTTGCGATTCGAAAACCGGTTCTTCTACTTTAACCGAAACCGCCGAAACAATCGATTTACGAATATCAGAAGCTTCAAAAGGTTTGTTGTAAAACTCTTTGATGGTTTTTACAATTGCTTCACGAAAAGCGCCTAAATGCGTTCCTCCTTGTGTGGTATTTTGTCCGTTGACAAACGAATGATACTCTTCTGAATATTGTGATTTACTGTGCGTAATCGCTACTTCGATATCGTCGCCCAACAAATGAATTGTTGGATACACCATATCGTCTTCGTGAATCGCTTCTTCTAATAAATCTTTTAAACCGTTATCTGAAAAATACTTTTCGCCATTATAATAAATGGTCAAACCTGTATTTAGATAGCAGTAATTTTTGAGCATCTTGATGATGTACTCATTTCGGTATTTGTAGTTCTTGAAAATCGCTTCGTCAGCAACAAATGAAACTTTGGTTCCTTTACGCTTGGTTGTTTCTTGAACGTCTTCTTCTAAGGTTAGATTTCCGGCTGAGAATTCCGCTGCTTTTTGTTGGTTATCACGTACCGATTCTACTCGGAAATAATTGGAAAGTGCATTTACTGCTTTTGTTCCGACACCATTTAATCCAACCGATTTTTTGAAGGCTTTGGAATCGTATTTTCCACCTGTATTCATTTTGGAAACTACATCAACTACTTTTCCTAACGGAATGCCTCGACCATAATCGCGCACCGTAACGAGTTTATCTTTGATGGTAACTTCGATGGTTTTTCCTGCACCCATGACAAATTCATCGATACAGTTATCCAATACTTCTTTTAATAAAATATAAATACCATCATCGGGCGAAGAACCATCACCTAGTTTTCCGATATACATACCGGGACGCATACGAATGTGTTCTTTCCAATCGAGGGAACGTATATTGTCTTCGGTATATTGATTTTGCTCTAACATAGACAGAATTTGGATTTTGTGCAATATAGCACATATCTCCAAAGATTGGAAGCCAGAAACCGAGAAGTTATTGACAAAATATGGTTAAGAAGATAGAAAAAAGAGGAAAGAAAAAAGACTTTCTAACTACTCATAATGTCTAAAAATGCCACTATCCGAAATCGTCCAAAGCGCGGCTTTTTGATTGGCTGCTTTTAAGGCTTGGTTTGCCCAAGAATTACAAGTATAAAACAATGAATAACTTCCGTTGGCTTCATAAAAAACATCGTGTTTTCCGTAAACGGCTTCGGTTTCAATTTTTAGAAATTTACCTGATTTGGTTTGGAAAGACTCGTTAATGAATAGAATCAACCTTTTGTAATTATCGGAAGAAATTTGAAGTTTTTTACAAGAGTTACTTTCTTTCAAATCTTTGTAAAACGTTACATGCATTGCTGTTGAACTCAAACCTGAAACAGCTTTTAAAGCGGTACTTGCTTTCAAATCTGCCCAAGTGGGCGTTTCCAAATAAAAACCTTTGTCGCCCCAACCTAAAGCTGCATATTGATACGTGGAATCTTTTGCTTTGGTGTGTTCTGGCTTTAGTTGATTGGTCCAATCGTAATGTTCGCTTTTTAAAGGCAAAACGATATCAGTGTGCACTCCGTTTGTTAGAATGTAAATTGGAATTTCTTTATGACTTTTTACCAAACCATCATTTACAGAAACAAACGACAACAAAGTTACAATGAGCAAATAAGTCATTAATGATAACAAAAAAATTGCAGTGTATTTTAGAAGTTTTTTTATGATTTTCATAATTCAACTATTGAATTAAACACTTTTCGAACACTCGTTACACAAATTTACACAAATTAATTCGTGTCTATAATTTATTATTTAAACAAGTAATTGCTTTCATACTCAAAACCTTCTTTTCGTAATAGCTTTCTAAAATCGGCACGTGATGGCGTTAAAACTACGTGAAGCGTGTCGTTTTCTTTCATTTCGGTAACAAATGGAATTTTTAATTCGTACTTTAATTTGGTAAAATCTTTTTTGGTTCCGAGTTGGATGTGTCTTGCCCCAATAGTGGATAATTTCAAAATACTTGTTTGATATTTCCCATTTACTTCCTTATTTAAGACTAGCGAAGATTTATATTCTTTAGCGATTTCGTTTTCGGCAAAAGAAAAAATAGTATCCAAACGTTCTATTTCAAAAGCAATTGTATCACCTTTTATAAATGTTTTATAAGCTTTATTTTCGGATTTATCGAAAACCTGATTGTTGCGCAATTCAAATTCGGGAATAGAATCTAATTCTGATTTTAAGGCGGTAATTGTTTCAATTTCTTTGATAAAAGCACATTTTGGCTCCACTACTAAACGATGTGAATAATCCATCGTATACGTTCGAACAAACTTCTTTGGAAATGCTGTTATCTCATCCACATTTGTGGGTTGGGCTTCAGAAAAATAAATAAAACTATTGTTCAATCCTGAATCTTTACAGGAAACCATAGCCAAAGCAAATGTGGCTAGAATAAGATATTTTTTCATGGTAGTTTGTTTTGTAGGAAAATATCAAATGTTGTGCCACAAAAAAACCGCTGAATTACTTCAACGGTTTTTGTTTATTTATTGAGATTGCTTCGTTCCTCACAATGACTAAACGTTAAAACGGAAATGCATTACATCACCATCTTTAACAATGTATTCTTTACCTTCTACTCTTAATTTTCCAGCTTCTTTTACTTTAGCTTCCGAACCGTAGTTTGAGAAATCTTCAAATGCAATAACTTCTGCACGAATGAATCCTTTTTCGAAATCGGTGTGGATTACTCCAGCTGCTTTTGGTGCTGTATCTCCGATATTGATTGTCCAAGCGCGAACTTCTTTAACACCAGCCGTGAAATACGTTTGTAATTTTAATAATTTGTAAGCGGCACGAATTAAAACTGCCGAACCTGGCTCAGTTAATCCCATATCTTCTAAGAATACTTGACGCTCTTCGTAGCTTTCTAATTCGGTAATATCGGCTTCTGCTCCTACCGAAAGAATGATTACTTCTGCTTGCTCGTCTTTTACTAATTCACGAACTTGGTCTACGTATTTGTTTCCGTTTACTGCCGAAGCTTCGTCAACATTACAAACATATAAAACTGGCTTGGTAGTGATTAATTGGAATTCTTCCATCATATCTACCTCATCTTGATTCTGAGGAATTACGGTACGAGCTGATTTCGCTTCCATTAAAGTCTGACGAATTCTATCTAACAACGCTTTTTCAGCTTGTGCTTCTTTATTTCCAGTTTTTGCTGCACGATTGGTTTTTTCCAAACGCTTCTCAACTGTTTCTAAGTCTTTTAATTGCAATTCGATATCGATGGTTTCTTTATCGCGAATTGGATTTACATTACCATCTACGTGCACGATATTATCGTTATCAAAACAACGTAAAACGTGAATAATAGCATTACATTCTCTAATATTACCTAAGAATTGATTTCCTAAACCCTCACCTTTACTTGCTCCT
>DNNO01000018.1 GCA_003497625.1 Flavobacterium sp. | reverse complement strand
GCTTGAGTAGTGATAGTTGGATCTGTATCGTCAATGATAGTAAAGGTTGCTGAAGTAGTAGAGGAGTTTCCACAGTTATCAGTAGCCGTAAATGTTACTGTAGCTGAACCCGTTGCTCCACAAGTATCAGAAACTGATGCGAAGTTGTTAGTCCAAGTCACATTCGAACAAACATCAGAAGCTACAGCGCCACCATTTGAAGCTAACCAAGCGTTTAGTTGAGCGGTATTTCCAGAACCATCACATTGTACTTCTAAATTAGCAGCTTGAGTAGTGATAGTTGGATCCGTATCATCAATGATGGTAAATGTTGCTGAAGTAGTAGAAGCGTTTCCACAGTTATCAGTTGCAGTAAATATTACTGTAGCAGAGCCCGTTGCTCCACACGTATCAGATACTGATGCAAAGTTATTAGTCCAAGTAACATTCGAACAAACATCCGAAGCTACAGCGCCACCATTTGAAGCTAACCAAGCGTTAAGTTGAGCAGTATTTCCATTGCCATCACATTGTACTTCTAAATTCGAAGCTTGAGTAGTGATAGTTGGATCAGTAGTGTCATTAATAGTAAAAATTTGAGAACATGTTACAACATTTAAAATTGTATTTTCTCCCCCATCTCTTATTCCGTTATCATTTGCGTCTAAGTATTCTGTAATTGTATAAGTTCGGGTTACCTGTGTATTACAACCTAAATAAGCGCTGTTAGAAGCAGTTATTTGGATTACACCACAAGGATTATTTCCAATTATACCATTACCATTTCCTAAAGCTTCAAATTCTAATTCAGTTAAAGAAGTTGCTTGAGGCAATAAATCATAACATTGTAAACTTATAGGTGAAAATGTTGGACAGGTTACTAAAAACTCACAACAAACAATAGCAGATATTGTAGTTGAATAATTTTTAATACATCCTAAAGCATCAGTAATTGTTGCAGAATAAGTTCCAATTCCTAAGTTTGATAAATCTTGAGAAGTTGCCCCAGTATTCCATAAAACAGTATAAGGTGCAGTACCGCCCGAAATTGTCAAATCAATCGAAGCAGTTGAACCAGGCACACAAGTTAAACCTTGAACATTAGCATTTACAATAACTTCACTAGGATAAACAATAGGAACTGAAAAAGTATTAGTCAATCCCATTGCATCAGTTACGGTTAATGAAGCCGTATTAGATGAAGAATTATTGTAATTGAAAGTTGGATTTTCTAGTGTAGAATCAGTTGTTCCATTAGAGTCAAAATCCCATGCATAGCTATATGGCGGAGTACCACCATTTGTTGTTGAATCAAAATTAATTGTAGAAATACCTCCATTAGTACAACCTGAATATTCAAATTGAACGGCTAAAGGTGCAGTAATGATTACAGTAGTTGGAAATTCACATTGCGATCTATTATAGGTACTACAAGTGTAAGGAACTAATTCGGTATTATCACCGTTAGTTTTCCAAACGATTAGAATTCTGTCTAGTAACATTTCTTGACCACAAACCCAAGTAAACGGACCATAAAGTAATCGCTGACCAGAACCTGGTACAACTGTTCCTAAATGTACATTTAACGGAGTTACAACACCATCAATAATCAAATCAGCAAACATTCTTGCGTGATTAATATTACTGTTTGAATTTGAGGTGTAATTTAGCATTACATACATGGTTTCAGGTACACCTGGCGTACATGTAGTATTATTTAATGGCACACCATTAACATCAGTTAAACTTAAAAATACATCGTCTAAAGTATAATTATTTGACGTACAATTATAGTAATCCTGATAATAATTAGGGGCGGTACCACACAATCTTAAATCGGGCTTATTTGTTGTAAATTGCGAATGAACAAAATTAAAGCCAAGACAGATAAGAAATATCGAAATGGTAATTTTTGTTTTCATGAACGTTTTGATTTAATTTAACAATAATTGAAAAAATAGACCAAAAACGAGTAGTGAATGATTAATAGTTGGGGAAAAACAAAACGGGAGTAATCTTTTTTTAAAATAATTTAAATTAACTTTTTTAACACATATCTATTACTTATAAAAAGTAATTAAAGTTCTAGTTAGGGCAACTATTGTAGAAATTTCTTGGAGCTAAATTACTCAAAAACTAATAGTTAGATACAATTAGGTCAGTGTTTTCGATAAAGTGTTAAAAAAAATCTATTAACTAACTTAAAATTGGCAAAAGCTTTAACTTCTAATTCAAAAAAAATGAGTAATTTAATTTTCTAAACTAATAACTATGAAAAATTTAATACTTATTAGACATTCTAAATCAAGTTGGGATGCTCCAGTTCAAGATATTGATAGATCTATCTCTCAACGAGGTGTTCGTGATGCGCATTTAATTGCCTCAAAAACACCAAAAATTTTACCTCCTTCTTACATTGTTTGGTGCAGTAAAGCAAAACGAACACAAGAAACGGCTTTTATTTTTTCACAATACTTGTCTATTCCTTTAGAAACAATTCGTTTTTCAGAGGATTTGTACACTTTTGATGCTAAGAGTTTAGAAAAAAGCATAAAAAAATGTGAAAATTCATATGATAGTCTAATTCTTTTCGGACATAATGAAGCTATTACAAAATTTGTTAATAAATTTGGAGACCTTTACATAGATAATGTGCCAACATCTGGAGTAGTTGCTTTGCAATTTGATACTGATGATTGGAATAACATCTCAAAAGGACAAACTAAAGCAACATTATTTCCAAGCCAGTTTAAAAATGAACAATCCTACAAATAACTATATAGATAGAGAAAAAAGTTGGTTAACATTTAATGCAAGAGTACTTCAAGAAGCTAATGATGAGAATGTACCTTTATTAGATAGATTTCGTTTTCTTGGAATTTTCTCCAACAATTTAGATGAATTTTTCAGAGTTCGCTATGCAGCCATTCGTCGTATGAGCTTGGAAACTACTGAAACCGAAAAAATTCTTGGTGTTCCAGCTGAACAATTACTAAAAGAAATTACTGATATTGTTATCGAACAACAATCGGAAAGTTTGCGCATATTGAGTGAAATCGAAAAAAAGCTAGAAAAAGAGAATATCTATATTATCAACGAAAAGCAAGTGACTAAAGATCAAGAGATTTTTATTCACGATTATTTCATTCAAAAGGTAAGTCCGGCTGTAGTAACTATCATGTTAAATGATTTAGAAGAATTTCCTCTTTTAAAAGATACTTCAGGATATTTAGCTATAAAATTAGTAATGAATTCGGAAACTTCGCAAAAAGAAGTCCGTTACGCTGTTATCGAAATTCCGCATACAATTAATCGATTTGTTGTTTTACCTTCAAATTCTGAAAAGCAGTATATTATTCTTTTAGATGATGTTATACGTCTTAACTTAAATAGTATCTTTAATATATTTGATTATGAAAGCATTTCGGCTAACATGATTAAAATTACGCGTGATGCTCAGTTAGAATTCGATAGTGATTTGAGTAAAAGTTTAATGGAAAAGATTTCCAATTCGGTTAAAGAACGAAGAGTTGGAGAACCCGTTCGTTTTGTTTACGATCAAGCCATTGGAAAAGATACTTTAGAGTTTTTCCTAAAAGGAATGAACATTTTAAGTTCTGATAGTATTATTCCTGGTGGAAGATATCACAATCGTAGAGATTATATGAACTTCCCACATTTAGGACGTTACGATTTATTATACAGAGAAAATCTACCATTACCCGTTCCAGGATTATCATTAGAAGGAAGTATTTTAGAACGAATTAAAAAGAAAGATTACTTGCTTTATGCGCCATATCAATCTTTTTCTTATATAATTAAATTTTTGCGTGAGGCTGCTTTAGATCCAAAAGTAGCGTCAATCAAAATTACATTGTACCGATTGGCTAAGAATTCCCAAATCGTGAGTTCTTTAATTAATGCTGCTAAAAACGGAAAAAAAGTAACCGTTCAAATCGAATTACAAGCACGTTTCGATGAAGAAAGCAACATTTCGTATTCCGAACAAATGCAAACCGAAGGCATCGAATTGATTTTTGGTGTTAAAGGTTTAAAAGTACATAGTAAGATTTGTGTTATCGAGCGCATTGAAGATGGAAGAGTGAAACGTTACGGATTAGTTTCAACAGGAAATTTCAATGAAAATTCAGCCAAAGTATATACCGATGTTACCCTTTTTACGAGTAATGTTGAAATTTTAAAAGACGCTGCAAAGATTTTTGATTTCTTTGATGTGAATTATCGAGTGCATCGTTACAAACATTTAATTGTTTCGCCACATTATACACGAACTCGTTTTAATAAGTTAATCGACAGAGAAATTTTAAATGCTCTTTCAGGAAAAGAAGCCTATATTAAATTGAAAATGAACAGTATATCCGATTTTAAAATGACGGATAAATTATATGAAGCCAGTAAAGCTGGAGTAAAAGTTCAATTGATCATTAGAGGAATTTGCTGTTTAATTCCAGGTGTAAAAGGATTAAGCGAAAATATTGAAGCTATCAGTATCGTTGATAATTATTTAGAACATTCCCGAATTTATATTTTCGGAAATGCTGGCGACCCTGAAGTTTTCATTTCATCAGCCGATTTTATGACCCGAAATTTAGATGCAAGGGTAGAAGTAACGTGTCCGATTTATGATCCTGAAATTAAAAAAGAATTAATTGAAACGTTTGAAATTGGATGGAAAGCCAACGTAAAAGCACGAATTCATTCAGCCGATTTACTAAATCAGTACAGAAAACGTGGCGATGAAAAACCATTCAGAGCCCAACAAGAAATGTACAATTATTACCAAAACAAATTAGAAGTAATTGCAGAAGAGTTGCAATAATTACAAATAAATGATTACAATAAAAAAATATGCGGCTATCGATATAGGTTCCAATGCCATGAGGTTATTGGTAACCAATATTGTAGAGCAAGAAGGTTGCGCTCCTCAATTCAACAAAAGTTCCTTAGTTCGTGTTCCCATTCGTTTGGGTCAAGATGCGTTTACGGTTGGCGAAATTTCGGAAGAAAATATCGACCGAATGGTAGATGCCATGAAAGCTTTTAAATTATTGATGAAAGTTCACAAAGTGGAACATTATCGTGCTTGCGCTACTTCAGCCATGCGAGAAGCCTATAATGGAAAAGAAGTTGCCGAAATCATCAAGAAAAAAGCCGATATTAAAATTGATATTATTGATGGTAAAAAAGAAGCAGCTATTATTGCGGCTTCCGATTTAAAACAATTCATAACTTCTGATAAAGCGTATTTATATGTAGATGTTGGTGGTGGAAGCACCGAATTTTCTCTGTTTTTTGAAGGAAAAATTATTGCATCCAAATCATTTAAAAACGGAACCGTTCGTTTGTTAAATGAAATGGTAAACGATATCGTTTGGCAAGAAATGGAAAAATGGATTAAAGCCAATGTGGAACCATTTGAAAATATTACGCTAATTGGTTCTGGTGGAAACATCAATAAATTATTCAAATTGTCTGAGAAAAACCAAGATAAACCACTGTCTTACATGTATGTGCAATCGCAATATCAAAAGTTGAACAGCATGACATACGAACAACGTATTGCCGATTTAGGTTTAAATCCAGACCGTGCCGATGTAATTATTCCAGCTACAAGAATCTATCTAAACGCCATGAAATGGAGTGGCGCAAGACATATTTACGTGCCAAAAATTGGATTATCCGATGGTATCGTGAAAGCGATGTATTATGGGAAGATTTGATATTATTTATAAAACATTTTAAAATAAACTAAATGAAAAAATATACTTTTTTAAGCTTAATTTTAGTAACATTTTCAATGATTAAATGTTCAATCCCAAATGCCACAATGCCTAAATTTGAGAAAGACAATCAAGAAACAATTCTTACAGAATTGAAATCAATTGGTAATTTTGAAAAAGTTGCTATTAATGGAAGTGTAATTTCTAGTGGGAATGATATAACAGATATTTTGGTAGTACAATTGTTAAACGGGAAAGAAATAAATGGGGATAAAAATCAAATGTTAGAAATTGGAAAACAAGTTATGAAATTAACAATAAATTCAATTGAAAATGAAAATGAATACGATAAATTTCAAGTTGTATTTATTCAGCAAGCTAAAAAAGGTATGGTTACTAAATCATTTTCTATGCCAATTGAATTTACTCTAGGTGATTTAAAATAAAAGGCATTGCAATATTGCTTAAAACTATGGTTAGGTTTTCAATTAGGCGTATATTTTAAGCTAAAAATAATATTTAGACATCCAAATCAAACGTCTTTCTCAACAATTCAATCGTAGGATTAATTTGTTTTAAACGTTCAAATTTTTCTTGTGGTGTAAAAGCGTATTTGTTTTCAACAGTTTCATTTACAACGACTTCAATGGTAATGTCGTGGTTGTGTAATTTTCCTCTTAAATAACCTATTAATTCATGGCAACCCGTTAAAAATTCCTCTTTTGTACTTTGATTAGGAAGTTCTAATGTAATGGTGGTTCCGTTTAAGGTTGGATCGTTCATTTGCATGTAAGTTGCCATTAAACGTTTTCCTGAATCTGTCATTTTTTGAGCAAATTTATTCCACTGCAATAACATATCGGTTTCGTTAAATACTTCCGAAGGCAATTCTTCTTTGTGCTTTTGATGCTGATTTTGTTGGGCTTCTAAGTCTTTTTTAGCTTTAATACTTGCTAATGAAAGTGCCGAAACTTTTGTTCCCGTTGGATTTAAATTCGTTAAAACCGGTTTTGGAATTTCTGGAACAATTGGAGCAACTACTTCATTTTCAACTTGAGGAATTTCTGCAACGATAGGTTCGTTCACAACGGTTTCTGCAACTACAACAGTTTTTGATTCCTCAGTTGGAATTTGTGTTTTAACCGTAGGAACTTCAGTAATAGAGTAGGAGTTGTTCTTGTAATAAGTAGCCGGAATAATAAATTTAGCTACTTTTTTTTTTCTCCATCAAAAGTGATAGAGGCTAATTGCATCAAACAAAGTTCAACTAAAAGTCGCTGATTTTGACTGACTTTAAATTTCAAATCGCATTCGTTTGCCAACTCAATTCCTTTTATCAAGAAATCGTGCATGGCTTTGTGTGATTGTGCTGCATATAAGGCTTGCGCTTGTTCGCCAGCTTCTAATAAAGGAAGAGTAGCTGGATTTTTACAAACCAATAAATCTCTAAAATGCGATGCTAAACCAGCAATAAAATGATGTCCATCAAAACCTTTTGCTAAAATATCATTGTAAGCAACTAATAAATCGGGAATTTTATTTTCTAAAATTAAATCGGTGATTCTGATGTAATATTCAAAATCTAATACGTTTAAATTTTCGGTAACGGCTTGTCTGGTAAGGTTTTTTCCACAGTATGAAACTACTCTGTCAAAAATAGACAAAGCATCACGCATAGCACCATCTGCTTTTTGAGCAATAATGTGCAATGCATCATCTTGGTAAGCAACACCTTGTTCTTTTGCAATTTCGGCTAAATGTTCTTTCGCATCTTTAACCGTGATTCTTTTGAAATCAAAAATCTGACAACGCGATAAAATCGTTGGAATAATTTTATGTTTTTCAGTTGTTGCTAAAATAAAAATAGCATGTTTAGGCGGTTCTTCTAATGTTTTAAGGAATGCATTAAAAGCTGCTTGAGAAAGCATGTGCACCTCGTCGATGATGTAAACCTTATATTTTCCAGTTTGTGGAGGTATTCTAACTTGGTCAATAATACTTCTAATATCATCTACACCATTGTTTGAAGCCGCATCTAATTCAAATACATTAAACGAAAAATCTTCATACGGATCATCATAACCTTCTTGATTGATTTTTCGAGCTAGAATTCGAGCACAAGTAGTTTTTCCAACCCCACGAGGTCCTGTAAATAATAAAGCTTGCGCTAAGTGGTTGGTTTCAATAGCATTCAACAAAGTATTGNNGATATTTACGAGCCGATACGATAAATTGTTCCATAAATTCTATTGAAACACAAATATAGAGGTAAAAATTTCAAAAGGCAAATTCCAAAATCTAAATTGAGGAAAATGTTGCTAAAAGTTATTCACAATTTGAAAGTTTCTGAATCGTGATATAAAATTAAAGAGTGGGAGTATGTTTGTTTTTGATGGCTAATTTAGATACTATTTCCGCATTTTCATCTGAAGAATTGGCCGAAGTTCCTGTTACAAAAACTCCTTTTAATCCATATTTTGATACAATTCCATAAACAGAAGCCTGATCATCTGGATTGGAGTTGCCTTCGTAATGGTAAATGTGATTAATGGTATAGTTTTCGGGATGCAAAACGATATCTTTTTCATTTAAATTGAAATCAAAAGTAAATCCTTTCTCTCTTAATTTTATTAAAGCTTCTGAAACCGAGGCATAATGATAGATACTTGACATAGTAATAAGATTTAGAAGATTTGCGACCTATAAATTTACGATTTTAATAACGAATAAAAGCCAAAGGTTATGTTAAACTATATATTAAAATTTCTTTAAAACGATTTATTTTATTGTAAGTTTGCACCGCAGACCGCCTTATCGTCCGTGTGTAAACATGGTAGGAAAGTCCGGACACCAAAGAGTAGCATAGCGGGTAACGCCCGTCCGTTGAAAGGCGAGGACAAGTGCAACAGAAAGTATGTANNGTAGTGAAACCAGGTAAACTCTATGCGGTGAAATGTCAAGTATATCAGCAGTTTCTGAGTAATCAGAATAAGGGCGACTCGTCCGATGTTGAAGGGTAGACAGCTTGAGTCACGCAGTAATGCGTGATCTAGATAAATGATAAGGGTCCGTCATTGGCGCGATACAGAATCCGGCTTATAGGTCT
>DNNO01000031.1:331-99052 GCA_003497625.1 Flavobacterium sp. | reverse complement strand
TTCGTGATGGTAGATATTCCATCAGATGAACACGTTGGTGCTGTTGTTGAAATCGTTGGTTGTGATGGAACTGGTAATGTAGCCAAATTAGTAAACGAAGCCGATGCTACTGAAGTACAACTTCCATTGCCAGCTGTTACTGTGTAACTTGTTCCAACTACCATTCCACTTATCAATCCACCCGCGCCTGCTGTAGGACCAACTGGTGTGAAAACATAAGTGTTGGCTGCGTTGTAATTTGTAATTGTTGATGTTCCTGCTGCAACACACGTTGGAGCTGTAGTAGTAATCGTTGGAACCGCTGGTGCTCCTGCCGGAGGATTAATTACAACTATTGTAGCTGTAGAAACACAATCTGAAGCATCTCTAACAGTTACGTTATATGTACCTGGTGCTAATCCGCTAAAAGTTGTACCAGATTGATAAACAACATTATTTATACTATATTCTAATCCTGCTCCTAATGGCGCTGTAACAACAATAGTTCCCGTAGTAACAGCACATGTTGGTTGTGTAACAGTAACCGTTGGAGCTACTGGAGGTGTATCACAAATTAAACTTGCCGAAACCTGAATATCATAAGTACAAGCTGTACCTGCAAAACCATCCAAAACAATTAAATAACATTGATTAGCTGTTGCGGTAAAAGTATAATTGTAATCCATTGTAGATCCAGGATTTTGACAAACAACAGAAGTAGCTGTACCAGCTGTAATTTGAGCACAAGTTGTTCCGGGACCATAAATAGATAATTGTAAACCTTGCGTACTATTACAAACTTGATTATTTACGTTTAAATATGCCAATTGACCTACTGGCCAGTTTGCAGGGGCACACCATTGATACCAAACATTATTTTCTACAGAACCAGAAGCTGGATTTTGACAAACACTAGGCCCGTCAGCTGTACTATCAGCATTAGTAGAAGTATAAGAAACGTTATTTTGTAAAAGAAGTGCATTTGAACAAGCATCATTAGTTGGAACGTGAGGCACAGTACTCGTAATACATGTTGCCGCTGCATTTGCCGCTGGAGAACCACTGAAAGCAGCCGCAGATTGTGAAACCATAACATAATATGTTTGACCTGCTGTTAAACCAGTCACATTTAAAGTTCCATTTAATGGAATTGAAGCTCCACAAGCAATTTGTGTTAAACTACTACAAGAACCAGAAAAAACAACATAATCTCGTTCTTCAGCCGTAGCAGCTCCAGGTCCAGAATAATTTGTTAAATTGGTAATGGTAAAAGATGTTGTTGTTGCAACAACTTCAAGCCATCTAACAGACTGAGTCGTTTCATTATCTGTAGTACATGCTGGATTTATAGCACTTGTTCCAGTCATAGCAACATTATTTCCAGCGGCATCTTCCGTTTGATAATGTCCTGCATATTGAGGGCCAGAAGTATTTCCACAACTTGTATATGGATATAATTGCAAAGCATCACAAGGGCTACTACCTGCCTGTGAAAAAACATTTAAACCCGAGAAAATAAGTAATAGTAGAATAATTTTTTTCATATTACTGTTTGTTAATTTTTAAAAGATGTTACTAATACGAACTCTTCAATATTTTTATTTTTACCTGCTATTATATCTTGACGAGAAAAAATCTTAATTCTTCTTACTTCATCTATTTGAAGATAAACTAATTCAGTTTCTTTTCTTAATTCATCAATTTTTTCAAGCAATTCGGACGTAATTGAAACAGGCTCAACATTCATTTTTAGAATTTCTAGCTGAAAAGTTCCTTTTACTACTTCTAAATTTTTAACTTTGTCTTGTGAAAAAGCCATAACAGAAAATAAAAAAGAAATTATTAAACAAATTTTTCTCATAATGTTAATTTTAACAATTAATAAATAATTCGTTAAAAATATTCGTTTTTTTATAATTTGTTAATTTTTAACCTTTTAATTCGATAAAATGCAAAAAAAATCGTTTATTAACATATTCTTAACCAATTTTTAACTTGAAAATCTACTTCGCATCCGATCAGCACTTTGGAGCTCCAACCCCAGAATTAAGTTTTCCTAGAGAACAAAAATTCATTCAATGGCTTGATATCGTTAAGCAAGATGCTGATGCGATTTTTTTACTTGGTGATTTATTCGACTTTTGGTTCGAATATAAAACCGTTGTTCCAAAAGGTTTTGTAAGAGTTTTAGGAAAATTGGCTGAAATTAAAGATTCTGGTATTCCAATCTATTTTTTTGTAGGAAATCACGACTTATGGATGGGCGATTATTTCCAAAAAGAGTTAAACATTCCTGTTTATCATGATAATCAAGAATTCACTTTTAATGGTAAAACTTTCTTAATTGGTCATGGAGATGGAAAAGGACCTGGCGACATGGGTTACAAACGAATGAAAAAAGTCTTTACCAATCCGTTTTCAAAATGGTTGTTTCGTTGGTTACACCCTGATATTGGTGTGAAATTAGCCCAATATTTATCAGTTAAAAACAAATTGATTTCAGGAGCAGAAGATGTAAAATATTTAGGAGAAGACAACGAATGGTTAGTTCAGTATTGTAAACGAAAACTAGAAACAAAACCCTATAATTTTTTCGTTTTTGGTCACCGCCATTTGCCTTTGGAAATTGAATTAACCGAAAATTCTAAATATGTGAATTTAGGCGATTGGATTGGTTATTTCACCTATGGCGTTTTTGATGGCGAAAAAATGGAGTTGAAAGAATTCAAAAATTAAATTGTTTCCAAATCTTTTTCGATATCTAATTCCCTGAATTTTGGTGAAGCCACAGCGGTAACTCCAACAATTCCTAAAGTCATCATTCCACCAAAAACTACGGCAGGAACTACTCCCATGATTTTGGAAGCCAAGCCACTTTCAAAAGCTCCTAATTCATTGGAAGAACCTACAAAAATTGAATTCACAGAAGACACGCGTCCTCTCATGTGGTCAGGCGTGTAAATTTGAAGGATGGTTTGTCGAATTACAACAGAAATTCCATCGGTAACACCGCTTAAAAACAAGGCTACAACGGATAGCCAAAAATTAGTCGATAATCCGAAAACAATAATACAAATTCCAAATCCGAAAACAGCTAACAACAACTTCTTTCCTGCTTTTTGATGCAACGGAATCGATGTAGCCACCAACATTGTTATTAATCCACCAATAGCCGGTGCTGCTCTCAAAATTCCAAAACCTTCTGAACCTACTTTTAAAATGTCTTGCGCAAAAATCGGCAATAAAGCGACAGCTCCACCAAACAAAACCGCAAACATATCAAGCGAAATCGCATTTAAAATTGTTTTATTTTGAAACACAAACGACAAACCTTCTTTCAAACTCTTAAAAATAGGTTCACCAATTTTTGGATTTAAAATCGGCTTTCTTTCAATTTGTGTTAGCACGATTAAAGCCATAAAAACACAAAAAACAACAAAAACCAACGACCAAAACACACCAAACCAACCAATTGCAAATCCCGCTAAAGCTGGTCCGATTACTGCTGCCACTTGCCATGTTGAACTGCTCCATGTCGCTGCATTAGGTTGTTCTTTTTTAGGAATAATCAATCCCAATAAACTAAAAACTGACGGAATTAAAAACGCACGAATAATTCCACCCACAAAAACTAAGGCGTAAATACCGTAAAGGATAGTGTTTTTTGAAAAAGAATTGATGAAATTGGGGTGAACTAAAAGACATAACAAAGCGCTAATTGTTGCTAATCCTGAAAAACATTTGATTAACAAACCTTTTTTCTCGTTTTGATCCACAATATGTCCGGCGAACAATGCCATACTAATCGCAGGAATGATTTCCATTAAACCTATTAATCCAAGTGATAAGGGATCTTTTGTGATGCGATACACTTCCCACTCAATCAATACAAATTGCATCGACCAAGCCAGTACAATAAACAATCGCATCGCTAAAAACCAGCGAAATTCGGGTATTCGTAAAGATGAAAATGGGTCTTTTTTAGCCATTTGAGGAATTGATATCGCGTAATTGTAGTTGCAAAGTTACAGTATCTTTCCATTCATTTTCTTCCAAAGAGAAAATTGCATCAAATTTATTTTTGTTGGTAACCAAGTCTAATTTATTGCCCAATCCAAAACCAATCGCACCAAAACTTTCCGAATTACCTTGTTTTACAAATGCTTTCAAATGTTCATTATCAGAACCTAATGCTTTTGCATAACCTGAATCGGTTAATCCTTTCGCTAAGAATAAAGGCGTCATATTTTCGGGTCCGAAAGGTTCAAATTGTTTTAATAAACGCATCAACTTCGGATTAATTTCAGATAATTCGATTTCGGCATCATAAGAAATTTCCGGAGTTAATAAATCGGGATGAATGGTTTCTTGAACCACTTTTTCGAAGGCATTTTTGAAGTTTTCATAATTTTCTTCCAAAAGTGTCATACCAGCGGCATACATGTGACCACCGAATTGTTCTAAATGTTCCGCACATGCTTCCAACGCATTATACACATCGAAATCTTTCACAGAACGTGCCGAAGCTGCTAATTTTTCGCCACTTTTAGTAAAAACAATGGTCGGACGATAGTAATTTTCTACCAATCGAGAAGCCACAATTCCGATAACACCTTTGTGCCAATTTTCTTGATATACGACAGTTGAAAATCGGTTATGCTCGTTATTTTTTTCGATTTGAAGCAAAGCTTCTTTAGTAATTTGTTTGTCTAATTCTTTTCTATCGGAATTATGTTGTTCGATTTCGGAGGCAAATTGTTCGGCTTGGTCTAAATCGTATTCGGTTAATAAAGCAACGGCTTCATTTCCGTGTTTGATTCTTCCAGCAGCATTGATTCTTGGCGCTACGATAAAAACAACATCAGTAATCGTTAAGACTTTTTTAGCTTCGCTCCGTTCGCCGTTGGCTCGGGTCTTTACATTTTGAATCAAAGCCTTAATTCCTGGTCGCGGATTCGAATTAATGACTTCCAATCCAAATTTCGCCAACACTCGATTTTCACCATTAATTGGAACAATATCGGCGGCAATTGCTGTTGCTACTAAATCTAAATACAACACTAAATCTTCAATGGTTTGGTTTCGATTTTCGGCTAAAGCCTGAATCAATTTAAATCCAACACCACAACCACATAATTCATCATACGGATACGAACAATCATCTCGTTTTGGATCTAAAACTGCAACCGCATCGGGCAAAATATCGCCTGGTCTATGATGGTCGCAAATGATAAAATCGATGTTTTTTGCTTTGGCATAATTGACATGGTCAATCGATTTGATTCCACAATCCAAAGCTATAATTAAGGAAATATCGTTGTCTTCGGCATAGTCAATACCCATATAGGAAATGCCGTAACCTTCTGCATATCTATCTGGAATATAGGTCGCAACATTCGGATAAAAACTACGTAAATAACTTGAGACTAAAGAAACAGCGGTTGTTCCATCAACATCGTAATCACCGAAAACTAGGATATTTTCGTTATTAGCAATCGCTTTTTCAATTCGCGCCACGGCTTTGTCCATATCTTTCATCAGATACGGATTGTGCAAATCGGCTAAAGTGGGACGGAAAAAGGTTTTGGCTTGTTCGAAGGTTTCAATGCCTCGTTGAACTAAAAGTTTTGCGATGATTTCATCGACTTGAAGGGCGCTCTGAATGGCTTGTACTTTTTCTGGATTTGGCTTAGATTTTGGATTCCAACGCATAGTTTAATTACGAATTAAAAATTATGAATTATTTTATTTTGGCTTATATGATTGAATGACAAAGGTATAAATATTTTTTAAACCTGACAGGTTTTCGAAACCTGTCAGGTTTAATTTTACGCTTTATGATAAAAAATCGCTACCTCAACTTTTGCAAATTGACGAAACATTTCCATCACGCCACAATATTTTTCTACGGATAAATTTACCGCTTTTTCTAGCTTTTTCTCGTCTAAATTGTCTCCGTAAAAATGGTAATCAACTTTTACTTTGTGGTAGGTTTTTGGATGTTCTTCGGTTAATTCACCTGAAGTTTCAATTTTGAAATCGGCTACTTCTAATTTCATTTTTTCCATTAATGAAGCCACGTCTAAACCGGTGCAACCCGCTAAAGCTGATAGCATCAACGCTTTTGGACGCAAGCCTTTTCCTTCGCCTCCGTTTTCAGGACCAGCATCAATTGAAATAATATCGCCACTTGGATTAGTGGACTCAAATTGCATGTTACCTTTCCAGGTAGTGGTTATGTTGTGTGTTTCCATTTAAAAAAATATTATTATGTTAACCTGAAATCGAGCACCCATAGCATTTAAGATTGTAAATTTTCGGTAACCACAAAAACAAACTAATTGCTATTAATAATAGAATCCATGTTGTTACATTTAATTTTCGATAAAAAAAGCGATATAATGAAATAATAAAAAACAATAAAGCAATAAAAGACAGTACGATGGTGACAATATCAGCTAAAGCTAAATGACTATTCACTAACTTTTGAATGTAAGCAATAATAACAAAATAGATAAAAGCATTTATTGTTAGTAAAATAAAAAGGAACAATCCTATTTTCTTAAAACTCATCATCCTTTAGTCTTAATTAATCCTCCAACACAAACTACAATTTCTCCTTTAGCTGGTTTCGCTTCAAAGTGTTTTAAAACTTCTTCGGCGGTTCCTCTTACGGTTTCTTCGTGTAATTTGGATAATTCTCGAGAAACAGAAACGGGTCTGTCGGCTCCGAAATATTGTGCAAATTCGGCTAAGGTTTTGTTTAATTTGTGTGGCGATACATAGAAAATCATCGTGCGATATTCTTCTTGTAAGGCTAAAAATCGGGTTTGTCTTCCTTTTTTATCGGGTAAAAAACCTTCGAATACGAATTTATCATTGGGTAAACCGCTATTCACCAAAGCAGGCACAAAAGCGGTTGCTCCTGGCAAGCATTCTACGTCAATTCCGTTTTCCACACAAGCACGTGTAAGCAAAAATCCTGGATCAGAAATGGCTGGAGTTCCTGCATCGCTAATTAACGCAATGGTTTCGCCTGCTTGTAATCGCTTGACTAGATTTTCAACGGTTTTGTGTTCGTTGTGCATGTGGTGGCTGTGCATGTGCGTAGCAATTTCGAAGTGTTTTAACAATTTTCCGCTAGTTCGCGTATCTTCTGCTAAAATTAAATCGACTTCTTTAAGCACTTTAATCGCACGAAAAGTCATGTCTTCTAAATTGCCAATGGGCGTAGGAACTATGAATAACTTACCCATTTATGAAAACTTTTTCTCTATAATTTCCATAAAGCGTGCTTCAAATTCTTCGTTGCCTTCCCAATTATTGTAATCCGGTTTTACGAAATCCAAGACAAAAGATTTTGCTTCTTCAAAACTATCAAACGTATTCAATTGCGAAATTACACGGTTGAAATCATCCGAACTTCCGCCAAATAATTTCTTCTCAAATCCGATTCTATCGTTCAAACCAAAAGAAATCGTTTTGTTTAATCTGTCGTTTAATGAGCTTATTTTTGGTTCTTGACTTACTTTTTCGAAAGTTGCTTTTACTTCTTCTTCCAATACTTTTGTCGTTTCAGCCACTACAGGTTCTGGTTTAATTTCTTCCTTAACCTCTTCAACTGGAGTTACGGCTTCAAAAATAGTTTCTGATACTTTTTCTACCTCAGCAGGAATATCTTCTACTTTTACAAAATCTAATTCTTTGTAATCGTGTACCAATAAATCTTCAAACGAAATTTGTTTCGCTGTTTCTTCTGCTTTTGGAGTTTCGGCAACTGGTTCTTCTTCTATTATTTCTTCCTCAATTGGTTCTTCTTCCATTGGAGTCATCAAAACTTCTTCCTCTTCTTCGTCATCTTCCACAATTAATTCTGCGATTACGACTTTTTCTTCCGTAATTGGTTCAGCAATAGCTTCTTCTACTTCTGGAGCAACTTCTACAGGAACTTCTACTGGAGTTTCAACAACTTTATCCTGAATAGGCGCATCAAAAACTTCAGTTGGTTTAGCTTCTAATTTTTCGGCTAAAACTTCTTCCGAAATTTCATTTTTCACCAATTCAAAATTCTCTTCATAAAAACGCAAAATCGTTAATTGATCGTACAAATTTTTAGCTTCTTGCTGTAATTGAACCGTTTCTGAATGGTTTTTTAACTTTAAAATTCGGTGCGCAATACTGATTAATTCAGCGGATATTCTTTTCTTCATAACTTTAGGCTGTAGCGTTTACTATATCGATTGTTTTTTACTATTTTTGTTTTGCTTACAAATGTAGCAGAAAATAATTTTTAACGTACGAAAGATACAAAATGTTTCTCGAAAATACCGTAAATCAACAAGAACAATTTGGCTGGATTGAAGTAATTTGTGGCTCTATGTTTTCGGGTAAAACCGAAGAATTGATTCGCCGATTAAAACGCGCTCAGTTTGCTAAACAAAAAGTAGAAATCTTTAAACCGGCTGTCGATACTCGATATGACGACGAAATGGTGGTTTCGCACAACAAAAATGAAATTCGTTCTACACCCGTTCCTGTTGCCGAAAATATTCGAATTTTGGCACAAGGTTGCGATGTGGTTGGTATTGACGAAGCTCAATTTTTCGATGAGGAAATTGTTGCCGTTTGTAATGATTTAGCCAATTCAGGAATTCGAGTTATCGTTGCAGGATTGGATATGGATTTTAAAGGAAATCCGTTCGGACCCATGCCAGCGCTTATGGCTACTGCCGAATATGTAACTAAAGTTCACGCTGTTTGTACACGCACTGGAAATTTAGCGCATTATAGTTTTAGAAAATCGGATGACAAAAGACTGGTTATGCTTGGTGAAACCGAAGAATACGAACCATTAAGTCGTGCAGCTTATTTTAAAGCCATGCGAGAAAACATGGAAGTAAAAGATGTTGAAATTGTAAACAAGCAAAAAGAAGATAATCAATAAATTGAATCTCAACCTTACTCATATTATTTCGTTTTGTAAAGGCGTTTTTCACGGAAATTCGACTGAGTTTACCGCAAGTCATATTTCGATAGACAGCCGTTCGTTACAAAATGGAAATAACACCTTATTTTTCGCCATCAAAGGACAAAATCACGATGCGCATTTGTATTTGGAAGAGTTGATTGCAAAAGGCGTTCGTTATTTTGTGGTCGAATATATTCCAGAACATTTATACGAAAAAGCGAATTTCATTATCGTTGAAAATTCGTTAAAAGCGCTACAACAAACTGCGATTGGATATCGAAAACAATTCGATTTTCCATTTGTGGGAATTACCGGAAGCAACGGAAAAACCATCGTAAAAGAATGGCTGAATTTCTTATTAAGTCCGAATCATTTGATTGTTCGAAATCCGAAAAGTTACAATTCGCAAGTCGGAGTTCCTTTATCGATTTTAGCGATTGAAGGCAATTATGATTTCGGAATTTTTGAAGCGGGAATTTCGTTGCCAAATGAAATGTCGAATTTAGAACACATCATTCAACCGAAATATGGCATTTTAACGAACATTGGTTCGGTTCATGATGAAGGTTTTGCGAATCGCGAAGCCAAAATCAAAGAGAAAATCAAACTTTTTGAAAATTGTTCCGATATTTTCTTAGAAAAGAATACTGAAATTGAAGTTTTACTTCCTAAAAACAGTCAAAAACACACTTGGAGTTTTTCAGATGAAAGTGCGAATCTTTTAGTTTCGAAGAAAAATGAAAATGGTAAAACCGAATTAACGTTCAAAAACGCAACCAACACTTTTATTGTAAACATTCCGTTTTCAGATGAAAATTCGATTGAAAATGTGATTACTTGTGTAAATTTCATGCTGTTTTTAGGCGAAGAAACTGCGTTTATCCAAAATCGAGTTGCCGAATTATATCCAGTAGAATTAAGACTTCAAGCCAAAAAAGGCATCAACAATTGTTTGGTAATCGATGACAGTTATTCGGTGGATTATCAATCGTTGAAAATTGCGTTAGATTTTTTAGAACAACAAAAATTACACGATAAAAAAACGATTATTTTATCCGATATTTTCACGAGTGGCGTTGCTATTGAAACGCTTTACAACCAAGTAAAACAATTGCTTTCGAAAAATAAAATCGAGCGCATTATCACCATTGGCGAAACCATCGGAAAACAATTAAACGATTTACCAAATGTGATTTCGTTTGCCACTACGCAAGAATTTTTACAGCAATTCAACACGCAATCGTTTCAAAACGAAACGATTTTAGTGAAAGGTGCGCGTGGTTTCAACTTTCATGAAATTGTCGTTTTATTGGAAGAGAAAAATCACGAAACCATTTTAGAAATCAATCTCGATGCGATTAGTCACAACCTGAATTTCTACAAATCCAAACTAAAACCAGAAACCAAAATTATGGTTATGGTGAAAGCATTTGGCTACGGAAATGGAGGTTACGAAATTGCGAAATTGCTCGAACATCATAAAGTCGATTACTTAGGAGTTGCGTTTGCCGATGAAGGTATCGAATTACGAAAAGCCGGAATTACGACTCCAATTATGGTTTTAAATCCAGAAAACAGCAGTTTTAGAGCCATGATTGCCTATAATTTAGAACCCGAAATTTATTCGATTACAGGTTTACAAGCGTTTTTAAAAATTGCCCAACACCAAAATATTTCCCATTATCCAATTCATATTAAATTAGACACAGGAATGCATCGTTTAGGATTTGAACCGCATTTGATTGACGAATTGTGTTCCTTACTAAAAAACAACAATTTCGTTAAGGTGAAAAGTGTGTTTTCGCATTTGTCCGCTAGTGATGATTTGCAATTTGATGATTTCACGAAATTACAATTTCAACGTTTTGATGCAATGTATTCGGAATTAGAAAAAGTATTGCCTTCAAAACCGATTCGCCATATTTTAAACACGTCTGGAATTTTCAATTATGCCGAAAAGCAAATGGAAATGGTGCGATTAGGCATTGGTTTGTATGGTATTGGAAATTCGGAACAAGAATTGAAAGTATTGGAAAATGTGAGCACTTTAAAAACGATAATTTCCCAAATCAGAGAAGTAGCTCCCGAAGAAAGTATTGGTTACAGCCGAAGATTTCGAGTAACGCAAAAAATGAAAGTCGCTACGATTCCGATTGGTTATGCCGATGGAATTCGAAGAGCTTGGGGCAATGAAAAAGGTTTTGTTACCATCAACAACCAAAAAGCGACCATCTTAGGTTCCATTTGTATGGATATGATGATGGTGGATGTTACGAACATTTCCTGTAAAACCGGAGATGAAGTAATTGTTTTTGGTAAAAATCCGAAAGTAACCGAAATGGCAAGTGTTATTGGTACGATTCCGTATGAAATTCTGACTGGGCTTTCGCAACGTGTGAAACGAATTTTTTACAAAAATTAACAAATTGTTTTAAAATTTGTATATTCGTTATACTAAAACAAAAACTAACCCTTAAAATTAAAAACTATGGGAATGATTTCAGAATTTAAAGATTTTATTGCAAAAGGTAACGCAATGGATTTGGCAGTTGGAGTAATTATTGGAGCTTCATTTGGAGCAATTGTAAACTCTTTAGTATCAGATGTAATAACTCCAGCTTTATTAAACCCAGCTTTAAAAGCAGCTCAAGTTGAAAATTTAGCTGACTTAAAAACCGATGGTGGTATTTTATATGGTAAATTTTTAGCAGCTGTTATCAGTTTCTTGGTAATTGCTTTTGTTATCTTTTTAATGGTAAAAGGAATCAATAGCATGAAGAAAAAAGAAGAAGCAGCTCCAGCGGCTCCAGCAGGACCATCTCAAGAGGAATTGCTTACACAAATTAGAGATTTATTGAAAAAATAGTCGATACCGCTACATTATATATTCTAACTAAACCCCGATTCGTCGGGGTATTTTTTTGATAGAGATTAGATTTGTTTTGATGTAAATAGTAGTAGGGATTGTAGATCAGTACCTGCGGGTAAGAGGAATAACGCAAAAAAATCATAAAATGTTATATTTAGAACGTTTATTAAAAAATAAAATCACTTACCTGATATTACTTATTATTGTAATTATATCAAGCATTCAACAGGAAATAGTTAAAGGGTTACCTAACTATCTTATATTTACAATTTTTGTAATTTCTTTTTCAATTCTTTTTTATAAAAATTATCAATTTGAAAAAAAGATAAAAGAGAAATCAAGTATTACTCTAAATATATTTGTTGTATTGTTTTTTTCTATTTTCTTGTCATTTGCACTTAAAATACCTTTGAAATTTTTAGTTATTGAAGGTAGGAGTTCAAAAGAAATTATTAAAAAATGTGAAATAACAAACTTTATTTCTGGTAGAAATGATAGAATTTCATACAAATTAGAAAATCAAAATTATGATATTTCATATGATAATGAAATGCATTTAACAAGAGAAGAACTTATAAAAAATTATAAAATTTATATTAATTACAGTGATTCTTGGTTTAATACAAAAGTTATAAATAGTTATTGGGTTGAAAAGTAAAACCCAGATTACTATAATTGAAGTAAATCGAAATTAAAGTTTTTTACATTCCTGTTACAAATCAAAACTTTTGTTATAATTTCATCAATATTTGCTAAGTCGTTTGAATATTCTATATTTTTGCATCATTAAATAACACACACAATGAGAGTAGCCGTAGTTGGCGCTACCGGAATGGTAGGCGAAATAATGCTTCAAGTATTAGCAGAACGTAATTTTCCTGTAACGGAGTTAATTCCAGTTGCTTCTGAAAAATCAGTTGGAAAAGAAATCGAATGGAAAGGGAACACCTATAAAGTAGTTGGTTTACAAACCGCTGTAGATATGAAACCTGAGATTGCTTTGTTTTCGGCAGGTGGAGAAACTTCTTTAGAATGGGCTCCAAAATTTGCCGCTGCAGGAACAACAGTAATCGATAATTCTTCTGCATGGCGTATGGATACTACTAAAAAATTAGTCGTTCCAGAAATCAATGCTTCGGTTTTAACTAAGGAAGACAAAATTATTGCGAATCCAAACTGTTCAACGATTCAAATGGTAATGGCTTTAGCGCCTTTACATGCTAAATATGACATCAAACGTATTGTAGTTTCTACATATCAATCCATTACTGGAACTGGTGTAAAAGCCGTGCGTCAGTTAGAAAACGAATATGCAGGAATTCAAGATGAAATGGCATACAAATATCCAATTCACCGAAATGCGATTCCACAATGTGATAGTTTCGAAGAAAACGGTTACACCAAAGAAGAAATGAAATTGGTTCGCGAGACGCAAAAAATCTTAAACGATAAAACTATTGCGGTTACAGCAACTGCGATTCGTATTCCAGTCGTTGGCGGGCACAGTGAAGCGGTAAACATTCAATTTGAAAACGATTTTGATGTAAACGAAGTGCGTCAAATTTTACATAACACGCCAGGTGTAACAGTCCAAGATAATTTAGATACTTACACCTATCCAATGCCAATTTACGCACAAGGAAAAGATGATGTTTTCGTAGGTAGAATCCGAAGAGATGAAAGTCAACCCAACACCATTAACATGTGGATTGTAGCTGACAACTTGAGAAAAGGAGCGGCTACGAATACGATTCAAATTGCGGAATATTTGGTTGCGAATAAATTAGTATAATTTTCTATTTTGTCATTTCGACCAACGGGAGAAATCTCATAAAGTGAGCAACTAATGTGATTTCTCCTGCGTCGAAATGACAAAAAAAATAGAATTGTAAAACATAACCACGAACTAGCGAATTAAGTCTCACAAAACTTAAAAATTCGTTAATTCGTGGTTTCTTTTTTTCGTTTCTTTCAAAAAAACTATCTTTGTTCTTGTGAAAAAGAAATTACTTTATATGAACATTGGCCTGAAGCTTGCAGTATTATTTGCTGTTTGCTATCAATCGGTGCATACTTTTTCGCACGAACACCATCTTAAAACTGAATGTTGTGATGATTCGCATCATTTGACTTTAAAAACTTCTGAAAAAACATTTACCGAAAGCGAAGATTGTCCTATTTGTGATTTCAAATTCGTGGCTTTTCTTTCACCAGAAGTTTTACATTTCGACTTTATTGCTTCATTTTACGAAATTCCGTATCAATTCAACAGTAATGAATCTTGCATTACGTTTGAAGGAAATTCGTTCTATCTTCGTGGTCCGCCCGCTTTTATGGCTTAAATAATTTCGCTTTGCTTTCAAAACAAGGCTTACATTGCTGTATATCAAAATGATGTACAACACATTGCTGTATTATTTATCAAATAAAAACAAGTTAAAAAATGAAATATTTTTTCAATATACTACTGCTATTATCTTCAATAGCAAGCTTTTCTCAATTTAAAATTAGCGGCTATGTTACCGATGCCAACAACCAAAAATTATCTGGCGTTGTTGTTCATGTCGAAGAAAATAATTCTGAAACCACAACCGATGAAAACGGTTTCTATCAATTTTCATCTTTTCCAAAAGGAACAAATAGAGTTATTTTTCATTTATCAGGTTACGAAACCAAAACAGAAATCGTAACGAATAATGGAACCGAAATCAAGTTAAACGTAATCCTGACCGAAAAGGAACAACATTTAGATGAAATCATTATTTCTACTTTATACAACAAAATGCAATCGCAAAATGTAATGAAAGTAGAACATGCTTCGGTAAACAATTTAAAAGAAAACGGAGCTACTTCACTTATTGATGGAATTGCAACGATTCCTGGAGTTTCTCAAATTTCGACAGGAAATTCTATTGGAAAACCTGTTATTCGTGGTTTGAGCGGCAATCGAGTTTTGGTGTATTCGCAAGGTGTTCGCATGGAAAATCAGCAATTTGGTGAAGAACATGGTTTAGGCTTAAACGCTGCAGGAATTGAAAGTGTGGAAGTCATTAAAGGTCCGGCTTCGTTATTGTATGGTTCTGATGCTTTGGGCGGCGTTATCTATTTTAATCCTGAAAAATATGCGCCTTTTCAAGAAAAAACGGCCGATTTCGAGCAACAATATTTTACCAATACGCAAGGAACTTCCACTACTTTCGGATTTAAAGCTTCGCCATCGAATTTTAAGTTTTTACTTAGAGGAAATTACACGTCGCATGCCGATTACAAAGTTCCTTCTGGCGATAGAATCATCAATACACGTTTTATTGAGAAAGATTTTAAATCGGGAATTGGCTATTCGAATTCGAAAATAGCAACCGATTTTAGATACAATTATAACAACTTAAATTTGGGTTTACCCGAAGAAGATTTAGAAAATTCTGGATTTAGAAATCCGCTTTATCCAAAACAAGAAGTCGACAATCATGTGTTGAGTTTAAACCAAAAAGTGTATTTCAAAAACTCAAAAATAGAAGGCGATTTTGGTTATTCGTTAAACGACCGAAAAGAATTAGAAGCACCAGACGAAATTGCGTTATCCATGAAATTGAAAACGGCGAGTTACAATGTAAAATACTTTTTTCCAAAAATGAATCGATGGGAAAGCATCATCGGAATGCAAGGAATGGACCAAACCAATACTAATTTTGGAGAAGAGTTATTAATTCCAGATGCGAATGTAAAAGATTTTGGTGCGTTTGCAACCACTAATTACAGTTGGAATTCCAATGTTTTACAAGCGGGAATTCGCTACGACAATAGAAAAATCAGCACTTCAACCCACGGAATTGAAGGCGAAGAAGGTTATTTTGAGGCCATCGACAAACAATTCAATAGTTTCAATGCTTCGTTAGGTTACAAAACCGATTTATCAAGTTATATTTCAACGCGAATTAATATTGCTTCTGGATTTAGAGCGCCTAATTTATCCGAATTAACTTCAAACGGTGTTCACGAAGGAAGTAATCGTTATGAAATTGGAAATTCTGAATTAGAAAACGAACAAAATTTTCAGGTTGATTTGAATTTGGAATACAAAAGCCAACATTTTGAATGGTTCGTAAACGGATTTTATAATCACGTAAACAATTACATTTACATTACGCCAACTGGTGCCGAAATTGACGGAAATGATGTTTACAATTATGTACAAAACAATGCGTTTTTATTTGGTGGAGAAGCCGGAATTCACTTTCATCCACATCCGTATGATTGGTTGCATTTTACCAGTAGTTTTGAAAGCGTAACAGGAAAACAAGACGACAATTACTTGCCATTAATTCCAGCAAATCAATGGAAAAACAATATTAGAGCCGAATTTGAATACCGCAATTGGTTGAAAAAAGGATTTACTTCGTTATTTTTAAATTATACTTTCGCCCAAAATAATTTGAGTGAATTTGAAACCAAAACCCATGATTATTTATTCGTCAATTTCGCAATTGGTAGTACTATCAAAATTGCTAAAACGGAATTTCGTTGGAATGTAAACGCGAATAATCTTTTAGACAAAAACTATGTCAATCATTTATCGCGTTTAAAAGCTGACGGAATCAACAATATGGGACGAAATATAATCGTGAGTTTAAATTTTGATTTATAATTAACAAATCTTTAGAATTCATTTGAATATCTTTGTTATCCAACAAAAAACTTTTTATGAAAAAAACAATAACAATATCGGCTATTGTTTGTACACTTGTTACGAACGCACAAACAAAAATCAATTATCCTGAAACAAAAAAAATCGACCATGTTGACACGTATTTTGGCGAAAAAATCAACGATCCTTATCGTTGGTTAGAAGACGACCGAAGTGCAGAAACTGAAGCTTGGGTAAAAGCACAAAACGTGGTAACGTATGGTTATTTAGAGCAAATTCCGTACAGAAATCAACTGAAATCCAGAATGGAAAAATTGTGGAATTACGAGAAAATTTCGGCTCCGTTCAAAGAAGGCGATTTTACGTATTACTACAAAAATAACGGTCTTCAAAATCAATCGGTTTTGTATCGAAAAGATAAATCTGGTAAAGAAGAAATCTTTTTAGATCCAAATACTTTTTCAAAAGACGGAACCACTTCGTTAGGTGGATTAAATTTCAGCAAAGACGGAAGTTTAGTTGCTTATGCTATTTCAGAAGGTGGAAGCGATTGGAGAAAGGTAATTGTAATGGAAGCTAAAACTAAAAAAATTATTGGTGATACAATAGTTGATGTGAAATTCAGTGGCGTTTCTTGGTACAAAAACGAAGGTTTCTATTATTCAAGCTACGACAAACCTGTTGGAAGCGAATTATCGGCAAAAACAGACCAACATAAATTGTATTATCACAAATTAAACACGGCTCAAAAAACAGATAAATTGGTTTTTGGTGGTGATGTAAAAAGAAGATATGTTGGTGGTGGCGTTTCGGAAGATGAGAAATATTTATTTATTTCGGCAGCAAATTCAACTTCTGGAAACGAGTTATATTATTTAGATTTATCAAAACCAGATGCTAAAATCGTAACATTAATTGACAATTACGAAAACGATAATGATGTTTTAGACAACAAAGGTTCTAAAATTTATTTGGTTACCAATTACAAAGCGCCAAACAAACGCGTGGTGACTTTTGATTTATCAAATCCTGCCAAAGAAAATTGGAAAGATTGTATTGCAGAAACTGAAAATGTATTGTCGCCGAACACAGGTAGCGGTTATATTTTCGCAAGTTATATGAAAGATGCGGTTTCGTTCATTAAACAATATGATTACAACGGAAAATTAGTTCGTGATATTCAATTGCCAGGTGTTGGAACTGCTGGTGGTTTTGGTGGAAAAGAAAAAGAAACTACTTTGTATTTTTCGTTTACCAATTACGTAACACCAGGAACCATCTACACTTTTGACCCAAAAACAGGAAAATCAGCAATCTATCAAAAACCAAAAGTTGATTTTAATTCGGCAGATTACGAATCAAAACAAGTGTTTTATACTTCAAAAGACGGCACAAAAGTTCCAATGATTATTACGTATAAAAAAGGAACTAAATTAAACGGACAAAACCCAACTGTTTTATATGGTTACGGTGGATTTAATGTGAGTTTAACACCATCATTTAGTATCGCAAATGCGGTTTGGTTAGAAAACGGAGGAGTTTACGCTGTTGCGAATTTACGCGGTGGTGGAGAATATGGTAAAAAATGGCATGATGCAGGAACACAATTAAAAAAACAAAACGTTTTTGATGATTTCATTGCTGCGGCTGAATATTTAATCAAAGAAAAATACACTTCTTCAGATTATTTAGCGATAAAAGGTGGTTCAAACGGAGGATTATTAGTGGGTGCGGTTATGACGCAACGTCCAGATTTAGTAAAAGTTGCTTTACCAGCAGTTGGTGTTTTAGATATGTTGCGTTATCATACCTTTACCGCTGGAGCAGGTTGGGCTTACGATTACGGTACATCGGAACAAAGTAAGGAAATGTTTGAATACATTAAAGGTTATTCACCAGTTCATAATGTAAAGGCAGGTGCAAAATATCCAGCAACTATGGTAACTACAGGAGATCATGACGACCGAGTGGTTCCGGCTCACAGTTTCAAATTTGCAGCAGAATTGCAAGCGAAACAAGCAGGAAACAATCCAGTTTTAATTCGTATTGATGTAAATGCTGGTCATGGAGCAGGAAAATCGGTAGCGGCTACGATTCAGGAAAATGTAGATATGCAAGTCTTTACACTTTACAATATGGGTGTTAAAGAATTAAAATAGAAAAGTTAAAGTATTGATAAAAAGAGCCTTCGGGCTCTTTTTTTATGCAATAAAACTTAAAAAAACGGGTTTTCTATTTATGAGAATTCTAGTCTTTATATCCATTATTATTGCTTTTGTCGGATTACAAAGTTGTAATTCAACCGTAAAAAGTGTGTATCGTGATGATTTTAGAAGTGCTTCAAAAACAGAAATCGAAAAATTTCAGAAAGAAGCCAATGCCAAAAATAGTAACAAAAGCATTTTATTTCTAACTCAAGTGTACAAAGGAGAAAAAATAATCATTTTACAAAACGGAAAAACGATTTACTCTGAATATCCCATCACTAATTTAAACAATAGAATTGCTTCTTATTTAAGTTTTAACAACCAACAAGATTTAGTAATTAAAGATACAAATTCTAAAAAAGAAATTTTAATTCCAACAAAAAAATCAAGCAAACATAAATATGTTTACTTGATGAAAAAAGTAACTAAAGGAAAATTTCAATTTATCATTACGTATAGTAACACGCTTAGACCTATTTAGTACTTATGACTAACTGCAACGTCACCATAAAATTGCATAATTACAAAAGCGCCAATTAAGCTCGAAGCAACTCCTTCAAAGAATAAGACGCCACAATATTGAATGATATTTATTTTTCCAACGAAAAAGAAAGTGTCCGACAACGTTGTTAAATAGCTTTCTCCTCCTTTTATATAGATAAATGCAATTAACCCAATTATTCCCAGAAAAACGCCCAATACTCCCGTTATAAATCCTGAAAATAGATTTTCAAAATAGTCCATTTTTCCTTTATCGTAATTATATTTAATGGTTTTATGAATTCCATATAAAACGATAAAAGCATTTAATGAACGTAAATAATTTTTACTTGCCAATCCTAAAAAATCCATTAATAGGAAAAACAACCCGATTCCTAAAAAGATTAGAAATGCATTTTGTAACACTGTTTTATTTTTCATGATTTCCAGAGTTTAGATTAATAAAGTTACAAATTTTAATCTAAACTACTGAAAATCAATATATAAAAATAAGTTAAATTAAAAACGGTTATCGCCATCCAACATTCTTCCTAAGCCTCCAAGTAAGCTTCCTTCCTCTCTTCCGCTACCTCCAGCTTTTGGTGCCGATGCAATAATTCTATCTGCTAAACGTGTAAATGGCAACGACTGAATGTAAACAATTCCAGGTCCACGAAGGGTAGCAAAGAAAACACCTTCACCTCCAAAAATGGTGTTTTTGATACCTCCAACAAATTCAATATCATAATCTACATCTTTGGTAAACCCAACCAAACAACCTGTATCTACTCGAAGTAATTCTCCTACTTGCAATTCCTTTCTGGCTAAAGTTCCTCCTGAATGCACAAATGCCATTCCATCTCCTTCTATCTTTTGCATGATGAAACCTTCACCTCCAAACAGTCCTGTTCCTAATTTTTTAGAAAATTCAATTCCAACAGAAACGCCTTTTGCAGCGCATAAAAAAGAGTCTTTTTGACAAACAAATTTCCCTCCAAACTGTTGTAAATCAATAGGCACAATTTTTCCTGGATATGGAGACGCAAAAGAAACTTTACGTTTTCCCATGTCTTGGTTTTGGTAAGCCGTCATGAATAAACTTTCGCCAGTTAAAACACGTTTTCCGGCTGAAAGTAATTTACCAAAAACACCTTGTTGTTGTTCTTGGCTTCCATCTCCAAAAATAGTCTCCATTTTGATGCCGTTTTCCATCATCATGAAACTTCCTGCTTCGGCAACAACTACTTCTTGTGGATCTAGTTCAATTTCCACATATTGCATTTCTTCACCATAAATATGGTAATCTATTTCGTGTGCTCTCATAATTTTAATTTTATCAATTAGTCGAACAGATAAATAAAATGTTACTCTAAAAATAAAAAACCGAAAACAATAGTGCTTTCGGTTTTAACTTATAATTAGAAATGTCTTATTTCATCAACTCGGATAACTTTAATGTTTTTCCGCACATATCGGCTGTAATTTTAAAGATCACATCTCCTTTTTTACCTTCGTTTGCCCAACGAACTTCTTTTCCAACATTACAACCAATACTCGTTTTAGAACCTTTATTTAAAGATACGAAGCCAGTTCCGGTGTGAATTGAAATTTTGTCTTTGGAGTCGTTAATAAGTGAGAAACTTTCGCCAAGAACAGTTTCAGTTTTTAAATTTGAGTTAATTTCTGGATTTGGAATGGTACCGAAAGAAGTAAGTACAACAAAACTTAACAATAGAATAGCTTTCTTCATAATTTATAGTTTTAATTTATTAAAAATAGTACTTTTAAATTATTCTCTATAAAAAAATTAACCAAAAGTATTTTTCGGTTTACAAAAGAGTATTTTTAGTAATCCAACTTCACATAGCCAATTTCTTTGCTAATTCTTCCTTTTCTACGATTGATGTAAGAAGAAGAATTTGAAGCTTTGTATTTTCTTGGATTAGGTAATATTGCAGCAATTCCGGCGGCTTCATAACGCGTTAAACTAGATGCGTCTTTCCTAAACCAATGCTTGGCTGCAGCTTCGGCTCCATAAACGCCATCGCCCATTTCAATACTATTCAAGTAGACTTCCATAATACGTTTTTTACCCCAAATTAGTTCAATTAAAACGGTATAATACGCTTCTAAGCCTTTACGAACATAACTTCTACCTTGCCATAAGAAAACGTTTTTTGCTGTTTGCTGCGAAATGGTGCTTCCGCCTTTCAACCTTTTACCTTTAGAATTGTTTTTATAAGCCTTTTGCATGGCTTCAAAATCAAAACCCCAATGCTCTAAAAAACGACCGTCTTCACTGGCAATAACCGCTTTTTGAAGATTTAATGAAATTTCATCTATTGGAACCCATTCGTGGCTGCACACCATATCTTTTCCTGCCGCATTATGCTCTAAAGCACGTATTCCCATCAAAGGTGTAAATGGAACCGGAACAAATTTAAAAAGCAACACCACCGAAAAACTAATGATATTGAACCATAAAAACAGTAACCAAAAGAAACGTAAAATCTTTTGACCTGTTGTTCTTTTTTTAGCTGGTGTCTTTGGTGATTTATTTTTTGTAGTGGTAGTTTTTTTTGCCATTTTATATCAAATCTGCTAATTCTTGTCCGACTAAACTGCCTATGGCAACTCCCATTCCACCCATGCGAACTCCGCAGTACACATTGTTTGAAAGTTGTTCCACTATAGGTTTTTTATGTGTTCCCACACCCATTGTACCGCTCCATCGGTGTTCAATTTCGAACGTTTGATGTGGCAAAATTACTGTTTTTAACAACTCTTCCAAACGATTTTGAATCAATTCAGTAGTATCGTGTGAAGTTGTGGTTTCTCCTTCAAAATCTAAGTTTCTTCCGCCACCAAAAAGAATTCTATCATTTATATTCCTGAAATAAAAATACCCTTTGTCTAAGTGAAAAGTGCCTTTAATATCTAAATTCGGAATTGGTTTTGTAATCAAAACTTGTGCACGAGCTGGTTGTACTTGATTATTTGTTAATTGCGATGCGAATCCATTTGTAGTAAATAACAATTTGTTGGTTTTAAAGGTAATTCCGTTAGTCACTACCTCAACACCATCATTCAATTCTTGAAAACTTGTTACCGTTTGACTGTTTAAAATCAGGATGTCGTTTTGATGTGCTTTTTTCAATAAAGCTTGCATCATATTCCCGGTATCAATTTGTGCTTCAAACGGATTGAAAATCAAGTTTTCGAAAATACCTCCAAAATTAAATCGGTCTACTTCTTTTGAGAAAACATAGGTTTTAAAAAGTGGTTTAATAATGTCGTTAATGAACGAAATTTTCTGAATACACTCGTTATAAAACGACTCGTCTTCTTTTAGAAACAATTCGTAACCACCGTAAGGTTTCAAATCAATTACAGCATCTCCGAGATTTTTTCGAAGCAATTGTAAACCCGCATATCGCTTTTGAATCAGTTGAATAACTTCTTCTTCGGTATGCGTTTTTAAATCGTCTATGATTTCGGAAATACTTCCAAAGCAAGCAAAACCTGCATTTTTTGTACTCGCTCCTTGAGGTAAAATTCCTTTTTCGAGAATTAAAATTTTGGAAGCAGGAAATCGTTCGCGCAACGCTAATGCGGTATGCAAACCAACTATTCCACTACCCACGATAGTAAAATCTACGTTTGAAAACCAATTTTTTATTTCCCAATAACTGAGTTGCATTATTCCTCGGTATTTTCAGGGTTTTTTCGTGATTTAATTGCTTTCATAATTAATGGAAATGTAGTTACTGCAATTAAAATTAGAATAATTTTTTCAATGTGTTTCTTTAAGTCAATACCAAATTCTTCATTAAAGAATCCGTATAAATAATGACCTGCAAAAACTAAAAGGAACGACCATAAAAGTGAACTCAACACGTTGTAAAACATGAATTTACTTTTTTGCATGTGCACAATTCCTGCTATAATAGGCACAAATGTTCTGACAATAGGTAAAAAACGAGCAAAAATGATGGCTTTTCCTCCGTGTTTTTCAAAAAATGCTTGAGATTCGTATAAATACTTCTTTTTGAAAAAGAAACTATCTTCTTTATTGTATAAAAACTGACCACTTTTTGCCCCAAACCAATAACCGAAAATATTTCCTAAAGTTGCCGCAGTAGCAATTAATAAAGCTAAAATAGTAACATTTGATAGATCGCTTGGAATCATAAAAAAAGTTTCTACCAACTCACGACTATAAATTCCAGACAAAAATAAAAGACTGTCGCCAGGAAGAAAAAACCCTGCAAATAAGCCTGTTTCAGCAAAAACGATGAACAAAACCATGTAAATTCCAATTGGCACACCTCCAACTTCCATAGTGATATAGAATTCGGGGTTAAAAAGTTTGGTCCAATGAAAATCGTTCATAGCTATGCTAATTTATTTACAGATTTTGCTACAATCATAGAAACTGCCGCATCACCTGTAACGTTTACAGTAGTTCTACACATATCTAAAGGTCGGTCGATGGCAAAAATTAAGGCCAATCCTGCTTCAGGAATTCCAGCTTGTGCCAATACTATAACCAACATTACCATTCCGGCACCAGGAACAGCGGCACTTCCGATAGAAGCTAAAGTTGCTGTAACAATAATTCCTAATTGAGTAGCTAAAGATAAATCCATACCAAAAGATTGTGCAATAAAAACAGCAGCAACCGCTTGATACAAACTGGTTCCATCCATATTAATGGTAGCACCAATTGGTAAAACAAAGCTGGCTACTTCATCATCAACACCTAAATTATCAACCGTTCTTTCCATTGTAACTGGTAAAGTAGCCGCACTTGAGCTTGTTGAAAAAGCTAATAATTGTGCTGGCGAAATTCCGTCAATAAAGAACCTTGGGCTTTTTTTAGCAAATACTTTAACTAGAACTAAGTAAATACACATCACTAAAATTAGACCTATAATAACTGTTAAACCATACATTCCAAGTGCTTTGAATAAATCCAAACTCGGTGATTCTGCAACAATGGCTGCAAGTAAAGCAAAAACTCCAATTGGAGAAAAAAGCATGATTAAGTCAATCATTTTTAAGATAATTTCATTGAAACTATCAAAAAAGTCTTTAACGGGTTTTGATTTATCTTCAGGAAGTAAAATCATTGCAATTCCAAAAATCACTGCAAAGAAAATCACTTGTAACATGTTTCCGTTATCAGCAGAAGCTTTAATAATATTGTCAGGAACAATATCAATTAATGATTGTAATGGTCCAACTTCACTTTGCTTGTTTGCTGCTTCAATTTTTGAATTGGCATCAGCGGTATAACTTGCAACTAATTCTGTTCTTGTTTGTTCTGAAATATAACTTCCCGGTTTAATAATATTTACAATTACCAAACCAATTGAAACCGCTAAAACCGTTGTCAATATATACAAACCAATAGTTCTTCCTCCCATTTTAGATAATTTCGAAATATCTTTCAAGTCGGAGATTCCTTTGATTAATGAGGCTAAAATTAAAGGAACAGCTATCAATTTTAGCAAATTAATAAAGATAGTTCCAAAAGGTTTTATCCAATCTACAATTACATCTTTTCCCCACGCAAATTGAATCAATATAAAAGCGAATAAAACTCCGAAAACCATTCCAAGTAATATTTGCCAGTGTAGTGCCAGTTTTTTCATTATTAAGTTCGCTTTTTAAGATTGTGAAAATAAGTATATTTTTCTTAACCTTAAAATCTTAATAGATTATTCTTTCATTTTATCAACAAAACAAATAATAGGACTTGTGTAAATTTTTATATTTTTTTATATTATATTTTAACATATGTTCACCTATTTGATAATTAATTTATTAATATGCTATTTTTTTTTGTAATTTTTTAAATATTTAATATTGCAATTTTAAAAAACTTAAATATATTTGTTCCAACTAGAAACCCAAACTATATTTTTATGAAACAAAAATTTCTCATTATTGCTTTACTAGCTACTTCGAGTTTCCTACAAGCTCAAGAAAAAGGGATGTTTTGGAAGTCGGCTGAAAGCAAAAGTAAAATCGCTTTAGAAAGCAAACTCGAACTTCCAAACAATCAACTTTTAGATTTAGATGTCTCAGCGGCAACTAATTTTTTAAGAAATGCGCCAGATCGTTTCTCCAACAGAAAATCAAGCATAGTTTTATCCTTACCAAATGCTGATGGATCAATGGAACAATTTAGCATTTATGAAAATTCCAACATGGATCCCGAATTAGCGGCAAGATATCCAGAAATCAAATCGTATATTGGAATTGGAATTGACAATCCAACAGCAAGTGCATACATTAGTACATCGCCACTAGGGTTCAAATCAATGGTATTAAACCCTGGGAAACCAGCAGTATTTGTAGAGCCTTTTTCTCAGGACTTACAAACCTATACTGTTTATACAAAATCAGATAAAAAAACCGCTTTCTCAAAATTTGAGTGTTCTGTTTTAGATCGTGTAACTCCATCTTTAGAAGGTGCAAACTTAAGACCAAATGCAGATGACGGAAATCTAAGAACATTCCGTTTAGCTATGTCGGTAACAGGTGAATACACTGCTTATTTTGGCGGAACAAAAGCTCAAGCATTAGCAGCTATTAACAACACCATGACTCGAGTAAATGGTGTTTTTGAGAAAGACTTCAACGTAAGAATGGTTTTAATCTCAAACACTGACTTAGTAATTTATACAAGTGCTTCAACTGACCCTTATTCAGCTTCTAGCTCAATGTCAAATTGGAACCAACAACTACAAACTACTTTAACCAATACTATTGGAAATGCTAACTACGATGTTGGACACTTATTTGGTGCTTCGGGTGGCGGTGGAAATGCGGGTTGTATTGGATGTGTTTGTGTGAATCCAACTTCAACAGTTCCGTTAGGAAAAGGAAGTGGTTATACTTCTCCAGCAAATGGAGTTCCTTCAGGTGATGCATTTGATATTGATTATGTAGCTCATGAATTAGGTCACCAATTTGGAGCTAACCACACTTTCTCAATGAGTAATGAAGGAACAGGCGCTAACATGGAGCCGGGTTCAGGTTCTACTATCATGGGATATGCAGGTATTACAAGTCAAGACGTTCAGTTAAATTCAGACCCTTATTTTCATGCAATCAGTATTCAACAAGTAACTAATAATATCAAAGCTAAAACTTGTCCTACCATTACAACTACAGGAAATTCAGTTCCTACAGCTAATGCTGGATTAGATTATACGATTCCGAAAAGCACTCCATTCATGCTAACTGGTTCTGGAACCGATGCTAATGGCGATGCTTTGACTTATATTTGGGAGCAATTTGATAATGCTTCATCTACTCAAACTGGAGCTAGCTCTGCAGCAAGTGCTACTAAAACTTCTGGACCAACATTCAGATCATATAGTCCAACAACTTCACCTACGAGATATTTCCCTAATTTATCAAGAGTATTGACTGGCTCAACTACTACATCTGGTTCAGAAATTGTTGTGGAAGCTTTACCTTCTGTAGCAAGAACTTTGAATTTTAGATTTACAGTAAGAGACAACAGAGCGGGCGGTTCAACAAACAACAGTGATGATATGAAAATTACTGTAAATGCAACTGCTGGTCCATTCGTTGTAACTGCTCCAAACACAGCTGTTTCTTATGCAGGTGGCTCAACACAAACTATCACTTGGAGCGTAGCAGGAACCACTGCAAATGGTGTAAATTGTGCGAATGTTGATATCCTAATTTCCACAAATGGTGGCTCAACTTGGTCAACTTTATTAGCAGCTACTCCAAATGACGGAACACAAACGGTAACTATTCCAAATACAGCTGGAACTCAAAATAGAATCATGATTAAAGGAACTAACCATATTTTCTTTGATGTTTCTAACACGAACTTTACAATTACAGCTGGAACTTCTGACACAACAGTTCCTTCAACTCCAACTTTATCTGCTTCTGGAACAACACAAACAAGTACTAACTTGTCTTGGACTGCTTCAACAGACAACGTAGGTGTAACAGGTTACAATGTTTACAGAGGAACAACTTTACTTACAACAGTTACTGGAACAACTTACACTGCAACCGGATTAACAGCTTCAACTGCTTATTCATTTACTGTTAGAGCTAGAGATGCTGCCGGAAATTTATCAGCTGTAAGTAATACAGTTAACGTAACAACTTTAGCCAATACTACAGATACAACTGTACCGTCAACTCCAACATTATCTGCATCTGGAACAACACAAACAAGTACTAACTTGTCTTGGACAGCTTCAACTGATAACGTAGGTGTAACAGGATACAACGTTTACAGAGGAGCAACTTTACTTACAACAGTTACTGGAACAACTTACACTGCAACTGGATTAACGGCTTCAACTGCTTATTCGTTTACGGTAAGAGCTAGAGATGCTGCTGGAAACTTATCAGCTGTAAGTAATACTGTTAACATAACAACTTTAGCAAATACAACTGTTACGTATTGTGCTTCTCAAGGAAACAGCACGGCTGACGAAAGAATTGGAAGAGTACAATTTGGAACTATCAACAATGCGTCAACTGGAACTGCTGGTTACGAAAACTTTACGTCTATTTCAACAAATATTGTAAGAGGAACTTCTAATACCATAACAATTACTCCAACTTGGACAGGAACAGTTTATAGCGAAGGTTATGCTGTATTTATCGATTACAATAACGATGGTGATTTTATTGATGCTGGTGAAACTGTATTTACAAGAACTGCTACAACTTTTACACCAGTTAGCGGAAGTTTTACAATACCTGCAACTACAACTGTAGGAGCTAAAAGAATGAGAGTTTCAATGAAATACAATGGTGTTCCAACATCTTGTGAAGCTTTCTCTTACGGACAAGTAGAAGATTATACAATTAATGTAACTTCAACTGCTAGAGAAATTGAAACTTCTCCATTAACTTTCAGTTTATATCCAAATCCTGTTAAAGGTGATGTATTAAACATTTCAGACTTTGAAGGCGAAGCTTCTTTCAGAATTTTCAGCGCTGTGGGTCAAGATTTAGGAAATGGAAAAGTAGAAAATAACACGATTAGTGTTGGCCACTTAGCCACAGGAACTTATATGATTGAAGTTACTACTGCTAATGGAACTAACATGAAACGTTTCATCAAACAATAATTCCAATAAAAGGAAATCAAAACCGCTCAGTAATTGAGCGGTTTTTTTATGCGTATAATTTTGTATTTTTATGCCATTAATATTTACAACCATGAAAAAATTAGCCTTACTAATTACTTGTATTATGAGTATAACTGCTGCAACTGCACAAAATGTAATGACTCCCGAAACCTTATGGCAATTAGGTAGAGTAACTCCTTTAGGAATCTCAAAAGATGGAAAATTTTTAGTTTATAAAGTAGGAACGCCTTCTGTAGAAGAAAATAAAATCAATTCAAAATATTATACTATTCCGGTTCAAGGTGGAAATGCAACTTTGGTGGAAGATTACAAATCGTTATTAACTGACAAGAATGTTTCTCCTGATGGAAAAAACCTTTTATTTTCGAAAGAAATAAAAGTAGAAAAATTATTAGGCAAAGATTTGTATCCTGAATTATCAAAAACTACGGCTCAAGTTTATACAGGTTTAGATTATCGTCATTGGGACACTTGGAATGACGGAACACACAACCACGTTTTCTATTCGGAAAATAAAAAAGATGCCGTTGGAATTGACATTATGCCAAACGAACCTTTTGATGCACCTCAAAAACCTTTTGGTGGAGATGAAGATTATATTTGGTCACTAGATGGAACAAAAATCATCTACGTTTGTAAAAAGAAAGCCGGAACAGCTTATGCAACCAGCACCAATACCGATTTATACGAATACGATTTAGCAACAAAAATCACAAAAAACCTTACTGAAACTAATTTAGGTTACGATACGCATCCGATTTTTTCTCCAAAAGGTGATTTGTCTTGGTTACAAATGAAACGCGACGGTTTTGAAGCAGATAAAAATGATATCATTGTTCGTCATAAAGGATTAGACATCAATTTAACTGCTGGTTGGGACGGAACGGTTGATAGTTTTACATGGAGTAAAGATGGGAAAAAAGTATATTTCATTGCACCAATCAAAGGAACGAAACAACTTTTTGAAGTCAATTTTCCTGGTTTAACAAAAATTGCCGTTCGTGTAACGCAATTAACGGATGGTGATTTTGATGTGAATGCAATTGTAGGTTTTTCAGGAACTTCGGTTTTAGTGACTCGAAACGATATGAACCATGCTCCAGAAGTATATTCGTATGATTTAGCTAAGAAAACTTGGAAACAAATTACTAAAGTTAATGATGGCGCTTACTCTAAAATCAGTGCGTGTAAAACAGAAAAACGTTGGGTTACGACTACCGATGGTAAAAAAATGTTGGTTTGGGTAATTTTACCTCCAAATTTCGACAAAACTAAAAAATATCCAGCGCTTTTATACTGCCAAGGAGGACCACAAAGTGCATTGACACAATCGTATTCTTTCCGTTGGAATTTCCAATTAATGGCTTCGCAAGGTTATGTAATTGTAGCGCCAAATCGTAGAGGAATGCCAGGACACGGAACCGCTTGGAACGAACAAATTTCAGGCGATTGGGGCGGACAAGTGATGGATGATTATTTAGCTGCAATTGATGATGTTGCGAAAGAGTCGTATGTAGATAAAACTCGTTTAGGTGCTGTGGGTGCGAGTTATGGCGGATATTCTGTATTTCAATTAGCGGGAATTCACAAAAATCGTTTCAAAACCTTCATTTCGCACTGTGGTATTTTCAATACAGAAAGTATGTATGGAACTACGGAAGAAGTTTTCTTTACGAATTGGGATTCAGGTGGCGCTTATTGGGAAAAAGATAATGCAAAAGCGCAAAAAACATATAACGAATTCAATCCAATTAAGTTAATCAACAACTGGAATACTCCGATTTTAATTATCCAAGGTGGAAAAGATTACCGTGTGCCAATTGGACAAGGACAAGAAGCCTTCCAAGCCGCACAATTAAAAGGAATTAAAAGTAAATTCTTGTTGTTCCCAGATGAAAACCATTGGGTATTAAAACCACAAAATGCTTTAGTTTGGCAAAAAGAATTTTTTGGTTGGTTGAAAGAAACGCTTTAAAAGTTCAAGGGCAAGAGCAAGTTCAATTTTCAAATTGTTCTTGTTCTTGAATTTGATTTTTGACCTTGAAAATGATGCAATTCCAAGACATAGAACTCACAGTAAAAACCTTTCATAAGCATAGCTTAACGAAAGAGGCAGCGCTATGGCTTTTAAAAGTGTATAAATTAGAACATCCAAATTTTGCAGGTTTTGAATTTAGAGAAGCCGCAAAACCCGATTTTATTTTAATGACTGCCGAAGGTGAAATTGGAGGCAAACAAATCATACGCATTCCAGAAAATACGTTTGAATTTCCATTGGTTTTGATGTTGAATTTATTGGCACACGAAATGATGCACGTAAAACAAAAAGCGCCTGAAGTTGCTATGCAAGACAAAAATGAACGCGAATGGCAAGCCTATTACGAAATGTTGTTTCACAAAGAGTTTCCTTTAATTCCAAAAGCGTCTATTTTTTATCAAAAGTTTTTTGCTGAAAAAGCGATGGTGTATTACGACCGTTCTGAAAAAGAAGCCAACCCGTTACGATTGAAATATGAAAATCAGAAGTTAGAAATTGAGGAATTAATTAAAAGTTTAGGATAAAAAAAAGCGATTTCAAATTGAAATCGCTTTTGCTTTTTATTCTTGAGGGTCTTTCATTACAAAAGATTCCATGAATTTTGTAGTGTAATTTCCAGCCACATAATCGGGTTCGTCCATTAATTGTCTGTGGAGTGGAATGGTAGTTTTGATTCCTTCGATTACGAACTCATCTAAAGCACGCTTCATTTTATTGATAGCCTCTTCTCTCGATTGTGCTGTTGTAATCAACTTAGCAATCATAGAGTCATAATTTGGTGGAATTGTATATCCAGCGTAAACGTGTGTATCTAAACGTACTCCGTGTCCTCCTGGCGCGTGTAAAACCGTAATTTTACCTGGCGAAGGGCGGAAGTCGTTATAAGGATCTTCAGCGTTAATACGACATTCAATTGAGTGTAATTGTGGATAGTAGTTTTTTCCTGAAATTGGAATTCCAGCTGCTACCATAATTTGCTCACGAATTAAATCGTAATCAATTACTTGTTCTGTAATAGGATGTTCTACCTGGATACGTGTATTCATTTCCATGAAGTAGAAGTTTCTGTGTTTGTCAACTAAGAATTCAACTGTTCCAGCTCCTTCGTACTTAATGAATTCTGCTGCTTTAACCGCTGCATTACCCATTGCTTCACGTAATTCGTCTGTCATAAAAGGTGACGGAGTTTCCTCAGTCAATTTTTGGTGACGACGTTGAACTGAACAATCTCTTTCTGATAAGTGACAAGCTTTTCCGTAAGAATCACCTACTACTTGAATTTCGATATGGCGAGGTTCTTCGATTAATTTTTCTAAGTACATACCATCATTACCAAAAGCAGCAGCAGACTCTTGACGAGCACCTTCCCACGCTTTTAATAAATCTTCTTTTTTCCAAACGGCACGCATTCCTTTTCCACCACCACCAGCAGTTGCTTTAAGCATAACTGGGTAGCCAAATTCATCCGCTAATTTTTCCGCTTGTTCGTACGAATCTAAAATCCCTACTGAACCTGGTACACATGGCACACCTGCTTCAATCATAGTTGATTTTGCTGATGCTTTGTCTCCCATACGGTCAATCATTTCTGGAGAAGCTCCAATAAATTTGATGCCGTGTTCTTGACAAATTTTAGAAAATTTAGAATTTTCAGATAAGAATCCGTATCCTGGGTGAATAGCATCTGCATTTGTAATTTCGGCAGCAGCTATAATGTTTGACATTTTTAAGTAGGATAAATTACTTGGAGGTGGTCCAATACAAACCGCTTCATCAGCAAATTTTACGTGCAAACTGTCTGCGTCTGCTGTAGAATAAACTGCAACGGTTTTGATGCCCATTTCTCTACAAGTTCTAATTACACGAAGTGCAATTTCCCCTCTATTGGCAATTAATATTTTTTTAAACATAGGTTTTAATTTGAAAATTAAACAATTTGAAAATTTGAAAATGAATTCAAATGATTACACTTTTTTCAAATTAAGATGGATCAACTAAGAATAAAGGTTGATCAAATTCAACTGGAGAAGAATCATCTACTAAAATTTTCACGATTTTTCCTGAAACTTCTGATTCGATTTCGTTGAATAATTTCATTGCTTCAATCACACAAAGAACATCTCCTTTTCCGATAGTTGAACCTACTTCAACAAACATTGGTTTGTCTGGAGCTGGTTTTCTATAGAAAGTACCAATGATTGGCGATTTTACTGTAATATATTTTGCATTATCATCAGCTGCTGGAGCTGCTGGAGCATCAGTAACCGCAGGAGCTGCTGCTACTTGTGGAGCTGCCATTTGAGGCGCTGCTTGCATTGGCATTTGTTGCACATAAGTTGTAGTGCTTTCTGTTCCTTCAGCAGTTGTTTTTATGGTGATTTTAAAATCGTCCATTTCTAATTTAACTTCTGTAGCGCCTGATTTGGCTACAAATTTGATTAGGTTTTGAATCTCTCTAATATCCATAATATTTGATTTAGTTTAGTTTGTTTTTATTTAGTGTAAGCCCATTTTAAATAGATAGCACCCCATGTGAATCCGCCACCAAAAGCTGCAAAGATAATGTTATCTCCTTTTTTCAATTGGTTTTCGAAATCTGATAATAATAAAGGTAGGGTTGCCGAAGTGGTATTTCCGTATTTTTGAATGTTGATTAGAACTTTAGATTCGTCTAACTCCATACGATTTGCAGTAGCATCGATAATTCTTCTGTTTGCCTGATGCGCCACTAACCAATTGATATCGTCGTGAGACAAATTGTTGCGCTCCATGATTTTCTCACTTACATCAGCCATTCCAGAAACTGCGTATTTGAAAACCGTTTTTCCGTCTTGGAAAACAAAATGTTGTTTGTTTTTAACGGTTTCTTCAGTAGGAGGTAAAATAGAACCGCCCGCTTCAATTTTTAAGAATTCTCTTCCGATTCCATCACTTTTTAGAATTTCATCTTGAAGACCTAATCCTTCTGTATTTGGTTCAAACAATACAGCTCCTGCTCCATCACCAAAGATGATACAAGTAGCTCTGTCTGTATAATCAATAATTGATGACATTTTATCAGCACCAATTAATAAAACTTTTTTATATTTTCCGGATGCAATATAAGCTGATGCTGTTGACATTCCGAAAAGGAAACTCGAACAAGCGGCTTGTAAATCAAATGCAAAAGCATTTGTTGCGCCAATTTGTGTAGCTACATAAACTCCAGTTGAAGCTACTGGCATATCTGGTGTTGCCGTTGCCATAATCACTAAATCGATATCTTTAGGATCTAAATTAGCTTTCTCTAATAAGTTTTGAGCGGCTTTAATTGCCATAAAAGAAGTACCTTGGCCTTCTTCTTTTAACAATCTTCTTTCTTTAATTCCGGTACGAGTGGTAATCCATTCGTCATTAGTATCTACTAATGTTTCCAATACTTGATTCGACAGAACAAAGTCGGGAACATAAGAACCTACTGCCGTAATTGCTGCTGTTATTTTATTCATCTTCGATTAATTTTTCCTTCTGAATTTTTAAGATTCAAAAAGTGGTGGAAATTACAAAAAAAATTTCAAACGAATCCTATTCGTTTTTGTTAATTATAAAACGAAATAGGTATTTAACAAAAAAACTCTCACAATGTGAGAGTTTTCTCTATTTTTTCTGATGCAATTAAGCTACTGCTTCATTTTTATCAATTACAACTTGACCTCTGTAGTACATTTTACCTTCATGCCAGTAAGCTCTGTGGTATAAGTGTGCCTCACCAGTTATTGGACATGTTGCGATTTGAGCAACTGTCGCTTTGTAATGTGTTCTTCTTTTATCTCTTCTTGTAGACGACTGTCTTCTCTTAGGATGTGCCATTGTTCTATTTTATTTATCCGTTAATAGTTTTTTTAAATTCTCCCATCTAGGGTCAATATCATTATTTTGTTGTTCTTCTTTTTTGTTTTCTTTTGGAGAAAGCGATTCCAGTTTTTCAATTACATCCGTTAAAGAACCATCTTTAACACCTGGATGTACTCTTCGTAAAGGAACTGACAATATAATAGACTCATATATATATTGCGCTACATTTACTTGAAATTCACCATGAGGCAAAATGAGCAACTCCTCATTCTCATCATTAAAGGTATCTCCAAACTTAACTAAAAGTTTTAATTTTCCTTTAATTGGCAAATCGAACTCTTCTCCAGACACATCGCAAGGTACATTTACTGTTCCTTTGTGCTTAAAATCGAGTTCAAGCATTGTGCTTTTCTTCTCTAAAACAATATCTACTTTGACCGAAACGGCATTAAATTCGTCGTAATCAAAGCTCTTAAAGAACGTATTATCTATTTGATAATCAAACTGATGCTTCCCTGTTTTTAATCCCACGAATGGTATTAAATATTCTTTTAAATCATTCATAACAACAGTTTTACCTTTTTAAAAGGTGTGCAAAGATATAAAATATTTATAAATTCAAACCAGTTGTGAACATTTTTTTGTTTATAACTGTTTTTCTTTTGTTTTTAAAGGGTTTTTAATCAGCTCTTGATAGTCATTTCTTTTGTTATAAATATCAATTGCTAAATAAACTGCCTCTTTAAATGACTCGTGATTAGCAACTCCTTTACCTGCAATTTCATATGCAGTTCCGTGATCGGGAGAAGTTCTAACTTTATTTAATCCTGCCGTGTAATTGACTCCGTTACCAAACGACAACGTTTTGAAAGGAATTAATCCTTGATCGTGATAAGTTGCAATTACCGCATCGTATTTTTCATATTGTGCCGAACCAAAAAATCCGTCCGCTGGAAAAGGTCCGAAAACCATATTTCCTGCTTCAAATAATTTTTTTAATGCCGGTTTGATAATTTTTTCTTCTTCTTGACCAATAACACCATTATCACCAGAATGCGGATTCAATCCTAAAACAGCAACTTTTGGTTTTTCAATTTCAAAATCTTGTTTTAACGTTTGAATGATGGTTTTAATTTTACTCGAAATTAATTTTTCATTCAAATGCTTTGCTACTTCATTCACTGGAACATGGTCGGTAAGTAACCCAACACGTAAATCATCATGAACCATTAACATTAAAGCATCGCCTTCTAATTCTTTATCTAAATAATCGGTATGACCTGGAAATTTAAATTCTTCTGATTGAATATTATACTTATTAATAGGTGCTGTTACCAAAACATCAACAAAACCCTCTTTCAATGCTTTAGTAGCCGCTACAAAAGATTTTATAGCATAACTTCCTACAACATCATCATTTTTCCCGAATTCTAAATTCACACCTTCGCGCCAAACATTCAATACATTGATTTTTCCAACAACTAATTGTTCTAATTTATCAATTCCGTGAATAGCAACATCTAACTTTAATTCTTTCTTTAAAAAAGAGACGATTTTTACATTGGCAAAAATTACTGGTGTACATAATTCTAACATTCGAGTATCCTCAAATGTTTTTAAAATAACCTCGCTTCCAATACCATTTAAATCTCCAATCGAAATTCCAACAATTATATTTTCTGCTTTTTTAACCATGACAAATGTGATTTATTGCTTACTTTTGATGTGCAAATTTAGTAAAATTAAATCAGTTATGTTTACCGGAATTATAGAAACGCTCGGAATTATAAAAGAAATCGAAAAAGATCAGGAAAACCTGCACTTAACGGTAGAATCAGAAATTACTCACGAATTAAAAATTGACCAAAGTGTTGCCCATAATGGCATATGTTTAACCGTGGTAAAAATTGAAAACAAAAACTACACGGTAACTGCGATTAAAGAAACTATCGATAAGACTTCTATTGGAACTTGGAGTGTGGGTGATGTTGTAAATTTAGAACGCGCGATGAAACTTGGCGATAGACTTGACGGACATATTGTTCAAGGACATGTTGACCAAACTGGAACTTGCACTAATATTAAGGAAGCAAATGGAAGTTGGGTTTATACTTTTGAATATGACGCCTCTTTAAACAACATTACTATTGAAAAAGGTTCGATTACAGTGAACGGAACAAGTTTAACTGTAGTGAATTCTGGATTAAATACGTTTAGTGTTGCAATAATCCCATACACTTACGAACACACTAATTTTAATACTTTTAAAATTGGTACAAAAGTAAATTTAGAATTCGATGTAATTGGAAAATATGTAAGTCGATTGAACGAATTAAGAAAATAAAAAAAGGCTCTTACAAAGAGCCTTTTTTTATAGATATATATTTCTTAGATAAATAATAACCAGAAACTAATGCCAAAAAGAATAAAATAACTAATCCTCCATCAATAGGTAAACCTGGTGGTGGTGGTGGAGTTGGAGGCGGCGGAGTTGGATCTGCTGCTAAAACACCTTGAATACTAAAAAGTACTACTAAAATAGTTATAATTTTATTCATAATTGTTCTCATTGGGCGCAAAAGTATAATTTATATCATTCTCTTACTAATAAAAGAAATTATTTAATAATAAGTTAATATTCTGTAACACAAACTCATTATAAAATACGAAAATATAAATATTTTTATACTTTACAAGTTATTTTGAGAAAAAAACTTAAAAAAAACTTAAAATTTGTGATTTGTAAGTATTCTCTTCTTAATTTAAAACAATAAAAGTGGTCCCACCTGGGCTCGAACCAGGGACCACCTGATTATGAGTCAGGTGCTCTAACCAACTGAGCTATAGGACCAGTATTGAAGTTGCAATATTAAGACTAATTTTTATGGCAAACAAATCTTTTTTAAAACTTTATTTTATTTCTTGGCAAAGCTCTACTAGCACGCCATTTGTGCCTTTTGGATGTAAAAACACAACCAATTTATTATCAGCACCTTTCTTAGGAATCTCATTCAAAACCACAAAACCTTCTTTTTTTAATCGAACAACTTCTTCATTAATATCATTTACGTCAAAAGCGATGTGATGGATTCCTTCTCCTTTTTTTTCTAAAAATTTAGCTATTGGGCTTTCTGGATTTGTTGCTTCTAATAATTCTATTTTATTTGGCCCATTCATAAAAAAAGAAGTCTTAACTCCTTCGCTAGCCACCTCTTCTTCCTTATATGGTGGTTGTCCAAACAATTTTTCAAACAAAGCATTAGACACTTCTAAACTCTTTACCGCAATACCTATATGTTCAATTTTTCTCATTTAATTTCATGATTTTAAGTACAAACAAAGTTAACAAAAAACAACGAATGATTTTTTAAAGACTTTTATATATAAATGCAAAAGAATACGCCTTGATGAATTTTTATGTATTTTTGCATCATGGAAACAAATAGACAAAAAAAAATAGGAGCACTTTTACAAAACGACTTGGTTTCGATTTTGCAAGGTGAAATCCGTAAAAATAACATCAACAACTTAATAATTTCGGTTTCAAAAGTAAATGTAACTTCTGATTTATCAATTGCAAAAGTGCATTTAAGTGTATTCCCTACAGATAAAGCACCAGAAATTTTAGCAGCAGTTAAAAGCAATGCTCCGCTTATTAAACACGATTTAGCGCAACGTGTAAAAAATCAATTACGTAAAGTTCCGAATTTGATTTTCTATATCGATGACAGTTTAGATTACATCGAGAAAATTGACAAAGCCTTAACTGGTGATGAAAATCCTATTGAGAATCCAGATTTATTAGAAAAAAGAAAGAAATCGTAATTTGAACCTTTCCTTTTACATAGCCAAACGATATGCTGTTAGTTTCAGTAAAAACAAAGCAATTAACATCATCACAGGAATTGCTTCTGTTGGAATTATAGCAAGTACGATGGCGCTTTTTGTTTTCTTATCGGTTTTTAGTGGTTTGAAAGAATTCAGTTTGAATTTTGCTAATGCTTCTGACCCAGATTTACGAATTGAAACTAGTACAGGTAAAACTTTTTTGGTTGACCCAAAACAAGAAGAATTACTAAAAAAAAGCAATCACATTTCTTCCTACAGCAAAATCATTGAAGAGCGTGTTTACTTTATGTACAACAACAAAGAATTGGTGGCACATATAAAAGGAGTTGACAATCATTTTATACAAGTAACCGATTTCAACAATCATTTGTATGCCGGAGAATGGTTTGAAACCGATTCAGAAAATGTAGTTGTTGGCGCTGATATTAGCAGAAAATTGGGCTTAGGATTATTTGATTATAACAATGGACTGGAAGCTTATGCTCCAAAACCAGGAAAAGGAAATATCGAAAACCCAAACGAAGCTTTTAATAAAGTTTTATTATTTCCTTCTGGAATTTACTCTATAAATGAGGAATTAGACGGTAAATATGTTTTTTGTTCTATTGATTTGGCGCAAAATTTTTTAGGTATAAAAGATAGTGAAATTACCAATCTTGAAATCAAATTGAAACCAACCGCCAACGAAAATCAAGTTAGAGAAGAACTAACTTCTATTTTTGGAAAGGCCATAAAAATAAAAAACAGAGCACAACTTAATGACTCGCTCTACAAAATGCTACAATCTGAAAACTTATTCATTTATTTATTCAGCACATTAGTGGTTATTCTTACACTATTTTGTCTAGCTGGTGCAATTGTAATGATTATCATTGACAAGAGAGACAATCTCAAAACACTATACAATATTGGCGTTACACAAACGTCAATTCGTACTATATTTTTTACTCAAGGAATAATCATTACCTTGTTTGGATTAGTTATTGGTTTAGGATTAGCAACAGGAATAATCCTACTTCAACAACATTTTTCATTCATCATGATTACACCTACCATGCCTTATCCTGTTCTTTTTGAGTGGCAAAACATGGTAATTGTAATTATGACTATTGTAATTCTCGGATTAGTTTCTTCCTGGATAGCTTCGGGAACTGTAAATAAAAAACTGTTACGTTAATTATTCATTAAAAAATCCCATTTACTGCTTAGGCAAAGGTGCACCAACTGCCACATCACAACGATGACCTTCTTGTCCGTGAGGAGGATTCATTCCGGGAGGTGTAGTTGAACCAACGATAGTTGTTGAACTGTTACCCGAATTAATTTTCATCACAGGCTTTTCAACTGGTTTTTGATTAACAACTTGAGTTGTTATTTGAGGTTGCTTTTTATCTGCTGGTTTTGAATTTAAAGGTGCTCCAACAGGAATTTCGCAACGATGACCCGGTTGACCATGTGGCGGATTCATTCCAGGAGCCGTTTGGGTTTGTGCTTGAGTTGTTTGTTGTGCTTGTTGTTGAACAGCTTGCTGTTGTACTTGCCCTTGATTGCCAACACGTTGTTTTAACCAAGCTTCACCTGAAAAAGGTTGGGTTTGTTGTTGTGTTTCTTCAACTGGTTTTACTTCTTCATCTTTTTTACAAGAAACGAACAACGTTGAACCTATTATAATTGCTAAAATTAATTGCTTTTTCATCTTTTACTTTTTTATAGTTCTCAAAGATAAAACTTTATCTTTTGTTTTGAAAAAGATTGCTGATATTTTGTTTATTTGAAAAAAACTCATCACTAAATCTGAAGCAATACACTTAACTAATACATTATCTTTTAATTTTTTTCCGTCAAAATATAATATTGCCAAGGCTCCATAGAAAAAATTTGCTTTTCATTTAGTTTCATTTTTTCTCCTGTCATATAATTAGTGAATTCACCCTTAATCTCAACTTTGGTTTTTATTGGATTGTTTGAAAAATTCGCGATATAAACTACTTTTTTACCCTCATTCTCACGAGTAAAAGCTAAAATATTGGTATCGTCATCCGTTTTAATTCGAGTATATTTAGCCTTGTTTTTCCCTCCATTTAAAGCTGTATTTTCAGTTTTAAGCTTTCCTAATTTTGCTCGTAATTCCCAATCTTTTCCTTTTGTTTTTGGAATAGAATCTTTTTCGAAAAACTTCAAACTGTGATTCAAACCATATTCATTTCCGCTGTAAATCAAAGGCATACCTGGCATTACATAAGATAAAGCTGTCATTGCTTCTTCTCCTTTACCTAATCTTCCTTTAATCGTTCCGTTCCATGAATTTTCATCGTGATTATCCACAAAATTCATTAAAATGTCATTCGCTTCATAATCTTTATTTACCTTTTGAATATAAGCATCCCATTCTTTTACTGAATTTTTTCCTTGAGCGATTCTGTTCATGGTGTGATGAGCTTCCCAACCATATGCCATATCAAACAAACCTCCTTTTAATAATTCAGGTTCCCAAGCTTCTGCTAACATGAAAATATTCTTTTCTTTACGCAATTGCGGAATTGCTTTTTGCCAAAAATCTAAAGGCACATTACTAGCTACATCGCAACGGAATCCATCAATGTTTTCGTTTTTGATCCAATGCAACATATCTGCGGTCATTGCCTCACGCAATCCTTGATTGTCGTAGTTTAAATCCGCAACATCTGACCAACCCCATGACTTTCCTGTTTCTGGATTGATTGGGTCTATGATTTCCCCTTTAGCATTTTTAGTGTAATATTCTGGATGTTCTTTAATCCAAACGTGATCCCAACCGGTGTGATTTGGAACCCAATCTAAGATTACATAAATCCCATTATCATGAGCTGTTTTTACTAAATTTCTGAAATCTTCAATTGTTCCAAACTCTGGATTTACTTTTTTGAAATCAGAAACTGCATAATAACTGCCTAAATATTTGTGTTGCTCTCCTTTTGGCATTTCTGAAGCAAACTTACTTTCATCGCCACCAGTAGCTTTTCTTTTGGTTTGAGAAATTGAAAAAATAGGCATTACCCAAATGATTTTTACTCCCAATTCTTTTAATTGTGGAATATCTTTAGTAAATGCATTGAAAGTTCCTTCTGGTGAATACTGACGGATATTTACTTCATAAATAACAGAACTTTCTTCCACTTCAGGAGAAAATTTAGCTATTTCTTTTGGCATTTCTGTTGCTGATGGTTTGTTCTCGTTTTTACATCCGATAACCAACATCGCAACTAATGCAATGATTATTTTCTTTACCATAATTTTTTATTTTAATTCTAAAATCATAGATGATTTCCCTTCAATCGATAATTCACTTTTCAAATCGATTGTTTTTCCTGAAAGAATATCATTTCCTGAAGTAAATAATTTGATACTTTCTTGAAAACGTTCTAAATTTAGCTTTTGTGTATCTGGAGCGTTATTAATTACTACCATAACCGTTTCCTTATCATTGTGACGGAAATACACATACACATTGTTTTCAGGAATATAGTGCGTTAATTTTCCAGTATGAATTACTTCTTTGTTCTTTCTCCAATTTAATACTTTTTTAGAAAAATCGAAATATTTTGATTGTTCTGCAGTTCTTCCGTTTGTCAAAAAAGCATTGTTTGTATCGCCTTTCCATCCTCCAGGGAAATCTTGACGAATGTCGGCATCGCCTTTTCCTTTATCGCCCGCCATTCCAATTTCAGAACCGTAGTACAATTGCGGAATTCCTCTCATGGTTGCCATTATGGTCATTCCTAATTGGTATTTTTTGAAATCGTTTTGATAAATTTGATTGAAACGACCTGTATCATGATTCTCTAAGAAAATCAATAAATTATTTGGGTCGGCATACAAAAAATCATTAACGAAATTCTCGTAAAATTTAATCATTCCGTTGCTCCAATCGGCTCTGTCTTCGTTGAAAACATTTCCAAAAACATCGTGCAAGGTAAAATCCATTACACTTGGACAATACGAATTGTAACTCTGAATTTTAGCAATTGGACTATCTTTTTGCCAATACGAAATTTGGGCTTGATCATGCATCCAAACTTCACCTACAATATTGAAATATGGGTATTCATCAGTAATCGCTTTTGTCCATTTTGCGATTCCTTCTTTGTCGTTGTATGAATAAGTGTCAACACGGAAACCATCTAAATCCGCATATTCAATCCACCAAATCGCATTTTGAATTAAATAATTCAACACCAAAGGATTCGACTGATTTAAATCGGGCATGCTTGGTACAAACCAACCGTCCATACAATATTTAGCATCGCGTTTTGAACCATTAATGTCGTATTGCGTTGTCATGCGATAGTTACTTTGTTTGTAACCTGGAAATTGATGAAACCAATCGTAGGTTGGCATATCTTTAAACATCCAATGTTCGGCTCCCCAATGATTCGTAACGTAATCTTTGATTAATTTCATATCACGTTTGTGCATTTCATCGGCTAACTTTTTATATTCTTCGTTGGTTCCATAACGTGGGTCAATTCTATACACATCTGATTGTCCATAGGTATGATACGAATAGCCTTTGTCGTTATCTTCACACATAGGTGTACTCCAAATTGCCGTTGCCCCTAATTCTTTGATGTAATCCAAATTATTGATGATTCCTTGTATGTCTCCACCATGTCGTCCGCCTGGCAAACTTCTGTTCGCTTTTTCTTGTAGTTCTGGTGACGAATCGTTATTTGGATTTCCGTTTGCAAATCTATCCGGCATCAATAAATACATCACATCAGAAGCATCAAAACTTTTACGAATCGCCGAATTGGGTCTTCTCTTTTTGATTTCGAAATTTCTTTTGAATGATTTTTTACCATTGGTAAACGTAAATTGCAATTCTTGCGCTTTTATATTTTTGGTATCAATTGTAACGAAAAGATAGTTTGGATTTTCGGTTTTAGTTACATTCGTAATTACTACATTGTTTGAAACAGTTACCGAATTCTGACCCATATTCTTTCCGTAAAATAATACTTGAACTTCGCTTTTATTCATGCCTTCGTACCAAAAAGGTGGTTCCATTCGGTCAATTTGTGCCGAAAGCGAAAGTGTAAATAAGGTAATTAGTGAGAAAATTATTTTTTTCATAGCTTTTATTATTTTACCTCAACAATACTAATAGCGTAGCCACCGCCAGCTGCCGTTCTCAATTGCAATTTAGTTTTATTGGTTACTTTTTGTTTTGAAATTTTGTATGCTTGTGGATTAGTTTTATAATCCGCATCGGCAGCATCGGCGTAAATAGTGGCTTCGTATTTTTTTCCTTTTTCTAAGAAATCTAATGTAATCGTTGATGTTCTAGCATTGTATCCATTTGAGTTTCCAACGAACCAATTGTTAGAATTTTTATCTTTTCGAGCAATTGTGATGTAATAACCAGGCTCAGCTTCTAAATATTTTGAAGTTGACCATTCTACTGGAACATCCTTGATAAATTGGAACGCATCTAAGAAACGGTTGTAGTTTTCTGGTAAATCGGCAGCCATTTGAAGCGGCGAATACATTACCACATACAATCCTAATTGATTCGCTAATGTTGTATTGACGTGTGAATTGTTGTTTGGATTCAATTTTGCAATATCCATTTCGAAAACACCAGGAGTGTAATCCATTGGACCACCTAATAAACGTGTGAAAGGCAACAAAGTAGTATGATTCGCTTTTGAACCACCAAACGCTTGAAACTCTGTTCCACGAGCTGATTCGTTTCCAATCATGTTTGGATAGGTTCTACAAATTCCTGTAGGACGAACTGCTTCATGCGCATTAATCATGATTTTGTAATCCACTGCTTTTTCAATCACATATTGATAATGATTTAAAATCGATTGACTATAATGATGTTCTCCTAAAGGTAAAATATTCCCCACATAACCCGTTTTAGCTGCATCATAACCATTGTCATTCATAAATTGAAATGCTTTATCTAAATGACGCTCATAATTTCGAGTAGAACCTGAAGTTTCGTGATGCATAATAATTTTTACACCTTTTGATTTCGCATATTCGTGAATTCCTTTCACATCAAAATCAGGATAAGGTGTTACAAAATCAAAAACGTAATCTTTTTCGTGACCAAACCAGTCTTCCCAACCTTCGTTCCAACCTTCCACTAAAACGGCATCGAAACCATGTTTAGCAGCAAAATCAATATACTCTTTTACGTGTTGAGTATTCGCTGCGTGTTTACCATTTGGTTTAGCTTTGGTAAAATCGGTAATTCCTAATTGTACAGATGGAATTTCATCGGTATAAGCCCAAGAACTTTTTCCAGTAATCATTTCCCACCAAACTCCAATGTATTTTACGGGTTTAATCCAAGACGTATCTTCGATTTTACATGGTTCATTTAAGTTCAATGTCATTCGAGATGCTAAAATATCACGAGCATCAGCACTTGCAATAATAGTTCGCCAAGGCGAAACATTTGGTGCTTGTAAATACCCTTTGTTTCCTTTAGCATCAGGAGTTAAGTGCGATTGAAAAACCAGATTTTTATCGTCTAAATTCAAATGCATGCAAGAATAATTAATCAATGCCGCTTCGTGAATGTTGATGTAAATTCCGTCCGCAGTTTTTAACATTAAAGACGTTTGAACTCCCGTATCAGAAAATTGTTTTTGTGAAGCATTTTCAGAGACAGCACCACGGAATAACTTTCTAATTTCGGTTAATTTACTTTCGGTAAAATCGTATTCTTGTGTATCGTAATCACCTGGAATCCAAAATGCGGTGTGATCGCCGGTCATAGCGAACTCAGTGCGTTCTTCTTTTACTACAAAATACGTTAGGTTTTTTTGTTCTGGAAATTCGTAACGAAAACCTAAACCGTCATTGAATAATCGAAAACGAATGATTACTTGTCTTTCCGTTTCATTTTGTTTCAGAGTTAACGCTAATTCATTGTAATGGTTACGAATTTCGGTTTCTTCTCCCCAAACGGTTTTCCAAGTTTCATCGAAAGTGTTTCGAACTTCGTTTACCAATTTAAAATCATTCAATAACGACTTTTTATCTTTTTGAAGTTCTAAACCTAACTTGCTTTTTTTGATGATTTCTTTGTTTTTCATGAAAAGTTGGTACGTTGGCGTACCATCATTTTCTAAAGCGAAAATCATCTTGAAATTTCCATTTGGCGATTTTAATTCTTGAGCATTCATCCCAAAAATCGAAAAAACCATCACAAATACTGAAACAAAATATTTATTCATGTCTTACTATTTAATTAATTGCGATTCTCCGTTTACAAAAACATCCACATCTGAATTTCCTTCGATAGAAACGTTTGTTCCTTCTTGTTTTACTTCTACTTTTACAATGGTATTTCTAAAATTTACTTTGAAGGAATAGCCTTTCCATTGCGCTGGAATTTTTGGTTCAAAATGCAATTGATTATTTCTAACACGCATTCCGCCAAAACCTTCAACAATGCTCATCCAAGTTCCCGCCATAGAAGTGATGTGTAATCCTTCTTCAACTTCTTTGTTGTAATCGTCTAAATCTAAACGTGAAGTTCTTAAATAAAACGTATACGCTTGTTCCATTCTACCCAAAACAGCCGCTTGAATCGAGTGCACACAAGGCGAAAGCGAACTTTCGTGAACGGTAAACGGTTCGTAAAAATCGAAATGTTTTTCTAATTGTTCTTTGGTAAAATGATCTTCGAAGAAATAGAATCCTTGTAATGTATCCGCTTGTTTAATGTAAGGCGAACGTAAAATTCGATCCCAAGACCATTTTTGATTGATTGGGCGTTGCGATTTATCTAAATCGGCCACTGTGATTAATTCTTTATCTAGGAATCCATCTTGTTGTAAATATACGCCGTGTTCTTCGGAATAAGGAAAATACATATTATCAGCCACATTTTTCATTTCTGAAATTTCGGCTTGTGATAATTTCACTTTATTCATGATTCGGGTATAATCCGATGGGTATTCGTTTTCAATTTTGTTGATTTGCTCAACTGTATAATCAATACACCATTTTGCAATATAATTGGTGTAGAAATTATTGTTTACGTTGTTTTCATATTCATTTGGACCTGTTACTCCTAAAATCACATACTGAGTTTTGTACGTTGAAAAAGTAGCTCTTTGATGCCAAAAACGCGCAATTCCGATTAAAACTTCTAAGCCTTTTTCTGGAATATAGGAATAATCTCCAGTGAATCTGTAGTAGTTGTAAATGGCAAAAGCGATGGCGCCGTTTCTATGAATTTCCTCGAAAGTAATTTCCCATTCGTTGTGACATTCTTCTCCATTCATGGTTACCATTGGATAAAGAGCAGCTCCATTTTTGAAACCTAATTTTTCAGCATTTTCGATGGCTTTGTCGAATTGGTTGTATCTATATGCTAATAAATTTCTAGCAACTTGTTGATCTTTGGTAGCCATATAAAATGGAATACAATATGCTTCTGTGTCCCAATAAGTAGAACCTCCGTATTTTTCTCCAGTAAATCCTTTTGGACCAATATTTAATCTTGAATCTTTTCCTAAATAAGTTTGATTCAATTGGAAAATATTGAAACGAATTCCTTGTTGTGCTTTTACATCGCCATCAATAGTAATATCGCTCATTTCCCAAATTTTAGCCCAAGCTTCTTTTTGGTTTTCGGTTAATTGTGAAACGCCAATTTCCAAAGCTTTTGCGATGCTGTTTTTGGCACCGATAATTGTGTTTTCATGGTTCATTGAAACGGTGTAACCACCCATTTTTTGAATCGTAGTTGTTTGACCTTTTGTAACCGCTACTTCATAAGAAAACTGAATTTTTTCCTTAGTTTCTTGAACGCTTACTGGCGCCACACTCAAATTTGAACCTTCTAACAAAATACTATTTTGCATGAAAGTAGTTGCTGTGAAATGCGTTTTGAAAGTTCTAGCCGTTACGAATGCTTCATTTCCAGAGTGTTTTACACTGATTGGTTCCCAAAATTTTTCTTCCCAATTAGCGTCTTCGTTATGAACTCCAGCATCCACATAAGGTTTGAAAACAATTTTTGCATCCGAATTTAAAGCAGTGATTTCGTAATTGATAACTCCAACTTCGTCCAAATCTAACGATAAGAAACGTTTTACTTTGACAGCGATTTCTGTTCCGTTTGCTAAAATTGCTTGAAAAGAACGATAATAAATTCCTTCTTTCATGTTCAATTCACGACGGAAATTAGAAACCGACTGACATTTAGCCAAATCTAAATTTTCACCATTGATTTCGATGTCGATTCCAATCCAGTTGGGTGCATTTAATACTTTTGCGAAATATTCTGGATAACCGTTTTTCCACCAACCTACTTTTGTTTTATCGGGATAGTAAATTCCGGCAATGTAACTACCTTGAAACGTTTTGCCTGAATAGTTTTCTTCAAAATTAGCGCGTTGCCCCATAGCACCGTTTCCGATACTAAACAAACTTTCAGAAGATTTAACTCGCTCTGCATCAAATCCTTCTTCAATAATCGACCAATTGTCGGGTTGTATATAATCTTGATTCATTTTTGTAATATGTCAATTTGTTAATGTGTCAATTAGTCAATTTCTTAACCAATTAATTGATATAAAAAGGCTTCATCAATACAGGTGAAATCTTTAAAATTGTACTTTGCTTCATGTAAAACGGTGGCGTCACCAATTCCTACACTTATCATATTGGCAATATTTGCCGCTTGAATACCCGCTACCGAGTCTTCAAAAACAATAGCATTTTGATTAAAAACCCCTACCAATTGTGCTGCTCTTAAAAATACTTCCGGATCTGGTTTTGCGTTTGAAACATCATTTCCGTCCACAATAGCATCAAAAAAGTGCATGATATTGGTTTTTTCTAAAATAGGTCGCGCATTTTTACTTGCCGAACCCAAAGCAATGAAATGGTTTTTACTTTTCAGATATTCCAATACTTTTAGTACACCCGGAAGAATTTCGCTTTCGCCCATGTCTACTAAATAGGAAAGGTATTCTTCATTTTTTTGAACCAACCATTGGTTTTTATCTTCTTGGGAAGCTTGTACATTTCCCAATTCTAAAATAATGTCTAACGAACGAACACGGCTCACGCCTTTTAAACCTTCGTTATGTTCGTGTGTAAATTCGATTCCTAATTGATTGGCCAACTTTTGCCAAGCTAAAAAATGATATTTAGCCGTGTCAACGATTACGCCGTCTAGATCGAATATGAATACTTTTTTCATTGTCTAAATATCTTTTTGATCTTTAACTTTTAATACCAAAAGGGCTGCCAATAGGAAACTTACACCACTCATCATGATAGCATAAATAGCATGATCGTTATAAACGTATTTCACTAAAGGTCCACCGATTAAAGCATTAATAATTTGTGGAATTACAATAAAGAAGTTGAAAATTCCCATATAAACACCCATTTTTTTAGGCTGAATAGACCCTGCCAAAATAGCGTAAGGCATAGCTAAAATACTCGCCCAAGCAAATCCGACTAAAACCATTGAAAAGATTAAAGCTTCTTTGTTTGGCATAAAATACATGGATATTAATCCGATTCCTCCTAAAACTAAAGAAAGTGCATGTGTTTTTCTTCGTCCAATTTGTTTTGCAATGTAAGGCAATGCAAAAGCAACAACGGCTGAAACTGCATTATAAACTCCGAAAATAATTCCTACCCAATCTCCAGCGGATTGATATTCTGGACTTTTGGTGTCATTCACTGACAACCCATAAATGTGCTGGGCAATAGCTGGAGTAGTAAAAACCCACATACCAAACAATCCAAACCAAGAAAAGAATTGTACCCAACTTAGTTGACGCATGGTTTCAGGCATTTTAGCAAAATCTGAAAAAACATCTGAAAGTTTGGCTTCTTTGGTTTCTCCAATTGCTTCTTTGTGTTCTTTCTCATCTCTAAATTGTTCTAACTCTTCTGGGGAATATTCTTTAGTTGTAAAAATGGTCACTAAAATGGAAGCTACTAAAATAATAGCTCCAATAATAAAAGAATAAATTAAGTTTAATGGAACAGCAGAAGTTTCTGAAGGTTGATTACTGATTCCAAACCAATTGGTTAAAACATAAGGCAACCATGATCCTACCACAGCACCTATTCCAATTAATGCGGTTTGAACACTAAAACCTAAAGTATGTTGGTCTGCTCTTAAATTATCTCCTACCAAAGCACGGAACGGTTCCATAGCAATGTTAAAAGAGGCGTCCATAATCATTAACATTCCAGCACCGACCCAAAGAGCAGGCATGAAGGCAATAAAAATTTCGGCTTGTGGCATTAAAATTAAACCAACTGATGCTAGGATTGCTCCTGCCAAGAAATAGGGTTTTCTTCTACCAAATTTAGACCAAGTATTATCACTATAATGTCCGATTATCGGTTGAACAATTAATCCCATTAAAGGAGCAATTATCCAAAACCATGATAATTCATGCACATCGGCACCAAAAAGTTGAAGAATTCTACTTGCGTTAGCATTTTGTAGGGCAAAACCCATTTGGATTCCCAAAAAACCGAAACTCATGTTCCAAATTTCCCAGAAACCTAATTTACGCTTTTCCATTATCGTAATTTATTGATTAATAAATCGATAAGCGTTCTATGTGCTTATCAAAACTTATGTTTTTAGAAGTGAAGTTACAAGTTTTGATATCACAAATATAAAAGGTTATTTTAATAAATAATCTTATTTGTGTAAATATTTTTTATCCGAATTGAATAAATTTAATTTATAAATAATTGATTTTTAATATATTAAACTCAACTATCACGATTTCGTAGATTCTCGAATTATTAGATTCGTTTCTATAATTTCAGTTCTATAATGCTCATCGTCTTCATCTTCTAATTCCAATCTATTTATAAGCATTTCAGCTGCCTTTCTTCCCATTTTAATCCCATTTTGACTAATAGTAGTAATCGTTGGAGTGGAATATTTAGAGATAATTCCATCTGTAAAAGCTACTACTGATAAATCTTCAGGAATTTTAATCCCTTTAGACATAGCTAATTTTATTGCTGTAACAGCAAACAACTCATTAACCGCCAAAATAGCATCAATAGATTGATTTTCTAATAATTCATTGATTTTCTCATCACAATGCTCAGTATCTTCAATTCGAATTATTAAGCTTTCATCTACTTCTATTCCGTGATCGTGTAAAACATTTAGATAACCATCTGTTCTTAATTTCCCAACACTAACGTAATCAACTGTAGTTAGTAGGGCGATTTTCTTCAATCCTTTAGAAATTAAGAAATTAGTCGCTTCATAAGCCGCTAATTGGTCGTCAATGATCACTTTATCGCACATAATGTCATTGGAAATTCTATCAAATAGCACCACAGGCATTCCTTGATTAATTACTTCTTGAAGATGGTGAAAGTCTCTCTTTTGTTGGGTTTCTTTTGATAACGACATAATAAAACCATCGGTACTACCGTTGGCTAACATTTCCATATTAATAACTTCTTTATCAAAAGATTCGTCTGATAAACAAACAATAACATTATAACCGCATTCATTTGCCACTTGCTCAATACCACTAATTACCGTTGCAAAAAAGTGATGTACTATTTCTGGAATAATAATACCTATTGTCTTAGTTTTCTTATTTTTTAAACTTAACGCAATGTTATTAGGCTTATAATTATAAAGCTTTGCAAAGGCCTGAACTTTCAAGCGAGTGTCCTCGCTAATTTCGGAACTATCACGAAGCGATTTTGAAACTGTTGAGATCGACACATCTAATTCTTTTGCAATTTGCTTTAAAGTAACTTTTCTTCTCATGACAATTTAGTCGATTATAATTTTTTAATAAATGTAACTTATTTTTTTTGGTATTGCAATATTATGTTAAAAATTGGCACTTATTGATAAAGTTTTCAACACGAAAACGTTTTCGCAAGGCTTTTCACAAATCTCCGTTTTTTTATCTGCAATTTTTACATAAATTTAACATTAGAAGTGAATTTACAAGTAAATAAAAAACAATTTAACCTAAACAATTTGTATGAAAACATTGCAAAAAAAGTTATTGCTTTTGCTACTGATGTTACCCTTAGGCTTGTTGGCTCAAAACACCCTAAAAGGGGTTGTTTTAGACGGCTCTTCAAAACAAACCTTACCAGGAGTAAATGTATTAGTAGCAGGCACAACAAACGGAGTTACTACCGACTTTGATGGGAATTTCACTTTAACGAACATCAAAAAAGGAGATCGAATTGTATTCTCATATATAGGCTTTAAAGATGAAACCATAACATATGAAAATCAAAACACGATAACTATCACTTTACAAGAAGATCAAAAAGAATTGAAGGATGTTGTTGTTATTGGATACGGAACAGTTAAAAAGAAAGATGCTACTGGTTCTGTAACTTCAATAACTTCTAGCGATTTTAACAAAGGCGCTAATGTAACCGTTGATAATTTACTGACAGGAAAAGTCGCTGGAGTTACAATTAATTCAAATGGAGGTTCTCCAGGATCAGTTCCAACTATCAGAATTCGAGGAGGCTCTTCACTTTTAGCGAATAATGACCCATTAGTAGTTTTAGACGGGTTACCAATGGACTCAAGGGTTTTAGCTACTTTAAACCCTAGCGATGTTGAAAGTTTTACAATTTTAAAAGATGCATCGGCAACAGCAATTTATGGAACGAGAGCTTCTAATGGTGTAATTATCATTACCACAAAAAAAGGGTCTAAAGAATTACAAGTTGATTACAACGTTCAATATGGAACTGGCAAAAAAGTTAACAAAATTGATGTGCTTTCAGCAGATCAATTCAGACAAGTAGTAAACAATTTATATCCTGTTGGCCCAAGTGTTCCAAACTCTGCCTTTAACCAAGGCGTTAGAGACAAAATGGGGAATGCTAATACAGATTGGCAAGAAGAAATTTACAGACGTACAGATTATATAGACAATAATCTTAGTATAAAAGGTAATTTCTTAGGTCTTATTCCAACTAGATTAACTATAGCAAACACTTATCAAGAAGGAATAAGATTAACTGATTACATGAATAGAAATAATGTCTCTTTAAATTTAAGTCCTAGTTTTTTCGGTAATCACTTAAAGACTAGAATGTCTTTAAACTATACAAATACTAATAGAAGAAACGCTCCAGGTGTTGAAGGTGGAGCTATAGCAATGGATCCAACGCAGCCTGTTTATGATCCGACTTCGCCTTTCGATGGATTCTTTGAATTCAGAGACGGTCCTACAATTAATGATTTTGCTCCAATTGCAGTTGCCAACCCAGTTGCTCAACTATTACAAACAAACAACAGAAGTGAAAATTACAAACTTTTTGGTAATTTTGAAGTAGATTACAAATTTCACTTTCTGCCTGAACTAAGATGGGTTACCAATCTAGGTTATGATAGAGATGCTGGAAACAGCAGAAACTTTACTCCTATAACAGCTAGAACTTCTCCTATAAGACAAAATGCTCTAATCGGAAACAATAGTTACTCAGATGGCGTTAGCACAAATAAATTAATAGACTCCTATTTAGTTTACAATAAAACTTTCAACGATTTAACTTTTGATGTTACTGGTGGATATTCTTATCAAATTTTTGAAGGATATGGCTACACCACAAGAAATCAAAATAACGCAGATGACATTCCGCAATCTACTGTGAATGATGATATTGTATATGTAGGTTTCTTTGGAAGGACTAACTTCACTTATAAAGACAAATATTTATTAACATTAAGCTATCGTAGAGATGGAACGTCACGATTTTCAGACTCAAATAGATGGGGCAATTTTCCTGCTGCTTCTTTAGCTTGGAAATTAAAAGAAGACTTCTTTAAAGAAAACAAGATAATCAGCGAATTAAAATTAAGAGCTGGATGGGGTGTAACTGGACAACAAGATATTGGAGCTGGATTATTTTACTTACCACAATATTATTTAGGTGATCAAAACTCACAATATGCTTTTGATAGTAACTATTTTAATGTTGCACAACCAGGAGGTTTCAATCCAAATCTTAAATGGGAAGAAACAACAACTTACAATGCGGGTGTTGATTTTGGTATAAAAGATAACCGTTTAAATGGAAGTTTAGATTTCTTTTATAAAGTTTCTGATGACCTGTTCCAGGTTGCTCCTTTTGCAGACGGAAGTAACTTTACAAATGAAGGTCCTCAAAATATCGGAAGCATGAGTGTTAAAGGTTTCGAATTAAACATTAATTATGATGTTTTAAAACAAGAAAACTTAAACTGGAATGTTAATTTTAATGCTTCAAAATTTGAAAGAAGAATTGACGAAATTGCTGGTGGCGTGCCTATCTTTGTAGGAAACATAGGAATTGGAACTGAATCTCAGATTATGCAAGAAGGTTTTACACCAAATTCATTTTATGTTTTCAAACAATTATACAACAACGATGGATCACCTATTGAAGGCGCTTTTGCCGACTTAAATGGAGACGGACTTGTTAATAATAGCGATAGATATATCTACAAAAACATTGATCCAAATTTAATTTTAGGTTTTTCAACAAGTTTTAATTACAAAAATTTTGATTTAGGATTTAATTTAAGAGCAAGTTTTGGAAATAGAATATTGAATGTGGTAAAATCTCGCTCTTCTTACTATAATCAAATTTTGAATGGTGAATTACAAAACTTACCATCATCTGTTTTAGACTATAATTTTAATACTCCTGGAGTAGGACAAATTTTGTCTGATTTATTTGTTGAGAATGGATCTTTCTTAAGAATGGACTATGCAACATTCGGCTATACATTCCCAAAATGGTTAGAAGGAAAAGCTTCTTTGAGATTATTTACTGGTGTTCAAAATCCATTTATTATAACTAAATATTCTGGATTAGACCCTGAATTTACAGGTGGTAATGACCAAACTATATATCCAAGACAAAGACAAATTTTATTTGGAGCTAATGTCAAATTTTAAAAAATTGTGAATATGAAAAAATTAAGTCAAATCTTAACACTTTTACTAATCTCGGTAAGTTTTAATTCATGTACCGACGATTTAGAAGTTGACCCAAACGATCCTCTGAGACTAGATGAGGAAGCGTTTTACTCGCAACCCGGTGCTTATTCTAGTGCTATAGCTGGTGTTTACGCAAATTTATCTCTAACAAGTACAAATGGAGCAACTTCATCAAACTTGGGAGGAATAGATGCTGGATTTAGCCAGTATGGTCGTGTTGTTTGGTATTTAAACAACTTAACAACTGATGAAGTAATCTGGTCATACGAAGGCGGAAACGACATAGGTGTTCGTGAATTACAAAGAAACATTTGGGATGCATCAAATCCATTCTTTAGAGGAATGTATAGTCGCGGTATGTTACAAGTAGCATTAGCAAACGAGTTTTTAAGACAATCAACTACTGATAAATTAAACTCAAGAGGAATAAGTGCTACAGAACAAGCTGAAATTCAAATTTACAGACAGGAAGCTAGAGCATTACGTGCATTAGCTTACTATCACTTGATGGATTTCTTTGGCAAAGCCACTTTTAATTCAGAAAATGATGCAGTAGGTGTTGCGGGACCTGAGTACAATAGACAACAATTATTCAATTTTATTGAAAGTGAATTGTTAGCCATTTTACCAACATTAAAAGCACCTAGAACAAATCAGTATGGCAGATTAGATCAAGGTTTTGCCAGAATGTTATTAGCAAAAATCTATTTAAATGCTGAGGTGTATATTGGAACTGCAAAATATAACGAATGTGCTACACAATGTACAGAACTTATAAATGCTGGGTATGTTTTAAATCCAAATTATAAAAACAACTTTACTGCAGATAATCATATTTCTCCAGAATTAATTTTTGCTATTCAATCTGATGGTGTTAGAACTCAAAACTATGGCCCTACAACCGTTATGATTAATGGCCAAGTTGGTTCTCTAGAACAGAACGGAGACGATATGGGAATCCAAGGCTGGGGAGGTGCTTTACGATTAAGAAAGCAGTTCGTTCAAAAATTTAATGGTTCAGAATTTAGTAACGACCAACGAAACAACATAATATCTGGCTCAAGAAATATTGAAATCGCTGATGTAACCGATAGAGATCAAGGATATGTTTTATTTAAATATTCAAATAGAACTTCAACAGGAATTGCTGGTTCAAACTCAACATTTGCTGATACTGATTTTCCATTATTTAGATTTGCAGATGTACATTTGATGTATGCCGAGTGTGCTGTAAGAGGTGCTTCAAACGCATCATTATCACAAGCCACAACTTATATTAATCTACTTAGAGAAAGAGCTAATAATGGTTCATCAATTGCAAACATTTCTCAATCTAACTTAACTTTAGATTTTATATTAGATGAAAGATCTAGAGAACTACATTGGGAAGGTCACAGAAGACAAGACCTTATCAGATTTAATAAATTTACTGGAGGAACCTACAATTGGGCATGGAAAGGAAATGGAATTAATGGCATTGCTTTACCACAACACATGAAAATATTTCCATTACATCCTGCTACTTTGGCATCAAATCCTAATTTAACACAAAACCCGGGGTACTAATAAAAAAATTAAAATAATATGAAAAATATATTTAAAAGTTTACTTGCTGTATCAGCTTTATCTTTAGCATTAATTTCGTGTGAGGATGAACAAGATTTATTCTTCCTTACACCAGAAGCTGAATTTGAAATTTTATCTCCAAATTCTGGTGATGCTGTAGAACTAAATCCAGAAACTACAACTAATCCAGGGCTTTCATTAACTTGGAGTGAAGCAGATTTTGGAACACCAACAGAAATTACATACACAATTGAAATTGACAAAACTGGAGACGAATTTGACAGTCCTTATGTTGTAACTTCTACCACAAATACATTTGTGACAATAAACTCTGAAGAACTTAACGGAGCTGCCCTAGCTGTTGGATTAACTCCTTTTTCACAAGAAGGAATAGATATTAGAATTAAAGCAACAATTGGAACTGGTACAAATGAATCTTATTCAAATACAATTGTTTATCTTATTACTTCTTATTCTACAGATTTACCAAAACTTGCTGTACCTGGAAATCACCAAGGATGGTCTGATGCAAACAATTTTGAATCAGCTCCTAGAATTGCTGCTTCTGGATTTGGACTTACTGATTACGAAGGATATATGTGGCTTGATGGCGAATTTAAGTTCTTAGGACCTAATGGCTCAGGAAATTTTGTATGGGGAAACACGGATTGGGGAGACAATGGAGATTTCTCAGGAATTTTAGCAGAAGCAAATGAATCAAACTGTACTGCTGTCGCAGGATTCTACAGAGTAAGAGCTAACACTGAAGCACTAACTTACACAACTACTGCTGTTAGTTGGGGAATAATTGGAGCAGCTACTCCAAATGGATGGGATTCTGATACAGATTTCACATACAATCCTGCAACTAAAAAATTGGAAATCGCTAGTATTGCACTAGTCCCTGGAGCATTCAAATTTAGAGGAAATAACGCTTGGAGTAATGGTTTCGATTTAGGAACAGTAAATGCGGATGGTTTCTTAGTTGAAGGTGGAGATTTAACTTTTTCTGGAGCAGCAGGAAACTACAAAGTAATACTAGACTTGTCAAATCCAAGAGAATACACTTATGAGTTTATTGCTCTTTAATATTAAAATTCAAAGGGTTGCCTAATAAGCAACCCTTTTATCAATTAGGCTATGAAAAAAACAATACTTACATTTTTACTTTTATTCACAATTGCGGCAAGCGTAGCTCAGGTCACAATAACACCCAGTAGTTTCAATGTCACAGATCAAATCACTATTACCGTTTCTACTGCAGCTCAAGGATGTAATTTAATAGGAACAAACCCAACAAAAGTTTACATGCATGCAGGAATTGGAGACGACAGTAATGCGTTTGGATTTAGCGTTATAGGCAACTGGGGGCAAGACGATAGCGTTGGTTTAATGACTAATAACGGAAATGGCACATGGAGTATTACCTTAACTCCTAGTACTTACTTTGGTTTAAATGCTACTCAACAGGCTAATACCACAAAATTAGGAATGGTTTTTAGGAATGCCAATGGAAGCCAAACTTTAAAACTACCTCCATCTTGTGGTGATTTTATATTTAATGTTGGTACTTTTCAAGTTAACTTAACAGCTCCCGCAAACAATAGTAGTACAATTATTAACTCTGGTGGTAATTTAAATATTGCAGCTACCAATACAGGTGGAAATGCTAACTATAACTTAAAAGCTAACGGAATTAGTATAAATACTAATACAACATCAAGTTACACTTTTAATCATACCAACATCACCACAAACACAAATTATGAATTAGAAATAACCATTGGAACATCAACAATTACAAGACGTTTTGCAGTTATTGTAAATCCAGGAAGTACAGCACAAACAATTCCTGTAGGCTTAGTCAATGGAATTAATTACAACACCTCAGACAACACAAGAGCAACACTAGTTTTAGAAGCTCCAGGCAAAGATTTTGTTTATGTTGCAGGTAGTTTTAACAATTATACTCCTGATACAAACTTTGCAATGAAAAAAGACCCTTCAACGGGTAAATTTTGGCTAGAACTAACAGGTTTAACACCAGGTGCTGATAATACCTATCAATATTGGGTCGTTGACCAAACACCAATTGCAAACTCTCCTTCATTAGTAAGAGCGGCTGACCCTTATTCCACATTGGTTTTATCTCCTTATGACGATCCGTGGATTCCTAGTAATACTTTTCCAAATTTACCAATTTACCCAAGTGGACAAGAACGTGAAGTTACTTGGTTCAAAACTGGAACTGCTCCTTACAATTGGCAAGTAACAAATTTTACAAAACCAAGTAAAGATAAATTAGTCGTTTACGAATTATTAATTCGCGATTTTGATGCCGATAGAAACTATCAGAATGTAATTGACCGAATTCAATACTTTAAAGATTTAGGTATTAATGCTATCCAATTAATGCCAATTATGGAATTTGAAGGAAATGAAAGTTGGGGATACAACACCGCATTTCACATGGCATTAGATAAATTTTATGGAACACCAGAAAAACTAAAAGAATTAGTCGATTTATGCCATCAAAATGGTATCGCAGTTATCCTTGATATTGCTTTCAATCATGCATTTGGTAGAAATCCAATGATTAGAATGTGGATGAATGACCCTGAGGGAGATGGATGGGGTGGTCCTGCGAGTGATAATCCATATTTTAACACTACTGCAAGACATAGTTACAGCGTAGGAGATGATTTTAATCACGCTTCTTCTTTAACTAGAAATTATGTAAAACAAACTATCAAACATTGGATAACAGAATATAAAATTGATGGATTTCGTTGGGATTTAACTAAGGGATTTACACAAAACTGTAGTGGTGGTGATGACGCTTGTACTAATGCTTATCAACAAGACCGAGTAGATATTCTAAAAGAATATGCCGATTATTCTTGGAGCTTAGATAACGACCATTATGTAATATTTGAACACTTAGGATCTGACAATGAAGAGCAACAATGGGCAAACTATAGATTAGGAGAAGGAAAAGGAATTATGATGTGGGGAGAAATGTTTACGCAGTATAAAGAACTAGCTATGGGATTCGCTACTCAAAACATTTCTAGAATGGGACACGATAGTCGTGGTTTTACAGGAAAAAGACTAATAGGGTATCCTGAAAGTCATGATAAAGATAGAATGATGTATGAAGCTATCACCTATGGAAATGGCGGAGGATCAGCACCAGTAAATGGTAATCTTACTAATGCTTTATCAAGAATGGGAGCTCTGGGGGCTATGAGTATTTTAGTACCTGGTCCAAAAATGATTTGGCATTTTGCCGAATTAGGAAACAATCAATCTATTTACACTTGTGCTAACGGCAGTGTGAATGATGAAAGTGCCTTTTTCCCTGGCGATTGTAAATTAGACACAAAACAACAAGTTCAATGGACAGAAAACTGGTTAACAGATACCAGAAGAACAGCTATTTTAAGTGATTGGTCTAAATTTATTAAACTAAAAACTATTGAACCTGTATTTAGTTCTGATTTTGCTATTAGTCCAGACGTAAGTAATATTCGTCAAAGATTATACATATACAATAATTCATATCCAACAACTCAATTAAGGAATGTTGTTGTTATTGCTAACTTTTCTGTCGGAAATCAAAACATCAATCCAAATTTCCCTACTGATGTCTATACTTATCCTATGACATGGTATAATTTAATGGACAATACCCCAATAACAATAACAAGTCCAACAGCAACAATTACTTTAACCCCAGGACAATTTCGAGTTTACGGAAACAAACCGTCAACTTTATCATCTGATGATTTTGAAGTTATTAAAAATGAGATTGTAATTTATCCAAATCCTGCAGAAAACAGTTTTGCTCTTTCAGCAGATGTTACTCTAGTCGAAGTTTATAACATTACAGGGCAAATAATTAAATCGTTTAAAAATGCAATATCAAATCAGCAATTAGATATTACAGACTTAGAAACAGGAATTTATTTAATCAAATTAACAGATAGTAACGGTACAAGCCAATCAAAGAAATTACTAAAAGAATAAATTTATAGTTAGTTAAGAAAAAGCCACTTGAAGTTCAAGTGGCTTTTTTAATGACAATTGTTAAAACAAGGAAAGCTTCAAATCTGTTAGGATTTGATTACTTATTATAACTAATCCTTCTCTTGTAAATTGAATAATTCTTTTGTCTACCTAAATAATTATATAAAGTTGTAAGTATAAAAATCTAACCAAGAAAAAGCCATAAAGTATTTTACTAAAATCGCTGTGAACCCTCCTGAATTCTACAAAAACCTAGAATACAACCAAAAGAGAGTATTACAAAAATTACTATTTCCTGAAGGCTTACAATATTCACTTAAAAACAAAGAATATCTAACCTCAAAAACAGCGGTTTTATTTGGGTTAACTAATTGTTTTTCAGACACTTATAAATAAAAAATAAAAAAGACTTACCAAGAAAATCCTGATAAGTCTCATTTAGTACAGATAACAAGTGAAAAATCGAACACAATTTATGAGGAATTATTGATTGTAGAAAACTTAAGAGTTAAAAATAAATTGAAATAATGGCATTTATTTTGATATTAAATTAACTATTTATTACACTATGAAAACAGATAAAGAAATATCAGAGTATTATTTGGAATCAGCTGAAAGGCATTTGATTGAAAATGATATATATTCAATTGAAAAAGCTGTTGTACACTACAAGAGAGCAATTCTTTTTGACCCAAAGAACTTAGAGCTTAGAAAAAGGCTAAATGAGGTATTTTATGAAGTCTGTAAAAAGAATAAACGTATTGAAAATGATGATATTGAAAAAACTTTAATTATAAAAAGTTTTCTAGATTCATGTAAAAATGGGAATTCATCTTATGTAAAATCTCATTTTTCTAAAGACTTTAATTGTGAAAACAATTATTTTGGAGAGACATTAAATTCATTCATTTTAAATTTTATTAAAGAACTTAAATATAAAAAAACAAAATGCGAAATTGGTTACTTTTTTATAGCTAATCGATTTAATACTTGCTTGATAATTAATGAATATATTTTAAGATTCAATATCAAAGAAAATAAAATCAATTTTATAACCTCACAGAAATTTGAAGGAGCAGATATTAGTAACTTGATAATTTGGGTGAATAACTAGTAAATTTCTATCCCCAAAAATAAATCCTCAAAACACATTGCAACAATATAAAACTTCTTGAAAAGCAAATAGTTTTCCTATTAAGTCTTTTGAGATGAGTCCTTAATGAAAGGTTTTTTCTTTCTATGTGATTTGTACCAAAAGGCTTTGTATTGTGTACAACATTATTTAGTAATGACTTATAATGCACTAGCTTATCTGTATAAATTGTTTTAGGATTGGACAACAATAACGTATTAGTTACATATTGCAATGTTCTTTTAGTTCTTCTGCCAATGCTAAAATTTACAACTTGTTTAGTTTTTCTTTCCAAGGCATAGACAATCCAAATTGGTTTTTCTTTGTTTTTTATAAACGTTCTGATCTCGTCAACTTCATAGGTTTTGTGTTTAAAAATAGGTTTGCTAGGGATTTTCTTAGCAATTGCAATTATTCTTTTCAATAAGGTAGTTGTCGATATTTTTAAAATTCTTGCTGTGCTTCGTATACCCAATCCTTCTTTTGTAAATTGAACAATTCTTTTATCTACCCAATGATTATAGGCTTTATAAGTATAAAAATCTATAAATCTATTTTTACATGATTTACAAATAAACTGTTGCTTTTTATTTGCTGTAAAACCGTTTTTGATAACATGATTTGAACTACAACTTGGGCAAATTTTATTATCACTAAATCTGACACACGAGGTTTCATTTTTTATCATTTTCTTAGATTTAAGAGCTTTAAACATAAAAAAAGATGAACTATGTAGCTCATCTTTTTTACAATTATTTTTAATTTTTGTTGATTATCAATTTGTTAAACATCAAAAAAGTGCTCATCACTAAATCTGAAACATTACCAACTTAAATGAACCCGAAAACGAACCTGATGAGGTAGAAGAACCAAATCAACCTGAAGAACAAACAACAGTTGAAAATAAAGTTCCTGAAGAAATTTTAATCGATGATTCAAACCAAGCCGACAATGATTTGTTAAAGGAAAAATTAAGAGAAAAATATAATTTCTTTTTCAAGAATAGTAATGAAGATACCACACTAATATCAACTAAGTATCACATTTTAACCAACAATTATTTCAAGGATAAATTTCCGCCCGATGGAATTAATACTTTAATTCAAGCATATAATAGAAATAACTTTGAAATTTTTTGGAATGACATACATGAAATAAAAAAAGGATTACGTGCCAGCGGACGTATATAAAACAAAAAGAATCCTAACTTTTAACGGTTAGGATTTCTTGTTTTTGCTATTAAAAAAACGGCATTTCTGAATCATACATCAATGCCGTTTAATTGTTTGCGAACTAGTTAACTAATCCTGTTTTAATTAAGATTTATGAATGGTTGTATCACAAATCTGATACATTAGCAAATCCAGCTTATCGAGTAAAACTGTCTATTTTATTAGTTGAAAAATATACACTTCTATTTACTTTACTTACACCTAAAATAATAATCTCAACTTTAATTCTATCACCTTCTTTTATAAAATTATAATTATAATTATGCCCATCATTTCTATTTGTCTTTATATGCCTGAAGTAAGCATAGACACTATCCTTGTAGCTAAAATACCATTCATTCTCACCATATTCAAATGGTATCTCGTATTTTTTACTTCCGTCATAAATTACTTTTTTAGGTATATTACTACCTAATGCTCTCATTTCAATTTTAAAATCTACATCCTTAAGTTGTTCAGAAAAGTTTAGCTCTAAACTATTTTTTTTTCCACAACTAAAGAAAAACACAAAAAGTAATAAAAATAATTTATTTGTTTTTTTCATAACTAATTAGAATTTAGTCCCTGGTTGATAAATTGTTTTAGTGATTGCTCCATTCTTACTAACTTGCATAGGATTCGCAGAAGGATAATTTTCTTTTATTGACGGTGATGTAGATTGATATCCTTGACCTTTGTTTCCACCTACCATGTATGTATCTCCTCCTAATGTCCACGCTCCCCATAAATTTCCATTTCTAGCAATAGTTGTAACACGTTTATTAGTAAAAAGTGAAGGGTAGGCTGAAGTTGTTTGACCCGAAACATTTACATTTTTATAATTGTCTAATCCTGATATATTTGTCGCAAAAGAATCACCTCTATATTCTGAATTACCAGTATTGCATCCATAAAAAGAAAGATTAGTACCATTCCCATTATTCTTCCAGTTAAAATCAATATTTCCCCAACCTTGTAAAGTCATTTGTGTTGAAACTCCACCTAATTGATTTTCAGAAGTCTCTTCAGTACCTATTGGACCATCTAAACCAGCATGAGACCACATCCCTACCTCCTGTGTTTCACCATACTTTTCACTGTTCTCATCTATTGCACCCTCAATCATATCTTTCAACTTACCTAAATCAGTAACTTCCAACATCAAGACAATATCCTTTTTGGGGTCAAAACCTTTTCCTTCTTCAATGTTCTTTTTCCTAGTTTCAGCTGCCGCTTTGAACATTCTATCTCCATGGTCATTACCGCTTGTATAGAGCATTATGTAAATATCTTCTCCATTAGGGTCTATAAATCTAATAGGATTGTTAGATGTGTAATTATATGAAGACAATGAGTAATATTTCTCCGCCAACGGGTCAATATTCATCCATCTACCTAGTGCAGGGTCATAATTCCTTGCTCCATAATCGTACATGTTAAGCCCTAACTCATCTTGATATTCCTTTCCGTTGTATTTATACTTATACGCCTTTGTGAAACTGCTCTAATGGATTAAGAACGTACTTTTTTCATTAAATCATAGCGATTCAAATGTAAGGATTTTCAATAAAAAACAGAAACTATTTTTTATTGTTCCTAAAATATTCAATTAAAGCTTCACACAATTTATTAATTGAAAACGCTCCTGCTAAAATTTTAAAACAATTTACAGCATCATAGGCTCTTTTAGGGGGTAAGCTCGCAAACAAAACTAGCAGAACCAGCACAAAGGTCAAAACTATTATTAAATTACTCATATCATTATTTATTACTTTAACATTATATCTACTTTTTCAAATTAGTTTACAAACTAAAAAATATCTTTTTACGTCATTGTGTAACTTTGTTCCTTTTTAACGCAACGAAGTTATTTATTGGGGTTTTAAAAAAATAGGACAGTTTAAAATCCAGTAAAATCAATGGTTCGTAATTGTGGTGTTAAGTAAATTCATTGTTTTTTAATTTAAGAAATAACCATTATTAATAATTCAAAATTGAAAATTGTGGAGATTAAAAAAAAGGACATCAAAATTCAATTGAAAAACTCTGTTAAGACTTATAAATAAAGAGTTTATTAAATTTTAATTATTACAACATAATAAAAAAACCCAGTAAACACTGGGTTGATGAGTGGACAAATCGGACGAAAAAAAATCTGTCCAGATTAAGGCATAAAAAAAGCCCTCGATTTGAGGGCTTAAATTCATTTATGTTAAACTCGGAATAATTGTGTTTATAATATAATTTTCCGCAACGTCTTTAGTTAACGTTTCTTTGTTTTTGTTGTTTCTAAGTAACAATATGCTAGAACTCTTACTATCAATATATTCAAAATCACTAGGATTGAAGTACTTTCTTGTGTAAAGATGGTAAACTCTATATCGTTTGGTATCAGCTACAGTACAATCTAAATTGATATTTGATGAATTTACTTCGGGGTCTGCTTCACTTTCCTTTGGAGCACCCATAAATCCGAATGATGCTAATTCGTCTTTTTTTCTAATTTCAATAACTATCGAAAGAATTGTATTCAGTACTTTGATGAAATTTGAATTACCAGTTTCAAAACCTAAATTTTTTTTAAACTCAGCTTTGTAACAAATATTATAACGCTTTTTTGAATCGGAATGATTCTTTAAATAAAACTTGATAGCGTAAACATTGAAATCGTAATGAAAAATTTCTACTATATAAATGTCTTTGAATTCGTTCTTAAACCTATATAGCTCTACTTTGTCTTTATTTTTCCGATTGCCTTGAATTTTATAGAAGTCATAACGTGTCAAAGCCATCATTAAAATATACGATATAAATCAATGATTAAAATGCTAAATACTGATAAGCACTAGACCTGTTATTGTTAATTTCGTCAGCAGATATAACACGGAATTCATGTTTTACCACAGCGATTTTTGAAGTTGAATTACTAACTTTTACCGCCTTAGAAGCAACTTTTGCTTTCTTGCCGTATAGTTTACTAATTTTCATAGGTAGTTGTTTTTTAATTACTTAGTGTTTAAGCACTGTTTAATTATGGAACAAAAGTATTAATTTGTTCTATTACTTGTATGCATGCGTGCACTAAAATTTAGTTAAAGTTCTTTATTTATATACGTTCTAAATAATACGTTAATCACTTTTTAACTTTCTGATTATTAGTACAACAATTATCATACCAGTTACAATATTCCGTAAATTTTACAACTTAGGAAAATACCTGTTTATCAATTCCCGTTCGTTTTTAGCATCCGATTTGATGTATTTCTCCGTTGTGCCTATCCATTTATGCCCTGCGAGTTCTTGCGTTTGCTCCAATGTCAATTTACGTTCGTTTAACCAATTACAAATAACACTCATGCGGATAGTTTGCGGATTGAGTTTTCTATCGGGGAATAAACACTTTAACGGTTCAATTATCGACCCAACACCATCAACGGTAAAAGGTTTTCCCAACTTGTTTAGCACCAGCACATCGGTTTTCATCATTAGCATTTTAGGTCTAACCTCATCAATGTATTTTGATAGTGGTAGGATTTGTTTTGGTTTGAGTTCTAGGGTTCTTCGGTTGAGATTCTTTGAAGCTTTAACGTAGATTGTTCCATTATCCAAATCGATATTTTTTAATTCGAGCCTAATTATTTCCTCACTGGATAATCCTTGATAAATCAGTAATCCTAAAAGAACTTGATTGCGTAACTCTAAAAACCAATAGCGGTTTTCCCTTTGGAGTAGTAGCTCCAATTCCTCACTAGAAAATAAATCCTGCGTTTGAATAGCTTGATTACTGTTTCTTTTGATGTTTAGTTTCTTACATGGGTGGTCGCTTCGTTGCCCTGTAATTATCAAATAATCGTAATACTTTTTTATAGCGGATAGGATTCGGATTCTGTATTGTGGATTGGATTGTTTTTGGTTCACTAGTTCCATGTATTGCACCACTTCTTTAAACTTGTAACGCTTTGCCTTTGGATTGGTTTTAATAAAATGATTGATGGTGTACAAATAGCTTTCAGCGGTTTTGGTGGTCAACATTTCGTTTAAAAACATTTCTAACGTTGGTGTTTTCATAGGCAAAAGTTAAAAGGTTGTTGTTGGTTTTCGTTTTTTGTTCTTAATCGCATACAAATACGTGGTGTTGATTTGTGAATGACCCAAAAACCTGCGTATAAAGTCGATTCCTGCGTTGTTTTCTGCTAAGTGGAACGCAATACTATGTCTGAGACAATGAAGCGTTATTTCCTTTTGAATCAGCTCGTAATTATTGGTGCTTTCAATCAGATTCTTTAGCGTATCATTCAGATGCTCCCCACTCATTCGCTTGCCTTTGTTGTTTATGAAAAAAGCATCTTCCAATTGGGGTTTTCCTTCTAATCGCTCGTAGCGTTCTTCGGTGATGTATTTTCTCAAATGGCTTATTACATTATCACTCATGGGAACTTCTCTGCGTTTGGAATTTTTACCTTTTCTAACAATTAACATTCCGATGGATAGTTGCACATCTTTTACATCCAAAGAGTGAATTTCAGACCTTCTAAGACCACAACCATACGCCACCGACAACAATGCCTTTTCAAGCTCGTTTTGTGCGCTCATGTACAACATTTGAACCTCAGCAACCGAAATGATATTTCTTGGTTTTTCGTTTGCTCCGCTGTAGCTCGGAATGTAAAACGCTTTTTCAATTTGATTGGTTTCTAAAAGGTTTAACACAAATAATCCCAATACGAACAAATGAAACTTGATGGACTTTTCAGAAAGTGTCCCTTCGGCTCTTAGTTTGGGTCTTGTGATTAAATACTCAAAATATTGGATTGAGATTTCAGAGCTAACCTCTTTGATTTTGGTGATTCCGTTTTGTTCCAACCATGATAAAAATTCCGATACCACACTTTGATACATTTTGCTTTTGCCTTGTTTGTAGTTTCTAACTCTAACGAAGCTTTCAAATTCGTTGTAAAGGTTTGTAAATGCTGGTGTTTGTATCGTTTTTTTCATCTTAATTTCTTTTGGTTAAAAACATCATTTGAAAATTGTTCTATAGGCGCACTTTTGAAAACGAGGAACACTAGCATTATATAGGCTGTATTTACTGGGCTTGACGTGTTCTTTTTTGCGTTTCTAAAAAGCGAACAGCTGTTTGTTTAAGTCCTCTTTGATTTTGGCTTTTAGCTTTTCCATATTGTCCCAGTATGAAATGGTGTATTTGAATCCTTTGTTCACCGCACCTTCCACCACTTGAATGTATTCCAATTCCTGTAAGGTTTGAAAATACTTGAATGCAGATGTTTTACTCATGTTCAAATCTTGTCTTACTTCTCGAATGCAGAAACGGTGCGTTGTTCCGTTTGGTTGGCTTTTCACATAGCCTTTCAATCGTTCAAAGAATTGCCTTGTGCTTTTATCGAGTTCATCCACTTTGATTACAATACTGCTGAAAAATATTTCAACTGCTTTTTGAATGTCTTCTTTAGTAGCGATTAGCCTGCCTTTGTCATCCGTTTTACGTTGGAACTGGTGCAAGATTGTAATTTGAGAAACAAAGTTTTGAAACTGGCTGTTTAATCGTCTTAACATCTTAGCTTCAAGAGGCAACATAAGTTTATCCGCATACGGATTCACCACTTCATAACTCTTTAGCACCCGCATTGCATTTCTTAGTAATTGTTTGGCTTGTTGCTCCGATTCTGAGCTACTAATTCCTGCGATTTTCATGTTTTGTTGCTTTATGATTCTTAGGGTTTGCTCCTGTGATTCATCCACACCCAAGACCACCGAACGGCTCATGTTATCATAATACACCTCAGCTTTAGTGGTGGCGGTCAGACTTGAAAAATGGGCTTGTACTTGTTTCATCTTGCCTCGTGTTTGTCCAAACATATCTTTAACCACCGTTGAACTACTCAGAAATTTAGCGGATTGCATTTCTCTAAAAGCAAATTGGGCTTCTTCGTCTAGTCCATCAAAATCCTGAATCAAAATCAGTTTATTCATTAACTCTTTTTCCCTGTAATGGTACAATGATTTACTTGTGATTCGAGTTAGATTCATTACGTCTTCCTGTGGCATACATTCTGCAATTGAGTTAAGCAAATGGCTTTTACCTTCGCCCGATGTTCCTTGAATCAGCGCATGCAACAAATACGGCATTTTGTAACTGCTGGCTAAAATGAAAAGTAGTTTTCTGTTTTCTTCCTCACCAACGATTCCCGATTGTTCCAATAGTTTATCGATGTTTTCTAGTAGGCGTTTATTTGATAGGAATTGCACCGCTTTTTCATTGGCTTGGGGTGTTAGCTCGTTTTCTGAATATTTGTCCGTTATCGGGTTAATTTCAGCATCAAAAAGCGATTCTCTGTACTCTTCTAGTAGGTCAGTTAACTGAATCAAATCCGCTTCTAGTAGATTGATGTCAAAACCTTGTTTCTCGGATAGTTCCCTGCATTGGTTCTGAACGCTCACAAAGTCGTACAAATCAATTTTCAATCGGATTTTCTTCTGATTGTGGTGGTTTACAATTTGGAGCGTCACTCTTAGATTTCCCAAATCCATTGGCAACTGACCGATTACAAAGAATTCACCTGTTTTACCCTTGAATCCAATTTTAAAATCGTTGATTATATCTAAAAAATTATTTTGATTTTCATCTTTTGAATCGCTGATTAATTGTAGGATTCCATCCGCACCATAATTAAGCCACATGGTATTTAAGTTTTCACCATCAGGCAACCCAATCATGGTAATTGGTAACTCAGGGCGTAATGCTTGTAATGTTGATTTGATATTTTCCATAGTGCTTAATTTTTAATGATGATGATTTCTTCCAATTCGTGTAATGTTTTTATAGCTTCCAAATGCTGTGGCAATAGTTCTGCGTTGTGTAATGCCATGACCGAATCCCTATTTTCAAGTATCTTGCTTTGTAAAAGGCTGGCACAATCTAAAACCGTTGGAACTATGTACAATCGTTTGGTTAATGGTGGCGGATAGTTTGGATAAATGCCCTCGCTGTTGAGATATTCCGCTTGTTGGGTTTCCATATCAAAACGTATCGCAAAAAGATTAACAACCTCGTTTTTTTGATTCATCAACGGAAACACTACACTATATCTACCAAACACGGTGTAAGCGGTCATTCCTTCTTTACTTACTCCAGCGTTGCTTTTTTGAATTACTCCCAACGCCTCGTAATTGTCTTTTAACTCTTGGCTTACGTTGTGGTGAAACTGACCCGAATTAAAACCAATACGCAAATCGGTATAATCCAACCCTGAACTTTTAAGGTATTCTTTTGGCTTTACCGCCTTTGGCATTCTAAGTCCCATTTCAAAGGATTTAAACAAGGTATCGAGTGTTTCCATAAGCTTCAATTTTTAAAGGTTTGACGTAAAATTTTGGACATAAGAATCCTGCTTCGGGTATTTCACCGAATTGGTAATTTGATAAATTAATTATGATTTTTCTAGTTGAAATGTTTAGCTCTACAATCAACTTTTTTAAAACTTAAGCCCCACTATAGCTAGTAGTTAGGTTAGATGTTTCGTTTTTCTTGGATTTCCTTTTACAAAGATATGGTAGCGAAACGAGACTAAAAAACGGGTAAATTCTTACAATTATTGAATTCTCAGTCTGTTTTTAGACAAATTTCAATTAGCCTTGAAAATCAACTAGTTACGGTTGCTGAATTGTTTAATTTGGTTACTCTTGATTTTTTTTGAATATTCTGCAAAACATTAACAAAAATGACCTGAATTTTTATGAATAATTTTTTGGCTTATTTTCTAAAAACACCTGTAACGTATTCAAATTAAACAATTTACTATAATTCCAACCTGTTTTTGTGAAAATTGAGTGCCGTTTAGACACTCAAATACAGATTACTAATCTCCGTTTCACGAATTCCTAAGTAAATTTTGGTTGTTGATACGCTCGCATGATTGAACAATTGAGATAATAACAACAACGCTTGGTCAGAGTACTTGTTAACTTCCCATATTCTGCGACCTAGTGTCTTTCTCATAAAGTGGCTCGAATATTGTCCTTTTATCTTGTAAGTGGTAAATATCTCTTTTAGCTTACTATTCACGTATTGGATTGAAAATGGTTTTTCCCCGAAGCGGTTCACGAACATTAAATCATTTTCTTTGGCTCCTAGTTGAATAAACAAACGATTAAGAATTGTTTTCAACTCAGGGTTAATAGTTACTTTACGTGTTTTCTTGGTTTTCTTCTCGGTGATGGTAAAATAATCTTGGTCTAAAACCTGATTCCAACGTAATTGAAGTAAATCTGAAATTCTAAGTCCAATGTATGAACCTGTCGCAATCAATAGCGCAAATTTCAATTCACCATCACGCTCCAATTTTAAAACTAGTGATTGCATCTTTTCCCACTCTAAAAAATCACTCGTTGTTTTTTGTCCTTTTAATGCCATAATTTTACGATTTTAGTTTCACTTTTATTAGTTTTCTACCCTTAGTGAAAGTGGTCGTTTTACCAACCTTTGTAAACCCTTGATTTTACTGGGTTTGTTGCTTTTATTTCACTTCTTTACAATAGTGAAACAAATGTCCAGGTCTTTTTTTACATATCCTAGAAAAATCCTGGTTTTCCTGGGCTTGCGAGATTTTGGGTCATTTTTAGGCATAAAAAAAACGATGTGTTAACATCGTTCTTTTTCTTGAAACATTTTTGATAATTCCAACATTTCTTTATCGTTGAAATTAGCAACTTTAAAAACAACTGGTTTTATTGGTTGTGTGCGAAGCACCCCTTTTAACTGCTTGAGTGTAATTACTATTTTCATGTTTTCCGTTTACTAATAAATATCTTCAAATTTTGAATTCTGAAAATTTTAACTCAGAATTTTTGAACGCATTTATTCGCCTATTAATATGTGAGTGGAAAATTCTAATATGAGGCGGATAACTGAAAATGAACATTTCCCAATTTTTGAATTCGTTTACAGGGGGGAAGGGCTGTTTTTAGATACGAGGGGTTGGATTTGTGTATTTCAAACCTTTAGCTTTTAGGTGCTAGTGACAGTGAAAATGGGATGTCAATAGATGCTTTAAAACGGCTAGCGGGCTGGGTCTACTTCCCGTAGGGGTTGAGATGGATTCCCTTCGGGTGGTTGAAATGAGTACTTCTTTTGAGTTGATATGAAGACTTATTTCAAGTTGAATATATGTTGGCTTCGCCAATTTCTTTTAGTTGATGTATGGACTTATTTTAAGTTGAATATGAGTTGGCTCCGCCATTTCCTTTAGTTGATATTGTTTCTTTTCAATAAATAAATTTAAGTTGAAGTAAATCTTCATTTCAAGTTGAAATCGATTTTTATTAAAAGATAAATTCAACAAAAAACTTAATTTCCCTAATAAATAGTATTATATATATTCTTATTATTAATTTAATATATAATCTAATATAGGGTTACTGTAGGACGTTTTTAACCGTGCTGTGGGACAACTATGTTGTGCTAGGGGACACTACTTTTGTCCTGTGGGACATGATATTGTACTCTAGGACAAACCAAATTACTACATCTGTCCTGTGGGACAATTCAGAAAAAAATGCATTTCAACTTGACAGCAAAGACTTTTTGGAGTAAGTTAGTCAAACAAAAAAAAAACGCATCTCAACCACCATTTTGTTGTCCAAAATCATTGACTTATTCAATAATTAGGACTAAATTTAAGCATAATCAACTTTTGATTGTCTTGGGTGCTGGGGTTCATACAGTAGGCATACTGCCCAGCTTTCCTAACCAAGTAAAAAAGCAGGGAATAACAATTAGGAAATACAAATATTAAAAATGAAACCTAGTGAAAAAAATCAAAAAACATTTACCAAAGTAAACGATTCGCTTAGAAGAATCTCGGTACAAGAAATCACATCAACCCAAAAAATCTTTTTTGCTTACATTATTGGCTGGCAAGAAAAAGGCAAAACGCTAACAGCAAAAAACAAATACATTGCTGACCAATTAGGACTAACAGAAAGCGGTATAAGAAAAACCATTTCAACTTCAAAGAAATTCGATTTTTTTTCAAGCATACAGTTAGGAAATAAAAAGGGAGAAAACGGCTACACTTCAACGCATGAAATCAAAATCGACATTGATAAATTCAATGAGTATCTAAAAACAAATAATTCAAAAACTGCATTTAACGAGAACTTAAACGAACCCGAAAACGAACCTGATGAGGTAAAAGAACCAAATCTACCTGAAGAACAAACATCCGTTGAAAATAAAGTTCCTGAAGAAATTTTAATCGATGATTCAAACCAAGCTGACAACGATTTGTTAAAGGAAAAATTAAGAGAAAAATATAATTTCTTTTTCAAGAATAGTAATGAAGATACCACACTAATATCAACCAAATATCACATTTTGACCAATAATTATTTCAAAGATAAATTAACACCTGAAGGAATTAATGGTTTAATTCAAGTTTATAATCGAAATAGATTTGAGCTTTTTTGGAGCGACATACATGTAATAAAAGAAGGATTACGTGCTAGCGGACGTTTATAAAATAATAAAGAATCCTAACTTTTAACGGTTAGGATTTCTTGTTTTTACTATTAAAAAAACGGCATTTCTGAATCATACATCAATGCCGTTTAATTGTTTGCGAACTAGTTAACTAATCCTATTTTAATTTAGGATTTTTGAATGGTTGTAGTCTTAATCTGAAACATTACCATTTCAATGTTAGTCAACATTTAAAGAATAATTTTTCACTGCCATTTCTTTTGAAATATTCCTTAATGATGGAGCACCTCCTCCATGAAATTCCCCATCATTATATGTCAATTCCCAAAATCTTAAATCATTTGGGTCTTGAAATAATTTTTCCCAGCCTGAAGGTGATACGGCAATTTTCACAAGAAAATTGTCTATTAAAAATTTTATTCTTTTAGAAGTTTCATCTTCAACTATCTTACCGTCTTTAAATATCCAGTTACCTGTCAATTCTTTTTCTTTTTCTTCAATAAGTTTCATTATTCAACTATTTTTTTTGTTGCATTTAGTGGAATTGGTTGATTTGGGATTGTAAATTCTGTTGCACCTCCAGCTGTTTTACCCCCACCTATAAATCCAGGTAGATTTGACTGAATTGGTGTAGCAATACCATTACTTGGAGTTGGAAACTCTATTACTTGAAATCCAGTTGGACTCTCAGGGATTGTTAATTTATTAGCTATACCTGAGGCATTTAAGCCAGAAATATCACTAGCCGTAGTAACAAAAACTCTTTCAGCAGATTGCGCCCCTAATGTAGTTGCCTGCACATCTGCTGGAATTACTCTAGCCAAAGTAGATGGAACTGGATTAGAAACTGGGGTTTCAGCAGCAACTTTTTTCACACTTGTTTTTGGTGAACTTTTGGCTGTACCCATCGTAGCTAGGGCTAAACTTCCTGCTCCTAATTGATTACCATATGCTTTTCCTGCACTTTTATAATCCCCTTTTGATAAACTCTTAGCTCCATCAACAGTATTTTTAAATTGTCCAACAACCATATTTAATGGATGTGTTTCAACAGCTAATTTTAATGCCTCTTTTGGTGAAGAATAACCTTTTGCAAGCCTAGATGGAGCATTCACAACAGTATTTTTTACGTCTTTATAAAATCCCGCTATACCATCACCAGTAGCACTTACAAAATTTTTAACATCTTTCAATGTAGGCCACGGCCACATCCCATCAGGGTCAATAAAATAAACAGGATTATTAAACGCATAATTATAAGGTGACCATCTACGTCCTTGTTCCGCCAGCGGGTCAATGTTCATCCATCTACCTAAAGCAGGGTCGTAATTCCTTGCTCCGTAATCGTACATGTTCAGTCCCAGCTCGTCTTGATATTCCTTTCCGTTGTATTTATAATTATAACTCCCATCTCCTGCAAACTTAGGCATTTGTTCTAAAATAATTTCATTAAGCTCTTCATTAGAAACATATTGTCTATGATTCGTGTTGTAGGCAGTATGTTTCAGCCCAAAAGGATAATAATGGTTTTCTTCTAAAATTTCATCTTCTTCAACAACATTATTCTCATTAGCATCCGAATATGAAAGCCTTACATTCCCTAAATGATCCATGTAATTAAAAACGTATTTAAACTTGTTCTCAACAATATCTATAATATTTACATAACCTTCAGCATGAGGGAAATGTTTCAATTTATTATTATGATATTGAAATCCACCTAAATAATCAGTTGTAATATTGTCATTTGAATGAACCACTTTTCTAACTTTTTGTCCTGTCGCATTATAAAGGTAAATAATAGAGGTGCCATTTCCAAAATATATTTTTGTAGGCAAGTTTAAATGATTGTAATCAATATCAGTAATGTCCTTATTGGCATCAACAACCATATTACCAAAATCATCATATTCGTAATCGTCTTCAACATCATTTACATCTACAATATCATCTTTGAAACCTTGAGGAGAGTTACTATGGTCTGTAACTTTCATAAGTTGATTTGCTTTCTGCGGATGATAAAAATATTTTAAATCATCAATATTAAATTCATAATCAACCGCATCGTTATCTCCGTTTCTAAATAAATCTAAAATATTGCCATTTTTATCATATGATAATTTTTCTAGATAACTATTAGTATATTGACCACCTTCACGCTTGTAATTACCTTCTAATAATCTATTTAAATCATCATATTTGTAATGATATGATCTAAGTATATTATCCGATGCTGTCTTCCAATAGGTTTCAGAAATATTACCATTGTAAAGTGCTGTAGCATCGACAGGTTGATTATAATTAATTTTAAAGGCAAACAAATCATTCTCTGTTTCAATGTCGTTTATTGCTTTTAACCATCCTCTTATGTTATACTGATAATCTACTGTTTGTAAGCCTAAATTACCCGTAATATCAACTCCTCCAACTTCTTTCTTGATAAGTTGCCCTAATTCGTCATAGCTATTTTTAGCAATAAGTTGTTCATCTGACTGATTAATTTTTTGTATATGTAAAACTAATTTATCTTGTGGTGAGTAGGTAAAAGTTTCCGTTGTGGTTAAAACGGCTGTGGCACTATCGTATTTGTGCTTGGTAATGGTTTTTTCTACTTTTCCTGACCAATCTAATTTACTGTCAACCTCTGTGTAACCTCCTAAAAAGTTAGTTGTTCGTGTTCTTGTAGGTCGGTATTTAAAATCATACAAAGTATAAGAAGTTTCTGCTGTTGTACTACCTTGATTATCTAAAACCCTAACCCAAGAACCTGTTTGCAGTCCTCTTGTAGCAGTTGTTGCTACTTGTCCTTCAATAGTTTGAGGCATGTTAGGAGCTTCTGCAAATGAATAATTATCGTAATAGTTTTTAGTCAAAATATCATCTTGTATCAACGTAAATGGATTACCTCCTGAATTTACTGTATTTTGATTGTTCTTACGTTCGGCTTCAGTTGCTGTCATTTTTATCCAACCCGTTTGCGTAATTCTACCAAAAGCATCATATTCTGTAATCATCCAACCTAACGTACCATCACCATAAGGATTATTTGCTGGTCCTGTTGCAATTGGTCTATCTAATTTATCATATACAATAAATTCCCATTGTTTACCTGGTAATTTCTTTTCTACTAATCTATTTCTACTATCGTATTTGTATTGGTAACCTAAATAATTCAAATTCTCTTCTGAAGCTATTCCTTCTGCTAATGGAGGAATTACATAGGTAAGATTCCCGTATTGATCATAGATATAATAGGTATCGTGTTTTACTTGAGATTCCACTAGAACACCATCTACAAAAACATCATTATAGGTTCTTTTTAAAACCACTTTACCTTCTTTATCTTTGAATTCTTCTGTAGTGTTGCTTTTTCCAGAAACCCAATTTTCATCTTTTGTTATTGTTTTATACAATTGATTCTCTGCATAATCTCCTGTTTGAACAATCGCAGGTTCATACAACTCTTTTGAAGAATTCCATGATGAAACTACTTTAAAATACTTGACTTCATTTGCAACGTTTGTTTGGTAGTCAAACTTGATACTTCTGTCATCAGACAAACCTGTTGTTTGAGGTAAACCCCAAACATCACCCGGTGCTGCTTGTTTAAGAACTCTATTTAATGGCGAATTATCCAATTGCTTCTCACTAAAAGGATTTCCTGTTGCTTCAAAATATGGATTTCCAGTGTTTGTTGTATTTGGTGAAGCATAGAAATTTAATAAATCGGTTTGTGCTAATGGTAAATAATTTAATGATGCTCCTTTGCTTACATAAGGTAAATAATCTTTAGTTTGTCTGCCAAACTGGTCGTATTCTATATGCGTTACAATATCCTTTCCTGTATTGGATTGTTTGTATGCAATTTGTTGGATAGGTCTTCCTAATCCATCAAAATAACTCACTTGAACATTGGCCTGATTGATATCAGGATTAGTTATCGATGAAGCGGTAGGCTCTTTGTATGCTGTGGTTTTAACGTAATTTTGGTCTGTACTTTGTCCTAAAGCAAGAACAGGGATACATACTACTAAATAAAATAATTTCTTCATGTTACTCTTGCTTTAGTTTTGTGTTCTGTAATGATATTTTGATTCACTTACAATATTACCCTGAGCATCTTTTACAAACTGTAATCTTCCAAAACCGTCGTAATGATAGGTTTGTTTGTCTCCTTTAGGGTCGGTTACAGATGAGACTCCAACTAAAGGTTTGTAAGTATAAGTAGTTATCATAGCATTTGATAATGCTGTGTCATTACGAAGGTCATTTAAAGCCGTTATTAAACTAGCTTCATCATTAGCGGTTTCTATTGCTTGAATACGGCTTGGAGGAATAGAACTATATGCAATATTCTCCAATTTAGCTACTGGTTGCGTTTTATTATAACCCCAGATGTAACAAATGTGAATGCCTCCTTCTTGTTGTACTTCTAAAGGATTACCATTTGAAGGATCAACTTCATTGTAAACAATACGTGTTTCTAATGGTTCAGTACCTTTTGATGCTTTTATAAATTCTGGAGCCAATAAAGTATTATTCCAGTTCTTATATTGTGTTTGAATTGTAGCTAATTTTTCTCCATTTTTGAAAGTTTCCGTCATTAGTGGAATAGCTACCATGTTTTTAGCAACTAAAGTGTCGTTAACTGCATTTGAAATATTTTTAGCATATTGGTATTTCGTTTCAGATGTTTCACCAAAAGAATTTGTAGTTGATACGTTAGCTACATTGTAATGATTGTTATAATCATACCCATAAATAGTTACCGTTTCCATTTCTTGACCATTATCAAAATATTCTGTTACTTTGGTTTCATGTAAATCTAATGTACCTCCTGTAAAGAAAAAAGTTCTGTAGCCTATAACTAATGTTGAATTATAAACATAATGATTTAAATTAAAACCTGTAGATATTGGATAAGAAAACTGTGTTCTGTTTCTAGTGTATGGAAAAGGTGAAAAATTTTCCAGTAGAGGCTTTTCAATTTCTATACCATGCGTATACATTTCTCCAATAAAATCTGATCCTGATAAAGTAATTGAAATCGAATTATTTAACAAATAATCATTGTTAATCTCTTTAACCTTTTTAAATATTCCATTTTCTTTTTTATAAAATATTTTTGATAATTCTAACCCCCTTAACCAATCATTATCAGAAATTGGATGATAAGGATATCTATAATAATTACCTAAGTCTTTAAAAAAACTATATCTATTTGTAATTTTATCTTTACTATTATTATCACTATCCAAAAAATATTCATTCACTGTATGGTAAGAAAAATTATCTTTAGAGTATGAACTAAAAACACCTCCCAATTGATAATCCCCTTTATCATAAATTGGGAATTGTCCAACCATATATTTTATTATTCTAAAATTTGAAGTACTGAATAATACGCCATTTGGAGAATTATTAGACTCATTTACATAAGAATATAATTTTGAAAATTCAATAACAGACTCAGCGGTAAAATTGTTGATTTTTTTTATTCTGTTACCCGGTGCATAAATCTTATCCCCATCAACTATCTCTTTCCATTGCATTGAAGCAATAAACAAATGAGCCAAAGTATTTTCTAAATCACCATTTGCATATGGATTCCAATCACGATCACTTGGATCAAAAACAAATGTATAAGAGCCTGGCAGAATTGTAGGAATACTAATTAATCCTGAATTACTTCCAAAATAATAATTTTGCCCAGAATCATTATTTATCAATTGACAAGTAAAGTTAAAATTACATTGTGAAATATTTATTAAATATGGACCTTTTGCATATGGTGATACAATTATTGAAACCTCATATTTCCCTGTAGAATGATTATAACGGGCAGGATCTATGTAAGATAGTATTTCATTTTTATTAATAACAGGGTTTGTATTGGGAATTACATAACTAAATGCGTGAGCTGTAATTGATACATCTTGAATTACATTAGAAGTTATAGGTAGTTCGTTTAAAACAATATTAGGTTCGTATTCAAAAGTGGTGTAACCACCAGTTGGATAAATAATTTTTTTCAATAATCCAGCTTGAACTTTTATTGGGTCTACAACTGCATCATCGTAATTGGTATTCCCCCAATTTATGAAATTACCTCTGTTTTTTCCATTATAATAGCCCCAAAAATCAACCGAATTAGAATGTCTGCTTGGCAATACCTGATCATTATATTCAAATTGATAACTTTTCTCGATATTAGACCCTAAACTGTCTTTGAATTGAACTGACTCTAAAAACAATCGTTTTCTTGCTAACGAATCATTTAAAAGCACACTGTTGCTGTTAATATTATCATTACCAGTATAAGTGGTATAAAAGTAATTAAGTTTAATTTCCTTTACTAATTTAGTATTATTAAATAATTGAATCTTATCTAAACTATACCCTCCTTGAAGATCTAGTCTTGAGCTTTCTGATTTAAATTTAACTTTACCTCCACTATAGTGAATTTCAGCTAATCTTTTTTGATGGGATTGAATTTTTGAAAAATGACAGGTTACAGGATGAACAACATCATATGTTGAACCATTTTGTAATGTTGAAGAAGTTATTGTTTCAGTATATTGATCTGTATCTCCACCTCTTCTAATGTAAGATGTTATTTCATCTTCATACATAAATTCAATCACTTCATTTGTGTTGGTAATAATTTTCTTTAAAAACCACGAACTGTATGCAATACTATTATTATTCCCGATGGAACTTTCTAAGCCACTATTATTATATGTATATGTGGTTTCAACCCATTCATATTCATTTGAAAAAGAAGTAGGATAAACTAAATTTCCAAAATAATAATTATTTCCTTGATTATCAGTAACCTGAAAGCCAACTATTCTATTACCATCATGCTGAGGGACAATTTTAATATCACTAAACTTTTGAGTTAAAAATGTACTCGTATTTTTATCAAAATAAAATTCACCACTAAAAAAGTTGGTATTTATCATGTATTTATCTGGATAATAATCATAATACTGTTGCCCATCTCTTCCTTGAGTTAATTCCGATTGATATTCTCTAACATTAGGATCTGAATAATATGAAGACATGGAACCATTATATCCCCAATCTATATCATCTGCCTTACTTCTTATTTGCCTAGAAATCATACCTCCATAGCTCAAAGCCCATCCTGTTCCAACTCTAGATGCAATCTCATTGACTTGAACACCTCTAGAATGATAACTTAATGAAATCGGTAAATTTAAACCCCCAGCACTTATATCCAGCAAAGGAATCGTTGTGTTGTGTAATCCATTATTTAAAGACACAGGAATCTCATTAAATTTAAACAATGCAGAAGCTTCTGGACTTGGCGGAACTACTTGTGGCAATTCTTGTGCATAAGTAATTGTACTTATACCAATCAATACTGATGATATTGCTATTTTAAAATTTATTTTCATTTCTATTGCTTTCTTACTTCTTAATTACTTTAACCCCATCTTTACTAACATCTGTTTTCACCTCTATGATATAAACCCCTTGAGGCAATCCACTTAAATTAACTGGAACGGTTCGCTCTCCTTCAACTTTAATGGTTTGTAAACTTCTTCCGTTTAAATCATAAAGAGTTACTGTTCCGTCTTTGTATTCGTAACCAATAATAGCATTAGTGTATGACAAAGCTGGATTTGGAATGGCTTCAATATTTTGTTTTTCGTTGTCTTTTTTGTCTTTGTCTTTTAACTTCACAATCCAAAAATCGTTACCACCTTTCATGGAGTTTTTGTCTCTTGATATTGCACCATTTGATGTTCCTGCTAGTAAATAACCACCATCTCGCATTTCAAAAAGTTTCTTCAGCACTTCGTCTCCATTACTTCCTATTGTTTGTGTCCAAATTTCGTCTCCATTAGCTTTAATTTTTAAAGCAATGTAATCATTGATGCCTTCTTCATCTTTTTTGGTGGTTTTTAAACCTTTGGTATTTGTTGACTTTGATTTAGACTCTGATTGTGCATAACCTCCAATTAAAAACGTTCCGTCAGCATTTTCAACAATAGATGATAACATGTCATATTTACCATAGTCATAGGTTTCTTGCCATTGCACGTTTCCAATTTCGTCTAACTTTAAAATCCAAAAGTCAGAACCATTTTTACTCGTTTCTGATTTAGCATCTGTAGCGCCCGAATTTGAACTTCCTCCTACAATGAATCCATTATCCTTAGTTTGGGTTAAAGAGAATAAATTATCGTCTTTATCGCCTCCAAGAGTTCTTTGCCATTGGATTAAACCATCTTGGTTTAACTTAATTACCCAATAATCTCCTTGTCCAATATTAGCCTCTGTTTTATCTCCTGAAATTGGCGAATTAGAATAGCCTCCAATTATAAAACCTTCGTCTTGAGTTTGTTCAATACTTTTTAATTCATCATAATATCTTCCGCCTAATGTTTTATCCCATTCTTTCTTCCCTTCACTATCCAACTTTACTATCCAATAATCTAAATTACCTTTTGCGTTTTCAGATTTACCAAATTCATCTAACTTTCCTTTGTTATCAGCAACCGTTTTGTTTGAACTTGAAGAGCCACCTAAAATATAGCCACCATCTTTTGTTTGAGTAATGCTTAAAAGTTTTTCTTGGCTAGTTCCTCCAATAGTTCTTTGCCATAATTCTTTTCCTTTAGCATCTAATTTTATAATCCAAAAATCCTCTTGTCCTTTACTATCGTCTTTTTTGTCTTCACTTTTATTAGAAGAAGATGTTCCTGCTAATATAAACCCACCATCGTTGGTGTTTTTCACACTGAATAAAATATCAACTCCAGTTCCTCCAAAGCTTTTTTGCCATTCTGGAGTTCCTTTTTCATCCATTTTCCAAATCCAGTAATCTAAATCGCCTTTATTTGCTTCGGATTTATTTCCATTTTTATTAGAAATGGAACTTCCAGCCAATATGAAACCATAATCAGCTGTCGGAATGGCATCGTACAAATACTCTGCATGTTTTCCTCCATAGGAGCGTTCCCAAAGAATGTCTTGGGCAACCAAATGAGTAATCGAAAACAATCCGATTACTAAAAATAAGTGGTGTTTCATTTAAAAAAATAAATTAGTTTATCAAAATAAAAAACCCATACAATTAAGTTTGACTATCAAATAATCAAAAAAATGTATGGGCTTTTTGTAATAAATTACAGCGCAAATATAAAACTTTTTTTTGGGCAACCAAATGCTTTTCTAATCTTTTACTTAAAAAACTAAACTAATATTGAACGATTTTAAAAAATATTAAAAGAGTAAATTACTGATTTTCAAACCAGGTATCTCTACCAACTCAACCAATTGTTTTTACTGAGATGTTATTTTAATATTTGGCAAATAAATAAAAATGCAAAAGACCTATTACTGTAGAAAAAAGATGAGCTACACAGCTAATTTTTTACAATTATTTTTGAATTTTATTGATTATAAGTTTGTCAAATACGCAAAAACATGCATCACTAAATCTGAAACATTGCCAAAAATTATAGGTTTTTTAAAACTTTCTTTACATCTTTTACAAAATCGTACTTACTAACACTCATACTTAAATTAATAGTGTGACTTGACAGTTTTATTTTGTAACAATCATTAATTTTCTCATCAAAGGCAATTATAATATTTTTAGATTTTTTTCTAAAAATATTAATATATTTAGTTTCAGACCAATTATTCAAAATAATTAATATCGCATGAAAATCATCAAATCTTTCAACTTCATATCTCTTCAAATTAGAAATAACTTGAACATTAAAATTCTTATTCAAGTTGTATTTTAGTGCTCTTGAATGAATACTAGACAAATCAAAAATTAGAATTTCTTTCATAACTACAGGAATATATCGCTAAATATAATTCATACCGTTACATGAAAAATTCAAAAGTAAACTTCGGTTAATCTTATGTAATATTCGTTTTATTTAATTTTTAAATACTTATTAAATTCTTCAATTCTTCTTTTTGATATTGGTAATCTCGCTCCATTAGTCATTTCGCAATAATGACCTGATTTCTTGTTTATACTAACAACAAAATCTAAGTTAATGATGTATGATTGATGAATTCTAAAAAAACAATTATCCGTCAATAAATTTTCATACTCGCCAATATTTTTACACGCAACGCACTCTTCACCATTTTTTAAATAAAAAGTAGTATACCTACCATCTGATTTACAAAACAATATGTCACCTTTTTTAATAATATCAATTTTATCAATAGATGATATGGTAACAATACTTGAAGTTTCAGGAGTATGATTAGATTTCAGTTCAAACTTTTCATTATCAAAAACTTCTTTGTCCTCAATTCTTGAAATTGCTTTATTAGAAGCCAATACAATATCTTCGATAGATATTGGCTTCATAACATAATCTAACACATTGTACTTAAACGCCTTAACAGCAAAATTGTCATAAGCAGTTACTAATATAATCTCATATTCGGAAAAATCAATTATATCCAACATATCAAATGCGGTTTTATCATGCAATTGAATATCTAAATATAAAATTTGTGGCTTCAGCAATTCTATTTTAGTAATCGAATCTTGAAAAGAATTAGAAGTACCAATAATTTCAATATTAGGGCAAAACTTATTTATGAAATGAACTATAATATTTATATTTCTATCTTCATCATCAACAATAAAAGCAGTATACTTTTTCATTCTAAAATTTATTATTATATTGTTTCAAATTTACTGAACAATATAATGAAAATAATAACAATTCTGCTATTTCTTCTTAATTTTAATTGTTTGTTATCGCAAACTTACAATTCCATTAAAGAACTAAACTCAACAAATGGCTTACCTTCTGATATTGTATACAATACAGTTCAAGACAAAAAGGGATACATCTGGATTGCAACAGAAAATGGTATTGTAAAATATAATGGAACTTCATTTAAAATCTTTCAAAAAAAAGATGGCCTTCCTAACAATGACATCTTTAAGTTAAATGTTGACTCAAAAAACAGAATTTGGATTACAGGATTTCACAAAGGGCTTTATTACATTGAGAATGACTCTGTAAAATCTATAAAAAACTCGAAAAACATTAACGGTTTATCGTTTACATTTGAAAAAAACAATCACATTCATTTTAAAATTTTCTACCTTAATGACTCATTTGTTTTAAATTCAAAAATGGAATTAAAGAAATTCTTCTTTAAAAACGAAAACAATGACCTTATTGATTTCGTTTTTAAAACTAATCAATATATTGGTTTTGATAGACTTGAAAAAAGATATTTTTCATTACATAAAAGCACGAAAAAATTACTGCCCAAAAACTATATATATTGTAAAAACTTATATTACAATACACCTGCATTTGTAGAAGATAGAACTTTAAAAAAACCTTATTCTATTGAAAGAGAAATCGACAACAAAGTTATTTTGCTAAACGGAAATGATATTTTGCATAAAGATTTTTCTAAAAACAAGACTCATTTCTTAAATATAGATTCTGATGACACCTATACCATTTTAAAAGATCAGACAGGTGTTTTTGTCTATAAAAAAGGCGTTTTTAATCTGTCATTGTCTAGCAAATTAAAGAAATTAACAAAACTCATACACAATATAAAGTATATTGTAATTGACAATCAAGAAAATTTTTGGTTCATATATAGGGATAGTAAATTAGTTTTTATTCCAAGAAATTTTGACTTAATTACCAATTACAATAAAGAAGAAATACTAAAAGAGGGAACATCAATTAAACACTCATTGTTTGACAATGAAAATTTCTATTTTATAACTTCTAGCAATAATTTCTATAAAATAGATTTAACAGAAAAGTACTTAACTGAAATTAAAAAATATAAAAATAAAACACCTCTAAAAATTTTAAAAAATAAAAACAAAATAGTTGTTGCTTGTACGGAGGGATTAGATTATTTTGACGAAAAAACACTTAAAAATAATTTCTTACCAATTATTAATAGAGCAACTGTTTTCAACAACGAAGACTTTTATCAAGTCGATATGACAAGGATTAAGAAAAATGGTAAAATAATTTATGAAAGACCAAACACCTTAAGATTTAACACTCTATTTTATACAAATGAAAACAACATATTAGTTTCAAATGAAGAAGAAGTTTTTCGTTTTAATGAACTTAAAAAAACAATTATACATAATACCGCTATTAAATCCACTAATGTTATTAATCAATTAAAACATCATATCCTTTTTGGAACAAATTATGAAGGTTTAATTTTAACCGATAGCAATTTAAAAATACATGATAAAGTTTTAATGAATGAAAACATATCCTGCATTGAAACAGACTCAAATACTGAAGAAATATTTGTCGCCTCCAACAAAGGGTTTTATTTGTTTAAAATTAAAAACAACTTGCTTAAATTAATAAATTCCTATTCCGTAAAGAATGGATTAATTGGAGGAAAAATTGTTGCTTTAAAAAGTACTCCTACAAAGGTTTTTATAACCTCTTTAAATGGTTTTTCTGTACTTAATAGAGAAATGATAACTGGTGACAAAATTTGGGGAAAAATAGATTTCAATGGGTTTTTAATCAATGGTGATGAATCAGAAAAACCAATAAAACCAAATGTTTTTGAAAGAACTCAAAATGACTTAGCATTAAAAACCTCGATTTTTTCACTTCAAAGTGAATCTAATTTTAACACTCATTATTTAATCTCAAGAAATGGTGAACCATCAGATTGGAATAATTTCAATGAAAAAAACCTACAATTTAGAGGTCTACAATATGGAAACTACACAGTAAAATTAAAATTAACGTCTGCAAACAACAATATAACTTATGATGAAAAAACAATTCAATTTAAAATAAAACCTTATGTATGGGAAACCCTCTTATTCAAAATTTTAATTATTGGAATATTTGTGTTAACACTATTGACGTTTTATTTCTACTACAAAAGAAAAACGAATAGAAAATATAACTTAAAATTAAAACTATACACACTAGAATTAAAAGCACTAAAAGCACAAATGAGCCCTCATTTTATATTTAATTCGCTAAATAATTTTCAAAGTCTTTATATTTTAGAAGGAGAAATGAGTGCAAATCATTTTTTAACCAAATTTTCTTCATTTATAAGAAAAACATTAGACATAGTTAATAAAGATAATATATCTATTTATGATGAAATTGAATATCTTAAATCCTTCATAGAAATTGAAGCCTTAAAAAACAATTTAGATATAAAATTTAATTTTAAAGCTGACGATTCACTACAATTGAATAATTTATCTATTCCTGTAATGCTTTTACAACCCATCATTGAAAATTCACTATTACACGGTTTATTACCTCATATTGATGACAAAACCATTAATATTGAAATTAAAAGAACAAATAACGAATTTATCGAAATACGAGTTGAAGATAATGGTGTTGGTTTACACTATAATAAAAATGTAAAAAAGAAGAATCATGTATCTTTAGCAACCAAAATTATTAACGATAGAATTGCAATTTTAAATGCTTTAACAAAAGTGGAGAAATACAATTTAAGTATTGAAGAAATAACGGAAAACCAAAACGTTATGGGCACTAGAGTTGTCTTAAAAATACCTTTTAATTTATTGTAAGAGAGACACCGTTATGCCGCCTGAAAGAACCATTAAAACATTGAAGAAAATTAGAAAAATTAAATTTTTAACTTCATCACTAGTACTCCATACAAAATCGTTATCAAGATAAAATCTCACTTCTTTAAAATAAATAGTAAGAATTAAAAAATTAATTACCGACCCAAAAAAATTAATTATTAGATAGTGAAACCCTGTTAAATGATAGCTAAAATAATCCGAAACAAATTTTTCAAGAATAAAATATAAAACTGCATTGTTGATACAGGCAACTCCTAAAAAAACAAAACAACAATAAGACCGCAAATTGCAATTGAAAAATTTAAAGCCTGTATGAAGATGTTTATCCATAAATCATAAAAAAAACTGCCCCCAGAGTAGTTATGAAAAAAACTAATTTAACCGCCCAAGATTAAATTAATTTTACTACTAGAGAGTAGGGAGCAGATTACCTAATTTGAATATATTGAGAACAAATTATTCTAATTCATGTAAACAAATCCTTTTTTTGTTTACTTTTTCTAATAATAAACTTAGAACAAGTGAAAGTTAAAAAACAACTACAATTATTTATAATGGAAAATTCTAGCCTAAAAAAACTCAACTTTCACTTGTACGTTCTAAGTTCATTCCCCTAAATTAATCAGTTGATGCAAGAATACAAACTCAACCTACTAAAAGTATAATCATATAATTTAACCCCAAATCTATAATTATGAATATACCTCACATCAACTAATATCAAATTTAAAACATAATTCGGAATCATTTCGATCGTTGTAACATTCGGTTGTAACAATGGAATATTTGCTGATTTTTAAGCGTTATTTAAAATATTCAAACAACTCTTTTTCGCTCGTAAATTTAGATTCTATCTTTTTATCTTTATCAATTAGTATCATTGTGGGTGTCCCATAGATGTAATAATCAACTACTGGTTTGCTTTCCCATTGTTTGTAATCGCAATAATGATACATTTCATTTAATGTCAAAGCTCGTTTTTGATACGCCTTAAAATCTGTATCTAAACTTATAGCTACAACAGAAACATCTTGATTTAATTTAGCAAATTCATTGATTTTTGGCATAGCCTCCATACAATGAGGACACCAAGAAGCCCAAAAAACCACTAAAACTTTTTCCGTTTTTAAATCATTTAAACTTGCTTCCTTTCCATTAGCTGTCATCCATGTAATATTTGGAGCAGCTGTGCCTTTTTGCATGGCTTTATAGCCTTCCATACGAAGTTCAAAAGCTTGTTTGTTTTTGTCGTCTTGACATTGACTAGCAATTTCAGCATATTTTTCATCTAAATATTGCAATACTTTTTCTTTTCCCATTTCTTTAAACCCTAATTGCAAAAATTGAAGGGCGAATTTTTGCGAATCTTCATTTTTAGAAAAAGCAGTCATAATATCATCTGCACTTTTCATAAATCCATATACCATTTCTTCCTCTGTAAATTGCATCTCTGGATTCATATAATATCTAAGATATTCAAGAATAAGTTCTGTATAAAGCGGTGTATTTTGTAACTTACTATCATCCGTAACAATAGTATTCCAAAACTGTTCTCTAGCTTCAGAATCTTGAATTTTCCAATGTTTTTTAACATCTGGAAAATACACTGGCTGATTTTTTACCATATTTTTAGCCCAAAACCCAGGGTTAGAATCAGTAAATAGTTGTTGTTCTTTCTTAAATAATTGTTGTAGTTTTATGTAAGCTTCATTGTTATAAATCCAAATCTTATTGCTTTGCTCAGGAAAAGTGGCTAAAAAGAGCTGTAAAGCTTTTATTTTACTTAATAAGACAGCTTCATTTTCTTTATAAGCATACCATTTTTTATTTTCGACAGACTTTATAAAATTTGGCTTTCTGTTTTCTGAATTGGCATCAATTTCAAAATGTATTTCATTTTCGCTGCCATTAATAATAACGTCGACAAAATCGTTTTCTGTTTCACTATATTGAAAACGATAAATACCAGACTCAATATTTTTAGGAGCAGTAATTGTAAATGAGTTGTTTGTTATGGGCAAAGCGGCAACTTTAAAAGTTCCAATACCAAATTTTTGGATTATAACTTTTGAAAAACGAGTATTGTTATAAAAATTGGCGCTTATGCGAATGCTATCTTGTGCAAATGTAAACTGTGTTAGTAAAACGACTATTAAAAAGTGTAAATATCTCATGTTGGGCGATTTTAATAGATTAGTAAAATAAAAGCCCCTTATTTTTAAATAAGGAGCTTTTAAAAATATAAAGGGTTAGTTAGTCTTTTAAACAACGAACAGATTTCGCAAAGTTCTTCTGAACTTCCCATCTTGAAACCCCTCTAGAACCAGCACCCCAACTTCTATAAACTGCCGAGTTAGTAGTACCTGTTGAACTCCAAAAATAAGGTAAATTTCTATTCAAAAAAGTTATAGAATTAAGTAATCCTGTTTGATAAGCATTAAAGCCTGAACGATTTAAATCGCCATCATGGTTATTTCCAAAATTTCTCAATTTTGTACCAGGATTACCTTCCCCTAAATCATTCAAACGAACATTATTCATTAATTCCAACTCATTATTCCAACCACCAACCAAAGATGATTCTAAATAAAGGAATTCACAATCAGATGGCACATGGAATCCTGTAGGACACGCTCCTTGAGCTCTTTCTTGACTTGAACCATTCATCGCAGCTGTCCATTGATAAAGCGCCCCTTCCTCTGGAAATGCTGGAGCCGTAGCCCAACCTAAAGAAAAATCAGGTGTCACTGTATTATAGTATCCCCAAGATGCGTTGTATTCAGCATAAGTATTTTCTCTAGGAGAAGTTAGTGTGTAAATATTTTGACCTGTATTAGGTGTATTAGGGTAATTAGACGGAGCAACGTTAAGATTAAATCTAAACCAACATTGACCATTAATTTCAACTAAAGCTCTAGTTGTTTGCCCCATAGAAGCCATACCATCTGTCCAGTTATACTCTACTCCAAGTGTTGTAGCAACATCATCATTAATGGTAGCACCACTAACACTTGCACAACCTGTATTGGAAATGACTTTGTCCCCACAATAATTAGCTTGTGGTAATAGTGTTGCTCCCAAACTAGCTAAATTAGGATTCGTTGAAGGAAAAACTGATCCGTTTTTATCGCAACGCCATTCTGTACCATCATAATACATTAAACAATTAATAGAAATATTATAAACCATTAAACCACTCTGAGGAGCAAGTGCCTGCATCTGAGCTGTAGTTAATTTAGGCGGCAATAAACCTGCTGTTGTAACTCCTGGAAAAGATAAAGCTGCTGAAGATTTAAAAGCACTATTATTGTAATCTCTAATTTCAGGAACAACCAATCTACCTTGCATTGCAATTCTATCCGAATAAATTTCCATATTATCAATTTCTCTTCTAAATGCCCCGTTATTTTGACCAACTCCAAAGCGAACAATAGAACCTCCAGAACCATTGAAATATGTAGCAGATTTTACACCTGAATTATTATTAATACCTACTGTACCTCCTTGTAAAGCAGGATCAGTACTAGACCCAACACCTGGTTCAATAGATATATTTTTATTTATACTCTCAGATGTAGAACGCACAATAATTTGAGGAAAAGCAAACTTTGAATCTGCATTTAGTATATCATTATATGTAATGGCTAATTTTGAATTTCCAGCAGCATTTTCTAGTAAGAATACAGCATCATCACCTTTTACAGTAAGCTTGTGAGATGGAGTTGTTGTTCCAATTCCCACTTTTCCTGATGTATACACTGCGTCTGCAGGATCAGTACCATCAACAAACTTTCCGCCAGCAGCGCCAGCTTCAAATTTAATCCATTGCCCGTTTGTAATGTTATCTGTAGCACCTGGATTAGAAAAATAATAAAACCCTGGTGTAACAGATACAATTTGCCCTTGATTCTCTAATGTAGACCCAGAGGCTGTGTTATACACAATCATACCGTCAAAAGCGGAGGGAAAATTAATCCCATCTAAACCGCTAGTATCAAAAGTCCAAGTTGTTAAATCGGTTTGAGGAAAAACAAGTCCTTTTCCAATAGAACCTGGCCCATTAAAGCTAGTTGAGGCATCTAAAAACGGATTTTGATCTGTAATTTGATTTACAACTGGCTGATTAGATAGCACCTGACCAATGGCAGAAGTACTTCCTAATAATATTAAGAAAAGTATTTTTTTCATATATTTAAATTTTAAATATTATTTTAATATATTGCTTATGGTTTTCTAAAATAGAATCCCTTTGAAAAACCATAAGCTATACATGAACTAAATGCAAATTATTCTTGCTTTAAAAACAATTTACATTTAGTTTATTAAATTAAAGAGTTAGTTAATCTGTTCTTAATTTAAATTTACCCAAGTAGTACCATCGTATCCTTGGAATTTATTATTAGTTGTGTTAAAACGTAACATACCTGCTTGTGGTGCTGCATCTCCAGTAGTATCTGCTGAACCTAACTTAATATAACCATTTACATCTAGCTTAGCTTGTGGATTAAGTGTTCCTATACCAACTTTGGGATCACTATTAGACCTTCTCAAAACCATAGTTGTTGTGTTAGCTACACCAAAACCTAAAGATTGATCCGTATCTAAATTTCCATCGGCTAAACCAAAATCAATAAACCCCATAGAAGTACTATTGTCAATTGTTTTTTCTAAACGAATGGTAGAACCCTGCCAGTTTTCACCATCAACATCTCTATTAATACTTACTGCTAATTCCGCTAAACTTCCAGTACCACTAAGACCTGTTCTTGTAATAAACTTTGCATATTTATATTTACCAATGGTATTTCCATTAACAAATTTTCCACCCGAAACACTAAATCCTGACAGTGTATCAGCGCTTATATTAAATGAACCATTACTAGCTTGAAATTGCTTGTTGTTTATTTTCAGATTAAATCCATTTGACGCAACCCCAAAAAATTCAACTCCATAACCTAATGCTCTATTTGCAACGTTTGTACCATTTTGATAGTTAAAAAATGATTGTCTTATATATCCATCTCGAGTTTCATCGTTAGCATCAATATATCCCATAAGATGGGGAGAATCATTAACAGTTGAAAACCTATGGAGAAGAAGTGAACCATTACCATTTAAGTTGCTAGAAGACATTTTTTCGCCAGTAGACTTGTCTGCACTTACATCAAAACTTGCGTTTTTTGCATTAGTATCTAACCTTTCAGTATCTCTTATTTGAATTCTTCTGTTATTACCTAAGGTATTTGTAATTGAATCTGTTTTAGCTGGGATTGAAGTACCAGGAATTGTATAATTTCTAGATCCAATAGCACTCCAGTCTGAAAGACCTAAACCAGAACCCATTTTTCTCCATTGCCCGTTTGCAATGTTATCTGTAGCTCCTGGATTTGAGAAATAATAAAAACCTGGTGTAACAGAAACAATTTGACCTTGATTTTCTAATGTAGACCCAGAAGCTGTGTTATATACAATCATACCGTCAAAAGCGGAAGGAAAATTAATCCCATCTAAACCGCTAGTATCAAAAGTCCAAGCCGTTAAATCGGTTTGAGGGAACACAAGTCCTTTTCCTATAGAACCTGGTCCATTAAAGCTAGTTGAGGCATCCAAAAACGGATTTTGATCTGTAATTTGATTTACAACTGGCTGATTAGATAGCACCTGACCAATGGCAGACGTACTAACTAATACTATTAAAAAGAGAAATTTTTTCATAGTATAAATTTATTTTGAGTGATAAAAAATATCCCCATTTTAACCATAGGAGTTAATTAACGCAAAAGGTTTAGTAATGGGGATATATGTGTTTTAATTTTTTTTACAGAATAACTTATGGTCTTCCTGAGTATAATCTCCAAGATGTACCATCAGAAACATACCATGAAACTCCACTACCTGAAGCAATTTGACTTAGCGCTTCATCAGCATAAATTCCTGTATCACCACCTGTTACATTTGCAAAAGTTCTTGCTCCTCCAGAACGGTTGTTAATTCCTACTAATCTGTTAGGATTTGCACTAGCAGAAGGCAATACTATTTGACCTGAATGTGTACTTTGTAATAAAATAACCACATCGTCAGCCTGCCAAGTTATAGCAGCAGCAATAGGATGTACTCTAGGAGATTTAGCATACAACAAACCTGTAGTTTGGAAATTACCATTTACAATTGTTTTAGCTGTACCCGTTTGAAACGTTAAGTTATTATTGTTTTGATCTACAGTTCTAACACCTGTTAATTGACCATCAGCTGTATACACATTTGTACCTGAACCACCTGCGCCAACTTCTGTCCATGCAGTACCATTATAAATCCAAATAGAATTTGTAGTAGTATCATAAACTTGTAAAGCAGAAACAGGAGAAGCAATAGCAGTTCTTTGTGCTGTTGTCATTCTTGGTAAACGCAATCCTTTTGAAGTGCTTTCTAATTCTAAAATTGCTGAATCATCTGGTGTAGTCGTTCCAATACCTACTTGAGCAGAAGCCATAGCTGTCATTAATACTCCTGCAAATACGAATATTTTAGTTATTTTTTTCATCTTGTTTGAATTTTAATTTTGAGTAAAAGTTTTATTGGTTTATTAGTTTTTTAGTTAACACAGCTCCTGATTCAAGTTCAATTTGAACTAGATACACACCTGAGGCATGAGAAAAATCTTTATTTAAAGTTGTTTCTCCATTAACTCCGTAACGTGCAACTACACGACCCGTTAAGTCATAAACAGTAACGTTTTTCATTTCTGTTGCAGCTTCAATTTGCAATGCATCATTATTTATTGTTGCAAAAAGATTAGAATTTGCAAAATCGTTAGATGATAAGGTGTTTTTAGCACCAAGTGTAAACTCAGAAAAAGCAGTTAAATCTACGCCCCCACCTGTGGTAATACTACCAGAAGTGAAAGAACTAGCTCCTCCAAAAAATGCATTTACATCAACCGTTGCAGGAATTTCGACCCATGCTGAACCATTCCAACCAACAATTAACAATTTATTAAGATCTGCCTCCGTTAATGCTGAAACTCCAGAACCAGCACTCCAAGACAAACTAATTACAGTAGTTGGTGTACCATTAATATCCCAATACTCAACATCCGAAATATCAGTTACAACTCCCGAAAGTGCTGTACCAATAGTTGAAGGATTTGTTTTAAAAGCAGCTGCCTCAACACCAAAATTAGCTGAAGGAACCACCCTTACTCTTGCTATAGTACCAGCATCACCGATTGGTAATACTTGAGCCGTTGTACCCATAGCCCTAACGTATCCATTCACAAAATGCGAATTAGATGCGCCTGTCGTTGTAACCATCTCTCCAAGAGTCAAAACCCCATGATTTAATCCTGACTTTGTAGTAGCTGTTGTGGCTGGAGCAGGACCAAATGTAAGATTACCAGACGCAAGAAAAAAAGTAGCATTGTCAGCAATGTACAACGCCCCATTATTTGCCATTTGTGCATAATTCATTTGCACAAACCCTAGCAACATAAACGCTTTCATTAAAAAGCTAATTTTGTTTATACTGCAATGATTAAAAGTAATTTTCTCTAACATAAAAAATTGAATTAAGTTATACTTATTTAAACCCATATGAACATTATAGTTCATTTGCCACTTAAAAATGACAGCTTTCAAAAAGCTTCATTACACCTCTAAGAATCAACTTATAACGCATTGCTGATTGATATTAGAGTAAAATTAACACTTAAAGTTATTTTGATTTTTATAATTGTATTAATCGGTAGGTTTCATGTAATAAGCGATGTTGTTCTGTGAATAATGAAAAGGAGAGAAATAATTAATCGATGAAATGCACATGTTGAGCACGAAAAAATATTATATAACCCATTTAGGTGTTTTTATATAAAATGTATGAACTGTAATAAAAAAACCATTTCTTCAGTTCTCGATACATTTTGCATTTGTAAATCTGAGGCTTTACAAATGCAAAACACTCGAAGTGACGGAGGTAGAATTAGTAAGTAATTTATACTAATTTCACCTCGTTTTTTGTTGCTAAATATTTTTCAAATTGGTCGTATGTGTAAAAATCAAATGCTTTTATTAAACTCAATTTTTTAACCAAAAACACATTGGTAATAACCAAATGTATTTTTTTACAATTTTCTCTCACAACTAAATACTCAATAAAATCATTGGTATCATTTACTATGTAAATTATTTCTTTGTCTTTTAAATTATTATCCATCGAAATAAAAGAAAAATTTATATCTTTTTTATTTACAAATGAACTCATCAATTTTGTGACATAATACACCGACGAATCAAAAACATATAATGTTTTCATACCATTTAATTTATTTGCTTACGTATTAGACATTAATTATTCTAATTCTTATTAAAAATTTTGTTTAGATAGTGTCTTAAAACTTCATTATAATAAACTCACTTCTTCTATTTTTTTGATGCTGATCTTCTGAACAATTTGATTCATTTGTAGTCTCACATCCACAATCATTTACTAATTTTGATTCTCCGTATCCTTTGCCTGTTACTCTCTTTTTATCGATTCCGTTTTTCACCAACCACGCAATGGTTGCTTTTGCTCTTCTATCCGATAAAGCTTCGTTGTATTTAGCTGTTTGTCGGCAATCGGTATGTGAACGCACATCAATATGCATGTTTGGGTATTGTTTCATTACCTCAGCTACTTTTGCTAATTCTACAGCTGCATCTGGACGGATGTTAGATTTATCTAAATCGAAGTAAATAATGTCGATTCCTAATGCTGTTCTTAAATCATCACCAGGTTTCATTGGTTTCTCAGTTAATTCTAAAGCAATTTTAGTATCGGTAATTCCAGATTCATTAGGAATGTAAGCCGTTATTTCGTTAGCATTATATGTTGGTTTCTCTGCTCTAATTTTGAATTTTGTACCACAATCTACTACTCCAAAATCGTATTTACCTATTGCATCTGAAGTTACTTCTTTCAGCTTTGTTTCTACTGGATCATATAAGACGACTTTTGCATTAGCAATTGGCTCTTGCGAATCTTCATCAACAACAATTCCGTTAAGATACTGCTCGCAATCATAAGTAATAGGAATAATCTCAGTAAATTTAAAAATATCATCATACCCTAAATTGTCCTCTTTTCTGTTTGATGATACGAATCCTTTTTTACTTTTTGTATCAATAATAAAAGCAAAATCATCCATGGTACTGTTTACTGGTTCTCCTACATTTTTAACATTCCCTATAGTACCATCTTGTTTTAATTGGGCAACAAAAACGTCAAGTCCGCCAAGTCCAGGATGTCCATCTGAGGCAAAATACAATTCGTTATCTCCTGAAATAAACGGAAACGTTTCTCTTGCTTCGGTATTGATTTTACTGCCTAAATTTTCAGGTTCTCCAAAGCTTCCATCTGCGTTAACACTTACTTTAAAAATATCCGAAGCTCCAATGGTTCCTGGCATATCTGAAGCGAAGTACAAAGTTTTTTCATCAGCACTTAATGCTGGGTGTGCCACGCTGTAATTGTTACTACAAAATGGTAATTCATCAATATCAATCCATTTGTTGTCTTTTTTTCTAGCTCTGTATATTTTTAAAAGAATGGTTTGGTCTGCATTTTTTTCTTTTTTACCATTTAAAAAGTTGTTACGAGTAAAATACATAGTATTGCCATCTTTTGTAAACACAGGAGTAGATTCATGGTATTTAGAAGCAACGCTTTTAGAAAATTTCTCAGGTGCTCCAAGATTATTATCATCTGATTTAGTAGCACTGTACAAATTGGTATACGATTGATTAGTCCAACTATGTTTTCTACCTGAAACACCACTGCTATCTCTTGCTGAAGTAAAAACGATTTCATCTTTATAAAAAGCGGCACCATAATCTGAAAATTGCGAGTTGATACCTGCATTTTCAACTTTATAGCGTCCTGAATTTTTCTTAATTTCGGTTAAATAATCACTTTGAGATTTGGCTAATTTACCTCTTAAATCGGAACTGTTTTTTGCATTAAATTCTGCCATTATTTGGTCTGCCTTTTTGTAATCGCCAACCGCTTTTAATGTTTGAGCATAGCGAAAATAATATTCGTCATCAACAGACTGGTTCATATTAAAAAGTTCTACGTACCATTTGTTGGCATCTTCCAATTTTCCTTGAAAATAATAGGCATTACCCAGTTTCTGAAATAACTCTACCGATTTATATCCTTTTTCAGCCACTTTTTCATACGTTTCAATTGCATTGACAAACGCATATTGATTGTATTCTTTGTCCGCTTTTTTAATTTTAACTTCTTGCGCATCTACTAAAAAACTCTTTAGTAACAATGCCACTATAACTATTGATTTTGTTTTCATGTTTTGCTTTTTAGAAGAATCTTGGTGATATTACTTTCTCTGTTTTACCTTTAAACTCGTAACGCAAGAAAATTTCGTGCGAGCCTGAGTTGTAGTTGGCAAGCTTTGTGGTTTCAGCATCATAACCATAACCTATAAACCAGCCTTCTGAAACTTGAAAACCTACTAAACCACTTAGAGCAGCATCCCATCGCCATGCGGCTCCTAAAACAAATTTTTCATTGAACATAAAATTAGCTGTCACATCTGTTTGTAATGGCGCACCAGAAGTTAATTTTGATAGCACAGCAGGTTTAAATTTCACAGTTGGTGATATATCAAAAACATATCCTCCAATTAAATAGTAGTGCATTCTTTCTTTTGCTGAAACAGAAATATTATCATCAAAATGTGCTGTTTCTAAAAAATTAGGAGCTGATAAGCCAACGTATAATTTATCTGAATGGAAGTAAATTCCTGCTCCAATATTGGGAGAAAATTCATTATCGATATTATTTTGAAATTGAGGATCGGTTAAATCGTATCGATCTAACTTGGTATAATCTACATTTAATAGATTTGCCGTTCCTTTTATACCAAATGATAATTTATAGGTTTCTGATGTTTGAATTGAGTATGACACATCTACTGAAATTGTATTTTCATCTGATGGTCCAATACGATCATTAACAAAAGAAACTCCTAATCCAAAATTGGAATTGCTTATTGGAGTGTTTATTGAAAAAGTATTGGTAACTGGAGCACCCTCTAGTCCAACCCACTGAGTTCTGTGTAGTCCAAAAACACTCACAACACCTCTACTGCCTGCATAAGCTGGATTTACATTTATAGTATTGTACATATAATTGGTATACTGAGAATCTTGCTGAGCACTAATTTCCTGATTGCATAGAAAAACACATGCAAAAAGAGATAATATATTTTTAATTGAAATTTTCATAGTGATTTTAATTATTTTGGATATACAGATAACCTGATTTATCAATGTTTTGTTTGCCGTTTACCCCGTCATAGCTAAATTCATACTTCAACACATAGAAGTAAGTTCCTGTTGGCAACAATTCGTTTCTTGAAATGGTTGAACGACCATCTGAATATCCTGAAAATACTTTCACTACATTTTCATAACCACTAACCTCATATACTTTTACTCCCCAACGGTTAAATATTTCTACAGTATTATTTGGATAACAATCAATACCCTCTAAATAGAAAATATCATTTGAACCATCTCCGTTAGGCGATACTGCATTCCAAATTTTAATATGACATGCTAGTGCTATAGTTTGTGTGTAAGTTGATGAAAGACCACATTCATCTGTTGCTGTCCAAGTTCTAACTAATTCATAACGGCTTGAACAATCACCATCTACTCTTTGTTCATCTAATGTAATGGTGACATTTCCGCAATTATCTGTTGCAGTCAATGTTGGCGCAATAGGAATATTATCACAATCTACAAAACCATCTTCAGGTAAATCTCCCGTAAATACAGGCGGAGTAGTATCTTGAACAGTAATTGTTTGAACATGAGTACTTTCGTTTCCGCAAGTATCTGTTGCTGTCCAAGTTCTTGTTAACGTATAACTACTAGGACATGAACCATCTACTCTTTGCTCGTCATACATCACAGTAGGCACACTACAATTGTCAGTGGCGGTGAGCGTTGGTGCCACAGGAATATTATCTGTACATTCTAAAACTAAATCACTAGGTAAAGCACCATCAAAAACAGGAGCTGTATTGTCTTCGGCTGTTATCGTTTGCACTAAATCTGTTGTATTTCCTGCACAATCCGTTAATGTAAAAGTTCTGGTTACTATATATGGATTACCTAAGCATCCTATACCTCCATTGTTCATATCTGCTACTGTAACTGTAACTCCACCTGAACAATTATCAGCTTCGTCTGTTATAGCAGTAACATCAGCTAATGGAATAGCTGTAATGCATTGGAGTGTTAAATCAGCAGGCGTAGTTCCTGTAGGCGCAATGTTATCATCGATTGTATAGGTATACACCCAATCGTGTGTGTTACCTTCGCAATCTGTAAAAGTGTAGGTGTAAGTAACATTGCCTTCGCAAGTTGGCATTGCTGATATTACTGGTGCACTTGGCGTTAAAGTATTTCCACAATTATCAGTTACTACTGGAACCGTTGGCGCTACTACATCTGCTGGACAAGCTACTGTTGATGAAGCATTGGCTGGCATAGTGAAATCTTCTCTTTCGATGGTATATGTATACACCCAATCGTGTGTGTTGCCTTCGCAATCTGTAAAAGTGTAGGTATA
>DNNO01000031.1:0-257 GCA_003497625.1 Flavobacterium sp. | reverse complement strand
GTATATGTTACATTGCCTTCGCAAATTGGCATTGCTGATATAACTGGTGCACTAGGCGTTAGTGCGTTTCCACAAGCATCAGTTACCGCTGGAACAGTTGGTGCTACAACATCGGCTAGACAGGCAACTGTTGATGCTGTATTAGCTGGCATTGTAAAATCTAATCTTTCGATAGTATATGTATACACCCAATTGTGTGTATTGCCTTCGCAATCTGTAAAAGTGTAGGTATATGTTACATTGCCTTCGCAAGTTGG
>DNNO01000007.1 GCA_003497625.1 Flavobacterium sp. | reverse complement strand
ATTTGGTCACCGTCAAAGTCAGCGTTGAACGCGGTACATGATAGTGGGTGTAATTGAATAGCTTTTCCTTCGATTAGCTTTGGTTGGAATGCTTGTATACCTAAACGGTGAAGTGTAGGAGCACGGTTTAGTAGAACTGGATGTCCCTTAAGAACGTTCTCTAGGATGTCCCAAACTACTGGATCCTTACGATCTACAATCTTCTTAGCCGATTTTACGGTTTTAACAATACCACGCTCAATAAGCTTACGAATAACAAATGGCTTGTAAAGTTCAGCAGCCATATCTTTTGGCAAACCGCATTCGTGCATCTTAAGTTCAGGACCTACGACGATTATCGAACGAGCAGAGTAGTCAACACGTTTACCAAGTAAGTTCTGACGGAAACGACCTTGTTTACCTTTTAATGAATCTGATAAAGATTTTAATGGTCTGTTTGATTCTGTTTTAACAGCAGAAGCTTTACGTGTGTTATCAAACAATGAATCTACAGATTCTTGTAACATACGTTTTTCGTTTCTTAAGATAACTTCTGGAGCTTTAATCTCCATTAATCTTTTTAAACGGTTGTTACGGATGATAACTCTTCTGTATAAATCATTTAAATCTGAAGTTGCGAAACGACCTCCATCAAGTGGCACTAACGGACGTAATTCTGGTGGAATAACTGGAATTACTTTTAAAATCATCCATTCAGGACGGTTTTCTCTGTTTAAGTTAGACTCACGGAATGATTCTACAACATTTAAACGCTTTAATGCTTCAGTTTTACGTTGTTTAGATGTTTCATTATTAGCAGCGTGACGTAAACTATAAGAAAGTTCATCTAAGTCTGTACGCGCTAATAAATCCATAATACATTCAGCACCCATTTTAGCGATGAATTTATTAGGATCGTTGTCATCTAAATATTGATTTTCCATTGGAAGTGTATCTAAAATATTTAAATACTCTTCTTCCGTAAGGAAATCTAATCTTTGTAATGATTCGCCATCAGCGTTTTTAGCAATACCTGCTTGAATTACTACGTATCTTTCGTAGTAAATAATCATATCTAATTTCTTAGATGGTAAACCTAAAATATAACCAATTTTGTTTGGTAACGAACGGAAATACCAGATATGAGCAATAGGCACAACAAGGTTGATATGTCCTACTCTATCTCTACGTACTTTTTTCTCCGTTACTTCAACACCACATCGGTCACAAACGATTCCTTTGTAGCGAATTCTTTTATATTTTCCACAAGCACACTCGTAATCTTTTACTGGACCGAAAATACGTTCACAGAAAAGACCATCTCTTTCTGGTTTGTGAGTACGATAGTTGATAGTTTCTGGTTTTAAAACCTCACCTCTAGATTCTCCTAAAATTGATTCTGGAGAAGCTAATCCTATCGTGATTTTGTTAAATCTTTTGATTTGTTGCTTGTCTTTACTATTTCTATTATTCATCATAGTTTTTACTATTGATTTATTTTGCAATTAAAAATTGATTTTGAACAGCTGTAGCAATACTACTTTTCTGTTGACTCGGATTACTTCTCTAAACTTCAAACCTAAAATTTTGAAGTGCTAATTATAAAAACCAAAAGGCTTAAATAAAAAATCGGAACGGTTTACGGTTATAAATCCTTAAAAACTTAATTATAAAAAGTATTCAGCTCCGAAAAAATCGAAACTGAATACTGCATTCTTTTTTATTCTTCTAATCTGATGTCTAATCCAAGACCTTTCAATTCATGCATTAATACATTGAATGATTCTGGTAATCCTGGTTCTGGCATAGTTTCACCCTTAACGATAGCTTCGTAAGTTTTAGCTCTACCAATTACGTCATCCGATTTAACAGTCAAGATTTCTCTTAAAGTACTTGATGCACCGTATGCTTCAAGTGCCCAAACCTCCATCTCTCCAAAACGCTGACCTCCAAATTGAGCCTTACCTCCTAATGGTTGTTGCGTAATTAACGAGTATGGACCAATAGAACGTGCGTGCATTTTATCATCTACCATGTGTCCTAATTTCAACATGTAAATTACACCCACAGTTGCACGTTGGTGGAAACGCTCTCCAGTTCCTCCATCATACAAGTATGTATGACCGAATCTTGGAATTCCAGCTTCGTCTGTAAATTCATTAATTTGATCTAAAGTAGCACCGTCAAAAATTGGAGTAGCAAATTTCTTGTTCAATTTTTGTCCAGCCCAACCAAGAACTGTTTCATAAATCTGTCCGATGTTCATACGAGATGGTACCCCAAGTGGATTCAATACGATATCTACTGGTGTTCCGTCTTCTAAGAATGGCATATCTTCATGACGAACGATTTTAGCAACAATACCTTTGTTACCGTGACGTCCTGCCATTTTATCCCCTACTTTTAATTTACGTTTCTTAGCGATGTAAACTTTAGCAAGTTTTAAAATTCCAGAAGGTAATTCATCTCCAACAGTAATTGTAAATTTCTCTCTTCTTAACCAACCTTGTAAATCATTTAATTTGATTTTGTAGTTGTGAATTAAGTCGTTCACCATTGCATTGGTATGCTCATCTGTTGTCCATTGACCTTTAGTTAAGTGAGCAAAATCTTCTACACCTTGTAACATCTTTTTAGTGAATTTTTTACCTTTTGGTAATACTTCTTCTCCTAAATCATTCATTACACCTTGAGAAGTTTTACCATCGATGATAACAAATAATTTTTCAATTAATTTGTCTTTCAAGTCAGTATACTTAACTTCAAATTCAACTTCTAATTTATCAACGTCTTCTTTATCTTTAGAACGTTTTCTCTTATCTTTTACTGCTTTCGCAAATAATTTTTTATCTAAAACTACACCGTGTAAAGATGGAGACGCTTTTAATGAAGCATCTTTTACATCACCTGCTTTATCCCCGAAGATAGCTCTTAAAAGTTTTTCTTCTGGAGTAGGATCTGATTCTCCTTTTGGAGTAATTTTTCCGATTAGAATATCGCCAGGTTTAACCTCTGCACCAATTCTAATCATACCGTTTTCATCTAAATCTTTAGTAGCTTCTTCAGAAACGTTTGGAATATCATTAGTTAATTCTTCGTTACCTAATTTAGTATCACGAACTTCTAATGTATAATCATCAATATGTAATGATGTAAAAATATCATCACGTACTACTTTTTCAGAAATTACGATTGCATCCTCGAAGTTGTACCCTTTCCATGGCATAAACGCCACTTTCAAGTTTCTTCCGATTGCTAATTCTCCGTTTTGAGTAGCATAACCTTCACATAATACTTGTCCTTTAGCAACTCTGTCACCTTTTCTTACGATAGGCTTAAGGTTGATACAAGTACTTTGGTTGGTTTTTCTATATTTGATTAATTGATATGTTTTATCGTCTGAATCAAAGCTTACCATACGTTCTTCTTCAGTTCTGTCGTATTTGATAGTAATCATATTAGCATCAACATACTCAACAGTTCCGTTTCCTTCCGCATTGATTAATACTCTTGAATCAGAAGCAACTTGTCTTTCTAAACCAGTACCAACGATTGGAGCTTCAGGACGTAATAATGGAACGGCCTGACGCATCATGTTAGATCCCATCAACGCACGGTTCGCATCATCATGCTCTAAGAAAGGAATCAATGAAGCTGAAATCGAAGCAATTTGATTTGGAGCAACGTCTGTGTAATGAACGGCAGTTGGAGCAACCACAGGGAAATCTCCTTCTTCACGTGCAATAACATTCGTAGCGGTAATTTTACCATTAGCATCCATTTCAATGTTTGCCTGAGCAATCATTTTACCTTCTTCTTCCTCTGCACTTAAGTACACTGGAGTAGACTCTAAATCTACAACACCATTAGTTACTTTACGGTAAGGAGTTTCGATGAATCCCATTCCGTTTACTTTAGCATATACTCCTAAAGATGAAATAAGTCCAATATTTGGTCCCTCTGGTGTTTCAATTGGACAAAGTCTTCCGTAGTGAGTATAGTGAACGTCACGAACCTCGAAACCAGCTCTTTCTCTAGATAAACCTCCAGGTCCAAGTGCAGATAAACGACGTTTGTGTGTAATCTCTGCTAATGGATTCGTTTGGTCCATGAACTGAGATAACTGGTTTGTTCCAAAGAATGAGTTAATTACCGATGATAATGTTTTAGCATTAATCAAATCGATAGGTGTAAACACCTCGTTATCACGAACGTTCATTCTCTCACGGATAGTTCTAGCCATACGAGCTAAACCTACTCCGAACTGAGCTGATAATTGCTCACCAACTGTTCTTACACGACGGTTTGATAAGTGATCAATATCATCAATCTCTGCTTTAGAGTTGATCAATTCGATCAAATATTTAACGATTGTAATAATATCTTCTTTAGTTAAAACTTGTTTTTCCATAGGAATATCAAGGTTTAACTTTTTGTTCATTCTGTAACGACCTACTTCACCTAAGTTATAACGTTGGTCAGAGAAGAACAATTTATCTATAATACCACGAGCCGTTTCCTCATCAGGCGGTTCCGCGTTACGTAATTGTCTGTAAATATGTTCAACAGCCTCTTTTTCAGAGTTTGTTGGATCTTTTTGTAACGTATTGTGGATAATTGTGTAATCAGCCGCGTTGTTATCCTCTTTATGTAAAAGAATAGTTTTTACGTCTGCTTCAATTATTTCTTCGATATTATCTTTATCAAGAATCGTATCACGATCTAAGATAATTTCGTTACGCTCAATAGAAACCACTTCACCAGTATCCTCATCAACGAAGTCTTCATGCCATGTATTTAATACACGTGCAGCAAGTCTTCTTCCAGCATATTTCTTGATACCAGTTTTAGAAACTTTAATTTCTTCCGCTAAGTCGAAAATCTCCAAGATATCTTTATCTCTTTCAAATCCGATAGCTCTAAATAAAGTAGTTACAGGTAATTTTTTCTTTCTATCGATATACGCATACATTACGTTATTGATATCGGTAGCGAATTCAATCCAAGAACCTTTAAAAGGAATGATTCTGGCAGAATATAATTTAGTCCCATTTGCATGGAAAGACTGTCCAAAGAATACACCTGGAGATCTATGTAATTGCGATACAACTACACGCTCAGCACCATTAATTACGAATGTACCACTAGGAGTCATATATGGTATTGTTCCTAAATACACATCTTGAACGATTGTTTCAAAATCTTCGTGTTCAGGGTCAGTACAATATAATTTTAATCTAGCTTTAAGAGGCACACTATAAGTTAAGCCTCTATCAATACACTCTTCGATGGTATATCTAGGTGGATCAATAAAATAATCTAGAAATTCTAATACGAACTGATTTCTCGTGTCCGTAATTGGGAAATTTTCCATGAAGGTATTATACAGCCCTTCGTTGCCTCTTTCGTCAGATTTAGTTTCTAATTGAAAAAAATCTTTAAACGATTTCACTTGAATATCTAGAAAATCTGGATATTGTGGAATGTTTTTTGTTGAAGCAAAATTTAATCTTTCAGTCTGATTAGCAATCATCAATGGATAAAATTTTGATTTAAAAAAAGTAATTTTTGTGTAAATACACTGTTTTAATAATACTTCCTTTTTAATAAACAATACATCTTTAAAATAAACCAGGAAAGATAGTTTAATTTTTTTCTTCGTTATTGTCTACTTTTTAACGCATAAAAAATACAATAATTTAATATACGCAAAATGGTTTAGGTCTTTGAGAACACTCTCAAGACCTAAACCTAGCTTTATTATGAGTAAAAATTATTTTAACTCAACTACAGCTCCTGCTTCTTCTAAAGCTTTCTTAAGACCTTCAGCCTCATCTTTAGAAACACCTTCTTTTACATTTGTTGGTGCAGCATCAACTAAATCTTTTGCTTCTTTAAGACCTAAACCAGTTAATTCTTTAACCGCTTTAACAACTCCTAATTTAGAAGCTCCAGCCTCTTTTAATACTACTGTAAATTCAGTTTGCTCAGCAGCAGCTCCAGCATCTCCACCACCAGCAGCAACTACAACAGCTGCAGCAGCAGGCTCGATACCATACTCATCTTTTAATATTGTTGCTAATTCGTTAACTTCTTTAACTGTTAAGTTAACTAATTGTTCTGCGAATTGTTTCAAATCTGCCATTTTTTCTATCGTTTAAAATGTTTTGTAAAAAATATAATTTATTTGTGCGTACTTATTATTCTGCTCCTTCTTCCTTGTTAGGTTGATTTTTAAGAGCTGCAATAACTCTTTGAGCAGGAGATTGTAATAATCCAATGATTTCTCCAATAACTTCTTCTTTAGATTTAATAGCTACTAAGCTGTCTAATAAGTTGTCACCGATGTAAATTTCTTGGTTAATGTAAGCTCCTTTAAAAAGTGGTTTTTCACCTTTCTTACGGAATTCTTTAATGATTTTTGCTGGACCATTAGCTGTATCCGCAATAAACATAGAAGTATTTCCTTTAAGAACTGTAGATAAATCACCAAAGTCACTATCAGAAGCTTCCATTGCTTTTTCAAGTAATGTATTCTTCACAACTTCTAATTTAATACCTGCTTTGAAACAAGCTCTTCTTAAATTTGAAGTAGTATCTGCATCTAGTCCTGAAATGTCTGCTAAATAGATAACATTAACATCCGCTAACTGTGCAGTTAAATCTTTAATCGCGATTGATTTTTCTTCTCTAGTCATACTAAAAATTTTTAACTACCAATTATACTGCTTTAGGATCTAAAGCAATAGCAGGACTCATTGTACAAGATAAGTGAATAGACTTAATATATGTACCTTTAGCTGCAGTTGGTTTTAATTTGATTAATGTTTGAACGATTTCGTGTGCGTTGTCATAGATTTTATCAGCATCAAAAGATACTCTACCTATTCCTGCATGAACGATACCAGTTTTATCAACTTTGAAATCGATTTTACCAGCTTTTACTTCTGCAACAGCTTTAGCAACATCCATAGTTACAGTTCCTGTTTTAGGGTTAGGCATTAAACCTCTTGGACCTAAAACACGTCCTAATGGACCTAATTTACCCATAACAGCTGGCATAGTAATGATTACATCAATATCAGTCCAACCATCTTTGATTTTTTGAAGGTAGTCATCTAAACCTACGTGGTCTGCACCAGCAGCTTTAGCTTCCGCTTCTTTATCTGGAGTAACAAGAGCTAAAACTCTTACATCTTTACCAGTTCCGTGAGGTAATGTTACAACCCCTCTTACCATTTGATTCGCTTTTCTAGGATCTACCCCTAATTTCACTGCGATATCAACAGACTCATCAAATTTTGCAGAAGCAACTTGTTTAATTAATGCAGAAGCATCTTTTAAACTATAAAGTTTGTTCTTTTCAATTTTTGCTGCAGCCTCTTTTTGCTTTTTTGTCAATTTTGCCATTGTCTAATTCTTTTTAGAGATTAAAAAGGAGCATTCCCTGTTACTGTTATACCCATAGATCTAGCTGTTCCAGCAATCATACTCATCGCTTTTTCGATTTCGAAAGCGTTTAAGTCTGCCATTTTGTCTTCAGCAATAGTTCTAATTTGATCCCAAGTAACGTTAGCTACTTTTTTACGGTTAGGTTGCCCTGAACCAGACTTTAATTTTGCTGCTTCTAATAACTGAATTGCAGCAGGTGGCGTTTTAACAACAAAGTCAAAAGACTTGTCTTTATACACAGTAATTTGTACTGGTAAAACTTTGCCAGGTTTATCTTGTGTTCTAGCATTGAACTGCTTACAGAACTCCATGATGTTAACCCCAGCAGCCCCCAAAGCAGGTCCAACCGGTGGCGATGGATTCGCTGCACCTCCCTTAACTTGTAGTTTAACTACTTTACTAACTTCTTTTGCCATTTTTAAAAAAATTTAGCACATCTATCAATTGGAAGCGATTGATGTGATTTATATATGTAACGAAAATTATACTTTTTCAACTTGCATGAAACTTAACTCTAAAGGTGTTTTTCTTCCGAAAATTTTCACCATTACTTCAAGTTTACGCTTTTCTTCATTTACTTTTTCGATAGTTCCATTGAAACCATTGAAAGGACCATCTACCACCTTAACTGTTTCTCCAATAGTATAAGGTATTGCAACATTATCCACTGTAACAGACAATTCATCTACTTTACCTAACATTCTGTTTACTTCAGATTGTCTTAATGGCACTGCATCACCACCTTTAGTTTCACCTAAAAAACCGATAACTCCTGGAATCGATTTGATGATATGAGGAATTTCACCAGTTAAGTTAGCTTCGATCATAATATAACCAGGAAAGTAAACTTTATCCTTAGCTATTTTTTTCCCATCTTTAACTTGAACTACTTTTTCAGTAGGAACAAGAACCTGAGAAATATAATCAGCCATACCTAATCTAGCTGTTTCTGTTTCAATGTAAGCTTTAACTTTGTTTTCCTGACCACTTACAGCTCTTACTACATACCACTTATTAACATTATTATCAGCCATACTGTAAGTACTATTTTAAAATGTTAAAAAAACCTTCAAGTGCTTTTACAAATAATTCATCAACACCCCAAGTTAATAGAGCGAAAACAATTGAAAATACAGCTACAATAATTGTTAAACGTTGTACATCTGCCCAAACTGGCCAAGTAACATTCGTTTTCAATTCATGAAATGCTTCAGATATGTAATTAACTACTTTTGTCATTTTAATCTTTATTTGCACGGGCGGAGGGATTCGAACCCCCATCAATGGTTTTGGAGACCACTATACTAGCCCTTGTACTACGCCCGTTTGTTAAAAAAACCAGCAGCGAACTGCTGGTTTTAATTATTATCGACTTATAATTAGTCTAAAATTTCAGTAACCTGACCAGCACCTACTGTTCTACCACCCTCACGGATAGCGAAACGTAAACCTACTGATAAAGCGATAGGGCTTAACAAAGTAACATCAATTGTTAAGTTATCACCAGGCATAACCATCTCTACACCAGCTGGTAAAGAAATAGTACCCGTTACGTCAGTTGTACGTACATAGAACTGTGGACGGTAGTTATTGTGGAATGGAGTGTGACGTCCACCTTCTTCTTTTTTCAAGATATACACCTCAGCTTTGAAATGAGCGTGTGGTTTAACAGATCCTGGCTTAACAATTACCATTCCTCTTTTGATATCTTCTTTAGCGATACCTCTTAATAATAAACCTACGTTATCTCCAGCTTCACCTCTATCAAGGATTTTACGGAACATCTCAACTCCTGTAATAGTAGAAGTTAATTTATCAGCTCCCATACCAATGATTTCAACAGCATCACCTGTATTAGCAACTCCTGTTTCGATACGACCTGTAGCTACAGTTCCACGACCAGTAATTGTAAATACGTCTTCAACTGGCATTAAGAAAGGTTTTTCAACGTCACGAACTGGTAATTCAATCCAGTTGTCAACAGCTTCCATTAATTCCATGATAGTAGCAACCCATTTTGGATCACCATTCAATCCACCTAAAGCAGAACCTTGGATAACTGGACCATTATCACCATCATATTGATAGAAAGATAATAAATCTCTAATTTCCATTTCTACTAATTCTAATAATTCAGCATCATCAACCATATCCACTTTGTTCATGAATACAACCATTCTAGGCACACCTACTTGACGACCTAAAAGGATGTGCTCTCTTGTTTGTGGCATAGGACCATCTGTAGCAGCAACTACTAAGATAGCACCGTCCATTTGAGCAGCACCTGTAACCATGTTCTTAACGTAATCCGCGTGACCTGGACAGTCAACGTGAGCGTAGTGACGGTTAGCTGTAGAATATTCTACGTGAGATGTATTAATAGTAATACCTCTTTCTTTTTCTTCTGGAGCATTATCAATTTGATCAAATGATTTTGCTTCTGATAAACCAGCATCAGCTAATACTTTAGTAATTGCAGCTGTTAACGTAGTTTTACCGTGGTCAACGTGTCCGATAGTTCCAATATTTAAATGGGGCTTCGAACGATCAAAGGTTTCTTTTGCCATGATTTAATAATTTAATCTTAGTTATATATTAGTGTTCAAAAAATAAACTTTTTTAAGAGCCAATGACGGGAATTGAACCCGTGACCTCTTCCTTACCAAGGAAGCACTCTACCCCTGAGCTACACCGGCTTTTGTGTATTCAGAAGTTAGCCATCAGAATTCAGAAAAACCAAATCCTTCTCTCTAAATTCAAAATCTCGTGGGGAGAGCAGGATTCGAACCTGCGAAGACGTAGTCAGCGGATTTACAGTCCGCCCTCGTTGGCCGCTTGAGTATCTCCCCAAACCTTTTACATTCAGCTACTTAAAACTTTGAGCCGATAGAGGGACTCGAACCCACGACCTGCTGATTACAAATCAGCTGCTCTAGCCAGCTGAGCTACATCGGCGTATTGAATATAAAAAGTCCGCTATTTCTAACGGACTGCAAATGTATATAATTTATTTTTGAATCAAAACATTTTTTATGTTTTTTTTCTTTTTATGAATGCGCTCTTAATTTTTCTTTCCTTTTTAAGATTACTCGCTCTAAAGAATCAACCGACAAATCTACTCCTTCTTCAAAACTTTTTGCTGTTTTTTTAACCACAAAATCGTCTCCAGGAACATTAATTTTTATCTCTACTGTTTTATTTTCTTTATCACTCGTATTTTCAAGCCTCAAAAAAACTTCAGCCGAAACTATTTTATCATAATATTTTTCCAATTTATCCATTCGCTCTTGAATGAAATCTACCAATTTTCTGTCTACATTAAAATTTACTGCTTGCACATTAACTTTCATAATTCTGTTAATTAAAATGGTTATACAATCGAGTTATTTCTTATTTCTAGGATGCGCTTCTTGATACACTTTTTTTAATTCAGCCAAACTGCTGTGCGTATATATCTGAGTAGACGATAAACTAGCATGACCTAATAACTCTTTTACGGAATTTAAATCGGCTCCATTATTCAACAAATGTGTTGCAAAGGAATGCCTAAGAACGTGGGGACTCTTCTTTTCTTTTTTCGAGACTGTACTAAAGTAATCATTTATTAAACGATAAACAAACGATTCGCTTACTTTGTTTCCAGTTTTAGATAAAATTAACATCTCTTTCTCTTTAATTACCTCTAAATGATTTCGTTGCTCCTTGTATATTTTATACAAATTTACTGTACAATCTAACATTGGAATAATTCGCTCTTTATTTCGTTTACCTATAACTTTTATTGTTTTTTGAATTTCGTTTACACTATTCATTTTTAAGTTAATCAACTCAGCTCTACGAATTCCTGTTGTATAAAAAAGTTCTATTACAAATTGATTTCGAATACCTTCAAAGTCATTTGCGTATTCATTTTCAGAAAAAACATCTTGTAACTCTTTTTCGGAAAAAGGAATTTGAACTTTCTTTGCTGTTTTTAATGATTTATGCTTCAATAATGGATTAATCGAAATCTGCTTCACCTTCAACAAAAACTTGTAATACGATTTTAAAGCCGATATTTTACGATTGACAGAAGTAGTTGAAATGTTTTGTTCTACCAAAGTTACAATCCAATTTCTAACATGTGGGTAAATAACTTCTTCGAGATTTACAGATTGACCTAGAAGATATTCTTGAAAAGATTTGATATCATCTAAATAGGCGCGAACCGTTAAAGGAGAATAGTTTTTCTCTTTAACCAAATAATCCTGATATGCTTGTAGATTTGTAGACATAAAAAAACCGCTAACAACAAAGTTACACTTTATTAATTAGCGGTTAGTATAGTTTATTCAAAAAATTAACTCTCTAATGAGTCTCTTAATCCTTGAATGTAAGATGCTTTTTGGATCTTAGCTCTGTTTACAACAGATGGTTTAATGAAAGCTTGACGTGCACGTAACTGACGAACAGTTCCTGTTTTATCAAATTTTCTTTTATAGCGCTTTAATGCTCTATCGATATTTTCTCCGTCTTTAATTGGTATAATTAACATAATATAGACACCTCCTCTCGTTAAGGGTGCAAATGTAGAAAATAATTCTGAATTAAAAATTATAAATCAAAATTATTTAACTGCTGGTTTATAATTCTGATTATCAATTATCATTTTTGATAAAATCTCTTTCAAAATTTCAGAAGTTCCTCCACCAATTGGACCTAAACGACTATCTCTTAACAAACGTGCCAAAGGATATTCTTCCATATAACCATAACCACCTAGCATTTGTAGGCAATCGTAAATTGCTAAATCTGCCACTTTTGTTGATTTTAATTTTGCCATGGTAGCTTCTTTAACTACATATTCTCCTTTATCTAAACGAGCTACAGCAGCATAATTAAACAATTTACAATGTTCTACTTCTGTTGCATGTTCTACCATGGTATGTCTCAAGGCTTGGAATTTATTAATTGTACTTCCAAAAGCTTCTCTTTGCGACATATATTCTATAGTATACTCAAGTGCGTATTCTGCTCTAGCATGTGCATTGATTGCCATAATTAAACGTTCAAAAGCAAAATGTTGCATGATGTATGGAAAACCTTTTCCTTCTTCGCCCATTAAGTTTTCTAATGGAATCTCAACGTTATCAAATGCAATTTCAGCCGTATCTGAAGCTCTCCAACCTAATTTATCTAATTTTGTAGCCGATATACCTTTTGTAGCTGTATCCACTAAAAATATACTTATTCCTTTATTTCCAAGTTCTGGATTTGTCTTTGCAGCCACCACATAGTAATCTGCATATACACCATTTGTAATAAAGGTTTTAGAACCATTGATAACAAATTTATCTCCTTTTCTTACAGCAGTCGTTCTCATTCCTGCCACATCGCTTCCTCCAAAAGGTTCTGTAACACACAATGCTCCTATTTTTTCTCCAGCAATACTTGGTGCTAAATACTCTTGTTTGATTCTTTCATCACCTTCTGCATTTAAGTGCGTCATTGCCAAATAAGCATGCGCCCACATAGCAGCAGCAAAACCAGAAGATTTAACTTTTTGAAGTTCTTCTAGAAACACAACTGTATAAAATAAATCCAAATTCATTCCACCATACGCTTCAGGATAATTCAATCCGAAGAAACCCATATCTCCAAACTTTTTCCAAATGAAGCGTTCAATTGTTCCTGTTTTTTCCCATTTTTCAATGTGAGGAACCACTTCTTTGTGTAAAAAATCTCTAAAACTTTGTCTGAATAATTCGTGTTCTTCTGTAAAATATAATGAATTCATAATAAGGTATTATTGTTTTTTGGTGTGTTTTTTAGGGTATTTTTTTAGAATTCCAAATATAAGGCGATTATTTTTATTTTTTCGTTAGGCATTCCCTTAATTTTTGTTAAATCGTCAATATTTTTAATTCCGCTATTCATCGTTCTGTAAATCACAATTTCCTTAGCCAAAGCATAATTGAAATACGGAAATTTTGCTAATTCTTTTTGAGACAAATCATTTATCGCAATTTTCTTGATTCCGTTTTGACTCTTTACGGAAAATCTTTTTTCTAAATCTGAAATTGCTTCTGGGCTAATTCCCCACATGAACTGAAATTGTTCCATGCTAACAAAACCGCCTAGCTTTTCTTTTTCTTGCAAAATTTTGTCCGCTAACTTTTCGCCAATTCCATAAACTGCAATTAAATCTTCTCGTGTTGCTGTGTTTATATCTTTTTGGATGATTTTTTCTTTTTCTTTTGATAAAAACTTATGAAATTTTTCCGAATTAGATGTCCCTTTATTTAGAACCCAATCAGGAAATTTAAAGTAAGGACTAATCTTAGATAAAAAAGCATTTGAAACTTGGGTTACTTGTTGAAACTCTTTAACAGAATTTACAAACTTCCCTTGTTTTCGATACACATGTAAACGATCAATTTCTTGAATTGTCATTCCTAGCTTATATCCTTTGTAATCGGTAATATAATTAGGATTAAACGGATAAATAGTATCTTTTTTTGTTGATTGAATATTTTTTAAACTATCAATTTCATTTTGAATTAATAACCAAGCTTTATCTTCAGGAGTATTCTTTTTTGAAACAAAGAAATCTCCAAAAAAGATATAAGCTAATTGAACTATGATAATAACGGCAAACAACAAAAAAATCCCACTTCTGTGTTCTCTTGAAAACAGGAAGTAGGATTTAATCTTATTCATTTATGTAAATATTAATCGTTTTTTCTAACTAATTCGTCATCGTTCTCCTCAAAAGAATCTGGTTCTTGCTTAGGAGGCGTACTTAAAACCAAGTAGAAAAAATATCCTGTAACAGCTGTTACCGTTCCAACTGCTGTAAGCATTGTAATTAAAGCTTCTGTTTTCATGATTATATTCTCCCTTCTTTTTTACGTTTTTTATAAGCTACAAATACTAGATACGAAATACCTAAGAATACTAAAAGCAATAATAATCTTGAAGCATTTACAAACAAAATAGTTTCGTTTAATACTTCTAATTCTTTAGGATCTGTTGTTGTTGCAATTTTTTGATAAATATCCTTATTGATGATTTTATCCCATACTCCAGGTAAACTTGAGAAAAAGACAACACCCAAGAACAAAGGCGTAACATATTTAATAATGAATTTATATACACTAGGAACTTTAATATCAGCACCTGTTGTAATTTCTTTCCATCCTTTATCCATTCCAAAAATCCATGCGAAAAGTATGATTTCAAAGAAAGCAAAAACTACTAGTGAGAAAGTTCCTGCCCAGTAATCGTATTCGTCAAAAACTCCGTAATTGAAAAATAAAACTGTTGGAAGCCCTAAAATAAATACCAATCCTCCAAATGCCCAAGCTGCATTTTTGTGTTTCCAACCAAATTCATCTTTTAGGAATCCCATAACTGGAGTTCCCATTGCTAAAGAAGACGTAACTCCAGCGAAAAACAACAAACCAAACCAACATACTCCACATAATATGGCTAAAACTGTTCCCCATTGTTCAAATAAGAATGGTAATGTTTTAAATCCTAAACCTAAACCTCCTGTTTGGGTCATTTCTAAAACTTTATCAACTCCTAAATAACCTACAGAAATTGGGATAATAATTGCAGCTCCTAAAACCACTTCAACAAACTCATTCATCCATCCAGCACTCATAGCATTCAGAGCAATATCATCATTTTTCTTCACATAAGAAGCATAACATTGAATAGAACCCATACCTACAGAAAGTGTAAAGAAAATTTGTCCAGCTGCCGCCAACCAAACTTTTGGAGACCATATCGTAGAAAAATCAGGTGTCCATAAGAAATTCAGTCCAACAGAAGCATCATTAATTGCTCCAGCAACTCCAGCCTCAACATTAAAAGCCATAATTGCTAAGAAAACACCAAAAACAATTAATAATGGCATTCCTATTTTAGCAACTTTCTCAACACCACCACTTAACCCTTTAGATAAAATCCAAGTATTTAAAAGCAAACACACTAACCAAAAGAAAATTGTTTCAAATGGCATTTCTAAACCTACATAGCTATTAAAAAACCCAGCTACTTCATCCTGAGATTGTCCAGCAAAAGTTCTTGAAATACTATGCCAAACCCAGCTTAAAGTCCATGATTCTAAATAACAATAGTAAGCAGCAACCGCTAAGTTTGTAAAAATCCCGAAAACACCAATGTATTTCCAAAATTTTCTTTTATCCATACTATCTAAGATAAATGGCGTACTGTGATGACCGTATTTTCCACCGAATCTTCCCATACTCCATTCTACGAATAGCAACGGAATTCCCATTAATAAAAAACACACTAAATAAGGAACAATAAAAGCTCCACCTCCATTTTGAACTGCCTGAACAGGAAACCTTAAAAAGTTACCTAGTCCAACGGCGTTTCCTGCCATGGCTAAAATAAGTCCAACTCGTGATCCCCACGATTCTACTTTTGCAGTCATATAATTTTATTGGTTGTTAATTTTTCAAAGATAAGAAAACTATCTAAAAATCAAATAAAAGTTACATTTAATGAAATTTCACAAGTCAAAAACAGAACTTCTTTTAGTTTTTATCATATCTTTTAACTTTAAAAGGAATGCCAAAGTGAGATACAGCCCAAAACCTAAGCCTACAGTTATGAAAGATATGTAAATAAAAAACAAACGTACATTAGTTGCTCGCATCCCCAAACGGTCGGCTAAACGAGTGGCTACGAAAAATCCGTGCTTTTCAAAAAAATGTAACAGGTTCTGAACCATTTTTTAAGTATTTTTTTCAAAAATACGATTATTTTTTAAGTATTGAGTGGCCAACAGCACAATCCAAACACTTTTTTAAATCGCAATAATTCTTTTTTAGCTGTAGTAATGATTGTGATTCATACGCGTTTTTAGATGCAATTCCGAAAGTATTAAACTTTTCAATAATAACATTTTTCTCTGTCGGAATTGAAACTGCCAAATCAATTAATTCCTGTATGATTTCCTTTTTTTGACTCAATGCATAAGCAAAACGAAGCGGAATGATTGTATTAATTACCAATAAATCAATAAAAGATTTTGAAAGTTTTTTCTTCTTTTTAGAACTTTCTCTATCAAAATTATAATGGGTTTCCCAATAATCGCTTACAGAAACATTAAAAATCTGATATAATTCAGACATCAAATTACAATTTATAATTTTAGAAAATAAATTTTGCTTTTCGCAGTACAAACTAGCCAATTGCACCAATCGAAGAGTAGGAAAATTATCGGGACGATGTTTAAAAAATTCTACTGAACCAATCACTTTTTCACACAATTGATGCTTCTGAACTAAGTAATAATAGGATTTTTGTAATTCTCTAGCATAACTATCTTGAAAATCATGAGAAAGTAAATTCGCTTGACCTAACAATAAAGATTCTAGTGATTCCAATGAAAAAGATTCTTTTCGAATAACCGAAAAAGGAATAGATTTGGCAACTTTATAAAACATTTCGCCATTCGTATTCAAACCAAAATTTTTAGCTAAAAGACAAAACAAAACCGCTTCCCAATCGTGATTTAGTTCCTTTACTAATTCAAAAATCAATTGGGATTTTCTTTCTAAACGCTCAAAAAACAAGCGTTCTTGCCAATTTTTGAAAATAAAATCATCGACATTGCCAATTTCATTTTCACAATAAATCCAAGATTTCTGACTTAATAATGATTGGTATTTATGTAAATCAGATAACAAAATATGTTCTTTGAGTTCCAAAGTTGGGATTTCGCAATTATCTTTTCTAAAAATCGGCACATCATTTTCCCAAACGACATGTAAAATTACCGAGTCGTAATTGGAATCTTTTTCGTGATTATGCACATACCAATCTGATGACTTGAGATGAATTTCTACATTTCCAGCCCATTTTTGATTTCCGATAATAAGTTGTGCATTGAAAAAATCAGGTCCAGCAAGTTGCAGATATTGACCTGAATTGAGAATCTGAATCGACTCTCCTTTTGTAGTTTTTAAATTGGCAATATCAAATTTCTTGAATTGCCACACGTGGTGCAAAAAATCTTCTTTCATTCTGTATGGCGTATATAATTGAAAAACAAAGATAAAAAAATTATATTTGCGGAACAACCCAACTTTTATGAAAAAATTTATAACCATCACATTATTAAGTCTTTTTACGTTTGCGCAATCTCAAACTGGCGTAAAACCACCAAAAGGATTAAAAATTACCTACACTAGAAGTTCAAACGGAAAGCTTATTGAAAATCAAGATGCGATTTTTGTTTTCACAAATCCGATAGAAACTTTAGTTACTTCAGATAAAATGAATTCTGGAAAAGCGGAATTTCCATTTGAACAAACGTTAATCAATCGTTCTGAGAATAAAATTGTTCAAGTTACCCAACTCAAAAAAGACAAATCGGTTACAACGATTGACAGTATTTCTTTAGCGAAACAAAACTTCGAATTTTTATCGGATACCAAAACTATTTTGGGCTACAAATGTCAAAAAGCGAAAACGATAATCAATTCAAACACTATCGAACTTTGGTACACCAACGAATTACAAGTTAAAGGAGCTCCAACAACTTTAGGACAAAATATTGGTTTGGTTTTGGAAATGGTTCGCAATGGAAATTTTGTGATTTCGGCTACTAAAATAGAGAAAATGAAATCGGTTAGTCCGAATATGATTTTACAAAACAGCACTACAAATAGTCCTGTTTTAGATGGATTAACTTATAAAGATTTGGTTTGGAAAAGTCGCTTTACTACGATTAAAGTGTTTGAAAATGAAATCATTAATTTTTCAGACGCATCAAAATCAAATGACAGTATTTTACGATTTGCAAACGGAACTATTATTTTAAAGAAAATTACTTTTCCAGAAATTAAAAAAGGAGATTTAGTATTTTTAGATTTAGCAGAACAATCTAACGGCGATGCTTATGACAGAACAGGTTCGGTTTTTGTGATACCGCAAGATAAAAAGCAATCGTTTTTTGATGGTTTGCAAAATGGGGCTAAAACTTTACCCATTTATGAAAACGGAAATGGAAAACAATATCAAGGCGTTGTGACAACTAAAGAATTTTCTCCGATAATTGAATTGATGCGATTTTTTACGCCTTTCGGAATTAAGCAATACAACTACATTCAATTGAAAGACAAAACGTGGCACGAAATTGTTCCGTACAGAATGGATATTACTGATTTGAAATCAAATATATCAGGGAAAACCGTTTATGTAGGAACTTTTATTGGTAATTACGATAAAGGCGGACATAAAATTTCGATGAATATCACCATTAATCCAAGCGAAAGTTCATTGGATAAAACCAATGTTTCTATTCCATTATTTAACACAACAAACGTAATGGAAATGGCGGGACAAGAATATGCTACAATGTTCAATCATGAAAAAGGATTGGAAGTTACTTTTACTTTAGACAAAAAAATCAAAAACGCTAAATTACGCTACATTACCACTGGTCATGGAGGTTGGGAAAACGGCGACGAATTTGTTCCAAAAAGAAACACGATTGTCTTAAACGGAAAAGAAGTGTTTTCTTTTATTCCATGGCGACAAGATTGTGGTGGATATCGTTTATTTAATCCAGCATCAGGAAATTTTAACGATGGATTATCTTCATCCGATTTGAGTCGTTCGAATTGGTGTCCAGGAACAGCAACGAATCCCATTTATATTGAATTAGGAAATTTGAACGCTGGAACACATACGATACAAGTAAAAATTCCACAAGGTCCAAACGAAGGTGNNAGGACGTTCAATTGAACGTCCTTTTTTTATTATTTTATTGAACCAATAATATCATATTTAGTAATAATGTGATGTTTTCCATTTCCTAAATCGACTAAAACCGCTTGGTTATCTTTAGTGATTAGTTTAGAAACATCTTCTACAGGTGTTCCAATTTTTACAATTGGGAACGGTTTCCCCATTACTTCACGAATTGGTCTTTCTGCAGTGTTTTTATCTGAAATGAAACTTTGGAACAAATCCGATTCATCAACTGAACCTACAAATCCATTTACATCAACTACTGGAATTTGAGAGATTTTATATTTTCTCATTCTTTCGATAGCGTGTGAAACTAATTCTTCAGTACGAACAATTACCAATGGTTTATCAATGTGTTCTTTGATTAAATCTTCTGCTTTAGTAATTTCTTCTTCTAAGAAACCCCTTTCTCGCATCCAATCATCGTTAAACATTTTTCCAACATAACGACTTCCAGAATCGTGAAATAAGACCACAACTACATCTTCTGGACCAAAGTGTTCTTTTAACTGCAATAAACCCTTTACAGCGGCCCCAGCAGAGTTTCCAACAAAAATTCCTTCTTCTAAAGCTATTTTTCTTGTATAAACGGCTGCATCTTTATCGGTAACTTTAGTAAATCCGTCGATTAATGAAAAGTCAACGTTCTTAGGTAAAATGTCTTCACCGATTCCTTCAGTGATGTATGAATAGATTTCGTTCTCATCAAAAATTCCAGTTTCGTGGTATTTCTTGAAAACCGAACCGTACGTATCAATTCCCCAAATTTTAATGTTTGGATTTTTCTCTTTTAAATATTTTGCTACACCTGAAATCGTTCCACCTGTTCCAACTCCAACTACAAAGTGTGTAATCTTCCCTTCGGTTTGTTCCCAAATTTCTGGACCTGTTTGTTCGTAATGTGCGATAGCGTTGCTTGGATTATCGTATTGATTTACGTACCAAGAATTTGGAATTTCTTCACCTAACTTTTTAGAAACTGAATAATACGAACGAGGATCTGTAGGTTCTACATCGGTTGGACACACAATTACCTTTGCACCAACAGCACGAAGAATATCTGATTTTTCTTTAGACTGCTTATCTGAAATTACAAAAATACATTTGTATCCTTTTACGATAGCAGCTAAAGCTAATCCCATTCCGGTGTTTCCTGAAGTTCCTTCAATGATGGTTCCTCCTGGTTTTAAACGTCCGTCTGCTTCAGCATCTTCAATCATTTTTACAGCCATTCTATCTTTAACAGAATTTCCAGGATTGAAGGTTTCTACTTTAGCTAAAACCAAGGCGTTAACCTCGGCAGTCACTTTGTTTAATTGTACTAAAGGTGTGTTACCAATAGTTTCTAATATATTTTTTGCGTATTTCATTACTTATGAATGTCTGATGTTATTTTTTGCAAAGATAGTATGAATATTACGAATACAAAAATGAAAATGATTGGCTATCTAACCCTGATGGAAGTGAGAATCCTGTTATTGTGAGATTGCTTCGCAAGCTCGCAATGACAGATTGTAGCGAACAGCAGGAACACGGTTTGCAAAAATGCCCAAGCCAATCGTTTCTATTTAAAGAAATTCCAAACTAAACCAAAGCGAACCATAAAATCACGATACGGATAATTTGGCGCTGAATAAAAATCATAACCCGTCCAAGCAGAGTTGAAATGTTCCGCTTTTAAGAAGATTCGGGTTTGTTTTACTCTTGCATTTACGAAGAAATCAAACATAGGAAAACCACCTATTTTAGTTTCATTTTGCACATAAAATTCACCAAGCAAAGGATTATAGTCGTTAGCGTAATACTTAGAAAAATATTGAAAGGTAACTCCAGTTTGTAAAAACATTGCCTTTTTAAAAACGTAATCTGAAAAGTACAAGGTATTTCGGGTTACAATTTGGGGCACGTTAACAGCATCGTCTGATTGATCAACGGATTGATACAAAATAGTATTATCTAAAGCCAATTTCCAAAACTTGATTTCTTTATTTGCTTTTACTGAAAGATAATTAATGGTTTTATCGTATTGTACTGGCTTTACCATTAACTCTGTTATGTCATTTGTTTGATTATCAAAAAACAAGTGATCATTAATAACTTTGTATGTTGCAGAAACGTTTAACCATTTAGTTTGAGCTGAAAATTCAAATTGATTCAGCTTTTCGTTTTTAAAATTATTAAACCAATTGTAATCCACATAACCACTTTGGTACAACGTGAAATTCAAATTAGGTAAACTATTTAATTTTTGGTATTTTAATTGAAAATTATAATCTTCATTCACTTTATAGTGTGCAGTAGCTTCTATATTTGAAATCGATTGATCTGAAATTGATTGTGAAGCATGTAATCTTACATTAACATTGTTAATAAGATAGGAATAGTTACCACCCACCATATTAATTCTATCTGAAACAGCATTTGGTACCGTTATATCTCCAAGAGCATCATAAACAACGCTATTATAGTAATAGTTGTAATTGTTATCGTCTATAAAAAATTCCAAATCACCATAAGATTTAGTTTTATAAGCTACTCCAAATTTATTATACAAATGATTGTATCGTGTTTTAGTATTGACAGTATTGGTATAAGTATCACCAAATCTTTCGCTAATTGTAGGCTGAGTGAATTGGAAAAACTTATACTCTTGATTGAATTGATGTGTAAAGACTAAACTATTAGGATTTTTTTTATTCAACTTAAAAGAATGATCAATAAAAAAACGATTTCCCTTTAAGAGTGATGTTGCATTGGTAAAATAAACTTCTACTCTTTCTCTTTCGTTAAATGGATCATCACTAATTTCGAATTCTTCGGCATTAACAATTCCTCCATTTTCTTGATTCGATATGTCTTGACCCGTAAAGTGAGCATTTAGAATATAACGTTTATCAGTAGTAAAATAACTAGTAGTAAATCTAAAATTACCTGAACTTGTTAAATTATTAACGTATTTTCCTAAAGAACGAAGTCCGCGATAAGCGATAGAGAAATTAAGATTTGGCTTTGTATTAACCGTTAAAAAGGCATCTAAAGCTTGCCCTTGTTCCATAACCGTCTTAAAATACAAATCGGTTAAAGGAGTTGGTACCGAATAATACTTTATGTCATTAACCTCTAAATAATTAAAATGTTTGGCTTTAAAACCGAAATTTGGAGCAGCACTTTTAGTGTACAATCCAAAATCTAAGGAATTATAAGTATGTCCTTCATTTGCGAAAGGCATCAATCCGAAAATATCTTTTCGTAATAAATTGTATTTGTATTCACTTTGAATAGTAAGCGAAGTATCTACAAAAGTGGTGTCTTTATGTAGCGTGTAGATTTTGTATAGATCTATTGGGGCTTTTTCTACAAAATCTTTATTTCTGTTTTTATCGAACTTCAATATGGTATCATTTGGATCGGTATTATTCTTAGGTAACCCTCCAAGACCGCCATTAACATTTCTAATTTGAGCATTAGAAGTAACCGATAAAAAAAACAAAAAAAGGAAAAATAAAAATCTCATTGCATTTGTTGATTGGCACAAATGTAAGGAGAATTTTATGAATATTTAGATAATACAAAAAAACTCAAAAAAAAATTAAAAATAGAAACAAAAAAAGCCGAAACTGTAAAAGTTTCGGCTTTTATAAAAGTATAAAAAACTATTGAATTGTAAATTCATGAACGGCATTAGCTCCAAAGCTATCACCACTAGCACTAAACAAAGCAGCACCATTATTCAAGTTATTCATTGAATATCTTCCAATTACGGTAGCACTTGTAAACATACCATCTCCATAATCATCATAGATAACGAAAGTATAATCACCAGGAGCTAAACATTTTACTACAGAGAAAGTACTTCTATCAGCAAAACCTAGAGCAGCGTAACCAGTAATTGCAGAACCATCAGCATTGAAACCACCTGAATCAATTAGATTAAGAGAAGAATCATATAGTTCCCAAGCTGTTTCTTCTGGGTAGTTATCAAAAGTAATTGATAATCTAGCACGAACAGAAGCACAAGGTCTGTAAAGATTAAAAGTAGACTTAGCAGTACCTGCACCAGTTAACACTCCATTAGAATAAGTACCGTAAAATGTAGTTTGGTTTAAATCAGCTGCAGGCTCTAAACCTACAACAATTTTATTACCATCTACTAAACTATTACCTACAATAGTAACTTCATAAATTCCTTCTTTAGAACCAGCTGGAATAGTAACAGAAGTAGGCACAGAATAATTAGCAGCACCATGTGTCGTTGTAGGATCTACAACTAAATTAAAAGTTCTATCTTCACCAGACACATCCGAAGCTAAAATCTTACCTTCAACAACAACAGTTTCTCCATCAGTCAATTCAACAGTCTGATAGCTCTCTAATCCAACATAATTTGCTGCCGAATTATCACCTGAATTATCTTCTTCACAACTTACCATTGCAAAAGCCAATGTTAAAGCTGAAAAGAAAGCTAATGATTTTTTTAACATCATAATTTTCATATTTTAAGAATTAATTTTGACCTGTAATTTCGGCATTATTATCTAACTCTGATTGTGGAATTTGGAATGACATTTCGTCTGAATCAAAAATGAAAGATTGATTAGCACGGAATACATGGTTAGTACCTCTTGTAACTGTAGCCTGATTACGTTTCAAAGCTAAGTAACTTTTTCCTTCACCCCAAAATTCAATTCTAGTTTGATTATAAATAGCTTGTCTAAGATTTGAACCTGTTAATGGATCTACATAAGCATCAGCATCAGCAGCACCTCCAGAAAGACGAGTAGCTAAAAGTTCTTTTAATCTATTCTTAGCACTTGTTTCATCACCTGATTTAGCAGCAGCTTCAGCACTTAACAAATAAAACTCATCAACTCTCATAAAAATATAATCTGTCGTGATAATTTGTTGTCCTCCAACTACTCTATCTGGAGCATAGAACTTATTAATTGGCATACGATTAGAAGTACCTGAAGTACCAAACTGCGTTCTTCTAATATCATTTGCTGGAATTAAACCAAGTAAGTTTGTATCGATAGTTTTTCTATCTCCAGCCCATTGATAACTATATGTAAAATAATCTACTTGACCCCACCAGTTCAACAATTGGTGACCCATATCTACTGTAATATCGTAACCCCACATCCAAGACGCAGTATTTACATCATTGAAACCTGAACCAGATCCTGGGAAGGCCAATTGAGAAGTAGTCGTCATTGAATAAGCACCTGAATCAATAATTTCATCAGATAAGATTTTAGCATTAGGATAATCACCTTGTGCAGCATAACTATAAGCTAATAAACCTTTAGCAATATGCTTATTAATTTGCTGTTTAGAAGATGGAGTAAAATCATCTAATAAAACAATTGCATCAGTCAAATCATTCTCAATTAAATCATAAATTTGAGAAGCTGGAACTTTTGCAAAAGAAATTGTTTCTCCATCCGTGTAAGGCAAAATAGGCTGCGCAGGATCATAAGATCTTTGAAAAATTTGAGCTAAATAAAAATACGCATAAGCACGATATGCTTTAGCTTGACCTAATAAATGGCGTACCTCTGGAGAATCAGGATTAGCATCATTTCCACCAATATTATTAATAACATTGTTAGATAATGCAATAACTTTAAAATAGTAACGCCAGATGATATTATTCTCTTCACGAGAAAAATCAACCGTTGAAACTAAGTTAGCCGTGTTTTGATACCATCCGTAAGAGTTGGCAGATAAAGCCATATCTCCAGACAACATATCTAACCAGATATCAATTCCTTTTTGACCTAAGTCATAATGTCTTCCTGCTGCAGTTCCTCCTGGCTCAATCAGCAAACTTCCAATACCATTAAGACTTCCCTCAAGTAATGCAGGATTAACCTCAGCATTATTTGCAATATCCTCACTAGTAATCACATTAGTGTTTCTTACCGGATCTAAGAAATCTTCACTACATCCAACTGATACCAGCGATGCAGCTACTAATAAATAAATTAAACTTTTTTTCATATTTCAATTTTTTTTAGAATTCAATTTTAGTACCAAAACTAAATGTAGTCATTGGAGTATAAATACCTGAATTAGATGTATTAACTAAAGTTTGAGGATTTAAACCATCTCTCTTACTAAACATTAATAAGTTATCACCAGATACATATAAATTAAATTTAGATAAATGCAACTTCTCTAAGAAACTTGCAGGGATATTATAACCCAATCTAACATTATTTAATGATAAATAATCAGCTTTTGTTAAGAAACGAGTTGATTGTGAATTATAATTAACATCAGAACTTACACCAGATGTTAATCTAGGTACATCTGTTACATCTCCATATTGCTTCCAAGCATTATGAATATCAGTATGCCAGTTGTTAGCTCCAATTAAATCACTATTATCCATTAATTGCGCATAACCATTGTCATAAACATAACCACCAATACTATAACCAACTTGAGCGGTTAAATCAAAATTCTTGTAAGCTGCATTCAAACGGAAAGAACCTCTCACAGTAGGAATAGCAGACTTATCAACATATTTTTGAGTAGCTTGAGCATAGTTATTTGTAGTAGTTTTTAAAACTGTAGCATCTGGATTTTGGTTCATATAAATAGCCATATTACCAATTGGCGCATCAGCATTATCAAAAATACCATTACCATTAAGGTCATCATAATACATATTCCATAAACCAGCTCCTGTTGCAGAATCTACACCAGCCCACTCACGCATGAAGAAATCAAATAAAGAACGTCCTTTTGACAAAGTACCATCAATTACTTTTGGCAATCCTGTTGCAGGGTCAATAGGCATTTCAGTAATTTCATTTGATAAAAACTCTCCATTAACACCAACAGATAGTTTTAACTCATTAGCAGATTTAGCTGTAAAAATATGCCCCATTACATCAAATTCAATTCCACTATTTCTTAACTGACCTTCGTTAATTTGTCTGTTAGCATAACCTAAGAAAGGTGGTAATGTTTGAGTAAAGAATAAATTATCAGTGTTTTTTACATAATAATCAACATTAACATCTAAACGCTCATTAAACAAAGTTGACTCGATACCAAACTGTGCAATTTTAGAAGTTTCCCATGTTAAATCAGGATTTGCTAAAGTTGAACTTTCAGTGAATGAGTAATCTCCATTTGGTGTTTGGTTAATTGTTGAAATTTGCCAACCGTACTGTAAACTTGTACCTTGGTCACCAATTATACCATAACTAGCTTTTAATTTCAAGAAATCTACAAAACTTAATTTAGACATAAAGTTTTCTTTAGAAACAATCCATCCCAAACCAGCAGAACCAAAAGTTCCCCATTTGTTGTTAATAAAACGAGAAGAACCATCTCTTCTTACAGAACCTGTTAAGAAATATTTTTGGTTATAGTTATAATTTAATTGTCCAAAATAACTATCTATAGTCCATCTTTGAGAATAAGAAGTCGCTCTACCATAAGCCTCAGTATACTGAGACAAATCTAATGTGTTAGCTAAAATAGCATGTGTAGCAGCTGCATTAAAATCTTTGAAAGTATTCTCAGTTGATTCATGCGCTACAAACATTTCAAAATTATGATCTTTGAACGATTTGTTATATCTCAATAATTGTAAGAAATTTTGATTTACAGTAGAACTCACATCCTTAGCTAAATAACCATAATCTCCAGCAAAACCTCCATAATATGGATTAGCTCTTGTAGAACCATCAAATTGTTGATATTGACCACTATAACGAGTTTCAAAAGATAATGATTTAGTAAAATCAATACCTATATTAAAATTCCCTAATAATGTATTTGAGTCTGTTTGAGACAAATCGTAAATAGCATCAGCAATACCATTTGTACTATTCCAAGCTCTACGACCATAAATACTACCATAATCATATTGGTTACCACCAAAAATTGGATCAGCTACTAAATTACCAGCAGTATCTCTTAAGTAAACATCATAAATAGCAGGAGTTGTATTTGTCAAAGCAAATATATTTCCCGAAGAACCTGCACTACCTTCATCTCCAGATGAGTTAGTATATCTAGCACCTGTGTAAGCCATGTTTCCACCAACTTTTAACCATTCTTTCGGTTTGTGCTCTAAATTAATTCTTGTAGTGTAACGAGTATAATTAGATTTAATTGCATACCCTTGATCATCTAAATAACCAAATGATGTTGAATAACGAGTTGAACCATTACCTCCACTTAGCTGAACATTAGCTTCACTTCTAACACCAGTACCAAAAGCAGCATCCGACCATTTAGTTGGATTATATCTTCTCGCAACTCCATTAGCAACTTTTCCTGTAGCAGGATCAATCAATTGAGAACCATCAACATTCCAAATATTATATTGACTATTGATACCCTCACCATTTCCGTCACCATATAAATTTGAATTTGCATAAGCTACTGGATCTAAATAACCCAATACCATACCTTTAGTTTTCAAAGAGCTCCATGCTGTTTCAATATACTCCTCAGGAGAATCAATAACATCATAACCTGGCAACATTAACGAGTTGATACTTGTTTTAAAATCAACTGAAATTAAAGACTTTCCAGACTTACCTTGTTTTGTAGTAATTAAGATAACACCATTTGCACCTCTAGATCCGTAAATCGAAGTTGCAGCAGCATCTTTTAAAACTGTCATAGTTTCAATATCTGCAGGGTTAATCGCACTAATATCACTACTGTAAGGAGCACCATCTACTACGTATAATGGATCTCTGTTCCCATTAACAGAACCAAAACCACGAATACGAATAGTAGCATCACTACCTGGAGCACCAGAACCAGTAATTACATTAACACCAGCAACCTCTCCTCTTAAGGCTTGAGAAATATTCGAAACTGTTTTAGCTTCTAAATTTTCTTTAGCCACAACAGTTGCTGTACCTGTAAACGCTTCTTTTGTAGTTTTACCATAACCTACAACTACCACATCTACACCTTCTACAACATCATCTTTCAATGACACATTGTATGCGCTTGCAGCAGCTACAGTTATTTTAGTTGTTTTCTTACCTGTGTAAGAAATTACTAAAACTTCACCTTGCTTTGCTTTGATAGTATAATTACCATCAAAATCAGTTGTAGTACCACGAGTTGTTCCTTCAACAACAACGTTAGCACCTGCGATTGGGCCTAGTTCGTCAGAAACCACACCCGTAACAGTTTTCTCTTGCGCGAACGAAAACTGCATTGTAAACGCTACTAAAAGCGTAAAAATCCATTTGAACTTCGATCTCATATTAAATTTATTTGAGTTAGTTATTCCGCAAACTTCTTAATTATTTCTTAAATAAACAAATAATACTTCGGAATATTACTAATTTATTTTTGTTAAAGTTTTAGTTTCAAAAAAACATTTTGCGAAACAATAACATCTTTTAGATGAGAATATATCAAAAAGGTTGCGTAGAAAATTATATTTTTGTCAAAAAAAAGGATGTTAAGTAAAAGTTACAGTAATTTAATATTAGAATGCGGAACTGATGAAGCTGGAAGAGGATGCTTGGCTGGCCCAGTAACTGCAGCCGCCGTATTATTACCCAAAGCATTTGAAAACATTTCACTAAACGACTCCAAACAACTTTCCGAAAAAAATAGAGAAAAACTTAAACCTATCATTGAAGAAACAGCAACTTCTTTTGCAGTAACCCATATTCTTCCCAACGAAATTGACGAAATTAATATTCTAAACGCTTCTATGAAAGCTATGCAAGAGTGCATTTTGCAGCTATATCCAACTCCAGAATATATAATTGTAGATGGTAATCGTCCATTAAATGGAAAATTAGGCATGAAACAAAAAACAGGAAAGATTTTTACTACAGATGAAATTGAACTTTTAAAATCAATTCCTTCTACAAGTATTATTAAAGGAGATAGTAAATATTTGAGTATTGCAGCTGCATCTGTTTTAGCAAAAACGTATCGTGATGAATACATGGATAAAATTCACGAAGAATTTCCAATGTACAATTGGAAAAAAAACAAAGGCTATCCAACAAAAGACCACAGAGAAGCTATTAAAAAATATGGTCCTTGTAAATATCACCGAATGAGTTTTAGATTATTGCCTGAGCAATTGACTTTGGAATTTTAAACAATCTCCGCTTCAAACAAGTTTTGAAAATGTTTTAGGATTTTTTCTTTTACTTCTTGTTCGTTTATTTCTTTCCCTAATTCAGCGTGCATAGATGTAACGGCTTTTCCTTTTATCCCACAAGGAATAATGTTATCAAAGTAACCCAAATCGGCATTTACATTTAAAGCAAATCCATGCATGGTTACCCAACGTGATGCACGAACTCCCATAGCACAAATTTTTCTTGCAAATGGAGTTCCTACATCAAACCAAACTCCGGTTTCGCCTTCGCTTCGAGTTCCATGTAAACCATATTCTGCTAATGTTAGAATGATCGCTTCTTCTAAGAATCGTAAGTATTTGTGAATATCTGTAAAAAAGTTTTCTAAATCTAAAATAGGATAACCCACAATTTGCCCTGGTCCGTGATACGTAATATCACCTCCTCTATTGATTTTATAAAAAGTGGCTCCTTTTGCTTCCAATTGTTTTTCGGAAAGTAATAAATTAGACATATCGCCGCTTTTTCCTAAGGTGTAAACATGCGGATGCTCTACATATAAAAAATAATTTGGTGTAGCAATTGAAGTTTCCTCTCTCCTATTTTGAATTTTAACATCTACAATTTCTTTGAATAATTCTTCTTGATAATCCCAAGTGTCTTTGTAATCTTTATTTCCTAAATCTTGAAGTTGGACTTTTTTATTCATGGTAAACGAAATTGTGTTTTGAAAAGTGACGCAAAGATACGAATAGTTTGCTAATTAGCCCTGACAGGAGTGACATCCTTTTTGAAAAAAAGATATAACGGATGGCAGGAACATGGAAACCAAAAAAGCCCAAACCATTCGCTCCAAAACTGCTTTAGAATTTTCAAATTTTCACCCGAGCACAGCGAATTGACGAAGTAAATTGGTACATTTTCAAATTATACCTATCTTTGCACGCTTAAATACAATACTATGCAACTTTCGGAACAAGAAATCATTAGAAGAGACAAACTAAACGCTTTACGCGAACTTGGAATTAACCCTTATCCAGCGGATTTATTTCCGGTGAATCACACTTCAAAGCAAGTGAAGGAAAATTTTGAAGAAGGCAAGAAGGTTATTTTGGCTGGACGTTTGATGAGTGTTCGTGATCAAGGAAAAGCTTCGTTTGCTGAATTACAAGACAGCGAAGGAAGAATTCAGTTGTATTTTAATCGCGATGTGCTTTGCGAAGGCGAAGACAAAACGCTTTACAATCAGGTTTTCAAAAAACTAACCGATTTAGGTGATTTTATTGGAATTGAAGGTGAATTATTCATGACGAAAGTGGGTGCCATGTGTGTTCGTGTGGATGATTTTAAAATGTTGAGCAAAACTTTAAAACCGCTTCCGTTACCAAAAACTGACGAAGAAGGTCATGTTTTTGATGCGTTTACCGACCCAGAATTGCGTTACCGTATGCGTTACGTAGATTTAGTGGTAAATCCGCAAGTGAAAGAAGTTTTCATGAAGAGAACAAAATTGTTCACTGCTATGCGAACTTTCTTCAACGAAGCTGGTTATATGGAAGTGGAAACTCCGGTTTTACAATCGATTCCTGGTGGAGCGGCTGCACGTCCTTTTATTACACATCATAATAGTTTAGATATTCCATTATATATGCGAATTGCTAACGAATTATATTTGAAAAGATTAATCGTTGGTGGATTTGATGGTGTTTACGAATTTTCGAAAAACTTCCGTAACGAAGGAATGGACAGAACCCACAATCCAGAATTTACTGCAATGGAAATTTATGTAGCTTATAAAGACTACAACTGGATGATGGAAATGACAGAAAACCTTTTAGAATATTGTGCAAATCAAGTTAACGGAACAACAGAAGCTACTTTTGGAGAACATAAAGTAAACTTCAAAGCGCCTTATGCTAGAGTTACAATGACGGATGCTATCAAACAATTCACAGGTTTTGACATTACTGGAAAATCGGAAGATGAATTGCGCGAAGCTGCAAAATCTATGGGAATCGAAGTAAATGACACCATGGGAAAAGGAAAATTAATTGATGAAATATTTGGTGAAAAATGTGAAGGTAACTTCATTCAACCAACCTTCATTACGGATTATCCTAAAGAAATGTCACCATTGTGTAAATCACATAGAGATAATCCAGAATTAACGGAACGTTTTGAATTAATGGTTTGTGGAAAAGAAATTGCAAATGCCTATTCAGAATTAAACGACCCAATAGATCAACGTGAGCGTTTTGAAGCGCAAATGGCTTTAGCTGAAAAAGGTGATGACGAAGCAAACGGAATTATTGACGAAGATTTCTTAAGAGCTTTAGAATACGGAATGCCACCAACATCTGGATTAGGAATTGGAATGGACCGATTAATTATGTTCCTAACGAACAATCAATCGATTCAAGAAGTGTTGTTCTTCCCGCAAATGCGACCAGAGAAAAAAGGTCCAGAATTAACAGAAGACGAAAAACACATCATTGAAATTTTAAAAGCTAACGAAGGAATTTCAATTGGTGATTTAAAAATAAAAGCCGATTTAAGTGGAAAAAAATGGGACGCTGCCAGCAAAGGCATTAGCAAACATGGCTTAATGAAGATAGAAGTAAATGGCGATAACAAAACTGCCGTTTACACTGGAAAATAACACAATTCTAAAAAGACTTCAATTACGAAGTCTTTTTTTTATATTTACAAAAAATCAACTCTCTTAAAAATGAAGAAAATCAGTCTATTCCTATTGTTTTTTCAAAGTGTATTTGTTTTGGCTCAAACCCCAACATTTACATGGAGCGAAAGTCAATCATCAATTGAAAACGAATTGAATTACACCATCGAAAACCATTTTGATGGCAAGCGTTTTTTTAAAATAAAATCGGCTTACAACGACAAAATTTTCAACAAAGATGTTTTTGTAGATATATTTTCACCAAACGATGATTTTGAAAAAGATGAAAATAATTTTTCTGCCGGTTTAGAGCAACCTGTAATGGGTAAAAACATGAAAACCTTAACTAATCTCTTTTATTTATCAGGAAAAGATTATGTTTATTTTTTAACCGAATTCAATAGTGAAACAAAAGAATTTGAACTTTTTACTCAAAAAGCAAATATTGATACGGGAACAAAAACAAAAGCGACTTTTTTAGCTAAAATGCCTGCAAAAAACATGTTTAATATTGGTGATTACTTTATTGCACAATCTGAAAACAAACAGTTTTACGGCGTTGTTTCGAGACCTACTGGAGACAAAAAACTTAATGAAAAAGTAACTTTATACATTTTAGATGCTAATTTTAAAATTGTAAAAAGTGTAGCACACGAATTTGGTTTTACCACTAAACAATCATTCAACATCAATTGCTATGTATCAAATAATGGAAATTTAGCTATTGTTAGAGAACTTGATTTACCAAAAATGAAACCTTACAAATCTTTATTTTACTGGGATTCTAAAACACAAAATGTTGTTGAACATAATTTAAAACAAGAATTAGATTTTCAAGTTTCTCAGTTTAAATGGAAAGAAACTGAAAACGGAAGTTATTTCATTGGCGGCATTAGTGATGGCAAACGAAAAGTAGGCATTGATTTGGGAGGTGCTCTACCGGAAGCAAACCCAACAAACTCTTTACTTTTAATGCATTTTGATGGCGATGGAAAAGTGGTTTTAAACGAAAAAATTGCTTTAGAAAAACAAAACAATATAAACCTTGAACAAATATTTTTAAAAGACAATAAATTATGGTTGCTTTTTAATGAACTTTACTCGGGTTCAAAAAGATTACCACCAGCAGACCCAACAAAACCATTAGAATACAATTGGGAATATTCATACGTTTCAACAGGTTATTCTGTGATGAAAGTGGATGCAACAACTGGAAAATTAGATTGGTTTACCCGAATTAAAAATGAAGAACCAAGAACAACCAATGATAATGGTGATCACTCAAAATATTTACCATTTTTCAGAAACAATCAATTGGTTCTAATTTACAATGATTCAAGAGATATCAATCCAAATACAAAGTTTTTTGTAAGAAATAGCAGATTTGCTGTTATGAGTATTATCAATAGTGATGGCGCAATAGTTACTACAAAAGACATCCCTAATTCAGGTGTAGGAAGAACCTATAACTTTTGCTATGAACTTGATTTATCCTTTGCAACACCCGTAGATGATAATACATATATCGTTCGTTCTCGATGTGGAAATACTGCACGATATGGTTATTTAAAATTTTAAAAGAGTAAACTTTTATTACCATTAAAAAAGGAATTAGCATAAAATCTAATTCCTTTTTTTGTTTTAGATTAAACCTTTTACAATTTATAACGTCTTATCATCAAACAATTAAAAAATATAGAAAGATGAAAAAATTAATTTTAGCAATTGCATTAGTAGCTACCACACTAACATTTGCACAAGACAGAAAAGCAAGAGGGGAAAAATTAACTCCAGAGCAACAAACTGAACTTCAAGTTAAAAGAATGACTTTGGAATTAGATTTAGACGAAAAACAGCAAAAAGAAATCAAAACTATTTTAGTTGAGCAAAGTAAAAAAAGAGAAACTAAAATAGCGGAAATGAAAGCCAAAAAAGAAAAAGGCGAAAAGCCAACCGCTGATGAAAGATTTGCAATGAAAAATGAAATGCTTGACAATCAAATTGCCATGAAAGCCAAAATGAAAAGAATATTAAAACCAGAACAATTCGCAAAATGGGAAGAAAAGCAAGCAGATAGAAAAGAGGACAAAAAAGAAAGAATTGAAAAAAAGGTTGAAAAACGTAGTACCAAATAATTATTTTAATGAAATATTTTGATTTTTATTGAATTTAATTTAGTTTTGACGAAACAACATTAAAATTAATTATGAAAAAGATATTCTTTTCAACTCTATTCTTGTTTGCGATTAGCAATGTTACATTTGCACAAGAAAAAAAAGAAGCTGACGCTAAAACATTAGCTAAAGCTGAATTAAATGAACTTGTAGCAGAAATTACACTAGATAATTCATTAGAAAACGGATTATATATGTTATTGGTTTACAAACATGATGCGTTAGCAAAAGCTACTTCTGACAATGAGCGAAATGCAGTTTACGAAACTATGAAAAGTAAACTAGATGGATCACTTTCGCCAGAACAGTTAAAAAAGCTAAAGAGTAATAAAAAACTTTACGAAAACTTAATTAAATAAAAAAAGTCCCGATTTCATCGGGACTTTTTTTATAACTCTTTTGCTACTTCTTTAATTTTAGCAATGGTAAAATCTAAATCTTCATAGGTTAATGCATCGGTAATAAACCACGTTTCATAAGCAGAAGGCGCAATATAAATTCCTCTGTTTAACAATCCATGGAAGAACTTCTTAAACGTTTCGTTATCTCCGTTTTTTGCCGTTGCAAAATCATAAACAGGATTAGCATCAAAATGAACAGAAATCATCGAACCTACTCTATTAATAGTGAAAATAACGTTTTCTTCTGTTAGTACTTGTCGAATTCCTTTTTCTAAATACGCTGTTTTTTCATCTAAACGTTTAAAAATATCCGTATCTGAATTCAATGCTTTCAACATTTCCAATCCAGCAGCCATAGCTAGTGGATTTCCAGATAATGTTCCCGCTTGATAAACTGGTCCTAATGGCGCTAAGTAATTCATAATTTCTTCTCTTGCTGCAAATGCTCCAACAGGTAATCCACCACCAATTACTTTCCCAAAACAAACAATATCCGCTTGAACTCCGTATAATTCTTGCGCACCACCTTTTGCTAAGCGAAATCCAGTCATTACTTCATCAAAAATAAGCAAAGCTCCGTTTTCCGAACAAACTACTCGTAAGGCTTCTAAAAATCCTTGTGCTGGTGGAATACATCCCATGTTTCCAGCAACAGGTTCAATAATAATAGCCGCTATCTCATTTTTATTAGCTTCGAACAATGCTTTTACATTGTTAATATCGTTATAAGCTGCTAATAATGTATCTTTTGCCGTTCCTTCGGTTACACCCGGAGAATTGGGAACACCAAACGTACTCAAACCACTTCCTGCCGCAATTAAAAACGAATCCGAGTGTCCGTGATAGCATCCTGAAAATTTAATAATTTTATCACGTTTTGTATAACCTCGTGCTAATCGAATCGCACTCATACAAGCTTCTGTACCTGAATTTACAAAACGAATTTTATCGATATTTGGAACCATAGAAACTGCTAATTGAGCAATCTGAGTTTCTAACTCCGTTGGCATTCCAAAAGAAGTTCCTTTTTTAGCTTTTTCAATAACTGCATTCACAACAGGCTCGTAAGCATGACCTAAAATCATTGGTCCCCACGAATTGATATAATCGATTAATCGGTTACCATCTTCATCATACAAATAGGCTCCTTTTGCTTCTTTCGCAAAAATAGGAGTACCTCCTACTCCTTTAAACGCTCTTACTGGAGAATTTACGCCACCAGGAATTACTTTGTTAGCTTCAACAAATAGTTCGCTACTTCTTTTATATAACATTATTTTATTTTGATTTGTTGCCCAATAGAAATGGCATTGTCAGACATGTTGTTTAATTTCTTTAAATCATCCACCGAAAGATTGAATCTCTTTGACAAAGAATACAAAGTATCGCCTTGTTGAATGGTATAATAATCGCCACCTTGCGCTAGAATCATTTCTTTTTTTGAAGGTTTGAAATCGCGACTTAGGACTTCGTTATCGTATTTATATAATTCGAAACGTTCAATTAATCCAATTAATTTATCTGGATATTTTACATCAGTTGCATAGCCTGCCGATTTTAATCCTTTTGCCCAAGATTCATAATCGCCTTTATCCAATTTAAACAAGTTGGAATAACGCGGTCTAGAGGTTAAGAATAATGAATGATCGCGATACGATTCTGATGGATGCTCATATTTTCTAAAACATTCTTGTGCGGCATCGTCATCGTGTTTTACACTTTCACCGTTCCATTCTTTATGACATTTTATTCCGAAGTGATTATTGGCGCTTAATGCTAATTTTCCTTTACCTGCACCCGATTCTAAAATACCTTGCGCCAATGTAATACTTGCCGGAATTCCGTGAGCTCGCATGTTGTTTTGAGCAATTTCTTTAAAATTATCTACATAAATTTGAATTTCTTCAGCATACGTTTTTACATTAGAAGTAGCCACTAAACTAACTTCTGAGTCGGTTTTAGGTTTTGAATCTGTTGTTTCCGATTTAGTTGATGAAGTAGTAACAGCTGGTTTTGTAGTTGTTTTTGTTGCCGGTTTTGTTTGAGTTACTGGCTTAGATTTTGTCGTTACTTTAGGCTTTGTAGTCGTTCTAACAACTGGTTTGGTGCTAGTACAACTTACTACAAAAAGTGCTAAAATAAATAGAGCAAATTTAATTTTCATAAAACTGTATTATTTCTTTATTCTTATTTTGTAAAGCAAAATTCATGCCTTTAATTCCTTGTAAACCACCGGTGTGAATCATTAAAATTTTTGAATTTTCAGGAAAATATCCTTTCTCAATCAAATCCAAAACTCCAAAAACCATCTTGCCCGTATATACAGGATCCAATGGAATAGCAGTTTGACTGTAAAACGAATTTAAAAACTGAATCAGTTCGTCTGTTACTTTTCCATAACCTCCAAAATGATACGAATCGTTTATACTCCAATTGGTTTTCGATACAAAATTACGAATTACCTCAGACAAAAAAGCACCTTTTAACGAAGAAAATCCAATTATCTGCTGTTTTTCAGTTGACGAATTAATCAAACCAGAAATTGTTCCGCCTGTTCCTACTGCACAAGTAATGTGTGTAAAATATTCTTTATCTGCATCGGTTAGGATTTCTTCACAGCCTTTTATTGCCAAATTATTAGTACCACCTTCGGGAACTAAATAGAAGTTTCCGAACTTTTCATGCAAATGTAAAATAAATGAAGGTTCTTCTTTATCGCGATAAGCTGTTCTACTTACAAAGTAAAACTGCATCCCTAATTCTTGTGCTTTTGCTAAGGTAGGATTCTCTTGTATTTTACTTTCGAGTTCTTCGCCTCTCATTACGCCAATCGTTTTAAAACCAAATTCGGCTCCAGCACCAGCAACCGCTAAAATATGATTTGAAAAAGCACCGCCAAAAGTCAACAAAGTAGTCTGATTTAATCTTTTCGCTTCTTCAATATTATATTTGAGTTTTCTAAATTTATTTCCCGAGATAATGGGATGCAATTTATCTTCTCTTTTTATGAAGAGTTCGATGCCGTTTGGCAATACGATTTGGATTTTTTGATTTGTTGATTGCATAAAAAAAGCAGCCTTTTAAAGCTGCTTTCAAATATACTATAATCGAGATTATTATTTTCTAGAAATAATTACTTTTTTACTTACATCTAAATTGTCTCTTGTTTTTGTTTTTACCACATAAACACCATCACTTAAAGCTGAAGTTGAAAACTCATACGAAACCGCTTTTCCTAAATTAGTTTTATTCAATACTAATTTACCTGTAACATCATACATCATTAAAGCCGTGATATCTTTATTTAAAGTATTATAAATGGTTAACATTCCACTCTCATTATTTTGAAAAACAGTAAAAGCATCAGCAACATCAGTTGGGTTATCCAACACCACATCAGTGTTTTTGAATGTAATTTCATAACGTGTTCTATTATCACCTGCTGGCATTACCATATCAAAAATTCCATTTTTAATATCGTAGTAAATTCCTGTTTGTTTGTCGTGTAAATATACAGGCTGATTAGCATCAAAATCTACCACATCTTTCACTTGAAGTTTAAAGTTTGTACTTGCAGTACATCTGAAACCTACAGGTATTCTTTTATCAATATCAAATTGAACCGCAGTTGCTACATATTCATGAGGCATATCGGTTAGTACATAATAAAATTCTGCAGTTTCACCTGATGGCGAACGTCCATCAGCACCATAATCAAAACCATCTGTAGCAGAGTCTAAAAACGCAATAGTTGTTGGGCGAACACCACCATTATTATACATTGCATGAATTCTAATATAAGGAGCTGTACCTTTTCTAATTTGAGTGTAATCTGTTCCTGCTACGTTAGGAATTTCAGGGAAAAATTCAGAACTTGTGTCATATACATCAGTTGAAGAAACTTCACCAGTTCTTGCAAATTGTGATTGATTACCCGCTCCTTCTTTTACAAAAACACGAAATGCATTTTGCATAGTAACACTACCTGCAGCAGTTCCCATTACCATGAAACCTTGTCCAACAGGACTGAATCTTCTTTGAAAAACTGTACCAAGTCCAGCAGGCACTCCTTGACTTCCAGTACTATCATACGTCCAAAAAGCAGCAGGAGTATAAATTCCAGTACCTGGATTATAAACTCCATACCCTCCTTGGTATTGGTTTAAAACGTGTGTATTAACTGTTACTTGTTCCCAAAAATAAGCTTGACCATTAATTACAGCTGCATTAGCTGGATGTAATAAATAAGCATTCAAATCAATTGCACTTGGATACGGATTCCCAACTAAAGTAAAATTACCTGCAGATACAGGGATTGCCATATTTCCATCATTAGGTTTTCCTCTAAAATCGTAACGTTGTCTGCTTCCAGAATTATTTTGAACTCCCTCAATTGCTTGAGCAACAGTAGCATCTGTACCTGAAGTTCCTTTCATGGTAAACCCTTCACCCGCATTGATTGTAGATCCAGCACCTACATACGTCCATTGTGCATAAGCATTAGAAGTTATAAATCTCCAAATCCAGTAAGGCGCAATTGCCAAAGGACTTGCCGTTCCATTGTAATTATTTGTTGGCAAAATAGTTGCCGCAGTACTTGTAGTTAATCCCGTAGGACGATTCAACATGGTGATTCCAAATGCTTCATTTCCTACTGCCGCCGAAGCGTTACCTACAGGCGAACACCAATAATTGTATTGAAAATTATTAGTTGTACCTTCCTGAAAAACAGAAAGTTTACCAGCACCAGTATTGGCACCAGCACCAGCAGTACCTTGTAATAGTTGTGAATTATTTCTAAGAAAGAAATTTCCATTATTCTGCAAATTCACATCTTGTCTTACGTACATGAACTGATCGTTAACAAATACGTAACTATTTGGGCTAACATACATTTGAGAGAATGCTGTTACCGAACCCAAAAAGCCTAAAGTGGAAAGTATAATTCTTTTCATAATCCTGGTTTTTAATATATTACTTGACAAAGATAAGTATTAAGTATTTATTTTTTGTTAAAAAAAATATCTTTTAAACGATAAAAAATGTATTTCATCTAAATTAATCGCAATTAAAACTAAAAAAAATAGTTTTTTACTTAAAATTTTAAGAAAAACAACTTGTCAAAAAACAACAAAATCACATCAAAGTTCATAAAAATTGAATTAAAATAATTGTTTAATTTTATGCATTAAAAAATTATTTTGTGAAATTTCATCAATTTTATTGCTGATTTTTACTAAAAAATCAACCTCGAATTGTTTTAAAAACAAATTATATTCTATTATTTAATCATTGCATTATTTTTAAAATCTGAACTCTTCTTATCTACGGAAGAAATGCTTTCTTGGTTTTTACAATTTGTAAAAACCAAGAAAGCCCTTTAAAACCAACAGTAATTCACAAACAACACTTCCTTTTTCTGCAAAAAACAAAAAAACACATCTAATCCTATTTTTATTTTTAACATTTTACTTTTAACTAATAAAATAAAGAATAAACATTTTGTTGAAATCAAAACACACAAACACTAAACAACTTAATTTCAACTAAATAAACCCACATATTGACGATTAAAATTTTGTAATTAAAAAAATAAATATACATTTGTTCACTGAAACAGTTATTCTATAAAAAGGTACAGTTATTCTTTTTTTTGAATAATTTATTCCATACATTTACACTACAACTTTTTAATTTAGTTGTTGTGTAAGGAAGAAAACTGAGAAGTTAACTTATAATTTAACAAAGTTAGTTTCAAAGTATACTTGCGAAACATAAGCTTCCCCAAGCCAATTGTTTTACTTAAATTTTAATTTTTATGCAAAAAAATTACTTAACGAAAATGGTGATGTCGATGATTAACCCCTTAGCATCGACATCAAAAAACTGGAAGAAAAGCACAACCACTTGGTTAGTCGCTTTATTTGTGCTTTGCGGGGTTTCTAATGTCTTCGGACAAGTTACCATCAATACTGCTAATGGAAGTGTGAATAGCTGTACTTATCCAACTAACTATGTTGGCTTGGGAGACATTTTTTTAGAAGAAAATCAAAATGGAAATTTTAATATTATTCTACAAAACTTTGATTACACTCTAATCATTACCGCTCCTACAAACTTTGAATTCAGACCTGGAACTGGGTCAGTCTCATTTAGAGGAACTGGGGATATTACAGCAGCATCAATAAACGTTACAGCAACAACAATAACAGTAACATACCGAAGTAGTGACGGAAACAGAACAAATAATGATGACAGATTAACAATTAGTGGTATAGAATTTAGAGGCATAACTGCACCATCAACTGGAAACATGACCAGAACTGCACTTGGTGGCGGAACTGGAACCATAAGTGGCGCCGCTGGAGGTTCTATTTATGGATCATTAACATCTACAAATAACCCTCTTCCTGCTAATGGAGGTGGAGCAGCATCAGTTTGTGTTGGCTCAGCTACCCCTGCATTTACAAATGCAACTGGCGGTGGGACTTGGTCAATCACAAATGGCACTGGTTCAGCAACAATTTCTGGAGGTGGTGTAGTAACAGGTGTTACAACAGGTACAGCAACTGTAGTTTATACTTTAGGAACGTGTAGTGTTTCATCACCAATAACTATAATTACTACCCCAACTATTTCAGTCAATCCTGCCGATCTAAGTTTATCAACAGGAGGAACAGGATCATTTACTGTAACAGCATTAAATGGACCGACTTCTTATACTTGGCAAGTAAGTACAAATGGTGGTGGCTCTTGGACAACCGTAGTTAATGGTGGTGTTTATAGTGGCGCTACTACTGCATCCTTAACAATTACTGGTGCAACCATAGGCATGAGTGGGTATTTATATCACGCTTCCGCAACAAATACTTGTGGAACATCTACTTATTCGACAGCCGCAACATTAACAGTAAGCAATATTGTTCTAGTTAGCGGATTAGGCACAAACAATGTAAATTGTGGTGAAAATGCAATTTTAAGAGATCATAATGATTTAGCCAATTATGCAAACGGGCGTAATGATTGGAGTGCATTAAATGTAACTTCTACAGCAGTTGTAAATATTAGTGGAACTTACGATACTGAGAACGGAATGGATGGAATCATCTTATATGATGGGGTTGGTATTGCTGGAACACAATTAGCTGTTTACACTGGAGCTGGAACTATCAACTATACAGGAACCCCAGGACAAACAATTACCGTTAGATTTATATCGAACGGATCTATCACAAGACCAGGCTTTGAATTAAATGTAACCTACACTGGAAATTGTAATATTCCTTGTGTGGCACCTACTGCATTACCTACTGCGTTATCTTTAACAGCAACAGGAACTGTAATTTCAGGTTCATTTACACATGCTACTCCACAACCAGACAATTATTTGGTTGTAATTAGTACAAACCCAGTAGCTCCATCTCCAGCAAACGGAACTTCTTATGCTGTAGGTGCAACTGTAGGCGCTGGTTATACTGTAATTGCAAATGGCTCAGGAAATTCATTTTCTGCAACTGGTTTAGCCAACTCAACAACATATTACATTTATGTGTTCTCTTTCAATAGACTTTGTATTGGAGGACCTTTATACTTAGGAAACTTAAACGGAAATATCACCACTACTGGTAGTGACCCTTATTGTATTCCTACATCTGCTGTGAGTACAAGATATATTGATAATGTGTTTACAGTTGGAGCAATTACCAATTTAAACAACATGGGAACTGGTAGAGCACCTAGCGGCTATGCCGACTATACTGCTTCTACCCCAGTAACCCAAATTCCTGGTGGTGGTGTTGCTATCGATTACTTATTACGTGTTTCAAGACAATTTATCAGTATGTGGGTGGATTGGAACAATGATGGAGATTTCGTAGATGGTGGAGAAGCCGTTTATACTTCTGGAGGCGTTCAAACTATCGAAGGTACTGGAGGATTTGTAGTTCCTGCTGCACAACCATTAGGGACTTACAGAATTAGAATTAGAACGCATGAAACGGTATCAGCAATTAACCCTTGTACTTTAGCATATCCAACAGGAGAAACAGAAGATTACAGATTAGTTGTAGTTGCAGACTGTTTAGCAAAACCAGTTGCCTTATACGATGGATCAAGATGTGATAACGGAACCGTTGTTTTAGGAGTAGAAGGTTCTGCTGGAGTAACTGAATTTAGATTTTACGATTCATTATATGGTGGTAACTTAATAGGAACGCAAGCAGCTGTCCCAGGAATTACTAACTGGACAACTCCTTTCTTAACTGCAACTACTAAATATTACGTTACTGCTTTTAACGGAAGTTGTGAATCATGGTACAGAGGAGAAATTATAGCAACTGTAAATCCTACAGCTAACATTATAGTTACACCTTCTGTTCCAGAAGTGTGTGGTGAAAACAATGTTGTTCAAATTGACGCGGGTGGAGACGAAGTAATTGACTACTTAGTTAATGAAGAATTTGAAGGTGGTTTGGGAACAATGGTAAGATTCAACGTAGCAGGTCAAGCAAACGTTGACACGCAATGGACAGGAAGAACAAGTCCTTATGTTCCAGTTGGAACTGTATGGAAACCAGCTATTACATCAAGATCAATTGGAAATGGATTTGCTTTAGCTAATTCCGATTTTACAGCACCAAACCCTAAAGATACACAACTTAGAACAGCTGTATTAGACGCGTCTGCTTACAGTGATTTAACATTAAGCTTTAGACATCATTTCTCTTATTATCCGGGAGAGCCTGTACAATTTGGCTATGTTGATGTTTCAACAGATGGTGGAGCTTCTTGGCCAACCACTTTAGCAACTTATACGTCAAACCAAGGATTTGCCGGGCAATTCTCGACCGTAAATATTGATTTATCTGCATTTGCCGGACAACCAAGTTTAATGGTCCGCTTTAGATATTACTTAGCTGGAGGATCAGCATGGTGTAATGGTTGGGCTATTGATGATGTACAATTATATGGTACTCGCCCATTAAATACAACTTTTACATGGACAGGAGGAACTGTTGCTGCATTTATCGACCCAGCATGTACAATTCCTTACGTGGCACAATCTGTAACAACAGTTTATGTTAGACCAACAGCTTTACAATTGGCATCTACTTCTTGGTCGTTTACAGCAAATGCGACTTTAGGTAATGGATGTCCTATTTCAGAGTTTATCACGATCACAAATAAAACTAAACTTTGGAAAGGTGGTACAAGTGGCGATTGGTATGATGCTAACAACTGGGAACCTACTGGTGTTCCAGATGCTAATACTTGTGTTTACATTTATGACGGTCCAAATGACTCTTATATTAATACAAGTGCAAGTGATGCTTATGCAAGAATTGTTACTGTAAGACCAAATGGTCTATTACAAATTGAAGCTGACAACACATTAACCGTAACCGATGCTGTTACAGTTGACGCAGGTGGTACTTTCAATGTTGAGAACTCAGGAAGTTTAATTCAAGTAAACAATGTGGCTAATTCAGGTAATATTTCAATGAAACGAAATGTTAACCTAAGAAAATTAGACTATGTTTATTGGTCTTCACCAGTAGCAAATTATGGACTAACTAACATTTCTACAACTGCACACAGATATAGATGGATTCCAACAATTGGAGCCAATACTAATGGCTGGGGCAACTGGACTGCTACTAGTGAAACTATGGTTCTAGGAAAAGGATATATTGTAAGAGGTCCAGACTCATATACAACAACATTACAAAACTATACTCAAAATTTTGTAGGGGTTCCAAATAATGGTATAATCAACATGCCAATAAGCAGAGGTACTTATGATGGTGCTAATTATGCAACAGGAGTTTCTGCAACACCGGCAACTAGAGATGATGACAACTGGAATTTAATTGGTAATCCATATCCTTCGGCTGTAAATGCTAATTTATTCTTAGCGGCTAATACAAATATCGCAGGATTCATTAAGTATTGGACACATGGCACATTACCATCGGGAGTTACTTCTGATCCATTTTACAACAATTATGTCCAAAACTATACTGTTGGAGATTATGTAACTTACAATGCTACTGGAGCTAATCCAGCAATTGGAAATGGAAACATTGCTGCTGGCCAAGGATTCTTTGTATTAATGAATCACAGTTCTACCGCTACGACAGAAAATGTAGTTTTCAACAATAGCATGAGAAGGAATGATTACAGAAACGATATTTTCTACAGAAACGCAAATGTAACCGACGCAGGTAATGAAGAAAAACACAGAATTTGGTTAAATTTAATTACACCATCTTCAACTTCAAGCACAACTTTGATTGGTTATATAGCTGGTGCAACTAATGAACTAGACCGTATGTTTGATGCACCTGCTTTAGATGTAAAAACGAATTTTGAATTGTATTCTTTCTCAAACACAGACAAGTTGAATATTCAAGGTAAGGCATTGCCGTTTAATAATGAAGATTTAATACCATTAGGTGTTAAAATCTCACAAAATGGAATACACACTTTAGGAATTTCAACAGTTGATGGTCTATTTACAGATACTGCTCAGAACATTTATTTAGAAGACAAAACATTAGGAATAACTCACGATTTACGTGTTGCTCCGTATAGTTTTACTGGAACAGTAGGTAACTACGAAAATCGTTTTGTTTTAAAATTCAATAATGAGACTTTAGGAAATGAAGACTTTATTGCAAATTCGGTAACTGTTTACACAAATGAAAGTATCAATGTAAACGCTAACAACCAGACTATCCAATCGGTACGTGTACACGATTTATTAGGAAGAGTTTTAGGAACATTTAACAATGTAAATGGAAATACCTTCACTAGTAAAAACATTGCAAAAACACAGAGTCCATTGTTAGTAGAAGTAACTTTAGAAAATGGTTCAACCAAAACTTACAAAGTGATTTTCTAATAAAAATCTTAAACAAATTAAAAAAGGCTAACGTAACTGTTAGCCTTTTTTGTTTTTACTAAATCCACAACCAATACAGCCTAAAAAAATGAAAAGTGTTTTTTTATCGATAAAGTACACGAAAGTTATCAACAAAATAACTTTTTCTTAACAAATGTTGCATTTTAAACTTGCACAATTCACAAAAAAAAGTATTTTTGTGCTAAAATCAACACAATCAACTATAAACAACTATTTTCTAACTTAAAATGAAAACTAATTCCTACTTCTTGAAAAACTTTCTAGTTTTTCTATTTTTTATTTTTACAACTACATCGTTTTCGCAAGGGAATACGTGTGCAACAGCAACTCCACTAACAATAAATGGAGCGTGTGATAGTGGAACAATTAGTGATACTACACAAGATTTACCAAATATTAGCGGATGTTCATTTAGTAACTTCAGAAGAGAAGGCTGGTATACTTTTACTGTAACTGGTGGACCCTTAAATGTAACAATTACAGCTGACGCTGCTAATTATGGCTTATATTTACAATTAATATCATCAACTTCAGCTTGTACTGGACTTGCAGAAGTTACTTGTCAAAATGCCACAGGAAATAACAACTCCGCTCATTCAGAAACAATAACAACCTCTTTGGCTAATGGAATATATTATATCAAAGTAGTCAATGAAGGTAACAATGGTGATATGACATTAAACAGCATTTGTGTTACAACTCCATGCTCAGGAACACCAACTGCTGGAACTACTACCGTTTCACCAACATCTGGTGTTCCTGCTTCTAGCTATACTGTTTCAAATACGGGTCATACTACAGGTTCAGGCATTACCTACCAATGGCAATACAGCACCAATGGAGGAGGTGCATGGACAAATCAAGGCGCAGCTACAAGTACCTATTCTAATTATACTGCTACAGCTCCTGCTTCAGGAACTGTTATTTGGAGATTGGTTGTAACATGTACTGCTAGTGGGCAAAGTTCTAACTCAACAACAGCTACTTTTACAGTAAATTCTACTACAAACTTCACTTGTGCAACAGCAAGAAATCTTCCTTGTGGAACGACAAATCTAGCAGGCACAACTGTTGGTTCTTCAAATACTGCTCACGGCACTGGATGTTCAATTTCAAATTACGGAGCGTGGTATACCTTTGTTGGAGATGGTCAATTAACTACAATTTCATCTACTGCAGGAGCAGGTTATGATCATGAATTATCAATTTCTTCAGGAAGTTGTGGATCTTTCACTAGTTTAGCCTGTCAAGATAGCGGATTAAGTGGCGGTACTGAGAGTTATTCATTTACTGCAACAGCAGGCGTAACATACTACGTTTATGTTGCTCATTATTCTTCAGGAAATACCACAACAGGAACTTTTACCATTTCTAGAACTTGTACTGCACCAATAACAAATGATAATTGCTCAGGCGCTATCAGCGTACCTGTAAACCCAACAAGAACTTGTACTTCAACTGTAGCTGGCAGTATCTTAGGAGCTACCGACTCTGGAGTTACAGCTAGTGGTTGTGGAGGAACTGACGATGATGACGTTTGGTACAGCTTTGTTGCCACTTCAACTACACATCATATTGAACTTTTAAGTGTTGCAGGTAGCACAACAGATTTATACCATGCAGTTTACAGCGGTGCTTGCGGAAGTTTAGGCGCAGCTATTTTATGTTCAGATGCTAATAATAGTGTGGCAACTGGATTGACTCCAGGAAATACGTATTACTTACAAATCTATTCTTGGGGAAGCACATCAGGACAAAATACAACATTTAATATTTGTATTTCAACTGATCCAGCTTGTACAACTCCAGGTTCTCAAGCTTCAGGATTTACAGCCGGCACTATAACATCTAATTCATTTCCTGCTACTTTTTCAGGAACTGCAGACAGCTACTTAGTTATTCGTTCTACTTCAGCTACCCCTCCATCTGCTCCAGTAAATGGTGTAGTTTACACAGGTGCAAATATCGGAACATTAGGAGCTGGACTTACTTTAGTACAAAACGGAGCGTCAACAACCATTCTTGGAACTGGATTAACTGGCAACACTCGTTATTACTATTATATATATGCTTACAACAATACTGCATGTTCAGGAGGTCCTTTATACAATGCTTCTAGTCCTTTAACTGGTAATGCGGTAACATGTCCGGCATCACCATCACCAGTAAACACTGCAAGTACCTTAACTAGTATTAACTTCTCTTGGCCTTCTTCATTAGGAGGTGGCATTAACGCCGTAACATACCAATTACAAGTTACTACTGATGCAGGATTTACAGCAAATGTAGCTGGTTCACCTTTTACAATTAATGACCCTACAACTTCACAAAACGTTACAGGTTTAACTTCAAATACAACTTACTATTACAGAATTAGAGCTAATAATGGATGTTGGAGTGCTTACACATCTGGAACGGCAACTACAGGCTATTGTGCTTTTACTTCGTCAAGTAATACGTACTGGATAAGTAACTTTTCAACTACTGGAGGTAGTACAAATATTAATAGAAATTCAAATTATACAGCTGGAGGTTATGCTAATTACTCAGGTACAGACATTGTTACACAAATATTAGGACAATCTTTCAATTTTTCAACCACAATGAGTTCTGGAACTCATGGGATTAATATTTATGTAGACTGGAATAACGATTTAGATTTTAATGATGCAGGTGAGTTAGTTTACGCAAGTGGTACTTATGTTGGTTCAGCAACTGGAACTATAACAATTCCAGGCGGAACAACTGTGGGCAATCATAGAATGCGCGTTGTGGCAAATTATTTAAACACTAATCCGTCTGCTTGTGGAGCTGACACTTATACTGAAGCTGAAGATTATACTATAAATGTAGTTGCACCTGCTGCTTGTGCAGGAACTCCTAGTGCAGGAACAGCTACAGTTACTCCTAATACAGGATGGCCAGGTTCAACCTATATCGTTGCAGCTACTGGTTATTCAATCGCTTCAAATTTAACTTTTCAATGGCAAACTAGTACTGACGCTGGAGCTACATGGACTAATGTTGGAGCACCAACTAGTTCTTATGCAAACTATACCGCTACCGCTCCTGCAAGTGGAGTTATTCTATGGAGATTGAGAGTTACTTGTACAAATAGTAGTCAATCAGCTAATTCTACAACAGCTACATTTACTACTATGGCAGTTAGTGATGTAGAAACAGGTTGTCCAAATGTAGAATCTGGAGGTTTAGGCTTAAATGGAGCCGATCCTGCAGCTATCAATTGTACCGCAGCATCAACTTGTGTTGACTTAGAAGCAACCTATTTAGATTTAGGAAATACAACAAATTATATTGTTGAGCCAATTGCTTATAATCCACCATTTGCTTTTACAGGATTAGCAAACCCTATTGTTTTAGGTACAGATGATTATTGGAGTAATCAAGTGGTTGACTTACCATTCGATTTTTGTTATTTTGGAAACACTTATGATCAGGTATTGCCTGGTCCAAACGGTGCTTTAACATTTAACACATCATTAGTTGGTGGATATGCTGGTTATTCATTCGCTGACAATTTACCAAGTACAACAGGCGCTTTATTTAACAACACTATTTATGGTGTTTATCATGATATCAACTCAACGTATGGTGGTCAGTTTGGTTGGGAATTAGTAACATTATCAACTGGGTGTAGAGCTTTAGTTGTTGCTTACAATGATGTTCCAATGTTTTCTGATAATGATATTTTATATTCGGGAATGATTGTGTTATACGAAAACTCAAACATTATTGAAATATATGTAAAAGAGAAAAAAATTGACAATTATAATATTAGTCCATGGAATGGTGGTAATGCTATCATTGGTTTACAAAATAGTGACGGAACATTAGCAGTAGTTCCTCCAGGAAGAAATGGATTAGACACTAACTGGGAAGCTACAGGAGAAGCTTGGCGTTTTGTACCAGATGGCGCTTCAATTGCTACTCTAGAATGGCATGAAGGATCAGGAACATCTGGCCCTGTTATTGGAACAACTCCAACGTTAACCGTATGTCCAACTTCAACTACAACCTACACAGCCGAAATTACATACACTTTATGTGATGGAAGAACTATTGTAGAAACAGATGAAACTACAGTTACTATTAATGGTGCAAAAGTTTGGGATGGCTCTGTAAGTACAAACTGGAACGTAGCTAACAACTGGACACCTGCAGGCGTTCCTACAGCAATGGATTGTGTTGTAATTGCTGATACAGCTAACGATCCAATTATTTCAGGAACTAACTTTAATGCTTTAGGTTTAAACTTAACTGTTGACAATAATGCCACTTTAACTGTTACTCCTGATAATTATTTAACGATTACAGATTGGGTTAACATCAATACTACAGGAGATTTAGTATTACAAAATAGCGCTAGTTTGATTCAAATTAATAATGATGCAAATCAAGGAACTATGCACATGACTAGAGCGGCAAACATCCGTAAATTAGATTACGTGTATTGGTCTTCTCCGGTAGCTAATTTTAATTTAAGTAATGTTTCTACAGGAACTACTGGTTATAAATACAAATGGACGCCAACAATTCCAACCAATACAAACGGCTTTGGAAATTGGGTAGGCGCAAATGAGATTATGGCATTAGGAAAAGGATACATTGTTAGAGGGCCTGATAGTTATACAACTACTCTAGCTCCATTCAATGCAGTATTTACTGGAACCCCAAATAACGGAACTATTACTACACCTATCTCAAGAGGCACTTGGAATGGTGGAAATTATGCAACAGGAGTTTCTACAACTTTAGGAACTAACCACGATGATAACTGGAATTTAGTTGGTAATCCATATCCTTCTGCTGTAGATGCAATTGATTTCTTAACGTTAAATACCAATATTGATGGTTTTATAAACGTTTGGACACATGGCACCTTACCTACTTCTGCTATTGCAGACCCATTTTACAACAATTACACTTATAATTATACTCCTGGCGATTATATCACTTACAATAGCTCAGGCGCATCAGCTGGTCCTGGTACATTTGGAGGATATATCGGTGCTGGTCAAGGATTCTTCGTATTGATGAATCACACTACTATGTCTACTTCTGAAAATGTTACTTTTAACAATTCTATGAGAAGCAGTACATACGATAACACTCAATTCTTTAGAACATCTAATGACAATGGTAGAATTTGGTTAGACTTAATTGCAACAAATGGTTCAAACGTAAGAAATTTAGTTGCTTATGCAGATGGAGCTACCAATAATAGAGATCGTATGTTTGATGCGATTACTGATGAAAAATTAAGTTTGAATTTATACTCAGCTATTGGCGATGAGTTTATGAAAATTCAAGGTAGAACTTTACCATTTGACCAGGAAGACCGAGTTCCTATGGGAATAAAAGTTCCACAAAATGGTAATTACACTATCGGAATTGCAGCTGTTGATGGTTTCTTTACAGATACAAATCAAAACATCTATTTAGAAGATAAAGCAACTAATATCATTCATGATTTAAGACAAAACCCATACAGTTTTACAGCTGATGCTGGAAATTATCCAACTCGCTTTGTACTAAGATATACAAATGAAACCTTGGGTGGAGACGATTTAGTAGCAGACGAAGCAAATTTATGGGTTATTAGTTCAGATGTTTTATCAGTAAAATCAACTAAAAACGAAATTCAATCTGTACGTGTTTTTGATGTTTTAGGAAGACATTTAGCCTACTATCCAAATGTTGATGGCTATGAAGTACCTTTAAACACTATTCAAAAAAATAATGCAGGTTTGATTATTCAAGTAACATTATCAAACGGAACTGTTGTTAGTAAAAAAGCGATTTACTAAACAAATAAAAACTTTAATAAACAAAAGCCTCAACGTAATGTTGGGGCTTTTTATTTTAAATTCATTTCTACTTATTCAATTAAAAAAAACAAAAAAAATAACACTTTTTTTAATTTTTGTTATAATATTTTGGACTTACCTATTAAAATCATACATTTGCACTCTTTTTTAAAAACCATTATATTACAAAACTTATTATATGAAAAAAGTATTATTTATCGTAGCCACATTATTTATTGGTGTAAACATGACTGCCCAAGTTGGTGTTGGCACAACTTCACCTGCTGGAGCACTTGATATAACATCAACAAATGATGGTTTATTAATTCCTAGGATAGTTTTAACTGCTACTAATGTGGCAACTGTTACAACCCCAACAGAATCTGAATTAGTTTATAACACAGCAACATCTGCTCCTGGACCTAATCAAGTTACTCCTGGTTTTTATTATTGGAACGGGACATTATGGGTTAGAGTTGCAACTGGCACTTCTAACGATTGGGCTTTAACTGGAAATTCAGGAACTACACCTGGAACAAATTACATAGGAACAAGTGATGCGCAAGATTTAAGAATTAAAACAGGCGGAAACGATAGACTCAATATTTCAAACACAAACGGTCAGTTACAATCTTACTTTGCTGGATCAAATACAGAACCTGCTTTTTCATGGAATGCAGACCCAAACACAGGAGTATTTCGCTCAGCAGCAGACAATTTAGGATTAACAACTAATGGTGTTGAAGGATTAAGAGTAAGAGAAAATAGTAATGTAAGTATTGGAGCAACTTACGCATCAACAAATCCTGCGCCAACAAACGGATTAAGAGTGGAAGGAAATACCGTAATTGGAAAAGCAACCGGAGAAGATTCTAGAGATAGATTTTCAGCTCATAACTCTGCCACTGCATATCAGAACATTACAGGATACCCAAATAGCACTGCATCTAGAGCGGTTTCAGGATATGCTGATGGAAATGGAATTGGTGTTTTTGGTTTTTCAAACAGAACTGGTTATGGAGTTGTAGGTTTAACACAACCAAGTACAATTTCAAGTTTCGTACAAACGGGAGAAGGAGTTTTAGGGCAAGCGGATGGAGCTTCAGGAGTAAGTGTAATCCCAATTGGAGTTCATGGAATTATAGATGAAACTGCAACTGGTTTAATAACTGCAACACCAGTACTAGGGGAAAATAATAATATTACAATTGGAACTGGTTTAGGCGGAGGTGCTTACAACTCATCAGCTCCAGCAGTTGCAGGTGTTTATGGAAATATTGGAACAAGACAAGGTACATCAAACACCAATAGTTATCAATTTGGTGTTGTAGGTGATATCTTGTTATTGGGAATTGCTACTCAACCTGATGCTACTGGTGGAGTATTAGGAACTAGTGCAAGTGGCGACTTCGGTATTTTAGGATATAAATCAAAAAACGGTACAAATTATAGTGTTTATGCTGGAAATACGAACAATACTTATGGAAACGGAACTGGAAGACTTTCTAATTCAAATACAGCTAATAACAAAATCGGTTTAGGAATTAACGGTGGTTTCATGGGAGGTTATGTAAAAGGAAATCAATTTGGATTAATGACACAAGGTGATGACTTTGGAATGTATGTACAAGGAAACACAATTACAAACAAACCAATTGTACAATTAACTGAAACAAATAACGCACAAAGAACAATCTCTTATACTGCAACTTCTACTGAAGTAGATGTAACAACAAGAGGTGTAGGAAAACTTTCTAATGGAGAAAGCTATATTACATTTAAAGAAGCATTTAAAAATTTAGTTTCTAACAATGAAGCAATAAATATCACTGTGACTCCTACTGGAGAAACTAATGGTGTTTATATTAGTAAAGTTACCAATGATGGCTTCTATATAAAAGAAAACAAAAACGGAAAAAGCAATGCTTCATTTAATTGGACTGCTATCGGTACTAGAAAAGGCTATGAAAATGGAGTAGAAATTTCAGATACTGTTTTATCTAACAATTTTGATAAAAACATGAATGGAGTTATGAATAATGATGGTGGTAAAGAAGAAGGAACTCCTATCTATTTTGATGGTAATAATATTCGTTTTGAGAGAATACCTGAAGGATTAATTCAATACAATAAAAAAGAAGCTCCTAAAAAGAAATAATTTAGTACTTCAAAAAATTCCAAAAAGGCCTCTTCTTTAAATAGTCGAGGTCTTTTTCATTTGTGTAAGCTTCACACTCAAACGAAATATTATAATAGGCCACTCTCCTATCTTTATATTGAATTAACCTCACCAAATATTCAACAAAATACCAAACAAAAAAGAAGACTATCAGAAGTTCTAATTGTTGTCTAATATGAATTCTTTCATGATTTAGTAAGACAGTATGCGATTTATCTTTTTTATCCGATAAAAACACAAACGGAAAAAAAGTAAACCCACGGAATCCTTTTGGAATTAAATATTTAAAAACTAGTACTATCATTTCATGCAAAGTTGCTAAATTTGTCAATATGAATAACGATTTAAATCCGAATAATTTAAAAGAAGGTGAAGATTTCTATTACACACCCGAAGGATACAAGTGTTTCACAGAAAAATATCATCTAAAAAGAGGCTATTGTTGCAAAAGCGGATGCAGACATTGCCCTTATGGTTTTGATAAAAAAACCGGAACTAGCAAGAAAAAATAAAATGGACATACATTTATTCAAATACCGAATCAAAATTCACAAGTCCTATCACAGGTCTGACATTCGTTATCCCTAGTTTTCTAAATTATGACTTTAGGAAAAAATAACGTAAACGAATTAACACAACAAAAAATGACATTTCAAGAACAAATACTACAAGGCATTCCATCGGTTTTACCCAATCCAAAACCGTATGAAGTTGAAATAAATCACGCACCAAAAAGAAAAGAAATTCTTTCTGATGAAGAAAAAAAATTAGCGTTAAAAAATGCACTTCGCTATTTTGATGCAAAACATCATGCGGAATTAATTCCAGAATTTAAAGCGGAATTAGAAACGTATGGTAGAATATACATGTATCGTCTACGTCCAGATTACAAAATGTATGCAAGACCAATTTCAGAATATCCTGGAAAATGCGAACAAGCAAAAGCTATTATGTTAATGATTCAAAATAACTTGGATTATTCAGTGGCACAACATCCGCATGAGTTAATTACCTATGGTGGAAACGGAGCTGTTTTCTCCAATTGGGCGCAGTATTTATTGACCATGAAATATTTGGCAGAAATGACTGAAGAACAAACTTTAGCCATGTATTCTGGTCATCCAATGGGATTATTTCCTTCTCATAAAGACGCCCCAAGAGTTGTAGTTACTAATGGAATGGTGATTCCAAATTATTCCAAACCAGACGATTGGGAAAAAATGAATGCTTTAGGAGTTTCTCAATACGGACAAATGACAGCTGGGAGTTATATGTACATTGGTCCACAAGGAATTGTACACGGAACAACAATCACCGTTTTAAACGGATTTAGAAAAATAAAAAAATCTCCAAAAGGAGGATTATTCGTAACTTCTGGACTAGGCGGAATGTCTGGAGCTCAACCAAAAGCAGGAAACATTGCAGGTTGCGTTACAGTTTGTGCCGAAGTCAATCCAAAAATAACACACATTCGTCATTCACAAGGTTGGATTAACGAAATTGTTGAAGATATTACATTATTAGTTGCTAGAGTTCGAAAAGCACTAGAAAATCAAGAAGTAGTTTCTATTGCTTACTTAGGAAATGTAGTGGATGTTTGGGAACGTTTTGATCAAGAAAATCTACATATTGATTTGGGTTCTGACCAAACTTCTTTACATAATCCGTGGGCTGGTGGCTACTACCCTACTGGTTTTTCTTTTGAAGAATCGAATGAGATGATGGCTAATAACCCTGAGAAATTCAAAGAAGAAGTTCAAAAAACCTTACGTCGTCATGCGACAGCGATTAACAAGCACACAGCAAAAGGAACGTATTTCTTTGATTACGGAAATGCCTTTTTATTAGAAGCTTCAAGAGCTGGAGCTGATATCATGGCAGAAAATCATATCGATTTCAAATATCCAAGTTATGTGCAAGATATTATGGGGCCAATGTGTTTCGATTATGGTTTTGGACCTTTCCGTTGGGTTTGTGCTTCAGGAAATCCAGAAGATTTAGCTAAAACCGACAAAATTGCTTGTGACGTTTTAGAAGAAATGATGAAAAATTCACCGTCAGCAATCCAACAACAAATGGCCGATAACATTCAATGGATTAAAGGCGCACAAGAAAATAAATTAGTTGTGGGTTCTCAAGCTCGTATTTTATATGCTGATGCTGAAGGCCGAATCAAAATCGCAGAAGCTTTCAACCAAGCGATTGCTCGTGGAGAAATTGGCTACATAATTTTAGGAAGAGATCATCACGACGTTTCTGGAACTGATTCACCTTACCGAGAAACTTCAAATATTTACGATGGTTCTCGTTTTACAGCTGATATGGCTATCCAAAACGTAATTGGTGATAGTTTCCGAGGTGCTACTTGGGTTTCTATTCATAACGGAGGTGGCGTTGGTTGGGGCGAAGTAATTAATGGTGGTTTTGGTATGGTTCTTGATGGTAGTAAAGAAGCATCAAGACGCTTAGAGTCAATGCTTTTCTGGGATGTCAACAACGGAATTTCAAGAAGAAGTTGGGCAAGAAATGAAGGAGCCATTTTTGCAATAAAAAGAGCTATGGAGACGCAACCTTTATTGAAAATTACCATCCCTAATATAGTAGATGAATCATTATTGTAATTCAAGTTTAAAGTAAAAGGAAATCAACTTTAAAACTTGAAGCCTTAAACTTTAAAAACCTGTATTTATGAAAACATTAAAATTACTTTCGATTCTTTTTATAGCAACTCTTGCTTCTTGTAGTTCAGTAAGAGTAAATGCTGATTATGATAAGAAAGCAACTTTTACCAACTACAAAACATATGCTTATTTAAAAAGCGGAATTGATAAAGCTGAAATTTCAGATTTAGATAAAAAGAGAATTTTATATTCTATTGATGAAGTAATGGCTACAAAAGGTTTTAGTAAATCTGAAAATCCAGATGTTTTGATTAGCATTTTCACCAAAGAAAGAGAACGCGTAGACATTTATCAAAACTATGGCTTCGGTTGGGGTTGGAATCCATGGTGGGGCATGGGGTATACTAATGTAACTACAACTCCTGAAGGAACTCTATTTATAGACATCATTGATGCTAAAACCAAAGAATTAGTTTGGCAAGGCGAAGGAAGTGGTTACTTAACAAAAAATACAGACAAAAAAGACGCTCGCATTAAAGAGTTTGTCTCTAAAATATTGGAGCAATATCCTCCAAAATAATACTTGTAAAGGCGTAAAATAAAATTTACGCCTTTTTTTATAATATTAATGCTTACATAATATTAGTGGTTGGTTGTTTTTGTAACTTTGCACCCGCTTTTCAAATGAAGCATTTTGCAGCATGAATTTTTTTAAGGTTTTAACTTTATCTATTGGTTTGTTTTTGTTTTCAAATCAAAGTTTTTCACAATGTTTTGAAATAGAAAGTATTTTGGTAGATGCGTGTGACAATACTACAGATGAAGCATACAATGAAATGTTTCGAATGAGAATTGGAGGAGCACCTCTAAACACAAGCACTTTAAGTATTAACTGGCCAGCTCAAACTTGGTTAGGATTGGTTCAAAACGCTACTACTGCTAATAAAGTAGCTCAATTAAATGCTGACATAGTTGCCGCTGGTGGTTGTGGTCAAATTTTAGAACCAACTGGAGGAGTACTTCCAGCTAATTCAACTGTTATTGTAGTTACAAGCCCTAATTTAGATACAACTTTGAATTCTTTTGGAGCTTTGACTTCAAATATTTATATGATATTCCAAAATACTCCTGCCAATCCAAACGCTGGTCATTTTGGAAATTATAATGCAACTCCAGCCACTAGAACTTTAGCTGTTACTTTTGGCGGCGGATGTTCTGATTCTGTAACGTATCAAAGAGCTAATTTAGTGAATATCTTTGGAGCTGTTGGAGGTTCTGTATCCGACTTAAATGGTTCGACAGTAAATTTTACTCCTTCTGGAACCGCTTCTTACGTTAATAATGGATGTACTGCCCCTATTCCTCCATTCACCGTTGAAGCAGGAACTACACCAATTGCTGCATGTCCTGGGCAAATTATCAATTTAACAGGAACTGCTCAAGGGCAAACAAGCGTTACTTGGACGGCAGCTTCTGGTAGTTTTTCAAATCCAAATAATTTAGCCACTTCCTATACTGTACCTTTAAGCGCAACAAGTGGTAGTGCTATAACCTTAACTTTATCAGCAACTAATTCCTGTTCTGCTACAATTACAGATAATATCACAATAAATGTAGGCGGACCAAGTCTTACATTAGCTTCTGGTTCGAATACACAAAGCGTTTGTTTGGGAGCTTCTATTTCAACTATAACTTATACATTTGGCGGTGGAGCAACTGGAGTAAATGTTACAGGCTTACCAGCTGGCGTTATTTCAACCGTTTCTGGAAATGATGTTATTATTAGTGGTACACCTACAACTACAACTGGTTCTCCTTTTAATTATAGCATAACCACTACAGGAGGTTCTTGTGGAAATGTTACCACAAACGGAACTATAACCGTTAGTAATAGTGGTTCATTAAATTTATTTTGTGATACCGGAAACTCAACTCCAACTTCCTTAGCATTCGATTTTAGTAACGTAGGACAAAGTAGTTTTACTTACAGCTATACTATTGATGGCGGAACTCCTATTACCGGAACACATTTTGCCCCTTCGAATTTCACAGTTACCGGATTAACTCCAGGGCAAACTGTAATTTTCACATTAACTGCAAATGGAGTTTCTTGCGTTCCATCTCAAACTGTAAATTGTTCTACATCTTGTCCAAGCACAACCCTTACTTTAACTTCAGCAACTGGAACAAACACACAATCAACATGTATTAATACCAATATAACTCCTATTACCTACACATTTGGAAACGGAGCTACAGGAGTGACTGTGACAGGTTTACCGGCTGGAGTTAACCATACTGTTTCTGGAAATACAGTTACCATTAGTGGAGCACCAACATCAACAATAGGCTCCCCATTTTCTTATTCGATTACTACAGTTGGTGGTTCATGTGGAAATGCTACTCGTAACGGGACTATTACAGTTAATCCAAGTCCAACTTTAGTTCTGAACACAACAGCAGCAACTACAAATCAATCTATTTGTGTAAATACTTCAATTAATCCGATATCTTATACTTTTGGTGGTGGTGCAACTGGAGTAAATATTACAGGTTTACCAGTTGGGGTGAGTTCAATTGTTTCTGGAAATACTGTTACTATTAGCGGAACGCCAACTACAACAACAGGTTCCCCTTTTAACTACACTGTAACTACTTCAGGTGGCTCTTGTGGAACTACTTCTCTTAGTGGAACTATAACCGTAAATCCAGCTGTAAGTTTAGCACTAACTTCAGCAACTAGTACAACAAATCAAATTGTTTGTGCTAACACTGCTATATTTACTATAACTTATACTTTTGGAAATGGCGCTACTGGATACACAATTACTGGTTTACCAACTGGAGTTAGTCATACTGTTTCTGGAAATACAGTTACCATAAATGGAGCTCCCACATCTACATCAGGTTCTCCTTTTTCCTATTCAATTTCTACCACTGGAGGTTCGTGTGGAACAGCTACTCTTAACGGAACTATTACAGTAAATCCAAGTCCAACTTTGGTACTAAACTCAACAGTAGCTACTACAAATCAATCTATTTGTGTAAATACTTCAATTAATCCGATATCCTACACTTTTGGTGGTGGTGCAACTGGAGTAACTGTTTCTGGCTTACCAACTGGTGTGAGTTCAATAGTTTCTGGAAATACTGTTACTATTACCGGGACGCCAACCACAGCTACAGGCTCTCCTTTTAACTATACTGTAACTACTTCTGGTGGCTCTTGTGAATTTATATCTCTTAGTGGAACCATAGCTGTAAATCCATCTGTTTCTTTAGTGCTAACTTCAGCAACTAGTACAACAAATCAAATTGTATGTGCCAACACTACTATAGTTCCTATAAATTATACCATTGGAAACGGAGCTACAGGATACACAATTACTGGTTTACCAGCTGGAATTAGTCATACGATATCAGGAAATTTGATTACTATAAGCGGAATACCAACAGGAATTATAGGAACTCCTTATACTTACACCATTACAACTAATGGAGGTTGTGGTTCCCAGAATTTATCAGGCGTTATAACACTTACAAATGGAACAGTTCCTGTTTTTACACAAGTATTACCAATTTGTGCTGGAACAACTACTTCTCCTTTACCAACAACATCAAATAATGGTATTACTGGAACTTGGTCTCCTGCATTTAATAATAGTGCTACAGATACTTATACGTTTACACCAAATTCGGGACAATGTGCTTTAAACACACAAATGACAATACAAATTACCCCAAGTCCAACAATAACTAACGTAGCTTTCAGTGCTAATATTTGCTCAGGAAGTTCTACAGATATTGTTCTAACTAGTGATGTTTTAAACACAACTTATACTTGGAGTGCCACGATATCTAATATCACAGGTACTTATGTAACTAGTGGTAACGAGACGAATATCAATCAAATAGCAACATTAACAGATTCTGAGACTATTGGAACTATTACAATGGTAATTATTCCAAGAGCTAATGGATGTGATGGAACACCAAGAACTATTTTAATCACGGTTAATCCTAACCCAGTGATTGAGAGTGTTACTGTAGCAGACAGTTCAGTTTGTTCTGCAACAAATGCTACAAACAATGTTCATGTTGATATTGTTGGAAATATAAGTGGTATCACTTACACATGGACAGCCATCACAAATGGCGTAACCGTTGTGGGAGGAGTTACTTCGGGAACAATCACTGCAACTTCTACAACAGCTGCTTTTGATTTACAAGTAATTACAAGTAATCCATTAGTAGCAGGAACAATCTATTTTGAAGTTTCATCAATACGTAATGGATGTCCAGGTAATACCCTTCAAAGTGGAGTAGTTACAGTAAATCCAAATCCAGGTTTACCAATTCCATCTCCGATAAAAACAATTTGTAGCGGAGAAGATACAGATTTAATCGTTGATGTTTCCCCACTTATTGCAGGAACAGAATTAACATGGGAAGTGTTAACAGTTGTAAATGTATCAGGCGCTAATCCAGGAACTGGAATAGCTCCAGTAACCATAAATGATGAGTTAACAGCAACAACCAATGCACAAGGTTATGTAATTTACCGAGTACGTTCAAGTTTAGGAGAATGTCAAGGTGGTTATACCGATTACAGAGTAAATGTAAATCCAGCACCACTGCCAGTATTAACCGATGGAAACATTTGTATTACAGCAGACGGTGAAGTATATCAAACGTATACTTTAAACACAGGCTTAAATGATGCGGATTATGATTTTGAATGGTTTGATACTAACGGAAATATTATACCAGGAGCAACTAGTTCAACTTTAGTAGTTGATGAAGCAGGAACGTATAGTGTAATAGCTACGAATTGGTTAACAGGATGTTCATCAGATCCATTATTAGCAAGTGCAACAGCAACTGTAACAGAAACATTGCCAGCAACCTCAATGACAGTTGTTCAAAGTGAATATTTTAGTGACAACGCTACTATTACGGTAAATGTAACTGGAGGTTCGGGAACATTGATGTATTCGTTAGATGAAGGTTCTTTACAATCATCTAATGTGTTTACGGGAGTAAGTGCAGGAGAACATTTAGTAACTGTTATTGATACAGAAGGTTGTACATTTATGACACAAATAGT
>DNNO01000011.1 GCA_003497625.1 Flavobacterium sp. | reverse complement strand
AAAACGGTTGGCCTTTAAAAGTGGAGTGGGGATTAATCGGTTCTTGTACTAATTCTTCTTACGAAGATATGGCACGTGCTGCTTCTATAGTTAGACAAGCAGTAGAGCATGGAATCACTCCAAAAGCAGAATTTGGAATTAATCCAGGTTCGGAACAAATTCGCTATACGATTGAACGAGATGGAATCATTGCTGATTTCGAAAAAATGGGAACTAAAGTTTTTACCAATGCTTGTGGACCATGTATTGGACAATGGGACAGAGAAGGAGCAGACAAAAAAGAAAAAAATACCATCGTGCACTCGTTTAACAGAAACTTCTCTAAACGTGCTGACGGAAATCCAAATACACATGCTTTCGTTACATCGCCAGAAATGGTAGCAGCTTTAGCCATTTCAGGACGCTTAGATTTTAATCCGTTAACCGATACTTTATTGAATGATAAAGGTGAAACGGTTAAATTGACTGCTCCATTTGGTGATGAATTACCAAAACGAGGTTTTGATGTTGAAGATGCAGGTTTCCAAGCGCCAGCAGAAGATGGTTCTTCGGTACAAGTTGCCGTTTCTCCAACTTCAGACCGATTACAGTTATTAGCGCCATTTGAGGCTTGGGATGGAAAAAATTATACGGGAGCTAAATTGCTAATCAAAGCTTTTGGAAAATGTACTACCGACCATATTTCGATGGCTGGACCTTGGTTGCGTTTCCGTGGTCACTTAGATAATATTTCAAATAATATGTTAATCGGAGCCGAAAATGCATTTAATGGAAAAGCAAATTCCGTTAAAAATCAATTAACAGGAGCTTATGATGCAGTTCCGGCTGTTCAAAGAGCTTACAAAGCGGCGGGTCTTCCTTCGATTGTTGTGGGAGATCATAATTATGGAGAAGGTTCTTCACGTGAGCACGCGGCTATGGAACCACGTTTCTTAGGAGTAAAAGCGGTTTTAGTAAAATCATTCGCACGTATTCACGAAACGAATTTGAAAAAACAAGGAATGTTAGCCTTAACGTTTGCTAACGAATCTGATTATGATAAAATTCAAGAAGATGATACTATCAATTTCTTAGATTTGACAGAATTTGCTCCAGGAAAACCTCTAACATTAGAGTTTGTTCATGCAGATGGAACTAAAGATGTAATTTTAGCAAATCATACTTATAATGATAGCCAAATTGGTTGGTTTATAGCGGGTTCGGCTTTAAATTTAATTGCGGCTGGTAAAGCATAATTTATTTTGAATTTAAAATAATGTTAAAACTCCCTCATTAAAGGGAGTTTTTTTTATCTTGCAAACCTTAAAAATAGCTATACCCCATCTAAACTAATTCTAAATGAGATTAATACAAATTTTAACTTTTTTTATTTTCTTCTGCAGCAGTATAGTTTTTTCACAAAAGACTATCAAACACACCGTTGTAGAAGGCGAATCATTTTATTCCATTGCTAAAAAGTATAAAGTAAGCGAATCCGATATTTATGAATTAAATCCAAAATCAAAAGGTGTTTTATTACAATTGAAGACAGTTTTGTTGATTCCTTATAAAAAATCGAATTCAAAAGATAAGAAAGAAGTTACTTCCTCTAAAAATGTTAGTACAGAAACTCATATCGTGGAATCGGGTGAATCACTTTATAAAATCGCAAAAAAATACGATATCAGTCTGGAAAAATTAAAAGAATTAAATCCTGATATCAAACCAGAGGCGATTCAAATCGGTGATAAAATAGTTGTTTCTGCTAAAAAAGAATCTCCAAAAGAAAAAAAGCCTAAAGAGACAAAAATAGTTGTTGCTGAAGTTTCAAATCCAACTAATATGGATGCTAATTTGTGTTTAGATGAGCTAGGAAATAAAGTGCATACGGTTACCAAAGGCGAAACTTTATATAGACTTTCTAAAAAATACAAAGTAAGTGTTAGAGATTTAGAAGAAATGAATCCTGAAATCGTAGCGAACTTGCCTATTGGTTATGAAGTTATTGTTAAGAAGGGAAATGTTGAATTAGAAAAAAATCAAAATATTCTAGTTGAAGCTCCAAAAGAAATTGAAGAGCTTTCTCCAGAAAATATGTCTAAGGCTGAATTCTTAATTGCAAAAGCATCACAACATATTGGAACTCGTTACAGAGGAGGAGGAACTACAAGTGCTGGATTTGATTGCTCAGGATTGATGTTTTCGACTTTTAAAAATATCGATATGACTTTACCTCGTTCGTCAAGTTCAATGGCTGTTGATGCTGGTTTTAAGATTGATAGAAGTCAAGCGCAAAAAGGGGATTTAATTTTCTTTACAACAAATGGTAGAGGAAGTATAAATCATGTCGGAATGATTACTGAGATAAATGGCGATGAAATTAAATTTATTCATTCTTCTGTTCAAGCAGGTGTAATTATTTCTTCTACCGAAGAGCCTTATTATAAAAGACGTTTCGTTCAGATTAATAGAGTGTTAGAAAACTAAAGATTTACATAATAACAAAAAAACCGCTTTTAAAAGCGGTTTTTTTGTTATTATGTTTTCTAATTATCTTTTAAAAAATTAAATATTTCATCTTTTAAAAACACACGATTTTTTCGTAATTGTGTTAATTCATCATTCATTGCCAGTTCTTCGTCTGTTTCAATCTTATAAATTTTTTCATCTAGCTTTGTATACGAATGAAGCAAAACCTGAAACTCATCATTGTTATGAAATAGGTCTTTAATTTTGTCTGCGTATTCTGGAAAATCTTGGTAAATAGGATGTTTGGTTATCATGATGCGAGTTTTAAAATTTATTTATCTAAAGTTAATAATTAATTGTAAAAACACATATGACAATTATCATTTTAAATAAAAAATCCTAACAATAAAATTGCAAGGATTTCTGTATTATTAATTTTGAATACGGAACACTTACTAAACTGGTTCTGCGTACAAATCAAATTCTGTAGCATCTTTTATTTTTAAATTTACGAAATCACCTGTTTTTAAATAGAATTTTGAAGCATCAACTAACACTTCATTATCCACGTCTGGACTATCAAATTCGGTTCTTCCGATGAAATATTGTCCTTCTTTTCTGTCGATTACACATTTGAATGTTTGTCCGATTTTTTCCTGATTCAAATCCCAAGAAATTTGCGATTGTAAATCCATGATTTCAGCGGCACGCGCTTGCTTTACTTCTTGCGGCACATCGTCAACTAATGCAAAAGCACCTGTGTTTTCTTCATGCGAATACGTAAAACAGCCTAAACGCTCAAACTTCATTTCTTGAACCCAATCACGTAGAATTTCGAAATCTTTTTGAGTTTCGCCCGGATAACCTACAATTAAAGTCGTTCTAATTGTCATTCCTGGAACACGCTCTCTAAATTCTTGTAATAATTTTGTGGTTTTTTCTTTTGTCGTTCCACGTTTCATCGATTTTAAAATATCATCTGAAATATGTTGCAACGGAATATCTATATAATTACAAATTTTTGGTTCGCGCTTCATTAAATCTAAAACGTCCATTGGGAAACCACTAGGAAAAGCATAATGCAAACGAATCCACTCAATGCCTTCCACTTTTGCAAGGTTTTCTAATAATTCGGCAAGATTACGTTTTTTATATAAATCCAAACCGTAGTAAGTTAAATCTTGTGCAATCAAAATCAATTCTTTTACACCGTTTTTAGCTAAACCTTCAGCTTCTTTTACCAATTTTTCAATGGGTTGCGAAACGTGTTTTCCGCGCATTAACGGAATCGCACAAAAACTGCAAGGTCTATCACAACCTTCCGCAATTTTTAAATAGGCATAATTTTTTGGAGTTGTAGTTAAACGTTCTCCCAATAATTCGTGTTTGTAATCTGCACCTAAAGCTTTCAATAATAAAGGTAATTCGGTAGTTCCAAAATATTGGTCAACATCCGGAATTTCTTTTTCTAAATCTGGGCGATATCTTTCAGATAAACATCCGGTAACGAATACTTTATCTACTAAACCTTGTTCTTTTTTGTCTACATATTCCAAAATCGTGTTTACCGATTCTTCCTTTGCATTATCAATAAAACCACATGTGTTAATTACTACAATGTTGCCTTCTTGTTCGTGTGCTACATCTTTTCCGTTGGCTTTTAGTTGTCCCATCAAAACCTCACTGTCGTAAGTGTTTTTAGAACATCCAAGTGTAATTACATTGATTTTATTTTTCTTTAACGATTTGGTTCTCATGTTTTTAAATTTGAGGTGCAAAATTACATAAAATAATTAGTAGAAGCACCAGCGTTTGGGAATTTTTTAATGTTTTGGTCCCGCTGTCCGCTATATCCGCTAAGGCGGGATGTCGCTTCCATCGGGGCTAGGAGTTGTGGTTTGGTTATAAAAAAACCACTTCGGTTGAAGAAGTGGTTTAATATGTTTTTCTTTAGTTAGAAGTTTATGGAATAAGTTAATGTTACATTGTTTTGAACATTTCTAATTCTTGCTGTATCAGTCATTCCAGATGAAATTATATTTTGATCGTAATTTCTATGCGAATTAGCATAAGATAAATCTAACTTACTTTCACCAAAATTATAACCCACACCAGCAGAATACCCAGTTAAATCTCCAATAATATCTCCTGTTTCATATGGGCTTTCTTCAAAACGATAACCTCCTCTTAAGCTCCATTGTTTGATTTTATATTCACCACCAATTCTTATTTCGTAAGCATTTTTTAATTCAGTACTCATTTGAGAGTTTAAATCTCTAAAATTGTTTTGATTAGTGTTTTTGTATTCAATATTACTGTAATCTTTTGTAGCTACATCAATACTAATAAGTCCTTTTTTATTAATAATATAAGCAGCACTACCTGTAATTTTACTTGGCGTTCTTAAACGGTATGTTGGGAAAACAAAAACAGGACTTCCGTAATAGCGACTTTCATCTCCAGAAGGAACATTTACATTTCCATAAGTATACAAATCTTGAACTAACTCATCGTTTAAATTATACCATGTTGGAGATTCATAAGAAGCTCCTAATCTTAGAGATTCGTTTATTTTATATATAGCGCCTAGATTAAACGAGAATCCAGAACCATAGGTGCTTAACTGATTGTCAAAAACTATATTTCTTACAGTAGGTTGTGTACTTGGGTTTTCCGGATTATCATTATTTTCATATAAGCTTGTAGTTAATACATAATCTGTAAAATGAGCGTTAAGGTTTATTCCTAAAAATAATTTATCTTTGTAACTTGTGGCTACATTCGCCGTTAGTTTTCCGTTGTATCCATTTGAAGTGGCAAAATAGTCTTGATAATAATTTCCACCAGGCGATACATTAGAAACATACTGATTTGGTGTTGTTGGATGCGGATCTATAATATAAGTTTCGAAAGCCATATCAAACTGATAATCGTTGAAAGGAGTGTCAGCAAAAAAGTTAGCTTGGTCTACAAAATAGTTCGAAATAGAATTAAATGGGTTTATTCCCGAAGTAAATAAACGGTTGTCAAAATTATTTGTGTTATCATAATTTAAGGCAACTGAAATTTTATTCCATTCTGATTTTCCTGAAGTATCGTTAAAAACTAATACGGCACCAATTTGATTTAGATCTAATGTGCTAAAATTTTCTTTGTTTTTTGTTCCAAAATAATTAGCATTATTACTGTTGTTAAAACTTGAAACAGAAGCACTCGCAAAATTGTTATTGAAAAATAAGGAACCCGCAGGATTAATGTTAATAGCTGATAAATCGCCACCAACTGCTCCAAAAGCGCCACTCATTCCTCTAAAACGAGCGGTTCCGTTCATGTTTTCAACAGCATATCTAAGTGCATCATTTGTAGTCATTTCTTGAGCAATTGAAAAGAATGACAAGTTAAGTGCTATCCCTAAAAATATCTTTTTCATATATAAATGCAATTTTAATTAACCTCTACCACCTCTAGATCCTCCACCTCCAGAACGACCACCGCCTCCTGATGAGCTACCTCCAAAACTACCTCCTGAAGAACTTCTTGGAGTTGAATAATTGTTGTTACTTCTTGGGGTTGAATAATTGTTAGTTCTTGGTGTTGAACTATTGTTTCTTGGTGTAGAGTAATTATTATTTCTAGGTGTTCCTGATGAGTTTTCTCTCGGAGTGTTTCTAGGGTTAACCGAAGGTCTTGTTCCGTTATTTTGTGTTCTAGGATTGTTTCTAGTGCCATTAAAGTTTGGTCGAGTTGTAGAGGTTCTGCCGTCAGAATATCTACCATTTCTACCTCCATTAGGATTGTAATAGTTGCTTCCGCCTCTTCTTCCTCCATTGTATACTACGTCTCTTCCGTAGTAGCCATTCCATCCCCAGTTGTTACCATAATATCCGTTCCATCCCCAATTATTTCCATACCAGTTATTCCATCCCCAGCCCCAACCTGGACCGTACCAAGAATTCCAGCCCCAACCCCAGTTTGCTCCATACCAAGAATTCCAACCCCAGCCAGCTCCCCAGCCAATGTTAGAATAGCCCCAATAAGGAGAGTACCAGTTGTTCCAGCCCCAGCCGTTATCATAATAATTTATGGTTATATCAGATGAGTTATTTCCCCATCCAGCGTAATTGTTGTTAGATTCGTTTCTGTAAACGGTTACTACAGTGTCTTGCGCTTGAGAATTATAATTGTCAACATCAGTAAAATAAGAATAATCTTCCTGCATAGCTCTAAATTGTTGAGCATATTCATTCGATTTTTCTAAATTTTGTTCAGAATATTTGTTTTCTACTTGAGTAGTAGGTCTTTCAGAACCGTATACACCATCATTATCATAGTAAGATGAATTTTGATAGGAACCACAAGAAGTAGTTAATATTGCTACTAATCCCATCAGGGAAAAGGCAATATTTTTTGAATTAATTGGGTAAAAAGTTTTCATAGCTCTTTTTTTTATTGTTGGACACCTCAAATTTAACTATTTTTGCCGAACAAATTAGTTAAAATTTATACAAACAATTTTTGTGCCAAAATATATATAATGAGCAAGAACTTAACAACAAGAGCAGAAGATTATTCCAAATGGTATAACGAACTAGTCGTAAAGGCTGATTTAGCAGAAAATTCAGGAGTAAGAGGATGTATGGTAATTAAACCATATGGCTATGCAATTTGGGAAAAAATGCAAGCCGAATTAGACAGAATGTTTAAAGAAACCGGACATAGTAATGCTTATTTCCCTTTGTTTGTGCCAAAAAGTATGTTTGAAGCAGAAGAGAAAAATGCGGAAGGCTTTGCTAAGGAATGTGCTATTGTAACGCATTATCGTTTGAAAAATGATGAGGAAAGACCAGGGAAATTAATGGTTGATCCGAATGCTAAATTGGAAGAAGAATTAATCGTTCGTCCTACTAGTGAAGCAATTATTTGGTCAACATATAAAGGTTGGGTACAATCGTACAGAGATTTACCATTATTAATCAATCAATGGGCTAATGTGGTGCGTTGGGAAATGAGAACGCGTTTGTTTTTAAGAACAGCTGAGTTTTTATGGCAAGAAGGACATACGGCTCACGCCACTCGTCAAGAAGCGATTGAGGAATCTGAAAAAATGATGCATGTATATGCTGATTTTGCTCAAAATTTCATGGCAATTCCAGTAATTAAAGGACTAAAAACCGAAACTGAACGTTTTGCTGGAGCTGATGAAACCTATTGTATTGAGGCTTTAATGCAAGATGGAAAAGCTTTGCAAGCGGGAACTTCTCACTTTTTAGGTCAAAATTTTGCCAAAGCTTTTGATGTGAAATTTGCTAACAAAGAAGGAAAGCAAGAACACGTTTGGGGAACTTCTTGGGGAGTTTCAACACGTTTGATGGGTGCTTTAGTGATGACGCATTCAGATGACAAAGGTTTGGTTCTACCTCCGAATTTAGCTCCAATTCAAGTAGTTATTGTTCCTATTTATAAGACAGATGAGCAGTTTGATGCGATTTCAGGGCAAGTAAATGTTTTAACTGTTGAAC